>JAEWYE010000097.1 GCA_023458755.1 Bacillota bacterium | reverse complement strand
GCGCGAAGCTGACGATCACGGTGGTTTACGCGGTGTGTGTTATTTCCTTTCCCTCCCGGTCTCTCAGCGCACTGGTCCCCTTTGCCGCCTATCCCATCCTGGCAATGGCGCTCTCAGGTACTCCCTGGAAAACCCTGTTGCAGCGCATCGCGGTGGCTGCCCCCTTCGTGGTTTTTACCGCGCTGTCCAACCTGCTTTTGGATCGAAGAGCGCTTTATTTTCTGGGTCCAATTCCGGTCAGCGGCGGGCTGCTGTCGTGTCTTTCCATTTTGATAAAGGCCTTTTTATGCGTATCCGCCGTGCTGCTTCTGGTCTCCACCACCTCCATGACGGCTCTGACTGCACAGCTTATTGAGCTGCATGTCCCAAAAATTTTCTGTCTTCAGCTGACGCTGACCTACCGCTATATCTCTGTATTGATTCAGCAGGCACAGCAGATGTACACCGCCTACCAGCTGCGCTCATGCAGCAGGAGAGGCATTCAGATGCGGGACATGGGATTCTTTCTGGGGCAGCTGCTTTTACGCAGCTACGACCAGGCCAGCCGGATTTACTGCGCCATGAAATGCCGCGGTTATGACGGCACCTATCATGTGAGAAGTCAAACCCCCGCCGCCGCAAAGGACATCCTGACGGCGGGGGGCGTAGCCGCTTTTTTTCTTCTGATGCGGTTTTTTAATCTCAGTCTGCTGCTGGGCGGGCTGGTCTGACAAGGAGCTTGCCATGCTGAGCGTTCAACATCTTTCTGTAAAATACAATCCCGCGGAAGAACCCTGTGCGCTGCGGGATGTCTCCTTTTCCATTCAGGACGGAGAGCGGGTGGCTTTACTTGGGGCCAACGGTGCCGGAAAGTCCACGCTTCTTCTTTCACTGGTGGGTATTTTGCCCGCCGCGGAGGGAACTGTGCAGGTAGATGAGCTGCAGCTGGACAGGACAAATCTCCCGCAGATCCGCCAAAAAATCGGCGTTGTTTTTCAGAATCCGGACGATCAGCTGTTTATGCCCACAGTCTTTCAGGATATTGCCTTCGGGCCCCGCAACTACGGTGTTTCTGAGGTGGAAATTGCACAGCGGGCAGATGAGATACTGGATGCTCTGGGGATCTCCGCGCTGAAAAATAGAATGGTCCACAAACTCTCCGGCGGAGAAAAGCGTCTGGCCGCCCTGGCAGGCGTGCTGGTGATGCGCCCGTCCCTGCTTCTACTGGACGAGCCCACCTCGTTTCTGGACCTGAACGCGGCAAAACGCCTCGCCGAATGTCTGCGTAACCTGAAGCAAAGCTGTTTGATTACAACGCACGATCTTTTATTTGTGGAAGACCTATGTGACCGCTTTCTTTTTCTGGATCAGGGCGAATTGCGGTGGAACTGCCAACATCAGGAACTGGACGTGTATCTGGCTGATGAAGGTTGGAAAAATTAGCGTTGTGAGATCTGGTGGTCATATTTGAAGAAGGCATAGAAACACCATTGAAACCCTGATAGAATTGCATATTTCGGAAACACTTAACACCCAATCCGGAGGATTTGAACATAAAAGCGAAAACGCTTGAACACGAGAACGGCAAACTTGAACACCGCGCTGGGACGCTTGCCGCGAGAAGTTGGAGGAATTAAACTCTCGTTATAGAAATACCGAGAGGCACGGCGATCATGGGGAGGACCGACGTGGAACAGGCAAAAGAAATACTCAGACTACATGATGAGCTGGGGCTCGGCCATGTATCGGCCAAAGGACGGGATCGGCGAAGAAAAACATTCCGAGCCGGACCTGGACGCTGACGCTGCTTTGGGATGAGCACAAGACAGCCCACCCGGACGGGCTCAAGGACACACAGTTCTGAAGAAAGCATACTTCTTCGTGGCAGCCCTGCCGGCCAGCACATGCCTGTATGTGGAGCCGTTCCGAGCCATGGAAAGCCATTCCTGAATCACCGCTCATGTGAATGCTTTTACGTACTTTGGCGGCGTTCCGAGGATTCTGGTGCCAGATAGCTGCAAAACAGCCGTACAGAAAGCGGATTATTATGACCCCGACATCAACCGCACCCATGGGGAAATGGTCTGGCACTAGCACAATAATAAAACTTGTAATACAATAATATAAAGAAAGCCACTCGCCCTATAAAGGACGAGTGGTTTTGGCTTATCCATTATTCGCGGTTTATCACACAACCGAAAAGACCGCTGACAAAAATAAGCCGTATGTGTTCGGGTGAGTCTTGTATTGGTGAAGTATTAAATGGCTTCAGCCGCATAAATACGGACAGCAGTAATTCACTGCTGTCCGGAAAGACTTTATATTTTTTCACTATCCCCCTGACGGGGGCGGCTCAAATAGCGCTACGCACACCTACATTATCTTCTTCCTCTTGGAATGTTCGCCCTTAGGCTTGACGTCTACCCAAAGATGGGTAGTCACTGCCTTTGACGCTCGTTTTTTCACCCCAGTTTTGAGATATAAAGCATTACCTGTTCGAATGTCTGCTTGAATTCCTTGAAAAGCTCTCCTGCTTCAGGACTACCGCTTTCCAGTGCCTTCTGCAGCTTTGACGCAACCGTATAAAGACTTTTGGCCCCGATATTGCCCGAGCTACCCTTGATTTTATGTACAGTCTTTGCGGCCTCCGAAAGACTGCCACTCTCAATCTGCGAGGAGATCTCCTCAATCAAACCGATATTTTCTGTGTGATACTCCCTGAGCACCATGTGGTAAAGCGCGACATTGCCGCCCAAGAGCTTGAGCCCGTCCTCCTCACTGAAAAACTCATCCGATTCAGGCTTGCGAAATTCCTCTGTTGCTGGCAGCTCCCTCACAGTCGCTTCGGGAGCCTTTCCCTCCGCAGTTCCGCTCTGCAAAGCTTTTGGAATTCTGCCGGATGATGTTACAATCGTAACGATGTCTGAAAGGAATCTGTCAGGATCGAAGGGCTTGCTCACAAAGTGATGGATTCCAATGCTGCTGCAATGTTCTTCCACCCCGGTAATCGCATCCGCTGTCATGGCCACAATCGGAATTTCGGTGTCGAGCTTTCTGATCAGCGTCGCTGAATCGTATCCACTCATGACCGGCATGTGAAGGTCCATAAGGACGATGTCAATCATGTCTCTTTGAAGGACAAAGATATCATAACCCTCCTGACCGTTTTCGGCGACCAATACCAGGAAACCAGCCTGTTCAAGTATCGTTTTTGCAATAAACTGGTTTGTCTTATTATCTTCGACAAGGAGAACACAATAGGGGTGGGAAACTTTACTGCTTTCCTGAGCGGATGCAGGAGCATGATGATCCAGCACTCTGGACCTGAATATCTCGATGATACCATCGTACATGACAGAAGGAATGATGGGAATGGTGACGCCGAGATCAATCCCTGCCTGACCAAGCCTGTCGAATAAATCCTGACCATTGAACGGAATCAGAAGGATTGATTTGGGGTCCTCACGATAAAGCGGCAGAGCTTCAAGCCTTTTCCAGCACTCAATGCCTCCGCCTTTGGGCGTAGCATAGTCGATGATGATGAGATTATAGGTGATTTCGTTTCCTCTCGCCGCTTTTTCGATGAGCGCGACGGCTTCCTCCTCGGAAGATGTCACGTTAATATCAATGCCAAACGACGTGAGATATTTTTTGATGAGATAGCTGTTGGTCGCGTCGTTGTCGATCAGCAATGCGCGGATGTTTTTGAACATCGATCCTAGAGACTTGGCCATGGTCTCATTTTCCTTGTCCTGATCGACCTCCAGTCTTAGCCTTACCTTGAAGGTTGATCCCTTGCCAACCTCGCTTACGACGGAAACGCTGCCTCCCATAAGCTCGACAAGGTTCTTTACGATCGAAAGCCCAAGACCACTGCCACCGAAGCGTCTACTAATACTCGAATCGGCCTGCTCAAAAGGCTTGAAGAGCTGTGCAATCTGCTCCTCAGACATACCGATACCGGTATCGACCGCACTGAATTCAAGGTCGAATAACTGGCCCTCTTTCCTCATGAGGTCAACAGATAGTCTGACCGAACCTTTGGAAGTGAATTTGACGGCGTTGCTTATAAGGTTTGTTAAAACCTGCTCTATTCGCGTGGGATCGCCCCAGAAGAAAGAGGGGATACCCGGGTCCTTATCCATGTAAAAGCTAAGACCCTTTTCCTCGATCCTAATGTAATTTGTGCTTATAACCTGCTGCACAACCTTGTCTAGGTCGAATGAAATGCGTTCAATGCTTATCTTCCCGGCTTCCATTCTTGAGAAGTCGAGTATGTCGTTTATAATGCCGAGCATACTCCTCGACGCATCCGTAATCTTGTCAAGATAGAGCAGCTGTGCCGAGGAATTGTCGGACTTCTTAGCAAGATAGGCGAAACCGGTGATGGCATTTAAAGGCGTTCTTATCTCATGGGACATCCTCGCAAGAAACGCAGATTTTGCCTGATTTGCTGTTTCGGCATTCTCCTTTGCAAGATGCAGTTCATTCTGAACCTGCTTTCTAAACTCAACCTCTTTTCTGAGGCGGATAATCCAGAACGCTGAAATTACAAGAATAAATAGGGTAGCGCCGCCAATCATACCACCGACTTTCCAGACCTTCGAATAGTCGACCTCATTTTCAACGCCCAGCCAGCGGTCATGAATCGTGATTTTTTCCTCCTCGGTTATAGAGGCAAGCCCCTTGTTAATGATGCTGACGAGCTGGGGCCAGTCGTTCCTGACTGCAAAATAGACCTGCTGGTCATTATCAATCTCAATGTTCACATATTTGAGGTTTGTTATTCCGGCAGACTCAATTTGGTAATCTGTCGTTGCAAGGTTGCCGACAAAGGCAACCTCCTTGCCCTCCGAAACCGCTTCGAGTGCCTCATTTACGGTTGGGTAGAGGCTGAGTGAGATATCGTGGTATTCCTTCAGGAAGCTGTTGTGTGAGCTGTTCTTTTGGACAGCCACGCTTTTCCCCGCCAGGTCGGCAAAGGATTTGATGTCCCTGTTGTCCTTCCTGACGAATACAACGCGCTGGAAAGAAATATACGGGTCGGAAAACGAAAAATACTTCAACCGCTCCTCGGTCTTTACGACGCAGGGCAGCACATCCAGTGTCTTGTTAACCGCCTGTTCATATGCCTGAGTCCAGGTAAGCCCGCTGGTGACGACCATGTTCAGTCCCGTCTTTTTACAGATCAGGTCGATATAGTCCGCGGCGATGCCCTTGTATTTACCGTCATTGTCCAAAAACTCGTAAGGGATGAAGGCAGGATCAACTCCGAGCTTAATGATCGGATGATCCTCTATGAACTGTTGTTCCTCTGGCGTTAAAGAAACCGTTGCAGGCTCTTCAGCAAAGCAGAAGCTACTGGGAACGCAAAGCAGGAGGACAACCAAAAGCAGAAGGAAGAAAGAAATCGTTCGCTTTTTCATATCTGCTGTTCCTCCGTGGATTCGGCCTGGTATCTGCCGGTTATCTCTTGAATTTCGTCTTTAATTTCAAAGAAAGCGTCTGTGATCTCAGGGTCGAAATGAGTTCCGCGTCCTTCTGCAATTATCTTCAATGCCTCCTCCTGCGAGAAAGCCGGCTTATAAACCCTTTTGTTGACCAGAGCATCGAACACATCAATGATCGCCATCAGCCTGCCCGGAAGCGGTATCTCCTCCCCCCTTAGCCCCTGGGGATAACCAGTTCCATCAAACTTTTCGTGATGCGCTGCGATCATTTCGGTGGCTGTGACGATGAACGGAGAGGAAAAGGATTTGTACTCTGGCAGCTCAAGCGAGTTCACACCATAGTCAACATGCTTTTTCATAACATCAAATTCTTCCGCTGTGAGCCTGCCAGGTTTGGTCAGAATATCGTCTGGTACTCCGACCTTGCCAATGTCGTGCAGAGGCGCCGTGCTGCAAAGAAGAGCTATGTATTCGTCCGTCAGTATGCTCTTATATTTCTCACTCTTGCGCAGATGCTCGCATAGGGCCTGCATCATGAACTGAGTCCTCTTGGTGTGGTTCGAAGATTCTATGTCGCGCACCTCCAGAAGGCTGATAAGCGCGTGTATCGTTAAATCGCGCGTTGCGACAAGTTCAACCGTACGAAGGGCCACGGCTTCCTCAAGATCGGCGTTATACCTTTCCAGTTCTCTGCGCGCCCGCTGGAGCTTGGAATGGACCTCAATCCTCTTCCTAAGCGACTGAATATTGAGCGGTTTGCGGATATAGTCCACAGCGCCTAATTCCAGACCCCTGATTTCGCTTTCTACCTCGTCACTGTTGGTGAGGATTATCACATTCAAGTAATTGAGCTTTGGGTCGGAATAGACCTGCTTCAGGACCTCAAAGCCATCCATGACAGGCATGTTGAGGTCGAGAAGGGCAATGCTGATGTCCGGATTTTCCCTGATAAGTTGCATTGCCTCAGCCCCATTTTGGGCGACGAGGCAGCTGTAATCTGCCAGAATGCTTTTGATGATCGTGACGTCCGTCTTGGAGTCTTCGACGATCAAGATTCTAATATCGGATATGAACATGTCTGCCTTCCTCCTATCCGTATCGGCTGGTACATATCAGCCGGTGCTCAGCATCTTGTTGCCTTCCGTTTCAACGTCTGAAAGAAAATCATCGACTGCAAGCTCTCCGACCATTACCCTGTGAAGGCCGGGCGCATAAATTTTGTCCTTGACAGATTGCCATGCGGGGACAGGTACGTCGATGCTTGGTTTCTCGAAACCGGACAAAAAGGAAACATATTCCGGGTTTGAATAAAAGAATCCGCTATCCGCCATATCCAGTCGGATGGGTGTGCGGAAAGGATAATAAGTGTCATGCTCTGGACTGTATTCGCCGTCCATAATCTGCTCCTGTGCAGGAATCGAGATCATATAGTTTATAAAATCTATAGCTGCTCTTTTGTGGTCCTCACTCATCTTTGCAGGGAATGCGAGCATCATGGGCCCAACTTCTGAGCAAAGCCCAATGTCGGAGAGGGGGATGATTCCAACCTCAAATGGGCTTCCATTTTTCTCAATGTCCGTTACGCCCCAGATACCCTGAAATTCAAAAGCGACCTTCTGATTCAGAAATTGACTCATGACCTCCTTGCCGGTGTCGTCCTTCCATGTAGGCTGGGCAAGTTCTCCAAGGGTATCTCTGTAGAACTCGATTGCCGCTTTGGCCTTGTCGTTGTTCACAGTGACCTTCATGCCGGTATTATCAACCAGTGCCGAGCCGAAGCCATAGACGAACTGGTTCACCATCCACGAGATGTCATTTGATTCCGCGCCGACGAGTCCAACGCCTTTGGCCCCGGTTTTGGCTTCAACTGCGTCCATCGCAGCCACCCAGGAATCAAGGCTTTTGACTGATTCGGGATTAAAGCCCGCTTTATTCAGCAGGGTCTTGTTATACAGGAGGCACATGGAGTGGCCAAGCCAAGGAATGCCGTAAACCGCGTCATCCACCGTGCCCAATTCCCAGAGCGCGGGATAGAACAGCTTTTTTTCGTTAGCAAAAGAGTTTGTCTGGTCGGCAAGATATCCTTTTGCCCCGAAGTATTTAACATAGCGATAAGGCAGTACAAATACCGTATGGGGGTTGGGCGCCTGAAGAATCGTTTCTATAGCCGCCAAATCCTCGTTCCCAGATATCATGGAGACACTCAGTCCGGATGTGTTTTCCGTGTTGTATGAATTTACAATCTTCTGGATTGCCTCGCCTCGGCCCGAGTAGGTGTCCCAAGTTATGCGGAAATTGAGCATTTCGGTCGTCTGCGACGAGGAGGGAGAAGACTGGGGTGCCGACACGGCAGTCCCACAGGCGGCAAACATGGAAAGGGTTATAACGAATGCAAGTATAGCCAACGTTTGTTTCGCCATATTGTGCCTCCATAGCATCTCACAAATCGATCGGTCCTATTGAATGGTGCAGTCAGGCAGAGCTTCTGAGGAGCAAGGTATATCAAAGCAACGCGCACAGAGAGGTAACCGACAAACCTACCCACGGGTGTTAACGCATAGCAAAATATGAGACAATCCACACTGAGAATTCTCAAGAAAACTCAAGAATTCTCGGGAGGGACAAACATGGGAGCATGCAAAGCGAAACATCAGGTGCAGCTTGCAGAGTGGAACGACCGGATCGCAGCCTGTCGCAGCAGTGGCAAGTCGGTAACAAAGTGGTGCGCCGAAGCCGGTATCAATACAAAGACATATTATCGCTGGGAACGCGAAGTTTTGTGGATGCTCAGCCAGAAGCTGGTGTCAAGCACGCAACAACCAACCGCATTTGTAGAGTTGCCGCGTCAACAAAGCAGCAATTCTGGAATCGCGGCGCAGATCCAACTGCGAGGACAGACTGTTGTAGAGATCATGAATGGTGCAGATCGTGAAACGCTGGCGGCGCTGCTTCAGGTGCTTCAGTCATGCTGAATGACTTTACCGGAGCGGAAAAGATCTACATTGCCTGCGGCTACACGGATCTCCGGCGCGGGATCGACGGCCTGGCCGGCATCGTCACACAGCAGTTTCAGCTTGACCCGTTTACAAACACACTGTTTCTCTTTTGTGGTAGACGCCGTGACCGCATCAAGGCGCTGTATTGGGAGGGCGACGGATTTGTGCTGCTGTATAAGCGCTTGGAAAACGGCGTATTCCAATGGCCGAGAAATGAAGCGGAGGCGCGTCAGCTGACACCGCAGCAATACCGCTGGCTCATGGAAGGTCTGGCCGTCGAGCAGCCCAAAGCGCATCGCCCCGCAGCTGGAATGAGCCTTCTATAAAGTGCCTGAAAGTGCTGGTATTGCTGGACTTCCGGGCGCTTTTGTGGTATAATAAACACATGAAAAAGACGAACGAAACGATGACAAGCAACACAGAAATGGTGACCATTTCGCGTGCGGAGTATGAAGCAATGCAGCTGGAACTGTCCGCAAAGTCGCGGGAGCTTATTGCGCAGTCGCAGAAACTTACCGCGCAGTCGCAGGAACTGGCGGCAGTCCTTTTGCAGAATGGCTGGCTGGTTGAGCAGCTGAATCTGGCCAGGAAGAGACGCTTTGGCCAGTCCTCAGAGGTGGCCGGAGAGGCCGTCATGGAGCAGCTGAGCTTTGTATTCAACGAAGCCGAAGCCATCGATGCGAAAAGCCTGGAAGAAGCACCTAAGGAGCAGACTTCAAAATCCAAGGGCAAATCCCGCAAGCGCCGCAGCGGCAGCATTGACGATGTCATTCCGGAAGGGCTGCCGGTGGAAGTGGTGGAGCATAAGCTGCCGGACGATGAGCTGAACTGCGCCATTTGTGGTGCGCCAATGGCCATCATTGGCAAGGAGGTTCACCGCTCTCTCGTCATTGAGCCTCCCAAGTTCCACGAGCGTGATGATGTGTATTACACCTATGCCTGCTCGGAATGCGAGAAGGAAACCGACGAAGCAAACATCG
>JAEWYE010000096.1 GCA_023458755.1 Bacillota bacterium | reverse complement strand
CGCCAGTTCCCAACAATGCGCAGAAAACCTCCGCGTCCTGGGGAGTCTGGTGTCCGTCATGGCACGCGAATTGGGTCTGGATTTCCACAGGAGAGGACTCCGGCTATTGGGAAGACACCGGATGGTGGGACTTTAACTGGACTTCTTATTCCGCGAGCCTGACCGCTTCCATGAGCATTACGCCGGACGCGAAAGACCCCACGGCATCAGGAAAAATTCTGAAAAGCGGCTATGGCATCAACCAGAAAACGGTCGCAAGCGTAAGCACCAGCCAGTCTTCGGCGGTAACCGATGCGCAAACGGCCGTCACCTACTTCCCGGAATTCGGATACCAACCCTTCTGGCGGCTGTTGGAGCAGACGTGCCCCGGATACAACGCAAAGTTTGAGTTCGCGTCCAACAAGTATTCGACCTACAAGCACCGGACGCATTTCACGCCGATCTGGATGCCGGACGGAAGCTACACGCCCTATACTTATCTGGAGGACTGCTGGACGCCAGCGGGGATGCTCAGCATGAACCTCACCGACTCTGTAACGATACGCGGCAGCCTTTGGAGTGACTGGCACATCGCGCCTGTAAAGCCATAACAACAGAAAAGAAAAATGATCGCGGAGCAGGAGCTTCAGCGATCTTTTTTCTTGCACAAAATCATTTGAAAGGTGGAAAATCCATGAAAACGAAACGTATTCTCGCGGTTCTGTGCGTGGTTTTCGTCCTGACCTGCCTCTTTAGAACAACCGCGTATGCGGCGGGAAGCGGCGATGTGGCGGGAGCTGTGGAAGGCACTTGGAAAACAGCATCACAGCAGATCAAGACCGTCGTTAACAGTGTTATATTCCCGGCTATCGACCTGATTCTGGCCGTGTTTTTCTTCGCCAAATTAGGCACGGCTTATTTCGACTATAGAAAACACGGACAATTCGAGTGGGCGGCGCCCGCAATATTGTTCGCCTGTCTGGTGTTCACATTAACGGCTCCGCTCTATATCTGGAACGTCGTTGGAATGTAAAAGGCGAGTACATTCCAAAACATTTTATGTGCATTGCGGACAATCAATCAAAAATCACTTGATTTTTCTATAGTTTGGTAATAGACTATGGTTATAGATTAAAGATGACAATTGTTGAAGAGACTCGTGATGCTGAGTTGGTATTTTGATACCTGCGATGTGTTCGTTAGTGGATTCAATTAGGCTTTAGCCGTATGCTCAATCGGGCGTACATGTCAGATGATCACAAATAAGGAAGTATAAGGCCTCTAAAAATTTGTGCAGATTTTGACGTGTCTTTAACAAGAAGCGTCTTTATCTTGTACAAAATTTTTAGGAGGATTTTTTATGCCTGAGAATCAATCTTTTGCACCCGACTTTGAGAGCGAAGAGGAAAATTGCCCGGCGTGTGCTGTCGTTGGTGGAAGTGGTGAAGGAAAAAGCACGATGATTGCCGGCATGGCATATCCAGAGTTCCAAGAAGGTATGCGCCTTTTTGTAGGTAATGGCAATACGACTGCTTGCATGTCTAAAACATTAATCAATCCAAAGCTTAATGTCGCTGATGTGTTGATCACTGGACTCAAAGACAAAGAAGAGATCCGTGTCGAAGTTGGTCGCCATATGAAAGCATCTATGGTTCCCGAATTGAAGAATTGTATCTCCAGCAGGCCCAAAAATGATTCGGAGCGTGATAGCTTTTACGCTGCATCTATGAATAAACGTCTTTCTCCGGTAGATGCAACATTTCGAATTGACAAACTGCTTAGTGGCTATGAAATTTCTTGGAAACGATATCAGGAGATCATGACTTCAATACTAAAATTTATTGACCAGCAGGCAGACGATTTGTTCCGAAGCAATTATTTTGACCGTTTAAAAAGTGATAAAACGGAAGCAAACCGGATGATTGACACTCTTGTTGATCAAAAGCTTTTTCCAGAAGTAAGAGACAATAACGATGCTGATGATACTAAAAAACTGAAATTAGCAGCTGATCTTATGGAAGAACTTAGCACTATGATATATGATAAGGCGATTGATTGCCTTCAAAGTGCAGGATTCCAAGTGAATGAAAGCGAAAAAACGGCATATGCCCGTGGTATGAACGCAGGGAAATTCAAGACTTGTGTACAGGCAGTTACAAACTCCTTAAAAGAACAGGCCCCGAGTGCTGCATGTGTAATTAAAGAAATGAAACTACGTGTGCCCGGCCCGGGCTTGCGCATGGATGGATATTCGGGCGAAACGGCATTCTGCGTATACGATGTTGTGGGATTCGATAATGATGGAATTGGAAGGATTCCAGAACGTGTCAAAGAGGCCCTATTAACACCAGTTTTGTATGATGCGATCATTTATGTACGTAGTGCTTTATCAACGGATTCTAAAAATCGAGATTACCTAATGGCAATTCAACAGTCTGTGCGCCCAAGTAAACTGATTGTAGCAGTGACTAATCTTGATCATGCAAATACTTTTGAGCAAGAGGAGGAGCCAACAGGTCAAGATGTACAGAATCAGATTTCAGAGCTGAAAACAAGCACTCTTAGAT
>JAEWYE010000095.1 GCA_023458755.1 Bacillota bacterium | reverse complement strand
GAGCCAGCAGGGGCAGAATCGTCCTATTCGCTGATCCAGGGTATTACGCTGGCCGGTGTGGCCCTTATGCCGCGCTCTTTTGTGGAACAAGCCATTACCAGATGCTCAGTCAGCGGGTCCAAGTTCTGGTTCAACTGCAACCCGGAAGGGCCGGAGCACTGGTTTTACAAAGAGTGGATTTCCACCGCCGAGTAGCGCAGGAAGCATAATGTCCTGCACCTGCATATCACCATGGAGGACAACCTCAGCCTGGACCCGAAGATCAAACAGCGCTATGAGAATCAGTTCTCCGGCGTGTTCTACCGCCAATATATTCAGGGCGAGTGGTGTGTGGCCGACGGACTTGTCTATGAGTTTGACAAGGATAGGCACACAACACCAGAGATACCGAGCCATGGGCACTATTTCATTTCCTGCGACTACGGCACGCTCAACCCATTCTCTGCGGGGCTGTGGTGCGTGACGGGCGCTACGCTGACCTATGATGGACCAAACAGGCGGGCTTACCTCCGCTGTTCGAAAACTCGGCACTGTAAAAGAGTGGTGGGGGCTGTTTTTTGTTTACGCTGGCCTTTTACTCGACCGGCGTGGATGAGTGGTTGCAATCAATTTGATGTTGCCTGGATTAACGGTCTGGCATATTCTTCAATTCTTGTTGGGTGAAGGCCGTCGTTAATTATCACGCACCCAACATCATTTGGGCGGTTTGTCCAAAGTCTCATGACCTTGCGTGCCCACTGGACGGTGTCGTATTCTAGCCGGTTCTCTCTGTCAAGCACGGTGGCTGATAGGCAGATATCACGGTGACTCTCCCATATTGGCGGAGCACGTCACCAAATACATCGCGCACCTTAGTTGTTAAAAGCTTTTTGGCGGCCTCTTTTGCGGGATTCAGTATTGCAAATTTTGCTTCACGACTGCCATCCCCGTTAGCCTTTTTTATGGTATAGTTTACTGGGGTGATAGCATGAAGAATAGAACAGAATACAAAAACCAGTGGATGAAGGAAAACCGGGACACAAAACTACTGACCCTCCCCAAGGGCCGCAAAGCCGAAATACAGGCCGCAGCGGACGCAGCAAGCGAAAGCCTTAATGATTTCATCACCAAGGCCATAGACGAGCGTATGGAGCGGCTGGAGGAGAAAACCGAATAAACAAGCTACCGCCCCTGGGGATTGCTCCCCGGGGACGGTTTTTCGTTAGCATTTTCAATTTAAAAACGCTAATTTGAGTTTTTACAAGTGTAAGAAAATCCCCGGAGCCTTTACGGCTCCAGGGATTTCTATTTTGGTCCGAGTGTAATTATAGGACTTGGAAAAGTCCTGTGTTACCAATGTCTTGAGGGCAATCAACAACAGGTTTTATCCTAAATTGTTCGATCAATGACGGTCACTTGTGTGATTACGTCCCGCAGGCGGTCGGAGCCGACCATGTATTCGAGGGCAGCGTCGGCTGTGTCGAAACAGCGTTCAGTGTCGGGTTGATTCCAGTGATAAATGGTAATTTTATTGTCCTTTCCATAGCGAATAATGCCCAAATGGATACCGCTCCATTCAATTTCCACTTCGCCACCACGATTTATGCAGGACTTAAAATTACTTATAGTCTTAAACCTGTTATCCTCCAACGAATTATGCGAAGTTAAAACATTATAAGCCATATTATATCCCCCATATACTTTGAATTCAGGAACATTACCATCCCAATAATTTTCTGTTTTTCCCCAGTTGGGCCAATTTCCCTCCCACGTGATTTTGTGATCGTGGGGGATGGAATGCTTTGAAGAGTTCCCGTGGTTTGAATAATGGCGTTCGCTGGTTGCTTTGCCGTCTTGCCCGATTTTTGTTTCCCTTGGATTTCCGTTTGGATCTTTTGTTCGGTTGATGTCCCCGGGATTGCCGATAAATCTTTCGTCATCAGGTTTCGAGGGCTTCCATTTTCCGCCATAGGCGCTGCCGCCGCCCTTATCCGTACAATTGCCAATCAGGAACGGTTCTATTGTATCATGGTTTGGAAGATATGCGCTGCCAATTTTAAATGAATCCAAATCTTCTTTTGCAAAGCCACGTTCATAACTCATATATTTCCACGAGCTGCGTTCATAGTCCACAAAGACAATGTCGCCCTGCATTTCGGGAAAGGGAGTATTGTAACAGATAATCTTTTCTGGCTCTATGCGCCGAAGCATCTCGTTGTAGCCCGCCATGAACCACGATTTTTGATCCTGTCGATGGTCGTGTTCCGATGCCATATAGGTGGAAACGGCCACCACGCTGCCTTTTTCAATGCCCTCAAAGCAAAAATCAAAGGTGGATTCATCGCCCCAGTTGACCGTTGGAATCACGCGCATCCCTTTGGATGCCCAGTACGCACCGCACCAGCGGTTGCGGAAAACGTTGTAAAGCTGCATGATCGGAGCCATTTCCAGATACATGCTGAAATCTGGAGATAGCACTGCCCGATAGCGGGATAGTTTTTCAAGGTCACTATCCGGCGTTTTCCATACCCGTTCAAAACGGTAATC
>JAEWYE010000094.1 GCA_023458755.1 Bacillota bacterium | reverse complement strand
CCAGTGGTTCCTCTGGCAACTGGAGCCCGACAGCGCGGCCTACCATATCCCGGCGGCCCTGCGCCTGTGTGGCGAACTGGATGTCGAGGCCTTGAAGCGCAGCTTCGCCGCATTGGTCGAGCGCCATGAAGGGCTGCGTACTACCTTCCGCCAGGAGGGCGGCGAGACACTGCAGGTGGTGCATGACCGCTTGCCGCTGGAGATCCGCGAGCAGAGCCTGGGGGTAGCGGACGAGGCCGCGCTCATGGCGCGGATCGAGGAAGAGGTGCGGGTGCCGTTCGACCTGGAACGTGGTCCGTTGCTACGGGTCCTGCTGCTGCGCCTGTCCGCCGAGGAACAGGTGCTGGTGGTGACCCTGCACCACATCGTCTCCGATGGTTGGTCGACGCCGATCATGGTGGAAGAGCTTATGCAGTTCTACGCCGGCTACCGTGAAGGCCGCGCCGTGGAGCTGGAGCCGTTGCCGATCCAGTACGCCGACTATGCCCTGTGGCAGCGCAGCTGGATGGAAGCCGGCGAGCGTGAGCGCCAACTGGCCTACTGGCGGCAGCAACTGGGCGGCGAGCAGCCGGTGCTGGAACTGCCGACCGACCGGCCGCGGCCGAGCGTACAGAGTCCTGTCGGCGACAGCCTGCAGGTGGAGCTGGGCGAAGACCTGGGTCGCTCGCTGAAACAGCTGGCGCAGCAGCAGGGCGTGACCCTGTTCATGCTGTTGCTGGCCAGTTTCCAGACCTTGTTGCATCGCTACAGCGGGCAGCCGGAAATCCGCGTTGGGGTACCGATCGCCAACCGCACCCGGGTAGAGACCGAGCGTCTGATCGGCTTCTTCGTCAATACCCAGGTGTTGAAGGCCGACTTCGACCTGGAGACTCGTTTCGACGCCTTGTTGCAGCAGGTCAAACGTACCGCACTGGAAGCGCAGGCCCATCAGGACCTGCCGTTCGAGCAACTGGTGGAGGCGTTGCAGCCGCAGCGGAGCCTGAGCCACAGCCCATTGTTCCAGGTGATGTACAACCACCAGAACGCGGGTCAGGGCAAGGCTCTGGAGCTGCCGGGGCTGCGAGTGGAGGCGCTGGAGCGGGCGAGCGCGACGGCGCAGTTCGACCTGACCCTGGATACCTATGAAAGCGGTGACGCGCTGAGCGCGTCGCTGATCTACGCGACCAGCCTGTTCGAGCGGTCGACGGTGGAGCGTCTGGCGGCACACTGGCGCAACCTGCTGGAGGCGATCTGCCAGGACGCGAGTCAGCGTGTCGGCGAATTGCCGATGCTGGCTGAAGCGGAGTACGTCGAGCTTGTTCGCGGCTGCGAGTCCGCCCCCTGTGCCGAGCCTGCCTGCCTGCATCCCTTGGTCGAGGCGCAGGCGGCGCGGACCCCGGAGGCGACGGCGGTGGTGCATGGCGAGATCGAGCTGAGCTACCGGGAACTGAACCGCCGGGCCAACGTACTGGCGCACAGGCTGCGGGCCGAAGGCGTTGGTCCGGACGTACCGGTGGGTATCGCCATGCAACGCAGCCCGGAGTTGGTCGTGGCGTTGCTGGCGGTGCTGAAAGCCGGTGGCGCCTACGTGCCGATGGATCCCAGTTATCCCGCCGAGCGCCTGGCCTTCCTGGCAGAGGACAGCGGGATTGGCCTGTTGCTGACACAGACGTTCCTGCAGGATGAACTGCCGTTCAACGCACAGCTGACGAACCTATGCCTGGACGACCCGAGCCTGTTCCAGAACGTCCCGGCGCAGTGGGACGGGAATCCGGAGCAGCGTGCCTGTCCGGAGCATCTGGCCTACGTCATCTATACCTCTGGTTCGACCGGGCGCCCGAAGGGCGTTGGCATCACCCATGGCGCGCTGGTCAATCACATGCGCTGGATGCAGGAGCGCTTCCAGTTGGCGGCGCACGAGCGGGTGTTGCAGCGGACCTCGAGTAGCTTCGACGCCTCGGTGTGGGAGTTCTGGCTGCCACTGATGTCCGGCGCTCGCTTGCACTTGGCGCCTGCGGAGCTGGGTACCTCGCTAGAGAGCTTGTGGGGGCTGGTCGAGGCACAACGGATCAATGTGCTGCAAATGCCGCCGTCGCTGTTGCAGGCGCTGCTGCCTTTCGCCGGCGACGACCAGTTGGACTCGCTGCGGCTGCTCTGCTGCGGTGGCGAAGCGCTGAGCGGCGCGCTGCTGGAACAACTGGGGCGCCGCTGGAACGGCGAGCTGGTCAACCTCTACGGGCCGACCGAAGCGACCATCGATGCCTGCTGCTTCTCGGCGCCGGTGAAGGAGGTCGGGGCGGAAATTCCCATTGGTGCACCGATCGCGGGGGTGCGCGCGCGCATCCTCGATGCGGCGGGTGGGGTCTGTCCGGTGGGTTGCCGAGGCGAACTGCTGATCGCCGGTGCCGGCCTGGCGCGCGGCTACCTGGGACGACCCGGGCTGACCGCGGAGCGCTTCGTGCCGGACCCGTACGGCGACGGCGAGCGGATCTACCGTACCGGCGACCTGGCGCGGTTGCGCAGAGACGGGCAGATCGACTATCTCGGTCGCCTGGACCACCAGGTGAAGATCCGGGGTTTCCGTATCGAACTGGGCGAGATCGAGGCGCGCCTGCT
>JAEWYE010000093.1 GCA_023458755.1 Bacillota bacterium | reverse complement strand
GCTGGACAGCATTCACGCCGCAACCTGCTGGCCGTCGGCCAGGGCGGTCGCGGCACGTTCACCTTCCGGCGCCTGGACGACGGCAGCGCCGTCACCCTGAGCCTCGACCTTTCCTCCGTCCCTCCCGATCCCCGCATGGGCGGCCTGCTCCAGGCCCTGCTCAGCGGCGAAGCCAGCGAGGCGGACGGCCGTGATTTCCGCCACCTCTGGCAGGACCGGGTGCGCCGCATCCTGCTGGAACACTGGGATGATCCGGCGCTGGTGCACATCCGCTCCGCCTGAATACAAAGGGGGCGCAACCGCAAGGCTGCGCCCCCTTTTTTTGTCCAGGCCTCAGATGATCTGGATGTCGCTGGCCTTCAGGTTGGTGACGCCGGTCAGTTGGGCAATGAGGATTGCATCGGCAGCACCGGAACCGTCCACATCGTAGTAGAGACTGCCGTCGCTGGAGTCGAAGACAAAGCGGTCGCTTGCGTCCAGTCCTCCGGCCAGATTGTCGCCGCTGGCGAACATGGTTGCCGCCAGCGTGCCGGTCGCCGTGCCCAGGGCGGTGAATACGCTGTTCTCGAAAACCAGCTTGTCCGTGCCGGAGACGAAGTCCGTAATGGTGTCGATGACGCCCATGACCGGATTGTCCTCGAACACGAACTTGTCTGCACCCAGGCCGCCAGTGAGAACGTTGGCCGTTTCGTTGCCGATGATGGTGTCGGCGTTGGAGCTGCCGATGGCGTTCTCGATGGTCACGCCGTAGGCGATGTTCAGATTGTCATCGCCGGTGTACAGGTATGGCCAGAAAGAGGGAACAATGTCGGCCTTGGTGAAGCCGTCCGGCAAGGCTGACGCACTCATTGGGTCATAGTTGATGTCTGAGAAATGACCGGCATGCAAGTCCAGTACGCTGCCATGTTCTAACCCGGCCAGACTGATGGTGTCGTTGCCACCGCCATCCCAGATCGTTTTGATGAACGGAGTGTTGCTGAAGGTGTAGGTCGTGTTGCCGCTGTTGGTTGCCGTATTGGCACCGTACATCTCTTGTAGGGCCGCAATGTCGAAGACCTGGGGAGTGCTCGGCGACAGTTGATACGGGTAGAGATCACCTCCGTAGGGTATGACGATATAGCTGTCTGCGTTGTAGGACATGATGCTGTAGAGGTAATTGTCTTCGGAGGTCGGCAGAAAGGGGCCTATATTCCCCGGACCATAGTAACCCGGGTGCTTCAGGCCCAGGGCATGGCCAATTTCGTGAATGATAGTATTAAGGCCGTATTGCCCATCGGCAAGGTCGTCGAAGGTGCTTTCGTTATTAGCCAGCCATACGTCGCCACCGACATCGTTACCATTATTGGTGCCGGTACCCCGGGGCAGATAAGCGTAGCCGGCCGATTCGTAAGAACTTTGATTATCGGAACCGAACTGCAGGGTGCCACCGCTGGCCACCTCCTGGAAGGTGACGTTGAGCAGACTGGCATAAATACCCAGTGCCTTTTCGATGGCCGCTTGGTGGGTCGCGTCCAACGCCTGGAATGAATAAATCTGATCCGGGCCGGTGGTGGGGTAATAGCTCGGAACGGCAGTCATGAAACTGTAGCTGATGACCAGGGGCTGGCCGATGGTGGTCGGTTGCCAAGTCTGGCCCGAATCCAGAGCATCAATGGCATGTTGGGGAGGAGTACTGTCAATGTCCGTGGCAACGGAGCCAAGCATGGTCTGGATCGGGATGACGTCGATACTGTCGTCAAACTTGAGGAATTCAACTCCTTGCAGGGTATCGGTGCCATCGGCACCGGCAACCGTAAATATTCCGTTGTTGTAGCTGACGGTGTAGTCGCCATGATTGCCGCTGAACACGGCAATATCTCCGGCACCGGCGCCACCGTTGAGGGTATCGTTGCCGATGCCGCCGTTGAGGGTGTCGTTGCCGGCACCGCCGTTGAGGGTGTCGGCGCCGGCACCGCCGGTCAGCAGATTGGCCTTGTCGTTGCCGGTCAGAACGTTGTCCAGTGCGTTGCCGGTGAGGTCAAAGGCAACGCTGTTACCCAGGGTGCCGTTCTCCACATTTTCGCTGAGGGTGTAGGAACCGCCGGCAGTGGAAATGTTGATCTGTACGGTGTCGGTGCCTTGTCCGGCAGATTCGCTGACGCTATCACCCGCGCTGTCAACGACGTAGGTGTCGTTCCCGGCGCCGCCACTCATCTGGTCGTTGCCGGCGCCCCCATTAATGATGTTGTCACCGCTATTGCCGGTAAGGATGTTGTCGCTCACGTTACCGGTCAGGTTGAGCTTCGTTATTCCTGTAGCGCTGACATCCAGATTCTCGATATTCACATCCAGGTTGATCGTGGTCGCATTGCTGAGATCGCCTACCACACCCCGTAGCACAAGGCTGTCGTTACCCTGTCCGGCAACTTCGGTGACGCTGTCCTGGAACGCGGCGGTGGCAGTGCTGCCGGTGCCGACCTTGACGATGTCCACGGTGTAGGTGTCGTCGCCCTTGCCGCCTTTGAGGATATCGACACCAGCCCCGCCGTCGATGGCATTGTTGCCGTCGTTGCCGATAATGGTGTTGTTAAGTGCGTTACCGGTGCCATTGATGTGGGCGGAGCCGGCGAGGGTGAGGTTCTCCAGGTTGGCGCTGAGGGTATAGGAGGCGGAGGCGATGACGGAATCGATGTCGGTTGCCGGTCCCTGTTCGTCGATCACATCCAGGGATTCATCGACATAGTAGGTGTCGTTGCCGTTGCCGCCGACGAGGGTGTCCACACCGGCCCCGCCGTCGAGGATGTCGTTGCCGGCGCCCCCGGTCAGGGTGTTGGCCCCGCTATTGCCGATGAGGGTATTGGCCAGTTCATTGCCGGTACCGTTGATGTCGGCAGCGCCGGTAAGAGTGAGATTCTCCAGATGGCTGCCGAGGGTAAAGGTGACGCTGGACTCCACCGTATCGATGCCGCCATTGAGGATTTCCGTGACGGTATCCCCGAGATCATCCACCACATAGATATCGTTGCCGGCACCGCCGGCCATGGCATCGCTGCCGGCACCGCCGTCGATGCGGTTGGCGGCGGCATTGCCGGTGAGGGTGTTGTCGAGGTCGTTGCCGGTGAGATTGAAGGCAATGGCGTTGGTGAGGGTGGCGTTCTCGACGTTGTCGTCGAGGGTATAGGTGTTGCCGCCGGCGACGGAGGTGACGGCGACGCGGACGGTGTCGGTGCCCTCGCTGGCGGCTTCGGTGACGGTATCGGCGAGGGAATCGATGACGTAGGTGTCATTGCCCTTGCCGCCGATGAGGGTGTCGTTGCCGGCACCGCCATCGATGAGGTTGTCGGCATCGTTGCCGGTGAGGGTGTTGGCGACGGCGGAGCCGGAGAGGTTGAGCTTGGTGGAGCCGGTATTGCTGGCGTCCAGGTTCTCG
>JAEWYE010000092.1 GCA_023458755.1 Bacillota bacterium | reverse complement strand
TAGAGCGAACATTAAAAGCAAATTTCTCACAGCAACAGGCAAACGATATCTTGGCAGACTACACAGAATTTTTTGACACAGGCATAGCCGAAGGAAAGAGTGAAAGCGAGCTTTGCGCCGAGTTCGGCAGCCCCGAAAGCGTGGCAAGGGAACTTCTTGAAAGTAACTGTGCCAACCATCAATGGACAATCCCAATACGGTTCAAATGTGTCCTTACCATAACGGTTTTTCTGTTATTTTTGCTGTTTCCATTTATAGCTCATAATTCATCGCTTTTTCCGTCTGCTTTCCTTTTTTTGCTTCCGCTTCTGATTCAGGTAATCATCTTTACTGGGAATATATCAAAATTTGGAATTTCAACCGATAACCCATCCAAACTCTATCGCGCTCGGCAAAGCTGGCTCTCCGGTTGGCGTTATTACATCCTTGTACTACTTACATCGCTCTTCTTTGGTTATTATCTAGCTTATGACTATATTGCAAGGCTTCCTTCTGACGGCACTGTTTGGGTATACTCGATAATTTTAATCTTTTTGGGCTTCCTTTTCGCAGTCCGTGCCGGTTACCCCGTGCAGGTAAAAACCTTACGAGGGGTAAAAATTATTCTGGTTTTGTCCTACATCTTCATAGCTATACTGACAAGCGGATTGGTCTGGCTTGTTCTAAAAGAATACACCCTATTGATGAACCGCTATCCTGACGGAAATGAATTGATGTTTTTGATTTCTATTATCGCAAATGTGTCTGCAATTTTGTTTACGCTTACCATATTCAGCGGTATTTTAACAACCTTTTATTCGTCTCAAAAAAACTCAAACTTCAAATGGCTGATCTTTATTCATACAATCATCCTTTGTTCCATTCTTAACTTGATCCAAGTTTTATCTTGCGGTATTGAAAATGTACAAGACTTCGCCCGCGATATTTTTGTGGCTATCCGTTTTGCGATTTTACAAAATGCAACAGCCGCGGTCTTGTTTTTATTGTTTACACTTCTTGATTTCCTTAGGCGCAAACGAAAGGCGAAAGGAGGATTCCGTTATGAACGTGCAGATGAAAAAGGGGATTCTTGAAATGTGCATTCTGCACGAAGTAGCCGATCAGGAGCCTTACGGCTACGAGATTTTAAAAAGCATGGGAACCTTTTTCCCGGAGGTTGACCAAAGCACCATCTACGCGATTCTGCGCCGCCTGAATGCGGATGGCCACACCGAAACCTACCTTGGCGATACCTCCAACGGCCCACCGCGCAAATACTACCGTATTACGGAAGCGGGGAGAGCCTAC
The DNA here is from genome assembly GCA_023458755.1 of Bacillota bacterium. Taxonomy (GTDB): domain Bacteria; phylum Bacillota; class Clostridia; order Oscillospirales; family Acutalibacteraceae; genus JAEWYE01. Next base: position 39,883 of record JAEWYE010000092.1, on the reverse strand, counting down.
CTGCAGGCCTGCGTTTCGGATTGGAAAAAGCTGTGCCGCACCGTAAATGAAATCGGAATATAATACAAGTTAAAAATAAACGCGCAGACAAAAAACTCAACAACAGGCATGATGTATAAAAAACGCCCGCAAGGAAAATATCCCTGCGGGCGTTCGTTGTAATGGTTAGGATGCACTGCCTGGAATCAGTTCGTTGTTTTGCATCTTTTTAACATTTGCAGTGATCGCTTCTACATCGCTCGATTTCACCAGTCCGCTTACCACGCCGTCTACTACCGCAGTGTACCGGCGGTCGCCCGCACTGTAAAACTGTACAGTACGTTTTGTACCGGAATAGTATTTATACTCAATCGTAATGGCCGGTGCTCCGGTCGGCTGCTTGTCGGACTCCTCAACCAGACAAATCCCGATGATTGTCTGATAGAAGTTCTTGAAGTTTGGATCAAACGTCAATTTTTTACCGCCGTTTCCGGTAAGCGCATACGTATAAGCCGGTGAATCTTGGGTGGAATTCTTCTCATCCTTGGTTCTTGCGATGTTGAACGTGTTCACATCGGAGCCGGCGGTCACTGTCATACCGGCAACGTCCGTGATCATTGGCAGGCAGACAAATTTGCTTCTCAGCTTATAAAGGCTTGTGTCTGCCCATGAGCTCACAGAGTCATTGGTAACAAGATAAATCACATTCACGCCGTCAAGCATCACATAGCGGCTGCTGTCTTTTTTATTGCCGGCAGAAAGCTTATAGTTCTTCTTGTTTACAGTAAATGAAATAATCGCGGAAGGTTTATCCAGTCCGTATTTTTTCAAGGTTGCCGCATCCGGATTAATTTCCGCTACGTCACTCGCACTTAAATTTTCGAGTGCAGATGTTATACTGGTAAGAGGAGTAGTTTCAACATCAAATTTAGAAGGAGCCGTAATCACGTAAGTGCTGGTTGCATCCTTGCTGATGGAAACACTCTTTGGGAAGTTTGTACCGGAAAAATCCAGCTTTGTAAAATCGTTGGACGCTGTGCCGGAGCTGGTGGAATCTGAACTGGTGGAAGTATCCGGCGCAATGGAGAGAATTGTTTTTTGCACAAACGTGTACTTATTTTCCAGCATAGAGCTGTCAATAGAAACAATATACACATTTTTAGAATTCTCAGCACACATATAATAGCTCGTACTATCGGTCGGTGAAACATTGCCGATTTTATAGTTATAGGTGGTATTATCTTTAAAATTGATTTTCACCGTTGCCTGCGGGCTATCCAATCCATAGATACTCAAATCGGAAACCGTTCCGATGTTTTTCGATGCGGCAAGGCTGTAACCCATCTTTACAACATTGGAAACGACAGAGGAATCCACCGGAACACCGGTGAGTTCTTTTACGGTATATTCGGCTTCCGAAGAACTGCTGGCGGTAGAAGCGGTGCTGGTCGTAACGCCGGAGGTTTTCGGCACGATGGTATAGCTTCCCTTTTTGTTCGTAACCTGCATGGAAACAATATCATCCGTTTTTTTCGAAACCAGATTGATCGTGTTGGCGCTGCTGGTCTCAGACGACGAAGTCTGAGTCCCTTGACCGCCGGTCAGAGCCAGTGCAGCCACTGCTCCGCCTAAAACAACGACGATTGCCGCTACAATAACTAAATTTCTTGTAGAGCTTTTCATTACAGGTGCCTCCTCCTTAAGTAGACGAAGATGCCTGCTATAAGCACACAAAGCGGAATCAGAATGGTAAATACACCAAGACCTAAGCCAGTCGCAACCGCTGAATTGATGGTGATATCCGTAACATTGGTCTGTACCGGAGTAATCGTTACCCCTGTGTCGTTATTGGATGTTCCGGTACCGTACCGCATCAGGTCAATCACATACTTCGAGTCGCCAAAAGCAGAGGCATTCAGAAAACTGCTGCTCAGCATAGCGGAGCTGCCTAAAGCAACAACATTCGCTTTATAACTCTTTCCGCTGACGCTGATGCTCTTCTGGGCAAGAGCGGCGGTATTGTAAGAAGCTTTCTTGGAAGCGTCTGAAGTCTTCGCCGTAGCAAGATAGGAACTCTCATAAGATGTGGCAAGAGAATACGCGGTAACATCGCCCTGCGTATCAAACAATACATCAATCGGGCATGTCTGCGGCATAACCACATAGTTGTAATCCGATTTTCCGCCCAAGGCAAGTTTTGTTCCGATCTGGGTTAAAATGTAGCTCGGATATTGGCTCGAAACGACTTTCGATGCATCTGTTTCCGCAATGACGGTAGCAGTCTTTACCGAGATACCCCACTCTTTCAGGAAGTTTGCCAATTTTGGCATGGCCGCCTGACTTGGGTCAAAAGTGACAACCAATGAACGACTTCCTGCAACCTTCGTGTTGCTTAAAAATGCGTCCAACTTTTGCAGTTCCGCGTCGGTATAATCGGTAGAAGGGGCCGGAATTACCAACAGTTGTGCGTTTTCCGGAACGGCGTCGGTTAAGCTGTTGAAGTCTTTTGTTTCAAAATTATTATTGCTCAGCAAAGTTTTAAACGCGGAAGCATCGACCAAAGGTGAATGCCCGGTTTCAAATGCAGCAACGGGAAGCGTATCAGAATTCACCTGATTAACCGCGGAAGCAAGTGCGCTGTCAACCTGCGAATAATATACCGTTTCACCGGTCGTGCTATCCTGCTGGGAGGTAAATAAATCATTCTGCGTCAGAACGCGGTTGCGTTTTTCGGACTTTACCACCACTTCACCGGCAGAAAGTGTCTCGGTAATGGAATTCTTGGTTGCAAATGTGGGATCTTTTTCGATATCAACAAAAGAAACTTTAATTTTATTGTTTTTCTCTGCAAATTTCGCGGCAAGCGATGCCACCTGGCTATAGTTGCTGTCACCCTTTACCTGTTGTTCGGTACCAATAATGTAAAGGGTTGTATCATATTTTACTGCCTGCGCAACCTTTATCGACTGCTCAGAAAGGGTGTTGGTTCCGGATTTTGTCATATCGATATTCATAGACGGGAAGCGGGTGGTTAATATGGAAACCACAACATTCAATAAGATAACAATCGCGATGAATCCGGCTGTAAACGCGGTAGCAATGCCGCCGTGTTTAAATTTCGGGCTTCTGAGAAATTCATGGAATGTTTTCCGGTCTTTTTTCTTCTTTACTTCAAATACTACATCCTCCGTGCCATCCGCACTTTGGACTTCCTGTTCCTCCGCTTTGACTTCTTCTGCTTCCTGAATCTCATTCAGTTCTTCATTCTCGGCAGGAGTATTGGTATTTTTTTCGTTATTCATTTCATTCACCCTCCCTTAGCTCCATCTTTTGCTTTCAAGCTTGCGGGCGGCGAGGAAGATAAATATCGCAGCCACACTAAAGAAGAAAACAACACTGGAAATATCAAACATTCCCGTAGTAAAGGGCTGATAACGCGAATTAAAGGAAATCCAACCTACTACGGTAGATAAAGCCGCGTTGCCCGTAGAACCGGAAACCTGATCGATAACCATTAAAAAAATGGAAATAATAAAGGTTCCGATAGCGGCAATAATTTGGCTTTCGGTCAAGCTGGAAATAAATACACCGATGGCAATCATGGCGGCCCCATAGAACAGGGAACCCAGTAAATTGCCGAACACAATTCCCCAGCCAAAGTTAGAGGCAAAGAAAGAAATAATGAAAACGGGGAGTAAACTGCCGATCATGGCGATACCAAACACAAAGAACGCGGCAAAAAATTTGCCCAGCACAATAGAAGTTACGCTGACCGGAGCAGTTAAAAGCGCTTGATCGGTTTTGTTTCGCTTATCTTCACTCATACTCTTCATGGTAAGAATTGGAATAATCATCATGCTCCAAAGGAACATGGTGCTATATACGCTGCCCACATAAGAAGAAGAACCCATAAGCATAACCTGGAAAAAATAGAAACCGAACAGTGCCAGCAAAACAGCGACACAAACATAACCGATTGGGGAGGAAAAATAGGATTTTAACTCTCTTTTTAGAATTGCTCTCATTTCGTTGCTCCACCCTTCTCTGTTTTTTCGCCGAATACCAAATCATCCGGCTTTACGGAAGAAGCCTTTTTCTTGGGAATATAGGTTTCTATATCGCCGCTTGTCAGGCGCAGGAAAACATCTTCCAACGTAAGGTCATTATTTTTGAGCGCTAAAATCGGCCAGCCTTTGCGAGCCATAAGGGCAAACAAATTACGGCGCAGATCTACGCCTTCCGTGCCCTCAACGGAATAATCAAATACAGTTAGGCTCTTTTCTTTTTGACCGTAGGAAACTACTTCCACCACATTCTCCATAGACAAAATCGCATGTTTTACATCATTTTCCGGTCCGTCGATTCGAACCATAAGTCTGTGGTCGTTTGTAAGATTGTGGGATAAACTGTCTGTCGTACCGTCCGCAACCAACGTACCGTTGTTGATAACAATTACGCGCTCACAGACCGCCTGAATTTCAGGAAGAATATGCGAACTTAAAATAATGGTGTGGTTTCTGCCGAGGCTCTTAATCAGATTACGGATTTCGATAATCTGTTTCGGGTCCAAGCCAACGGTAGGCTCGTCCAAAATAAGAACCGACGGATTACCCAAAAGTGCCTGTGCAATGCCGACACGCTGTTTGTAACCTTTGGAAAGGTTCCCGATTAAGCGGGTATATACATTTTGAATTTTTACCAACGAGCAAATTTCTTTAATATGTTTTTCGCGGGGAAGGGTAACTCTCTTTAAATCATACATGAAATTCAGGTATTCCTTTACCGTCATATCCATGTAAAGCGGCGGAAGTTCCGGCAAATAGCCGATTAGTTTTTTTACCTCGTTTGGGTTGTCCAGTGTGTTATAGCCGCCCACTGACACTTCGCCCTCACTGGCCGAAAGATAACCGGTAATGATATTCATTGTGGTAGATTTACCGGCGCCGTTAGGCCCCAAAAAGCCCAGAATGGTTCCTTCATCAACCGAAAAGCTGACATGGTTCAAAGCGACGTTTTCACCGTAGCGCTTTGTGAGGTTTTTGACCTCGATCATCTGATATCCCTCCTAAATTATGTTTCAACGTTTCACAACCGAATCTATGCAACCATTATATGATACCAAGTCACAACAGGGAAAATGTAAACATTCTTTGAAGATTTCCGCTTTTTTTTTTTAATTTTGTATAGAATAGGCATAATTTTAAAAAATTTGCTTAAATCTTCTATATTTGATATTTTTTAAAAAGCATGTAACATGTGTTTTTCTTGACTAACTCGCTTTAACATACTAAAATAATAAACAGAACTATAGATCAAGAAAAGCAGTCATACGAGGTTCCATATGTGATTTTCGTATGTGTTTGAAAGGAAGATTACAAGCATGGCAGAAATAAAACCTTTTCGTGCATTACGGTTCAATCCAGAAAAAGCCGGTGACATTTCCACCCTTACCTGTCCGCCTTATGACATCATCAGTGAGGAACAGCGCAGAGAATTTTTGAATACGAATGAACATAACGTTATCCGGTTGGAGCTGCCCAAAGGGGATAATCCCTATGATGAGGCCGGAACGATTCTGCGCGAGTGGGAGAAACAGGGTATTTTAAAGCAGGATACTGCTCCCGCAATCTATATCTACGAGGAAGAATTCAAGGCTTACGGAGAAACCAAACGCGTGAAAGGCGTGATCTGCCGTGTAAAAGTGGAGGATTTCAGCAAAGGTGTAGTTCTTCCGCATGAAGAAACCCTCAGCAAGGCAAAGCAGGACCGCTTCAATCTTATGAAAACCACGTTCTGTAATTTCAGTCAAATATATTCGCTCTATATGGACGAAGAGCATACCACACTCAAACGAATTGACGCACTTTCCGGCGGAAAGCCCCGCTTTGAATTCAGCGACGGCGCGGTTACACACCGCTTGTGGATTGTAAATGATTTAGTGGCAATTCATGCAATCTGTGAAGATTTCGCAGACCGCAAGCTTTATATCGCGGACGGTCATCACCGCTACGAAACCGCGATTAACTTCCGCAATTACTGCCATGAAAACAATATCAGCAAAGAAGGGGACGACCCGGATTATGTGATGATGATGCTGGTTGACATGCAGCACGACGGTCTGGTGGTTTTCCCGACACACCGCCTTGTACGCGGACTGGAAAACTTTGACGCGCAGGCATTGCTGGAAGGATGCAAACAATATTTTGAAGTATTCCCGATGGACAACATTTCCGATATTGAAACGAATTTGGATGCACTGTACCGACAGGGCAAAAAAGCCTTTGCGTTTTATGACGGCGGGACAAAATGGAACTTGCTCATCTTGAAAGACATTGGCGTGATGAAGGAGATCCTTCCGCAAAAGAGCGCTGCTTCGCAAGGGTTGGATGTTACCGTACTCCACAGTCTGGTGTTGGAGCGCATTTTAGGTATTGACGCTGAAAACATGGCAAATCAAATTAACCTGACTTACACCCGTTCGTTTGAGGAAGCTATTTCTTCCGTACAAAAGGGAGACAGCCAGTGTACCTTTATTTTAAATCCGACACGTGTGAGCGAAATCCGCGACGTTGCCGCGGCAGGGGAGAAGATGCCGCAGAAATCCACGTATTTCTATCCCAAGCTGATTACCGGCTTGGTGATGAATCAAATGAATCTGGAGTAAATCTCCACCTCAATTTAATAACAAGCACAAAAGCCGGATTAGAATTACTCGATTCTAATCCGGCTTCTGTTATATAGACTCGAAATATAGATTTTGCTATGTGACGATCAGAACTACAAGATAAGCAATTCCGATTAACAATAGGAGGAACGCCGCCCACCCGCATAAATCGTTTATAACGCACGGAAGGTTCGGATACTTCCTCCGTATATTTATATTCACGGAGATACCAAATAAGCTTTGTGCCAAAAATCATAAATAATCCACCGATAATCAGCACGGAAACCAATAGCCAGCTGTTCCCATGATTACTTCCATTGTTATAAAAGAGTGGCCACACTTGAACAACCCTCCTTTTTTCTAATAGTAACATAAATTCCAATTTATTCAATAAGAAATATTACCAAACTTTTCCTATTAAGTTTTGTTATTATTCCAAACAAATAAAAAGAAGCTTTCCATTTCTGGTCAGCTCCTTTTTTGCTGTTGGTGCTTTTGTTTTACATTATTCTTCAAAATCAATGCATTTGCGGTTTTGCGTTGCCGTGTGAACAAAATCCGCGACTTTTAAATGCTCCGGGTGTACCTGATAACCCTTTAACGCGTCTTCATCCACAAAAGTACTGTCCAGCATAAAGCCTCCTGTGCTTGACGGAAGAGTATCAATGATTACGCGAATATCGGTCAGTCCGTCGATACGGCCTTTTAATCCCTCTAATCCCGCCTTGATTTTTTCCGCGTTGCTGCGGTTTTCCTCGGCGGAAAAGCCTTCTTTAAAATCCCAAATAATAATATGTTTAATCATGTGTGCCTTCCTCTCACTTTATTTGCAAATATAGAAAGATTCACACCCTGCTCAACTGTTGTAAATTATTCAACTTATATCTTATTCTGTTCTACCAATTTGGCTACCTTTAAAATAAGCACCTGCGTTTTTGCGTCCGGAATCTCGTTATTCATTACCATTTCCACCGCTTTTTGCAGCGGAATACGTTCCACCTCTAAAAATTCGTCATCATCCGGATTGCATTCTCCGTAAGAAGTCACGCGGCAGCAATAGAGCCGGATAATTTCCCCGCAGTAACCGGGAGACGGATACAGGTTGCCCAAAAACTGATAGTTTTCACCGGTTGTTCCGGTTTCCTCCTGCAGTTCACGCTTTCCGGCTTCAAATGGATCTTCTCCCTTTTCCAGCTTGCCGGCGGGAAGCTCCAATACTACCTCACTGTACGGATAGCGGAACTGACGCACAAATAAAAGCTCGTTTTTGTCGGTAAGCGCGGCAACACTTACTCCGCCCGGATGCTCCACAACCTCGCGCTTGACAATGCTCCCGTTTTCCAGTTCGGCCTCATCCAGCCGCATATTAATAATTTTTCCTGTATACTTGTACTCCTGCGAAATAGTTTTCTCCATTAATTTCATATGTCTTCCTCCTATTGTTTTAATTTTCTACAGCAGTTCATTTCATTACCTTTTGTTTCGGTTATTTGTGTCTTATTATAAACCAAAAGCTTACAGCTTACAATTCTTGTTCTCTATTCTGATTTAAAGTATTCAGATGAAAGTGGCTCGCGTTCTGAAAAGATGGTAATTTTCCTGCCTGCCGCATATATATGAGATAGTCTGTTAATTCGAAAACAAGGCCAATGTCCGAGCAAAATCCATGTATCAAAGATTTTACGCTTGTTTCTTAGATTTTTTGTAAAGTTAACGGACTACAGTATTCATCAATAAATTAGATTGGGGTGGCAGTATGGAACCGAATCAACTTGTACCCGCGGATTATGCCTATGTCTCCGGCCAAGTTTGCGAAATTTCGCGGCAATGTCCGTTTGTGAAAAGTCATATTATCGGAAAAAGCCTTGTCGGCAGAAATATTTACGCGTTGGATTTTGGTTACTCACAGAATAAAGTTCTGTATGCCGCCGCTTTTCACGGCACAGAATGGATTACTTCTCTGCTTCTGCTTCGTTTTGCACAAAACCTGTGCCGTGCGGTGGAAAACTGCGATACCCTTGCAGGCATCAACGCCGTTGATACCCTAAAGCAAAGCTGTATTTGCATTGTTCCGTGCGTAAATCCGGACGGAGTGGAAATCGCGATTCACGGCGCGTCTGCCGCCGCGGCTTATTCCCCTTTGGTTCTTCAGGCAAGCAAAGGGGATACCTCTAACTGGCAGGCAAATGCGCGTGGTGTCGACCTGAACCACAATTTTGACGCGGGATGGTGCGCATTGCGAAAGTTGGAAGAGGAGGCGGGAATCACCGGTCCTGCTCCGACACGATACGGGGGGCCTGCTCCGGAAAGCGAGCCGGAAACCCGCGCGATTGCGGATTTTTGCAGAAATGTTTATTTTCGTCATGCCATTGCGTTTCACAGTCAGGGGCAGGTAATTTATTATGATTACGGAAAGCACACCCCGAAAAAATCACTCGCTATGGCACAGGTACTTGCACAGTCCAGCGGGTATGAGCTGTCTACGCCCGAAGAGATTGCCTCGATGGGGGGATTCAAGGATTGGTTCATTGAGTATTTTTGCCGTCCCGCATTCACAATTGAGGTCGGAATCGGAGAAAATCCATTGCCGATCGAGCAAATCAATGAAATCTATCCGCGTTTGGAAGAAATGCTGATGAAGGGAATTCTGCTGTGATGATGGCCGAAAAAGCACCGACACTTTGCGTGCAATTTCGTCAGAATTAGCCGCGTGAGATTGGTCGATTGCGCAGAAATTCATTACAATTCTGTTGTTGCATGTAAATTCAGAATATGTTAGAGTAATATTGGATGAAATATAAAGTACAAAGAATGATACATAACTGCAAACATATCGGCTTTAGAAAAGAAAGGATGTTTCACATGAAACGTAAACGAATTGCCTCCGCTTTGGTCGCTTTTCTAATACTGGCTTTTTCCTTTACCGGCTGTAACCTGTTTCATAATGGGGGAGACGAAAGCTCCGCTCCGGTCTCTTCTTCCAGTTCCTCCGCTTCCGCCAGTTCTTCGGAGTCCTCGATTGCTTCTCAGCCGGGTTCTTCTTCCAGTGAACAGACCGTCAGCAGTTCCGAAGTAAGCGAACCTGTCAATTCAAAGCCAAGTTCGATTCATACCAGTTCCTCAACCGATCAACAGGTGTTTCCGATTGAGACGAATGACAAAGAGTTTGATGCCTATTTTAAAAAGAATCCTCTGGATGCCGCTTATATTTCCGCATCCGGCAGTGCGTATTCCAACACCGCTATGACTCAGCTCAATGAAAAGTACCAAAAATACTGGCAGGGCGAAATTGATTCCGCCTACCAAAGGCTGCTTGCAAAAGCAAATTCAGCCGATAAAACCTCTTTTAAGGCCGAGCAGCTGCAATGGGTAAATGAGACACCGGCAGCACTGAAAAAAATCAGCAAGGATGTTCTTGCAGCCGGAGGAGCCGCCCCCCAGGTGGACGTTTCCAGCAAAATTATGGAATATTACCGCACACGTGCCGCCCAGGTATATAAAGACCTTTACGGCTATGATAAAAACTATTCATACGCGTTCAGCAAATAATTTCTTATAAAGATGAAGCGCCGGTTTTCCCGATTGATTCGGGAGACCGGCGCTTTTTACTGACTTTTATTCTTCTGTGGAGCTGTCACTTTGAACAGCTTCGTTATCGGCTTCGATTTCAGCGGCTTCCTCGGCTTCATCGACCGCGTCGTCTGCATCCTCTGCGCTTCCGTCGTCTTCAATTGCAACATCGTCAACTTCTTCGTCATCATGCGGGGCACGGGCAAGGGTAACTACCTTGTTCTCGCCGGTTTCCGCAATACGCATTACACGCACGCCTTTACTTGGTCTTGCGCACTGCCGGATGGTACTTGCTTGAATACGGATGATAATACCGTCGGAAGAAATGATGATAACGTCATCTTCAAGGTCAACCACCTTAATCGCGGCAACATCGCCGTATTTTTCCACATGATAGTTGGTAAGGCCTTTTCCGCCTCTGGACTGAATGCGGTAATCGCTGATGGGGGAGAGTCTGCCGTAACCGGTTTCGGATACAGTGAGCACCAAACCGCCTTCACGCAGCGTAGACATACCAACAACCTGATCGCCCTCTTTGAGCGTAAGCGCTTTTACACCGCGGGCTGTTCTGCCCATGGCACGCACATCTGTTTCTTTAAAGCGGATTGCCATACCTTTTTGTGTAGCAACCAGCAGCTCGGTGTCGCCATCGGTCAGGCGCACCCAAGCCAATTCGTCGCCTTCATCCAAATCAATGGCAATTACGCCGCCCTTGCGCGCGGTTTGATAGGCGCTCAGGCTGGTACGCTTGATAATACCGTTGCGCGTAACCATAACCAAATAACTTTCTTCGTCAAACTCCGGCACACGGATCATGGACGTAACGCGTTCATCCTGCGCAATCGGCAGAAGGTTGGCGATATTCATGCCTTTGCTGGTGCGGGAGCCCTCCGGAATTTCGTAGCATTTCAGGCGGTATACCCTGCCGAAGTTGGTAAAGAACATCACATAATCGTGGCTTCCGAGTACAAACATTTCGGTCGCTACATCTTCATCACGCCGCGTCATGCCGGATATTCCTCGTCCGCCCCTGCGCTGGATACGGTAAGTATCCACCTTTTGGCGTTTTACATAACCGAAGTTGGTAAGCGTAAGCACGCATTCCTCCTCCGGAATAAGGTCTTCGATATCCACTTCTCCGCTGATGGTTGCGATTTCTGTGCGGCGGTCGTCGTTGAATTTGTTCTTCACGGCGATAGCCTCGTCTTTTACGATACCAAGGAGACGGGATTTGTTTGCCAAAATATCTTTGAAATCCGCAATCTTAATTTCCAAAGCGGCCAGTTCATCCTCAATTTTCTGACGTTCCAGTCCGGTCAGCTGACCGATACGCATTTGTACAATCGCCTGCGACTGCACGTCGTCCAGTCCGAAGCGTTCCATCAATTTTGCTTTTGCCTCTGGAATCGACGGGGAGTTGCGGCAGATTGCGATAACCTCATCAATAAAATCAAGCGCAATTTTGAGGCCCTCTAAAATATGGGCACGCTCTTCCGCTTTTCTCAGGTCGAACATGGTGCGGCGTGTCACAACATCTTCCTGGAACGCAATATATTCTTCCAGCATTTGCTTGAGTGTCAAAGTTTTCGGTTCGCCGTTTACTATCGCAAGCATAATCACACCGAAGGTGGATTGCAGCTGGGTATAAGAAAACAACTGGTTCAAAACGATTTGCGGGGACGCGTCACGTTTAATGTCAATTTCCATGTGCATGCCGTTGCGGTCGGAATGGTCTTCCACATTGGAAATGCCTTCAATGCGTTTATCCTTAACCAATTCGGCGATGCTTTCGATTAAACGTGCTTTGTTTACCTGATACGGCAGCTCGGAAACAATAATCTTAAATCTGCCGTTCTTTTCTTCTTCAATTTCCGCGCGGGCACGAACCGTAATTTTTCCGCGTCCGGTTGCGTAGGCAGCACGGATGCCGCTGCGCCCCATGATGATGGCACCGGTCGGAAAATCCGGCCCCTTGATATATTCCATGAGTTCTTCGAGCGTTGCTTCCGGGTTGTCAATCAGCGCGCACATGCCGTCGATTACTTCGCCCATGTTGTGCGGCGGAATATTTGTCGCCATACCAACGGCAATACCGGTAGAACCGTTCACCAGCAAATTCGGAAAGTGAGAGGGAAGAACTGCGGGCTCTTTCAAACGGTCGTCGTAGTTCGGAGTAAAATCAACCGTTTCTTTGTCGATATCGGCAAGCATTTCCACGGCAATTTTGCTCATGCGGGATTCCGTATAACGATAGGCAGCCGGCGGGTCACCATCCACGGAACCGAAGTTGCCGTGCCCGTCCACCAGCATGTAGCGCATAGAGAAATCCTGTGCCAAACGCACCAATGCGTCGTAAACAGACGCGTCACCATGCGGATGGTAACGCCCGAGCACGGAACCGACGGTATCCGCGCACTTACGGTACGGTTTTTCCGGCCATAGGCTGTTTTCAAACATGGTGTATAAAATTCTTCTGTGAACCGGCTTTAATCCGTCACGAACATCCGGCAGAGCGCGCGACACAATAACCGACATGGAATAGTCAAGAAACGATTTTCTCATTTCTCGTTCCAAATCGACATTTATAATATGATTTTCTTGCAGTTCATCCATTTAACGGGCACCTTCTTGTTTATATTTTTCTTTCAATTGTTCAGACAGTATTTCATGAATTCGGCGGCAGTCTTCCTCCGATACCGCTCGTTTTGGCACAAACCGTATTTCGCCGATGCCGGTGAAGAGGAGAAAAACCTTTTCATCTTCGTAACACTGATAAAGCATCGGATAGGGAAGTTCTGTCTGGTACCGATCCGTATGAATTTTGATCTTTTCGGAATCAAACGTGATGGTCTGCGCAATCATTCTTTCCCTGTGTGATTCAAAGTAATTTTCCGAACGGGCGCGTAAAAAATACGGCTGAATGGTAGTTAAGTAAAAACTGATAAACAAACCAAACAGCACCAACAACCCATAAATAATATCGGTGTAAAGTGCTTTACTGACCACAACTTCTCCGACTAAACCCAACAAAATCATGACATATCCAAGGATATGAAGCGTAAGAATCTCTTTGCGATTCGTTACTGCTTTGCTTGCCGCCATTCGAAAATCAATATAATCTTCTTTGGTAGTAAGATAGTTAACCAGAATCTTTTCCTTTTCTTCCGACATGGCAGCACCTCCTAGTGTTTGTATTTGTGATAACGGTTGGCAAATGTATTTTCCAGGTGAACCGAAACAGCAGCAAGCTGTTCTTCGCTTAAATCCTGTTTTTTAATTACGAACATACTCCGGTTTACACCGTTCGTAATTACATAATAATTTGGATTTTCCAAGCACTTGTCAAAGTCTGTCCAGTATTCCAGCAGCTTTTCATACTCATTTTCAATGATTACACTGTCACGATACAAAGTAATGGTATTTGAGAAGCCGAGCAGCCGGTTGGAGTCGTAAACCTGTGCCGCCCATTTTTTAATAATACGCGGCTGTTCCGCATAAAAGAAAACAGCCAGTGCCACCATAACGGCAATCGCACCGATTGGTATCCAATAAGAAGCATAATGAATCGCGTAGCCGGGTATGGAAGAACCGATCAGCACAGCAATGGTTAGACAAAATCCCGCTTTTACCTCTCGATGATGAAAGGGCGAAATAAACTGCTCCGCCAAAATATATGCGTTTTGAAAATCTTTGCTGTTTATGGTAACCGACAGCTTTTCAATCGGATCACTCTCATAAAATGTCGGCATTTTCGCACTCTCCTTTTTTCCATGTGAAATTCGCCCAGAAAGCAATCCTAGCCGTTCAGAAAAGCCGTGCAGGTTATTCCTGTTTTGGCTGTGTTCCTGAAACGATCATTGCCTGTACCTCGGGCAGAACACTCGGCTCCACGCTGCGAAGCGGTAAAATTACTGTGCGGTCCTGACTGTAAATCAGGAAAAGACTGCCGTCCTGTTCGCATTCGCTGGTACCGTCAAGAGGAATTTCCCAACGGCCTTCCCCTTGACCCATGACAATGGTATCCGGATAAATTTCCATGTGAATTTCCTTGCCGTCGGTGAGTTCTTTTGCGCGGTGTTTCATGCCCTGCTGCGGCACAATCCAAATGACGGCAATAAGCAAAAGACTGATAATGCTAAAAAATAAAGCGTTGGTATTCTGCTGTAACAGGTATGTCGCGAAGAACACGACAGCTAAAACGGCAAGAATGACTGTTTCCGCTACCGCCCGTGTCCCCGTGGTTTTAATAAATCCGGACTTTTTCAGGCACTCCAAAATTTCCTCCTGCCGCAATATGTAACTGAGCTTAATACCTGTTTGCTGCTCCTCATATTCCGCAGTGTTATCCGCAACCAGTTCCGCTTCCGAACCGTCCCATTCAATGGGGACTTCCTGTTCCTCCTCGGGGGTCTGTTCCCCCTGGCGTTCCGGCGGCTCGGGGTTGTCGCTTTCCACATCCTCTTGGTTTTGCATGGATTTTTGGTATTCGTCCATCATTATTCTCCTTTTAAATAATATAGAATACTATTTATTATATATCTGTAAAATAATACAAATTGTATTAATATTGTTATATATCCAAATTCTGAACGTATTTCGCGTTCTTCTCAATGAATTCGCGGCGCGGCTCCACTTTGTCGCCCATCAAAATTGTGAAAATTTCATCGGCGGCGGCGGCGTCTTCCACTTCCACACGAAGCATGGTTCGGGTTTCCGGATTCATGGTTGTCTCCCAAAGCTGTTCGGAGTCCATTTCACCAAGACCTTTATAGCGCTGAATTTCATAGTTAGCACCAAGCTGTGCCATTATATTGTCACGCTCATTGTCTGAAAACGCGTAGGTATGATTTTTTCCTTTGGTCAAACGATACAGCGGCGGTTGAGCAAGATAAACATGTCCTTCCTCCACCAACGGACGCATAAAACGGAAAAAGAAGGTCAAAAGCAAGGTACGGATATGGGAGCCGTCGACATCGGCATCAGCCATAATAATAATTTTGCCGTAGCGCAGCTTTGATAAATCAAAATCTTCTCCTAATCCGCAGCCGAGCGCGGTAACAACCGGCATGAGTTTTTCGTTTCCGTATACTTTGTCCAGTCTTGCTTTTTCCACATTGAGCATTTTGCCCCACAGGGGAAGAATAGCCTGAAATTTACGGTCACGTCCGCCTTTTGCGGAACCGCCCGCGGAATCGCCTTCTACGATGTAGATTTCAGTTTCTTCGGGATTGCGGGACTGGCAGTCCGCCAGTTTTCCGGGAAGTGCGGCGGATTCGAGCGCTGACTTGCGGCGAACCAAGTCGCGGGCTTTGCGGGCCGCGTCTCTTGCGCGGGATGCTGCCAGTGCTTTATCAAAAATGGCACGTGCCGTGGCCGGGTTTTCCTCGAGATAGGTCGTCAGTTTTTCAGACATCATATTCGAAACCAGCGTGCCAATTTCGGTATTGCCCAAACGGGCTTTTGTCTGCCCTTCAAACTGTGCTTCCTTCATTTTCACGCTGATAATGACCGTCAATCCTTCACGGACATCTTCACCCGAAAGATTTTTGTCGTTATCTTTAAGTATATTGTATTTTCTGGCGTAATCATTCATGATACGGGTAAGGGCACGTTTAAATCCGTCCTCATGCGTACCGCCGTCTGTGGTATGGATATTATTCGCGAACGACAGCATCAATTCGTTATAGCTGTCGTTATATTGCATGGCAAGTTCTGCTGTGGCGCTGTCGTCGGGGGCAACCGCCGAAAAATGCAGAATATCAGGGTGAACAACCTCGACCGCCTTTTTCTTGTTGATATATTCCACAAAGCTGCTGATACCGCCGCTGTAGCAGAAATTATCCTGCACACGGTTTTGCGGATCACGCTCGTCCACTAATTCAATATGCAGACCGGCATTTAAAAATGCCTGTTCACGCAAACGAGTTTGCAGAGTTTCGTAATCGTATACCGTTGTTTCCTTAAATATTTCGGAATCCGCCTTAAAACGCACAAGAGTACCGATTCTGGAAGAATCCACTTCGCCGCGGTCTTCCAATTCGCATACAGCATGTCCGCGTTCAAAACGCTGATAATACAGATGCCCTTCGTTGCAGACCTCTACCTCCAGCCATTCAGAGAGCGCGTTTACAACCGATGCGCCGACGCCGTGCAGTCCGCCGGAAACTTTATAACCGCCGCCGCCGAATTTTCCGCCTGCGTGAAGAACGGTAAATACGACCGTTACAGCGGGAATTCCCATTTTATGCTGGATACCTACCGGAATACCGCGGCCGTCATCCGATACGCTGATGATGTCTCCGGGCAGGATTTTTACATCAATCTTACTGCAGTACCCTGCCAATGCTTCATCAATGGAATTATCCACAATTTCATAAACTAAATGATGAAGACCGCGCGGGCCGGTAGAACCGATATACATGCCGGGGCGCTTTCGAACAGCTTCCAAACCTTCGAGTACTTGTATTTGATTTTCGTCATAGCTTTGGTTGGTCTGTGTTATTTCGCTAAACTCCAAGATTAACCCTCCTGTTTTAATACAAATTGTATTATAATTAGTTATTATTACAAGTAATATATTGAGAGCATACATGCCGAAGCATGAATGCTATTATTTTTTAAACCGTACGGTATATGGAATCAAAAAATATGTAATACTTATTCCGATAATTGCTACTAAAAATAAACCTATTACGTTTGTAAAGGAAAAATAAGCCAATAGCAAAATATTAAAAATAATTAAAATCAGGATGGCCAGTGCAATCAGCAACGCAGTGCCTTTTTTATAAGATATCTGAAACTGCTTTTTGCAATGTTTGCAAACCATGTTGTCTTGTTTTTTTGCCTTTACTACTTGTTTATAAAAAAATCTTGCTCCGCAGTGAGGACAAAGAGGAAGTCTGAGCGGAAATTTAACCATAGAACTTTTTTTTCCTTCTTTCACAAGCAACTGTCTTATAGTTTGCGCGGAGGCATATGAGATGCATTTGGATACTGATTTTTCCCGCCGTTTTCCGTCGGCAGAATCATGGGGTTCTGATACTCAGTCGTATAATAATTCTTCGAATTCTTTTTTTGCGGCCCATTTACTCCGGTTGGAGGATTGGAGCCCTTTGGTACTTTTCGGAACACCGGTTTTTTCAAGCGAACCAAAAACAAGGCAAGAATATTAAAAATTAAAAATGGAACAATCATCAAAATAACGCACAAAAGATTTACTTCACCGACAAAAAATTTAAAAATCAAAAAGGTGAGCACACTTAAAAAAATTGCGGTTACTCCAAATAAGGATACTGTAGGATCCAGCACAATGTTTGAAATGCCGCTGCATTTCGAACACTGATATTCTCCCTGCTTCTTTAAGTTCCAGGTTCGAAGCGGATTCACTTTCTTACCGCAATAAGGGCAAACCGGACTTCTAAATTTTCTCATATCCAATCTCCTAAATATTCGAAATTTCATTCATATATCCGGTACGTTTTAATAACGTAGTAGAGGATATTTGTGAGATGTAAACGGTGACTTTTCTTTTTTTGTCACAGCAAAGTACAAAGGATTTTGGCATTTCCATAGAAACATTTACAACAATCCCAGCTTTTTGGGCATCCGCCAGATATTTGCGCGAGGCTTTGGAAATGGTAGAGGTTTCAATATCAAAAATTCCTACGATTTCTTCTACTTTTACCACTGTGTCCTGCCCCAAATGCAGATACATAAATTATACCTCACAAACCAATGAATTTATTCAAACAGAAAGCCATTTTCCATATGATACAGCGTGCTTTCCGACAAATTCTTTACACTGCCGGGTTCGCAGCAGGTAATAAAAACCTGTCTGTCCTGTAAATGATTCAATAAATAATCCTGCCTTCCGGAATCCAGTTCACTCATTACGTCATCCAACAAAATAATAGGGGATTCTCCGGTTTTATCCGCAAGGATTTGTGCTTCTGCCAGTTTTAAAGCAAGTACCACCGAGCGCTGCTGCCCCTGTGAACCATAGGAGCGCGCCGAAATTTGATTCAGAGTGATTTGCAGGTCGTCACGGTGGGGGCCAACAGTAGAGAAACCTGCCGCTAAATCTTCTTTTTGCACTTGCTTCAATTTTTTAATAAAATCTTCTTCGCGGTATATTTCCTTTTCATCCATCTGAAAAACCGTAGAAACATAGAAAATACCGAGCTTTTCCTGCTCTTGAGAAATGCCGGAATAAACGATTTTGGCTGCTTGTTCCACTTGGCGACTATATAAAACTCGCTCTTTGGTAATCAAAGCTCCGTATTTAGCAAGCTTTTCATTCCAAATTTCGAGAGTTTCCAATAATTCACTGTGCCGCGGAATATCTTTTAAAAGTGTATTCCTCTGTACGAGTGTCCGATTGTACTGCAAAAGCAGATTCGCATAAGCAGGTTTTATCTGACACAGCGCGGCATCCAAAAAACTTCGGCGCTGTGCGGGACCGTCTTTGACCAGTGATAAATGTTCCGGAGAAAAAATTACGGCGCAGAATTTTCCAATCAATCCGGAAGCTGACTTTTTCTCAATACCATTTAATTTTGCGCTGCGGCGCCCGTTTTGAATTTTAATCTGTGCGGTCTGCTCACGATCTTCGCTGTAAAAGGTCAGATTAAGTGTTGCAGTATCCTGTCCAAACGCCGTTAATTCACTGTCTTTTGCTCCGCGAAACGAATGTCCGCCGGTAAAAAGCCATATTGCTTCCAATAAATTGGTTTTTCCCTGCGCGTTTTTTCCGTATATGATATTGATTTCTTTTTTGGGAATGAACGCCCCGGGCTGCAGGTTCCTATAATTTTCATATTGCAGGCGAATAATGTTCACCCAACAACCACCTCATATATGCAGTCATCGCATTGGGCTTTATCGCCCTCACGTATTTTTTTACCACGCATAGTGCAAATTTCATCATTTACCAATACCTGACCGCTTTGAATAAGAATCTTTGCCTGACCGCCTGTATCTACCGCGCCGCCAAGCTTTAAAAGCGCATCCAGCCGAATAAATTCCGTGTCTATTTTTATTTTTTCTGTCTTCATTCTGATTTTAACCTCACAGGCAGTACAAGAAACAGGAAAGCATTCCCTTCACGCGGCATAATTTTCATCGGACTGATTGGCCCGTTCAACTGGATTTTTACTTCGTCACCTTCGGTATTCCGAAGCGCGTCCAGTAAATAGCGGTTGTTAAATCCGATTTCTACGCTGTTTCCGTCTGCATTCGCGTCAAATTCATCGTTTGCTCTTCCAATTGCGGTTGAGCAGGAAATTTTGATTTCGTTACTTTCAAAAACACACCGTACCGGACTTTTCAGCCGGTCTGTAATCAACAGGGAAACACGTTCTACACTGTCAATAAACGTTCTTGTTTTTGCGGTAACCTCAGTTGTAAAGGAAGTAGGAATTGCGGCTTTGTAATCCAAAAATTCTCCTTCCAGAAGTCGCGAGATTACTGTGTATGTTCCAATATTAAATAGAATGTGACGGCGTCCGATTTGAATCGTCAGTTCATCGTCAGTATCACTCAGTAATTTCAATATCTCAGAAAGCGTTTTACCGGGAACAACAAAGCTCAATTCATTGGCACAGTTTATTTTTTCCTCTCTCATAGCGAGGCGATATCCGTCAACCGATATCAGTTTTAAGGTGTTTTCACTCAGTTCAAACAATGTCCCGGTATGAATTGGTTTGGCATCGTTGTCCGCAACAGCAAAAATCGTTTGCCGGATCATGCTTTTTAAAAGACTGTGTGCGATTTGAATGGACGCTTCGCCGTTAATGGCCGGAAGCTCCGGATATTCTTCAGCCGGAATACCAACGATGGAATATTCGCTCGCTCCGCTTTTGATAGTTGTAATATTTTTTTCATCGACGCTGAGGTAAACAATATCCGCAGGTAAGCGTCTTACAATATCACCAAACAGACGGGCGCTCAATACAATACTTCCGGTTTCTTCAATTTGCGCTTCTACAGAGGTAGTCATTCCGAGTTCCAGGTCGTATCCGCATAGCTCAAGGGAGTTTGTTCCTGTTTTTAACAGGATACCTTCCAAAGCCGGAACAGAGGACTTTGTCGAAACAGCGCGTTGAATATTTAACACTGTCTCTACCAATTGCTGTTTATTGCAGGTTATTTTCATAAAACCACCCTTTTATATCTATTTGAAATGAAATGATAAGTATTAATTTAGAATAAGCAGTAGGGGACGAGTAAAAGTTGAAAGCTTTCAATAGTTTAGATTTCATGCCAGTTTGTCCGCTTTTCGTATTGTTTGTTTTTAGTTTAATTTTCGTTAACAATTTGTATTAATTTTTAGATTATTAACACTATGTTGAAAACTCTGTGGGGAATGTTGAAAACAAGTTTAAAATTTTGACAGGGAAAGAAAATCAAAAAATCCGGGATTTTTTCTAAACTAACCGATTTTGTTGAAAAGTCAATAATTTCTGAACAATTTCACCAGGGATATCCTTATGATTAATAAGTAGAATAATAATCTTTAAAAAAGATATGAAACCGAAAATTTTCTTTTACCGGTCACGAATATTTTTAATAATATCCTCAACGGTCGCTTTTGTTTTTGGGTCCTTTTTATTGTTTTTTTCTACCTGCTGTATCGCATATACAATAGTGGAATGATCACGGCCGCCGAACTCTTCGCCGATTGTGGTCATTGGCAGCTGTGTGATTTCACGTACAATATAGATAGCGACCTGACGCGCGGTAGAAATATTGGAAGAACGCTTAGATGAACGAATATCTTCCGGTGTAGTGCCGTACGTACGCGCGACTTCCTCAATAATTTTTTCTATTGTCATAGGGGAAGGCTGATCGTTATTGATAATATCGCTGATAGCGGCTTGCGCGGTTGCGATGCTTGGATTTTCTCCGTTCAGCAAATAATAGGCTTTCATTTTTTTTACCGCGCCTTCCAGCTGGCGGATATTGTTCTTTAAACGGTTTGCAATA
Source organism: Bacillota bacterium (assembly GCA_023458755.1). GTDB lineage: Bacteria > Bacillota > Clostridia > Oscillospirales > Acutalibacteraceae > JAEWYE01. Next base: position 18,687 of record JAEWYE010000092.1, on the reverse strand, counting down.
TATTCAATCACACTGTCTGGCAGCGAAATTTCAAGAAGTTCCGCTTTTCGTTTTATAATGGCGATTCTGGTTTCAAAATCCGGCGGCTGAATATCCGCCGTTAAGCCCCACTCAAAACGGGTGAGTAAACGTTCTTCCAGAGTCGCAATATCTTTTGGCGGGCGGTCTGAAGTAAGGACAATTTGTTTTTTTGCTTCATAAAGAGTATTAAAGGTATGGAAAAATTCCTCCTGAGTGGAATCTTTGCCTGCAATAAACTGTATATCGTCCACCAAAAATACGTCGGCCTTGCGGTAACGCTGGTGAAACTCTGCCGTTGTGCCGCGGCGGATTGCTTCAATCAGTTCGTTGGTAAATTCATCGCCTTTAATATAGATAATGTTCATTTCCGGGTTGGTACGGCTGATTTCATTGCAGATTGCATATAAAAGGTGGGTTTTTCCAAGACCCGAATTTCCGTAGATAAATAACGGATTATATAAGACAGCCGGCTTTGTTGCAACTGCCATGGATGCGGCATGGGCAAACTTATTGGAAGAGCCGACAATGTAAGTATCAAAAGTAAATTCATAGTCATCGCTTTTTTGCGGTTTTTCATCTGATTTTTTTTCACTTGATTCTGTGGTAATCTGTTCCGGTGTGCAAATACGGATTTCAATTCCCGAACCGAAGACTTCTTTGAAAGCATCATCCAGCAAAGATGTATAGCAGCGGGTAAGTGTTTGGCGGTGAAATTCATTCGGAGCCTCTAATATTGCGATTCCCTGAGAAAAGTCAAGATTTACCGGCTTAATCCGGCTAATCCATGTTTTATAGGCAACATCCGTAATGCGGCTTCTGCAGTAATCACATATTAAGTTCCATGCCTCGGTAAAGGATTCCATTTTTTAACCTCCGTTTATTGCTGGTGACATTCTATTCTGATTTTGAGTATTCTACTTCATCATATCATGTTGTAAGCATAGATAAAATTATAATACCACAAAATGCTTATTTTTTCAAATCTTACGAATTTTTTTCTTTTCACTTTATTTTAATGAAGTACCGGTATTTTTATCTGCTCTATTGGGGTGAATATCAAAGGTTTTTGCATACTTGAGGGAAGAATATGAAGAAATTTTTAAAATTTATTTTTCCTGCCACTTTTTCTTTTCTTTTACATGATATTGTGGTATATTTATTCTTATAGGACTAGCCATGAGAATTGAAACAATCTATTTGGGTAAAATAACCTTATATCCTGCATGTTGAGGAGATATTTTTAAAAATTTTTTATTGACAGTCCCACACAATTTAATATATAATGCTAAATTGCAAGGTTTGTACCTCGAAAGGAGGGTTTTTTGATGCTGAGAACATTTCAGCCGAAGAAGCTCCACAGAAAAAAGGAGCATGGCTTTAGGAAAAGAATGTCGACTAGTAATGGCCGCAAAGTGCTGGCTCGCCGCAGAGCAAAGGGCAGAGCACGTTTAAGCTATTAATTTTTTTCGTTTTAGTTTTCCTGTTAGTCTGGGGCCACCGTGTGTGGCCTTTCTTTTTAGTACGAAATGAGTTTTTGTATGGATATTTTATCTCTTAGTGAGAATAAAGACTTTCGGCGCATTTATGCGCGGGGAAAATCTTTTGTGGCACCTGCTTTAGTTACCTATGTAATGAAAAATCGTTTCAATAAGGTGCGTGTTGGTATTACGACCAGCAAAAAAATTGGCAACGCCGTAAAAAGAAACCGTTCACGCAGAGTTATTCGTGCGGCTTACCGGGAAATTGCCCCGGCGGTGAAAGACGGTTACGATATTATTTTTGTGGCGCGTGCACGAACTCCGTTTATAAAAAGTACGGAGCTTTTAAAAATTGTATCTTCTCAATTGAAACAAGCGGGGGTTTTAAAATGAAGCGCCTGCTTATTTGTCTTATTAAACTATATCAGGAATATATTTCTCCCAGGCATCTGCCTTGCTGCAAGTATATTCCCACCTGTTCCAACTACGCATTGCAGGCAATTGAGCGTTTTGGCTTTTTCAAAGGCTCCTGTCTTGCATTATATCGCATATTGCGCTGCAACCCGTTCAGCAAAGGCGGATATGATCCCGTTCCGGAAAAGCGTGAAAAAAAGGTTCAGCGTTATCTTGGTAGATAGAAAGGTACTGCTTATATGGTTCAGATTGGTAATTTTTTTGGTAATATTCTTGGATATTTGCTGTGGTTCTTTTATGTTTTGACAACAAATTACGGTGTTGCGATTATATTGTTCACCGTTGTATTAAAAATAGCGATGTTCCCGTTTTCTGTAAAGCAGCAGCGTTCCATGGCAGCAAGCGGAAAAATGGCGCTGAAACAAAAAGAACTTCAAAAAAAATATGGGAATGATAAGCAGAAATATAATGAAGAGTTACAGAAGCTGTATGAAAAAGAAGGGGTAAATCCAGCCGGTGGATGTCTGCCGATGTTGATTCCTTTCCCAATCATGATTGGTCTTTATTATACCGTTATCAATCCGCTTTCCAACGCCTTACATGTTTCCGGAGACGCTATCACGAAAGCGACGGATCTCATTAAAACCATTCCTGGAATTTCTTCCACTTTTAATGTGCAGTACATCGAAATGGATATTGTCAAGCATTTTGCTGAATTAAAGAGCCACCTTACCATGTTCAGCAGTGGCGATGTTACTAAAATTGAAAATTTCAGCCATGGCTTTAAGTTCTTAGGACTGGATTTGCTTGGTACACCGTCGGATAACCCATTTTCTCCGCTTATCCTGATTCCAATATTATGCTTGGTTTCTTCTTTGGTAACCCAGTATTTTACCATGAAATTGCAGCCCGGCATGCAGCAGCAGCAGCAAGGCTGTATGAAATACATGATGTATCTGTTGCCGCTGTTCAGCGTATGGCTTGCTTATACATTGCCCGCAGCTGTGGGTTTTTACTGGATTATTTCCACATTGACACAATTTCTGCAAACCATTATTCTAAATATTTGGTACAGTCCGGCTGATATCACCGCAAAGTCGGAAGCAAGAAGAATTGCTTTGCGTATCCAGGAAGAAGAGGAGATCAAACCTTTGCCGATTGGTGTGCAAAATCAGATTGCCGCACAGAATCAAGCTAAATTGAACTATTCTTCGAACACGGGTGCCCAAAAGAAAACGAGCGCGAATAAATCAAAAGGCGGTAAAGGTAATAAAGGGGATTCTGGAAATTATGTAGGCCGTAAAAAATAGGTTATCATAATTATGTTTTTATAATTTCTTATTGTTGTTGGAGGTGTAAATGTGATTAAGGAAGCAATCGCAACAGGCGATACCGTGGAACAAGCATTTGAAGAAGCCTGCAATAGTTTAGGTGTTGAGTCACATGATGCGGAGTTTGAAATTTTAGAGCTTCCCGTAAAAAAGACATTCGGTCTTTTTGGCGGAAATCCCGCAAAAGTGAGGGCGTTTGTAAAATCCAGTCCTTCCCAGGCGGCGGCGGATTACTTGAAGAAGATTCTTTTTCATATGGGGCTTACCGAAGTGGAGATTTCCATCACGGAAGAAGAAAACGGAGCTCTGCTTTCACTTTCCGGCGACGATATCGGTTTTATTATCGGTCATCGCGGGGAAACTCTGGATGCACTGCAATATCTAACCGGTTTGGTTGCCAATCATGTGGATGATTCGTATTACCGGATTACCCTCGATATTGGAAATTATCGCAAAAAGCGCTTGGAAACGTTGGAAGTGCTCGGCAAAAAAATTGCCGCGAAAGCATTGAAAACGGGGCGCAATTGTTCCTTGGAACCTATGAATCCTTATGAACGCAGAATTATTCATACCGCGGTTCAAACCGTGGAAGGTGCAAAATCCTGGTCGGAGGGAGAAGAATCTGCGCGTCATGTTGTAATTGGACCGGAAAATGGAGAAAAGCCGGTGTTCCGCAAAAATAGTTTTCAAAACAACAAACCGCGTGATTTTGGAAACCGAAGCAACAGCTTCCAAAAATCCGGTGGATACAACAAGCCATACAACAACAGCCGTCAAACGCGTACGGACTCATTTCAAAAGCAGCATGCGGAACCGGTAAAGCAGCAGCCAAAAGTTGAATCGGTATCTGCACCGCTTTATGGACGTATTGACCCGAAAAAATAAGCCATAATTTGTTACGGAAAGGGCGGTTCGGAAACGAGCTGCTCTTTTTCATTTTTTTATATGAGGTATTTTTTATGCCAGAAAATGACTATAGAGTAAGCACTACTACAATCGCCGCGATTTCAACAGCACAGGCACCGGGCGGAATTGGTATTATTCGTGTTTCCGGGCCGGAATCGCGTGAAATTTCGGATCGAGTTTTTCGAGGTGCGCACGGCAAAACCTTAAAGGATGCTTCCGGTTATACCGCATTGTACGGGTATATCTATGATCAAAAGCAAAAAATTGATGAGGCCGTCGCGCTTGTTTTTGCGGCTCCCGCCAGTTTTACCGGAGAAGATGTTGTCGAACTTTCCTGTCACGGCGGCTTATATGTGATGCGGCGTGTGCTTGCGCTGGTTTTCGCGGCGGGAGCCGTACCGGCTGCCGCTGGCGAATTTACCCGCAGAGCATTTCTGAACGGTAAAATCGGACTGACCGAAGCGGAATCCGTGATGCAGCTTATTTCCGCACAAGGGGAACAAGCTTCCAGAGCCGCAATGGCCGGCCATGAAGGGGCACTGGAAAAGCGAATACAAAAAATTCGGGATGACTTGATTGGCGCTTCCTCCCATCTTTGTGCATGGGCGGATTACCCGGAGGATGATATTCCACAGGTTGATGACGAAGTGTTGAAAACTACATTGCTTTCTGCAAAAGGTGAAGTGGATACCCTTCTTTCCCAGTTTGATGCGGGAAAAGCGATTCGTGAAGGGGTAAATACGGTGATAGCCGGAAGACCGAATGTGGGGAAATCCACATTAATGAACCTTCTTTCGGGATGCGAGCGTTCTATCGTTACGCAGTATGCCGGCACAACGCGTGATGTGGTGGAGGATACCATACTTTTGGGCGATGTACTTTTAAATCTGGCCGATACAGCCGGAATTCATAGCACAGAGGATCCGGTGGAGCAAATCGGAGTAATTCGTGCGAGGGATAAAGTAAAATCCGCCCAATTGATTCTAGCTGTTTTCGACTCCTCTCAGGAGTTAAATGAACAGGATTATGAATTGATCCACGCAATACAAACTATTCCTGCCATTGCCGTCATCAATAAGAGTGATTTACCACCTAAAATAGACAAAAAGTATATAGGTCTTAATTTTAAACAAATAGTATATATATCAGCTCTTTCGGGTGAAGGTTTGCAGGAATTGAAGTCCGCAGTAGCAGAAGTTTTAAAAACAGCTGAATTAAACCCGGCAGACGGTATTTTGTTTACCGAACGTCAGCGGGATGCTGCCAGACGTGCGGGTGAGTGTGTGGAAGAAGCACTGAATGCTTTAATCAGCGGTGTTACATTGGATGCCGTTACCGTTTCAATTGACGGCGCCATTTCTGCACTGCTGGAACTGACCGGGGAACGGGCAACCGAGGCAGTCGTTGATTCGGTTTTTTCTCATTTTTGTGTAGGAAAGTAAAGAAAAGAAGCGCTGTAGGAATAGATTAACATAAGAGGAGTCTTTCTTTTGAAATATGATGCCGGAAGCTATGATGTGATTGTAATTGGTGCTGGTCATGCCGGAATTGAAGCCGGTTTGGCCTCTGCACGGCTGGGCTGCAGCACGGCTGTTTTTACAATTAATATGGATGCGGTTGGAAATTGTCCATGTAATCCTTCTATTGGAGGAACCGCAAAGGGACATTTGGTTCGTGAGATTGACGCGCTTGGCGGAGAAATGGGACGAACAGCCGATGCCGCAATGCTGCAAAGCAGGATGCTGAATTTAGGGAAAGGCCCTGCCGTCCACTCTCTGCGTGCGCAAATCGACCGAAGAGAATACGCGAAAATTATGAAACATAAGCTGGAGCTTCAACCAAATCTTCACTTAAAGCAGGCTGAGGTAATTGCGGTTTCCAGAAACGTTTCCGGTAACTGGTTGATTACTACCAGAATGGAAGCCGTTTTCACCGCTAAAGCGGTAATACTTGCAACGGGGACCTATTTGAGCGGACGCATTTATGTTGGGGATGTTACTTATGAAGGCGGTCCGGACGGCATGTTTCCGGCTGCGTTCCTGGGGCAGTCTTTGAAGGCTCTTGGTTTGCGTCTGCGGCGCTTCAAAACCGGCACTCCGGCACGCGCTCTGCGCTCCAGTATTGATTTTTCTGACTTAGAGGTTCAGGAGGGAGACGAGCCGATCACCCCGTTTTCATACGATACCTTGACGCCCGGTAAAAATCGCGCGGTTTGCCACATCTCATGGACAAATGAAGAAACCAAGAAAATCATAAAGGCAAATATCGGGCGTTCCCCTATGTACAGCGGTAAAATTGAGGGGGTCGGTCCTCGCTACTGCCCGAGTATTGAAGATAAAATCATGCGTTTCACGGATAAGAAACGGCATCTGCTATTTATTGAACCTTGCGGAATGGATACGGAAGAAATGTATTTGCAGGGCATGTCGTCCTGCTTGCCGGAAGACGTTCAGCTCGCTTTTTATCATTCCATTAAAGGATTGGAACAGGTTCAGATTATGCGTTCCGCCTATGCAATCGAGTATGACTGTGTAGATCCGCTGCAAATGAATGCTACTCTGGAGTTTTCGGATTTTCCAGGTCTATACGGTGCGGGACAGTTCAACGGAAGTTCCGGATATGAGGAAGCAGCGGCGCAGGGATTGGTTGCCGGCATTAATGCTGCACGTAAAGTTCTGGGGAAAGAACCTTGTATTCTTGACCGCGCCAGTTCTTATATTGGTACTTTGGTGGATGATCTGGTTACAAAGGGAGTGTCCGACCCTTACCGCATGATGACTTCTCGTTCGGAGTACCGTTTGGTGCTGCGTCAGGACAATGCGGATGAACGCCTTACGCCAATCGGACGGGATATCGGACTAATCAACGACGACCGCTGGTCGCGTTTCAAGCTAAAGCAGGAACAAAAGATTCTGGAACTGGAACGTATTAAAAAAACGGTCATTTCTCCATCGGATAAGCTGAATGAGTTGCTTGTTTCACGTGAAACATCTCCGGTTGCGAGCGGCGTTCGATTAATTGAGCTCATCCGTCGACCGGAACTCAATTATAAAAACCTGACTGAGATTGATACCGGCAGACCGGATTTGCCCGATGCTGTGTTTGAAAATGTGGAAATAGAAGTCAAATATGAAGGCTATATCCGCCGCCAAAAATCCGAAATTGCAGAAATCCGCAGACTGGAACAACGTATTCTGCCCAAGGACGTGGATTATAAGTCCATTATCGGCTTACGCACAGAAGCACAGGAAAAACTGCAAAAGGTTCGCCCAAATAATATCGGACAGGCTTCCCGTATCTCCGGCGTAAGTCCGGCAGATATTTCGGTACTGTTGATTTGGTTGAGTAAAGAAAGCCGGAATAGAGGAGAAGAATCACATGGATAGCATAGAACCGATTCTCACTGAGTATGGAAAACTTCTGGATTTAACATTTACAGCCCATCAAATACAAAAGTTCCAAACTTATATGGAACTGCTTGTTGAGTGGAATGAGAAAATCAATCTTACCGCGATTACCGAGCCGAAGGAAGTTGCGGTAAAACATTTTTTGGACAGCCTTACCGTGATGCAGGCTGCGGAGATAAAACCGGAATCAAATATTATTGATGTTGGAACCGGTGCGGGATTTCCGGGTCTGCCCATTAAAATTATGCGGCCGGATGTGCATCTTACGTTGTTAGACAGTCTAAATAAACGCCTGATTTTTTTGAAAGAGGTTTGTTCTGAACTAAAAATAGAGGCATCCTTCCTGCATGCCCGCGCGGAAGAAGGCGGAAGGCAAAAGGCACTGCGTGAAAAATTTGATATCGCAACCGCCCGGGCAGTTGCTCCGCTCAATCTCCTATGTGAATACTGTCTGCCATTTCTAAAAATTGGCGGCACCTTTATTTCTATGAAAGGCCCGAATTGTACGGAAGAAGTTCAGCAAGCCCAAAAAGCCATTGCACTATTAGGTTGTGAATTGCGTCAGCAGAAGGAATTCTTTTTACCGGATGGCAGCGGAAGAACATTGATTGTTATCCAGAAAACGAAGGCGACTCCTGACATTTACCCTCGTCATGGCTTAAAAATCACAAAAAATCCCCTTTAAGTTACACAAAATATATTTTTGCGCTCTTATATTTCAACAGAACTCGCGCCGTCATCATGCTATTCTTAGATAAAGCTAGTACATATTTTGTACCGCTGAACATAAGGATCAGCTTGGAGGTGGCGCATTTGTTTACCATGCCACAGGAAAAACGAAAAGTGGTTGAGATACCCATTGACAAAATTGTGCCAAACCCATCGCAGCCACGGCGTTCTTTTTCTCAGCAGGAATTGGACGGGCTTGCCGAGAGCATACGGTTAAACGGCCTTTTGCAGCCGCTGTCCGTAAGAAAAGTGGATGGCAATTATGAATTGATTGCAGGGGAGAGACGTCTGCGTGCTTGCCGGCTTGCCGGCTTAGCGAATGTTGCGTGTATTATTTGTGCGTGTGATGAAAAGCAGTCAGCCGTTTACGCGATGCTCGAAAACCTTCAGCGACAGGATCTTCAGCTTTTTGAGGAAGCGGAAGGCATACAAAAGCTAATCGAAAATTGGGGAGTTACACAGGAAGAAGCAGCGGCGCGTCTTGGCAAAAGTCAGTCGACCATTGCAAATAAGATGCGCCTGCTGCGGCTTTCTCAATCTGAACGACAGACCATCTGTGATGCAGGGTTAACGGAACGTCACGCGCGGGCTCTGCTTCGGATTGAAAATGAGTCACTGCGCAACAAAATATTGAAAGATATTATTGATCGGTCTTTAAATGTTCAGCAAACCGATGAACTGATTGATCGTATTTTAGAAAGCGCAAATTCGAAAAAAAATGAATCCAAACGTACCTTTATCATAAAGGATATTCGTGTTTTTTTAAATACCATCAATCATGCGATTGAAACAATGAAGCTTTCAGGAATTAACGCCAGCACTCAAAAAAACGAGACAGAAGATTATATTGAGTGTGTTGTTCGAATTCCAAAGAAAAAAGCAGCAAAAGAGAGCTGTGCCGCAGCGGGAGGCAAAAAACCTGCCTGACTTTAATTACAAGTATTAACCCCATTCCCTTATTCATTTCCCAGAAAACAAGCCGAGCGAGAAATCGTTCGGCTTGTTTTCTTCCGTTTGTTGATAGATACGGCGTCCTTCTGTATGGGCTGAATAGCATTCGATTCTTTTACGGTGGAAGATATACAAGCAGCTTCAATTTACAGAAAGAGCAGAAAATAATTATGTTTCACGTGAAACATTCGCAGAAATAAAAGAAAAAGCCTTTATCTCACACAGAAAGCGTGCTATAATAAGTTCATTGCGATTTTGATTATGAATCATGGGCAGAATTGTGCGAAAAAGCACAATGGGGAGGCAGATATGGGCAAAATTATAGCGATTGCAAATCAAAAAGGCGGAGTTGGAAAAACAACCACAGCAGTAAATCTGGCAGCAACAATGGGTGAAAAAGGATATAAAACGCTGTTGGTGGATATTGATCCCCAGGGAAACTCATCCAGTGGATTGGGCGTTGACCGCCGAACATTAAAGAATACCATTTATGAGGTGTTAATCGGCAGCGCAAAAGCAGAAGACGTAACCGTTCACACCGACTTTAAGAATCTGGATTTGATGCCGTCCAGCATGGATTTAGCAGCCGCCGAAATTGAGCTTGTCACATTGGAACATCGGGAAGCTATTTTAAAAAACGCCTTGGTTCCTTTGCGCGACCGCTATGATTATATGTTTATTGACTGCCCGCCTTCGCTTGGAATTATCACAACGAACGCGCTCTGTGTGGCGGATACACTATTGGTGCCGATTCAGTGCGAATATTATGCGCTTGAGGGATTATCCCAGCTAATGAATACAGTGCGTCGTGTGAAGCGTCAATATAACGGGCAGTTGGATATTGAGGGGGTACTCCTCACCATGTACGACGGCCGTTTAAATTTGACACAACAGGTTGTGGATGAAGTGAAAAAATATTTTCCACGCAAAGTTTTTGCGACTGTGATTCCGCGCACCGTGCGTTTATCGGAGGCACCGAGTTTTGGCAAGCCGGTTCTATATTTTGATAAAACTTCAAAGGGCGCGACATCCTATAATGATCTGGCGGAAGAAATCATTGAAGCAAACAAATAGGAGGGGATGAGTTGGCAATGAAAAAAGGCGGTTTGGGGAAAGGGCTGGATGCCATTTTCGCCGAAAATGATACAGAAGATAAAAATACCGCGGTTGCTTTGAAATTGAGCGAGATTGAGCCAAACCGCACACAGCCGCGTAAGGAATTTAACGATGAAGCATTGGCAGAGCTTGCCGATTCCATTGCGCAGCATGGTGTGCTGCAGCCTTTGCTTGTGCGTCCGCTTATGGGCGGCGGTTATCAGATTGTTGCCGGTGAACGCCGTTGGCGCGCAGCGCGCATGGCAGGCATTACCGAAGTTCCCGCAGTTATCCGGGAATTAACCGACAGCGAAGTAATGGAGCTTGCTCTGATTGAAAACCTGCAAAGGGAAGATTTGTCCCCGCTGGAGGAAGCCCAAGGTTATCAGATGCTGATTGACACATACGGCTTCACACAGGACGAGGTATCCAAGACTGTTGGAAAATCACGCCCGACCGTAACAAATGCCTTACGCCTGCTGAATTTGCCGGATGAGATACTGGAAATGGTAAATCAGGGTAAACTATCTGCAGGGCACGCGCGCACGATCTTGAGTTTTCCAAGCAAAGAGGAAATGGTTAAGGCGGCAAAGGCAGCCTCTGAGCAAGGCGTATCGGTCCGCGAACTGGAAAAAATGTCGAAAACTTCCAATGAGCGTTCGCAGATGAAATCAAAGGATCCAAAAGCGAAAAGGCGTATTCAATACTATGATGAAGTGCAATTGGCGCTCAATCAGCATTTGGGCCGCAAGGTACAAATAAACGGAAGCAAAACAAAGGGAGTCCTGCAAATTGAGTTCTATGGCGAACAGGATTTGAGCGAGCTGATTAGCAGCCTGGAATTTAAAACGGACAAAGAGTAAAAGAAACGCAAAATTTGTTTTCCACAAGAGTGGTACTCTATTGTGGAAAACTTGGAATATTTATTTTAAGAGGAGTCAAAACAATGCTGGATATTAAATTAATTCGTAGCAATCCCGAACAGATTAAAGCAGGCGCAAAAAAACGCTGTATTGATGTGGATGCTTTGGTGGATGACATTCTGAAATTTGATGAGGAGCGCCGCGTAGTTACCGGAAAGGTAGAAGCCATGAAGGCAGAACAGAATGCGGCGACCAAGCAGATTCCGGTGCTTAAAAAGGCGGGACAAGATGCTTCTCAGCTTATGATAGAGATGAAAACCCTTTCCGATAAAATTAAAGAATGCGATGCCGAGCTTTCCGAACTGGAGGAAAAGCAAAAGACTTTGCTGCTTTCTCTTCCAAATATGCCGGATGAAGATTTGGAAGCCGGCGGAAAAGAAAACAACAAACCGGTTCATTATTTTAACGAGCAGCCAAAATTCGATTTTGAGCCGAAGAATCATGTGGATTTGTGCGAAGCGCTGGGCATGATCGACTATCAGCGCGGAGCCAAGTTGGCCGGCGCGGGTTCTTGGATTTATCGCGGCTGGGGCTCCAGACTGGAATGGGCACTTCTCAATTTCTTTGTTAATGAGCACATTTCCGACGGCTATGAGTTCATCCTGCCGCCGCACATGCTGAACTATGAATGCGGTTATGTTGCGGGGCAGTTCCCAAAGTTCACCGACGAAGTATACTGGATTGAAAATCCGACCAGCAACGATAGAAAATTTATGCTCCCGACTGCGGAAACCGCTTTGGTCAATCTGCACCGTGATGAAATTTTAACGCCGGAAGATTTGCCGCGCAAATATATTGCTTACACTCCTTGCTATCGCCGCGAGGCGGGCAGCTACCGTTCGGAAGAACGCGGTATGATTCGCGGACATCAGTTCAATAAGGTGGAAATGGTTCAGTATACGGCACCGGAAAAATCCGACGAGGCATTTGCGGAATTGGTTGGCAAAGCAGAAAAATTGGTACAGGAGCTTGGACTTCATTACCGTTTGAGCAAGCTTGCCGCGGGTGACTGTTCCTTCTCTATGGCTCGCACCTACGACATTGAAGTCTGGATTCCGAGCATGGGCATTTATAAAGAGGTCAGTTCTGCTTCTAACGCCAGAGATTATCAGGCCCGCAGAGGCAACGTAAAGTATAGGGGAGAGGACAAAAAGCTTCACTTTGTGCATACCCTGAATGCTTCCGGTCTGGCTACCAGCCGCGTAATTCCAGCATTGGTGGAACAGTACCAAAACGCGGACGGAAGTGTTACCGTTCCGGAAGTTTTACGCCCGTACCTTGGCGTCGATGTTATCAAATAATTTTAGATATTACAGGGCAGGTGAAAAACCTGCCCTTGCTGTTATCAATTAGAATTGGCATGAAAAAGGAAAGGATGGATGAAGAGCATGGCAAATGTGAAAGAATTTGAGCGCGAGGTGCGCATCGCCACTTATGAGGTAAGCGCACAAAGTATTTTGAAATTGTCGGTAATGCTGCGTATCTGTCAGGAAACCAGTGAGCAGCATCTGGCTTCACTTTGTATCGGCTACGAACGTTTAAAGGCGGACGGCTTAGTCTTTCTGATCACACGAAGTGCGGTAAAAATAAACCGTATGCCGGCGCACGGGGAAACGGTCGTAGTGAAAACGCATCCATGCGGAGTGGTCGGTGCGCAATTTTACCGAGATTTTGTATTTTATTCGAACGGTGAGAAAATTATTGATGTGATGCAGGCGTCGGTTGCGGCGAACACAGAAACTCATAAAATCATGCATCCGAAACAATTCATGAAATATGATATTGATCCATCTCCAAACGGGACAACCGACGTACGGCTTGGAAAAATAGATTTGCCGCAGGATATGCCGCTGCAAGGCGAACGTCCAATACGCTTTTCAGACTTGGATTATAACAGTCATTTAAACAATGCGGTCTATGGGGATATCATCTGTGACTATTTGCCGGGCGGTATAATGGGCAGGCAATTTTCTGAAATTCAGATCAATTATGTAAATGAGAGCAAACTGGGTGAAAATCTTGCAATATATGCGCAGGAGCAGGATAATACGATTCTTATGTACGGCGACAATGAGCGCGGCAGAGGATTCGAGTGCAAAGCAATTCTGATACCAAAATAAGCAAAGAGAATGACAGGAAATACGAGGAAAACGGATACAAAAAAGCAAGATGGGCACAATATATGCAGCAAAGAAAAACAAAAATGCGAAAACAGGTTGAAATACGGGTAAATCAAGCATTTTCCGCTTAATATAAAAAATTCACGCACAAATTTGTTTTTTATGTTGACAAACTGCAGAAGCTTATTGTATAATATAAAACGCTCCGCATCAAGAAGCAGAGCAATATGGCGGCATAGCTCAGTTGGCTAGAGCATTCGGTTCATACCCGAAGTGTCGATGGTTCGAATCCATTTGCCGCTACCATATTTGGCCCGGTCGTCAAGCGGTTAAGACACCGCCCTTTCACGGCGGGTTCACGAGTTCGAATCTCGTCCGGGTCACCAAACAAAAACATGCCCTCGATTTTCGGGGGTATGTTTCATATGGACGCATAGCTCAGCTGGTTAGAGCGTTCGCCTCACACGCGAGAGGTCAAGGGTTCGAGTCCCCTTGCGTCCACCAAAAACAGTAGAGCAGTCCGGCGAGGACTGCTCTACTGTTTTTCGTAGCGATAAGGGCAACGAGAACCCTTTAGCGCAAGTTGAGTGGAAGCGCAATCAAAAGTTTTATAATATAAAAGATGAAGTGGTACGCGGAACGCGGGTCAAGATTACACTACCTTCGAGTCCCCTTGCGTCCACCAAAACAAACAGTCTGGCCTAAATGGTTTGGCTGTTTTTTTATTTAGGAAATGGTGAATTGGGGACTCGAGCCCGAAAAGGTCAGAGCATAAAGAAAATGTGGTGAAACCGCCGGTAAGTCCCCATGAGTCTATCAAAAAAGCAGCCCGGCCGTTTTCGGTTTTGGGCTGCTTCCTAATTGTACGAGAAAAATTTATTATGATTTGTATCCGTTTTTTTGTGCGTTTGCTTCATCGCGGATTTCACTGCGCATTCCTTTAAGTGCCTGTTCCCGGCGTTCATTTTTTTCCTCAAGATTTTGCCGCATGGCGTTATCGGAGGTTTCTTCTATCACTTCATCTGCTTTGCGCATGTTTTCGATTGTATGATTGATATTCTTCTGAATATTTTCCACATTGTCGCTGCGGTCATCCGGTTTTGCTTTCATTTTTCCATCTCCCTTCACAATTGTACTGGTTTTATTATGAAGAGATCTACCAAATTTATGAGTGGAAATTGATACCGAAGCGAAGGATTAAATTTGTTGACAAATGGTAAAAATTTACTATATAATAATGGCGAACAAATTAATCCCTTAAAATATTTTCCACATTTTAAGTGCTGCTATGTGGAAAATCTGCGCTTTGAAAAGCCTTCTCAAAAAAATCAAAAATCAAAAGAGGTGCAATTACTATGGAACAAAAATATCAAAACTATCTTTTCAGCACCGACAAGTGCAAAATTCAAATGGAACAGATAGAAAAGTTAATGAAGCAAACCTATTGGGCGGCGGAACGCCCTATAAAGGTTATGAAGAAGGCGATAGAGAATTCCATTTGCTACTGCATTTATGACAAAGATCAAACACTTGTTGGACTGGCCAGAGTGATTACGGACTATGCCACAACTTATTATATCTGCGATGTTATCATTGACCAAAGTCACCGGAAGTTCGGATTGGGAAAAGAGCTGCTGCGAGTGATCACAAATACGGAGGAAATAAAAAATCTTCGCGGTATTTTAATCACAAAGGATGCACATGGGCTTTATGAAAAGTATGGGTTTTTAAAAAGCGGAGACCGATTCATGGAAAAGCCCAAGAAATAGATACTTACTGTATTAGTTAAATTACATATTACATATTGTATTCAAATGAAAAGCCATACTTCTATTTAGGAGGTACGGCTTTCGTAATTTCAAAAGTAAATTTCTGCAATACATAAATATTAGCAAGAAAGTATTGACATATAATACTATGCAATATATAATACAACTTATTAAAAGGTAATTGAATAAGAAAAAACTCAATTGAAAAGCAGAATTAGGGAGGAACTTTGTATGAAGCCATTTTCCGCGCTCAAGTTTTTTGCCGAGAATAAAAAGAAAGGATTAATGACATTTCTTGTACTTATTTTCACGGTTTGTGCGGTAGCGTTGATCACAACTCTCATTAATTCCATATTTGACAGCGTCAACGAAACCAGTATGAAACTGATGGAGAATGTTTCGTTTGTTTCGTATACATCTGATACCATAACAGGTTTGCCAAAAGATGCCGTAGATCAAATGAAGTATAGCCCAAATGTTGATAAGCTGATACCGGTAGATGACTTTGATTATACAAGCATTACGCTTGCGATCGGCGGAAATACCAGCATTCCCATTGATTTTTCAAAAAAAGAGGACTCAGAAGAAGTCTTAAAAAGAATCGGGGACACCGTGAAGGAAGGAAGAATGCCGGATACCGATGCAAAAGAAATCGCGGTACACTGGAAAGTAATGAATAACAAGGGCTGGAAGTTGGGGCAGACGGTAGGTTCGGAAGTGAATGAAGAAGAGAATTTAGCCGGAAAATACAAAATCGTCGGTATTTTAGACGGCCCTTCCGTCATGGGATTCGGCGGGGCGTCTTATAATCGGGAGAAATGGAAAAACAGCGGCGTAATTAAGGGTGACGCGGTGCTGGCTTATGCAGTCCTGCCCAAACAAGGAAAACTGGATGCCGTAAATAAAATGCTGGATGGTTTTGACAAGAAGAAATTATCTGTCATTACTTATACAAGTTTGAAAAAAGAAATCGACCGATCGCTCAGCGGTCTTTCAACGACCATGCTTTCAATCATTATAATCGTAGTGTTTATTTTGTCCATTTCGATCGGTACACTCATGTACCTCATCTATTTACAGCGCAGTGAAGAATTTGGAATTCTCTCCGCAATGGGATACCGCCGCAGCTTTATTCGCAGGCTGATTATGAAAGAAGTAATATCTTTGAATTTGATTGGCTGGGCCGCCGGTACGCTGCTTTCAATGGGAGCTATTGCGCTGTTGAACAATTTTATCTATCTTCCAAAGGGAACACCGATGGGGCTTATCAGTATACAGTCTATACTGTATACACTGATTATTCCGCTTATGGTGGTTTGTTTCAGTCTGCTGCCCATTCTCACAAAACTGCATAAGCAGGATCCAATTACGATTATAGAGAGAAGAGATTAATATGTTAGAGTGTAAAAACCTTTCATTGAAATATAAAGACGGGCACAAAGAGAACCTTGTTCTTGATGATATCAGCCTGAAAATTGAAAACGGTAAGAACGTGGTGGTACTGGGGCCGTCCGGCAGCGGTAAAAGTTCATTAATTTATTTGTTTTCCGGTTTAAAGAAGCCGACATCCGGTTCAGTACTCATAGACGGAATAGATTCGGCGGCTATGAATGAAAAACAGTTTGCAAAATTGAAACGTCAGAAATTCGGTTATATTTTTCAGCAGCACTTTTTGATTCCCTATCTCACAGTTATTGAAAATGTCATGGTGGGAGCGCCTGTTAACAACAAGGAATACACAGAGAATGCATATGTGCTGTTAAAAGAACTGGGAATTGAACAGTATGCCAAAAAACGCATTTTTGAGCTGTCCGGTGGCGAGCGCCAGCGTGTGGCGATTGCCCGCGCGCTTGTTTCTCAGCCCGAAGTCATTTTTGCCGATGAGCCTACCGCGTCGCTGGATCACGATAATGCTGTAGAAATCATGAAGCTTTTAAAAGAATACAAGTCGTCCTCCACGCTGCTCATGGCAACGCACGATACCTCTATTTTAAGCGGTGACGAGTGCATTCTGCATATTCAAAACAAAAAGGTTCAGCAAGCGTAAAGAAAGAGAATGACATGATGAATAAGAATCTCATACCGATTACAGAGCGTGAACATTTGTTTACCCCTAACATCAACATTGTTATGAAAGTTACGATTGGCGGCAACCCGTCTGTTGCTGACATAAAAAAAGCGATTGGCTGTGCCGTGCGGGCAAACGAATCCCTTAACTGCAAAATTGAATTATCCGAAGATGGATTCGCGGGATATGAAAGACTTGAGCAGCCTGTGTATTCGGTTGAAGTAAGAAATCAGTCTTGGGAAGAGATTGCAAGGGAACAGGAAAGCAGGATATTTCATCTTGCGGCAGGGGAACTTGTGCGCTTTTTTCTGCTCCCTGGCGAAAGTGATACAGAGTTGCTTGTAATTGCGCATCATCTGGCAGGTGATGGCTTATCTATTGCCTATTTAATAGAAGACATCATGAATGCTTTGGCAGAAAACGAACTTGAATTTAAACCCATGCAGATTATTTCAGCAGACAGCTTTCCGCAGAACACAGAAATGCACCTTACCGCTAAAATGTACTTGAATCGACTGAATCGGAAATGGAAAAAGAGTGGCAGGGTATTCTCCTTTTCTGATTATGAAACCTTGTTTGCTGAGTATTGGAAGAGTTATAAGACGTATCTGTGCTATGAAAAGTTTTCAAAGAACGAGTTAAAAATGCTTTCCGAAAAAGCGAAGCAGTACAACGTTTCCGTCAACAGCTTGATTACAACTGCTCTTATCCAAGCATACTGTTATGTGTACGGTACAAAAGCGAATGTAGGACTTGCCGCAAGTATCCGTGAAAAAGGATACCGGGGTATGACCAACAATACCACAGGAATCGCATTTCTATATAAGTATAGGCAGAATAAAAGCTTTTCACAAAATGTGCAGGCGGTACATAAAAGTATTTATAAGAAGCTGAAAAGTGACAGGATGAAATATTTTGTACCCAGATTCTTTGAACTGATGGATGCTAGACTAATTGACGCAGCCGCTATGACTTCCTATGGAAGCTATAAAAATAAAGCAGCGCAACACTTGGCTCATTTAATGATGTATGACAAACAACGGGATGTCAGCATTACAAACTTGTCAAAGCTTGACATACCACGGGAATATGGACCGTATGCGATTCGTGATTTTGTGTTTGCAGCTCCAATTGTCCCTTATACCCGTCGGGTTGCGGCAATAGCTACCTTAGGTGAAGAACTTTGCGTCACCATGCACGTTGTCAAGGATGAAAATATTGAAAAAGAAAAGCTGTTCTTTAGCAAAGCAATGCGTACACTGAAAAACATCTCGTGAAAACCATTATAAATAGAGTTTAGCAGTTGCTTTGATTTAGCCAAAACGGTAGGCAGTGCCTGAATTCTTCTTTGTAGGTTTGTCAATGATATGTTACACCAAGAGTAAAGAAATCATGAAGCACCTGTTTAGGAGACTGCCACTTGAGAGGGCGCATAGGAAAAGCATTGTATTTATGAATATAGGTTTTTAATTGAG
>JAEWYE010000091.1 GCA_023458755.1 Bacillota bacterium | reverse complement strand
CAGCGGAAACCTGTTCAATACCAAGTGTTACCTGACCAATCGAATTGGCTTGCTGATTGGATATTTCCGAAATATGGTTTACCGAAGCAGCGACGGCTTCTGCCTGTGCTACAACCTGTAACAGAGCTTGGGCAGTTTCATCGGCAATTTTTGTGCCGTTTTCCACTTCGTGGATTGAATTTTGAATCAAGCTGGTGGTATCCTGTGCCGCCACCGCGCTTTTGCTTGCCAAATTTCGAACTTCATCGGCAACAACCGCAAAGCCTTTACCGGCTTCGCCTGCCCGTGCTGCTTCAACAGCCGCATTCAGCGCCAAAATATTGGTTTGGAACGCAATGTCTTCAATCGTTTTAATGATGTTGCCGATTTTATTGGAAGAATCGCTGATATTTGTCATCGCCGCCGTCATTTTCTGCATTTGTTTATTGTTTTCTTTCAGATCAGCGCTTACTTTGTTAACCTTAATATTGGCATCGGCAGCATTCGTTGCATTGTCTTTTACATTTGCCGCTATTTCGCTTACGGTTGCGGACAGTTCTTCAATCGAACTGGCTTGCTCGGTCGCACCCTGTGCCAGTGCCTGCGCACCGTCGGATACTTGTGAAGAACCGGCGGCTACTTGTTCTGAAGATTCTTTCATCTGCGTCAGCGCGTCATTGAACGAGTGGACAATATTTACCATGGAATCGGACAATGTGGTAAAATCCCCCTGGTATTCCACGGATCTTTCAATGCATAAGTCGCCTTTTGCCATTTTTGCAAGATTTCCGGAAATATCGGCTATGTAAGCTTTTAAAGTTGTGATTGTTTCCGCGAAAGCAGCACTTAATTGCCCAATTTCATTTTCGGAGTTGCTCATTTGAATTTCTACATTTAAATCACCCTGAGCCATTTTTTTAGCGGCTTCTGCCATTTCTGTGACCGGCTTGCTGATGCCGCGGGCAACATTGAGTGCAATGAAAAGAGAAACAATGAGGGAAATCAAAATTGCGGCTAAAATTGCTAAATTCGCAACGGTACCCTGTGATGTCAAATCAGAGGACAATTGATTGCCAACAGATGTTTTTTCTTCTATTAAAGATGCGACTGCAGCTTTTACTTTATCGGAATGGGGGGCAGCTTCAGATTCCAAAACAGTAGATGCTTCCGATTTTTTGTTTTGTTTTCCCAGATCAATCACTTTTGATTCAACATCCACGAATTGTGCGAATTCCTGTTTGATAGTAGTATAATAACCTATTTCTTTTTCATTTACCATCGTTTTTTGCATGCCTATAATGTATTGATTCAGCTTTTTATTAGACTCGCTCACGCTGTCAGCAGCCGCCTGAATAGTCTGTGAATCTGAATAAATCAGGATATCTTTCAGATTTGAACGGCTCACAGCGAATTCTGCATTAAAACGTCCGACATCACCTTGTGAAAAACCATAATTAATTAACGCTTTGCTATAGCTTGTGTTCATGTTTGTCATCACGATCAGACCGACAACACCAGCAATACTGGAGATGATTGCTACCAAAATAAAAGCCAGTAATAAAATTTTGCCCATTTTCATATTCTTCAGCATTTTTTAATTCTCCTTTTGAGTTATTTGTCCGGACTACATCCAAATTCATGATGAGTAATTATATCTTAATATGGATAATAATTAATGTCACATTAACAATATCCAAGTAATTATTACATAATTGGATAATATAGGAATTCTTGATAATTACAGAAAAATCTCCTTGCATCATACGTAATGCATGATCACAAGGAGATTTATATTTTGTATGAAGGAACTGAAACTGCATTCTACTCGAATTCCGTTATAATTTCTTTGTCACTGCATTCGGGTGAATAAACAAAACGTTTTATTTTATCGCCCTCGTAAAAATACTTTGGAGAAGAGGGGCGGTAAGAATAATCAAACGTGTCTATGATAATCAGCTTTACCTTCATGCGTGCGGGTATGATGCTTTTTATGTATACACTTGCCTGCTGCCCCGGTATAACGCCTTCTTTCGCTTCGGCAAGACCTGCCAAATTTGGTGCCAGCTCCACAAAAATACCATATGGCTCTACGGAACGCACAATCCCGGCAACCGTTTCGCCCGCGTGAAAAAGCGCGATGTTTTCTTCCCATGTTCCCAAAAGTTCTTTGTGGGAAAGTGTGATGCGGCTGTTTTCTACGGACTTAATCGCAACGCGAATGTCCATTCCGACCGTGAAACGTTCACGGGGATGTTCAATGCGCGAAACGGAAATGGTATCTATCGGGAGCAGCGATACCACACCGCATCCAATATCCGCAAACGCGCCGAATGCTTCCAAATGCGTAACCCGTGCGTTGATAATATCACCGGGTACTAATTTTGAAATGTATTCTGCCGTGCATTTTTCCTGTGCCAGTCTGCGTGACAGAACCGCGGTTGTGTGCCCCTCACTGTCTTTTTGGAATCCGGTAATGACAAAGCAGACCGGGCGATTCACGCGGGATATAATTGCAATATCGCGCACAGTACCCTCGCGAATTCCGATTGCTCCTTCATCGCGGGGAATAATGCCTTTTATGCAGTTTAAATCAACCAGCAGATTGTGAGCGCTGTCGCAAATCAGTGCACGGCCTTCCAAAATCAGCCCGTCCCGGCAAGCGTCCGTCAGAGAAGTTAAATTCAGCATAGCTGCACGGTTTTCTGGTTTGTCAATTAACCAGCCTTCAGGATAGTAATACATTTTTTATCATACCTTTCTGCTTTTATCTTAATTAATCCGCCTTGACTCTTTTTTATGTCCAGTTCATCTATATGCGCAAAACGGAAATGATAACACAAAAATTCTTTGATTATCGTTTGCTTCCTGCCGTGAACATGCTTTGCAAAAATTTATGTTTATGATTTTGTTTTGTTTTATTTTGTCTTCTGAATATTTTGATTTTTTATTGAACTTCCCTTGTAATATCTATGGAAATACTATAAAATGTAAATATCTAGTATGACGAGAGGATGTTTCACTGCATGCGCAAAATTGTAAGTCTTTTGTTAGTCGCGGCTCTGGCCGTTTCTATGGTCGGTATGTCTGGCTGTGCAAAAAAAAGTTCCGATTCCGACAAACCCGTTGGATATCAGTTGGACAAACCGGAAAAAGGCGAGGAAATCGCGGTTATGACCACCAACTTGGGTGTAATTAAATTGCGCTTATTCCCAAATGCCGCTCCCAAAGCGGTAGAAAACTTTAAAGGATTAATCCAAAAAGGATATTATAACGGACTTACTTTTCACCGTGTCATCAAGGATTTTATGATTCAGGGAGGAGACCCGAACGGTGACGGTACCGGCGGCGAAAGTGTGTGGGGGAAACCTTTTGAAGATGAATTTAATAAAAATCTTCTGAATATTCGTGGTTCGGTTTCCATGGCAAACTCCGGCCCAAGTACCAATGGCAGTCAGTTTTTTATCAATCAGGCGGACAAATCCACGTTTCAGGGCTGGGATTATTACCAGCAGTATTATCAGCAGTATAAATCTGCTTATGATCAATATTACCAGCAATATAAGGATCAGTTTATACAGCAGTATGGTTCCTTTATTGATATGACAAAAGTCACGGATGCCGTGAAAAAGCTCTACACCGAGAATGGCGGAAACCCGACGCTTGACGGTGCCTATAGTATGATTAACAGAGGGCATACCGTGTTTGCGCAGGTCATTGAGGGCATGGATGTTGTAGATAAAATCGCCGCAGTTTCAACCGATTCTACAACCAATAAACCCAAAACAGCAGTTACTATTACCAAAATTGAATTGGCTAAGTACCAATAAAGTATCTGTCATTTGCAGGCAATTTCTTTTCATATAAATTTTAGTTTGGAGGATGTATGACTATGGACGAGAACAATCAGGTCACAGGCAATCAGGAGCCGCAGTACACAGCACCTCAGGTTCCGAACCAACAGCCGGTTTATCCGCAGCAGCCGCAGTACGCAGCACCTCAGGCTCCGAATCAGCAGCCGGTTTATCCGCAGCAGCCGCAGTATACTGCACCGCAGGCTCCGAATCAGCAACCGGTTTATCCGCAGCAGCCACAGTATAATGCTCCCCAGCAGCCAAATCCGCAGTATGTGAATCAACAGCCGCCCTATAATCCGCAGCCTGCTCCTTATTACGCCGCAGCAACGGATAACTCAAAAGCATACTGCGTTCTTTCCTACCTTTGGATTTTGTGGCTGATCGGTTTATTGGGAGAGCAAAAACATAACCCGCGTGTGCGCTTTCATGTCAATCAGGGCATTATTCTAACAATTTGTGAAGTTGCGCTCGGCATTGTCAGTGGCATCATCAACGCTATTATTGGTGGAATTTTCAGAGTGGACTATTTGGGCTATTGGTCATCCGTTTCTGCTACAGGTATTGCTCTGCAAGGCATAATTTCTTTCCTTGTCTGGGCTGTCGGTATTACATTGACTATTATCGGCATTGTAAATGCAGCACAGAATAAAGACCAGCCTCTGCCGGTAATCGGAAAATTATTCACCATAGTAAAATAAATGCAAAAGTACAGGAGAAACAAATGGATATCATTCATGCAAGTACAGACAGCTTTGATACTGTTATAAAAGAAAATAAAGTTGTATTGGCTGACTTTTGGGCAACTTGGTGCGGCCCCTGTAAAATGATTGCGCCAATCGTGGAACAATTGGCACAGGAGTTTGACGGCAAAGTTGTGGTTGTAAAGGTTGATGTTGACGAAGAATCGGAGCTTGCCGAACGTTTCGGCGTACAGAGTATTCCGACTCTTATTCTGTTTAAAAACGGCGAACCTGTTTTAACGGAGGTCGGCGCAAGACCGTTCGCTCATTATCAGGAAATGCTGACCGCGAATCTTTAAATATTACATAAAGCAAACATTCCTGCAAGGGGGCAAACGCTGTGTTTGTCCTCTTGTTTCTGTAATGCCGGTAAGCATAAATTTTTGAGAATTATGGAATAGTAATAATGAAAGAAGCTTTTATTCATTCGGCTTTATTTTATAATCTATTCGACAAATTTCTTACCAAAAGTAACAAAAATCCGTTATCGCATTGACAACCCAGTGCCTTAGGCGATATAATTAAATTTAGTATTTTATGTTCCCAAAAGCGTTTGAAAAGCGCTGTGCGGCGGGAGCATTATTTTTTGTATAAATTAAGCTTCGAGAGAGGCTGGATGGAGGATACTTATGGCTGCTAAGTATATATTTGTGACCGGCGGCGTTGTTTCCGGCTTAGGCAAAGGAATCACTGCTGCTTCGTTAGGCCGACTTTTAAAGTCCAGGGGATTAAGGGTGACTATGCAAAAATTTGACCCTTATCTCAATGTAGACCCGGGTACTATGAATCCGTTTCAGCACGGTGAGGTTTTTGTAACGGATGACGGCGCGGAAACCGACCTTGACCTTGGTCACTATGAGCGCTTTATCGACGAGAGTTTAACCCAAAACAGCAATGTTACTTCCGGCAGAATTTACTGGAATGTCATTCAAAATGAGCGCAATGGTGATTATGACGGAGGAACTGTACAAATTATTCCGCATATCACCAATGAAATAAAAAGCCGTATTTCCAGCGGTAAAGAAAATGTGGATGTCGCTATCGTGGAAGTCGGCGGAACAGTGGGCGATATCGAAAGCCAGCCGTTTCTTGAGGCAATCCGCCAGTTCGCCGTTGAAGTCGGCCGCGCAAACTGCCTGTTTCTCCATGTAACGCTTGTGCCGTATCTGGCCGCCTCACATGAACTGAAAACAAAGCCTACCCAGCACAGCGTCAAAGAGCTGCTTTCTATCGGCATTCAGCCGGATATTATTGTTTTGCGTTCGGAGCATCCAATCGGCGAAGAACAAAAGAAAAAAATTGCGCTTTTCTGCAATGTAAATGAGAACTGCGTGATTCAGAACTTAGACTTACCGCTGCTTTATGCCGTTCCTCTCGCTCTGAAAGACGAGCGTTTGGATGATATTGTGTGCAAGCATTTTGGTTTAGACACCCCCGGCGCCGACTTAAGCGACTGGATTACCATGGTAAATACGGCAATGTCTTTGACCGACAGTGTTACAATCGGTATGGTCGGCAAATATGTTGATCTTCACGATGCTTACCTTAGTGTTGCGGAAGCCCTTACACACGGCGGCATTGGCAACAAGGTAAAAGTGGATGTAAAGTGGATTGATTCCGAAACGATTACGCCTGAAACAGTCAATGAAGTCCTAAGTGATGTTGACGGTGTGCTTGTTCCCGGCGGCTTCGGTCAAAGAGGAATTGAAGGCAAAATTACCGCCATTAAGTACGCACGTGAGCACAATGTACCGTTCCTGGGTATTTGTCTTGGCATGCAGCTTGCAATTGTCGAGTATTCCAGAAATGTCTTGGGCATCAGTGACGCGAACTCTGCGGAGTTTGACCCGCAAAGCCACAACCATGTTATCGACTTGATGCCGGAGCAAAAGGATGTTGTTCAGTTGGGTGGCACTATGCGCCTTGGCAAGTATCCATGCAAGCTTGTGGAGGGTACAAAAGCAGCGGCACTGTATGGTGAACCGTTAATTTATGAGCGCCACCGTCACCGCTTTGAAGTAAATAACGATTACCGTGACCGTTTGGAGCAGGCCGGCATGGTATTTGCAGGCAGATCGCCGGACAATCATATTGTTGAAATGATGGAGCTTCCGAATCATCCGTGGTTTATGGGTTCCCAGTTCCATCCTGAATTTAAATCCCGCCCGAATCGTCCGCACCCGCTGTTTAACGGTTTTGTCGGAGCGGCAAAAGAATACAAAAAATAAATAACATGAAAAGGACTACATTCTGTGAGAGCAGAACATAGTCCTTTTGTTTGTATATGGAATTGATATCTGGTTGGAAATCGGTATTTGATCACACATGATCGTGCTTATCTTCAATATGCCGATCGCGGAACAGAAGAGAAATGCACCAAATTGCGGCAAGACCGACCAGCGTATAAATGATACGGCTGACGATAGCACCCTGACCGCCGAAAATAGCCGCGACAATATCAAACTGAAAAATTCCGATGGATCCCCAGTTAATGCCACCGATGATAACCAGAATCAAAGCAACAGTGTCCATATAGGTACTCCTTTCTGAATTGTTCTGCTATGCCAATATACGATAAAAGTGTACAGAATAGATGCAGTCTGTTTATCTGCACTTTCTGCTTATATTTTAATCAATTTTAAAAATATTATACAAAAATTGTTGTTTTGCAATTTATCGCAAACTTTTCCGTCTGCTCAACTATTGTGCGCTTCCGCCGCCCTTTTCCGCTCCGCCGGGACACAAGCTCTTAAGTGCTCAATTTTAATCATTCAGCAAGCAAATAAAAAAATAAAAGCAGAAGGCAATACAAATCTCATCAAAGGATTGCCTTCTGCTCATATTTTATTGTGATATTCTTTGTACTAGAATTTAGAATGAGATGCTGTCATCGTCGTCATCATTGTAATCATCGATTGCAAAGTCGGAAGAGTTTTTATTCAGATAAAGCTGAGCGGCTTTTTCCATAGTCGGCATTGCTTTTTGTGCTGTGTTGAGATATCGGAACAGCTTAACAAGAAAACACCCGCTGATTACGGAAAATACCAGAGAAACGACCGACAGCAGGATGCTGACCGCCGCAATACATTTTACCAGTTTGCTTTTGCTGATGATTTTTCTGTCCATTTATATGACCTCCCTTTTCGCATATGATTTTTACTGTTATTCGTTTCCAAAACGGATGCCGATGTCACGTGCGGTTTGAATGATATCGCAGTCGGCAGGAACAGACTTTAATTTGCCCGCCACTTCGCTGAGCGGAACCGGTATGATAGCACCGTTCTGCAAAGCAACCATATTGCCGTATTGTTTGTTTGCAATCAGTTTTGCGGCCGCCGCACCGAAACGTGTGGCAAGAACACGGTCATAAGGGCAGGGACTGCCGCCGCGCTGATAATGCCCCGGTACCATAACACGGATTTCCTGCTCGGTTTTCTCTCCGATTTCTTGTGCCAGACGATAGGAAATGGAAGGAACCGTCATTTTTGCTCGGCTTGCCTTGAATTCTTTTTTGGACATGTTGGCTTCTTCTTTTGATATTGCTCCTTCCGCTGCGGCAAGAATTGAGAAACGTTTGCCTTGTTTGCCGCGCTGATTCAGTGTTTTGACAATTGCGTCCGTATCATAAGGAATTTCCGGCAAAAGGATTACGTCCGCGCCACCCGCGATACCGGCTTGCAGGGTAAGCCATCCGACTTTATGACCCATGATTTCTACAATGAAAACTCTGCCGTGCGAGGTTGCGGTGGTGTGAATCGCATCCAGTACATTGGTTGCAATTTCCGCCGCACTGCTGAATCCAAACGTCATTTCGGTGCCCCAAATATCGTTGTCGATCGTTTTGGGCAGCGTAACAACATTTAAGCCTTCTTCACTCAAAAGATTCGCCGTTTTATGGGTGCCGTTGCCGCCCAAAATGACCAAACAGTCCAGCTTCATCTTTTTGTAGTTGTCCTTCATGTTTTTAACTTTATCGACGCTGTTCTCATCTATCACGCGCATCAGCTTGAACGGTTCCCGTGAAGTGCCCAGAATTGTACCCCCAAGTGTCAGAATACCGGAAAAGTCCTCGGACTTCATGCGCTTGTAGTTGCCGTTAATTAAACCGCGGTACCCGTCAATAATCCCGAAGATTTCAACGTCATGATCAAACTGCTGGTACAAAGCTTTTGCAACACCGCGAATGGCGGCGTTTAACCCTTGACAATCTCCGCCACTTGTTAAAATACCAATTCTTTTCATAGCAGCACTTCCTTTATCGTATTATAGATTTCTTATTTCACTAAATCGGCACTCTGAATCGGAGTAAACGGTTTATTTGCATCCTGCTCTTCCAGTTGTGACAGAGCATTGCGCGCCAGCTTCGCAAATTCGGTCTGACAGTTGCAAAGTGTTTTGCCGCGTTTGTCAATATGCAGATAGCTGGTATCCGAACGCAAAATGCGGGCGTTAATATTATCACTCAGCATGGTGTTTAAAATACCAAAGGCACGCTCGCGCAAATCCGGGTCGTCAATGGGAAATACCAGTTCCACGCGTCTGTCCAGGTTACGGGGCATCCAGTCCGCACTGCCCATATAGATTTTCGGATTTCCGCCGTTTTCAAAACGGAAAATGCGGCTGTGTTCCAAAAGCTGACCGACAATGCTGTAGACGGTAATGTTTTCGCTGATTCCCGGCAGACCCGGAATCAAACAGCAGATTCCGCGCACAATCAAACGGACGGGTACCTGTACCTGCGACGCTTTGTACAGCAGTTCAATCAGTGTTGGGTCAACCAGAGAATTTACTTTGACCGTAATCCCGCACGGTCGGCCGCGGCGCGAGTTTTCCATTTCGTTCGCCATCATGCGTTCAAAAAAGCTTCTCATGCCGTGCGGCGCTACAATAAACTTGTTGTATTCCGGTGGGCGCGAATAACCGGTAAGAGCGTTAAACAGCGAAGAAGCATCCGTACCGAAGGGTTCTTTGCAGGTGAATACACCGATATCGGTGTAAATTTTTGCGGTTGAGTCATTGTAATTGCCGGTTCCCATGTGAAGATAGCGGCGAATTCCGTCCTCTTCCCGCCGTACGACCAGCAGAATTTTGCAGTGCGTTTTTAATCCTGCCAGACCATAAATAACATGGCAGCCCGCTTCCTCCAGCTTTTTCGCCCAAATTATATTGTTTTCTTCGTCAAAGCGCGCTTTCAGTTCCACAAGAACGGTAACCTGTTTTCCGTTTTCCGCGGCCTTTATCAGTGCGGCAATAATGGGGGAGTGGCCGCTTACGCGGTACAGGGTCTGCTTGATGGCAAGCACATTTGCATCCTCCGCCGCTGCGCGCACAAAATTGACCACGCAGTCAAAACTTTCATAGGGATGGTGAACCATTCGGTCTTTTTCGCGGATGGCTTGAAAAATATCCTCATAACCCCAAAAGTCAGCCGGCGGATAAACCGGATTGATGGGAGAAAAGCACAGAGTTTGAAAGTCCGGCAAAGACGCGAATTTAGACAAGAAGGTCAAATCAATTGCGCCGGTCACCTCAAAAATATCTTCCGGCTTAATTTCCAACATTTCCGTGAGAAACGCTTTTGTCTCCGCGTCGCATTTCTGCATAATTTCAAGCCGCACAGGGCGCCCGCGTTTGCGGCGCTTTATGGATTTTTGAATCTCGATTAACAGATCTTCCGCTTCTTCATCGATTTCCAAATCGGAGTTGCGCGTAATGCGGAACGGGCAGCACGCCTCGATTTCATGCAGCTCAAACAGCTCCGAAATTTTATATATAATTACATTTTCCAGCAAAACATAGGCTTTGCCATCGTCACACGGAAGCTCCAAAAAACGAGATAGAATAGAAGGAACCTGAACCACCGCAAAGCAGGTTTCGTCCTGATTTTTTAAACGTACCGCCACATTCAGGCTCTTGTTGGCAAGCAGGGGAAACGGGCGGCTTTCATCCACGGCAAGCGGCGTAAGTACGGGAAAAAGAATCTTGTCAAAAAAGTCCGAGATATATTCCTTTTGCTTTTCGTTCATTTCATCCGGCATTAAAAAACTGATATGCTTCTTTTTCAGCGCGAGCAGAACCGAGCGGTTTAGGCAGGAATACTGCTTTTCGTTGAACGCGCGGATTTTTTCCGTAAGCAGCGGCAAAAGCTGTTCCGGTGTCAGTCCGGCCGGGTCGGTGCCCCGGTAATTGGAGTTGATCTGCGCTTTAATTCCGGCAACACGAACCATAAAGAATTCATCCAGATTCGAAGCGGTAATAGCTAAAAAGCGCACGCGCTCCATAATCGGATTTTCTTTTTCAAATGCTTCTTCCAGCACACGTCCGTTAAAATCCATCCAGCTAAGTTCACGGTTGATATAGGGAATTATATTCTGCGGCTCATGCTCATTCATAGCGGATTCACAACCTTATTCATAAATTTCGGAATTCAATCATTCGTGATTTGATAATCAGCTCCGGCGTAATGCCAAAAACTTCTTTAAAGAAAGGAGCGCTTTGTTCGAACGCCCATTTTTCCAAATGAAGATTTTTATCGCTTTCACCGGTAATCAAAAGTTTATTGCCTTCCAGCTTTACTTTCATATCGTCAAACTTTTGTTTCTGCGATTTGTCCAGCGCGTTTGCCAACCGGAAAATTGCCACCAGCTTGGATACAATCAGACATTCTTCCTCATTTAAATGGATAAATTCAATATCGTCGTAATTTGGCGTATCGTATTCGTTATATTTCGCAATATAGGCGGTTATCAGCATTTCCTCATCCGTCATGCCGTAAATATCCATATGTTTAATCATGCTGAATGTACTGAGTAAATGCTGCTTGGAGTTAATATAATACCCGCAGTCATGTAAAATTGAAGCAAGCTCCAAAATAAGCTGCTTCCGGCGGTCAAGTCCGTGGATGCTTTTCATTTTGTCAAAAATCTTACACGCGTAGGCGCGGATTGCTTCATAGTGATTTTTGTTGCAGTTGTATCGTGTGGCAAGCACCTTCGCGCAGGAAATCGCGTTTTCGCGCACATGCTCGTCATATTCCGCTTTGCTTTTCGGCAGCAGCATTTGGCGCATAAGAGCGTCCCAAAGTTCAATTTTCGGTGACAGGACATAGTCACACTGTGCCAGCCTGAGCAGCTGCGCATAGATGACAACGGAGGAGTAAAGCACCTCGGCGCTTTCTTCCGTCAAGCTGTACTTTACGCTGATCTTTTCCGGTGTCAGCACACGAATTTCCCGGAATAAACTCTGAATCTGTTCCGTCTTTATTATATATCTGCCTTCCGTAGATTTTACCTTACAGATTTTTGCAATCAAATCGACTTCGTTTCCGGTCAGAATCAAGCCGTCGATCGTTTTGTGCGCAAGCGGAATGGCAATGTGATTGATAATGGCATCTAAGTATTCTTCCACAACCGTGTAAAAGTTTTCCACCTCGTCCTGAAGGTTTCCAAGCATATCGTGCAGTTTTAAGGAACCCATTGAGATATTCTGCGAAAAGACAACGCTGGTTCCGTCAAATACGGCAAGACCGATGGAACCTGTGCCAATGTAGGTGATTAAGGTATTGGTTGCAGCTTTTCCGCGTTCCATATCTTTTAGCGAATCCAGAATTTCGGAATAAATGAGTGTCTTTTCCTGGTCGTCCTCCAAAATTTCAACGGTCATATCGTTCTGAATTTTAAGCTGATCGGTCACATAAACTTTATTCCGCGCTTCCCGCAGCGCGGTTGTGGCAACTACTTTATACTGGTCAATGCCGTATTCTACCATAATGTCGCTGTAGCCGTGCAGAATGCGCGAAAGCTCACGAAGGCTTTCAAAGCTGATAGTACCGTTGTTAAAGACCTCGTGCCCAAGGTGCAGCGGGTATTCCAGCCGATCCAAATTTGTAATTTGCCCTTTTTTCAGCTGTGAAATGCTCATTTTCAGCATATTGGAACCGATGTCAATTACGGCGGCGATTTTTCCGCCCTTTTTCTTGCTCGTTTTATTCACAACCACACCACCCAAAATCTATAATCCGGTATTCAGTAATAGTTTATCTTTGAGCCAATGCGAAACATCCGGTGAAAGGCTTGCCCGCATGCAAGTAAAACCGATGGCTTTTATTTGCTTCATTATACCAAAAATTAGAATTGATAGCAATTCCGATTAAAACTTTATTCGATAAATAATACAAATATCCGTAAAAAAGGGCTGCCTGTTCGGCAGCCCAAATGAAAGATTGAATTTTACAGCTTGTATGTCTTTGGACCTTCGGTAAAGCTGAAGGTTTCGATTTCTTCAGCATCAATATAGAACAGTTTGAAAATCGGGTTATCAGGCGACTTATAAAGGCCTTTAATCATTGGATTTTCATCCAAAGCACGTGCCTTCAATGTCTCATCTTCCACAAAAACAGCTTTTCCGTTCACGGAAACAACAGGGGAGAAGTTTGCGGGAAAGGTGCAGAAAGAAACATTTGGGTCGGCTTGCAATTGCGCGTAAACTGGCTTTTGACTGTTGGTGCAGAAATAAACCTTCTTACCGTCGGTGAACAGATACTGGAACACACGGGTGGCAAGCTTTTCTCCACTTTTGGTGGCGAGTACGCCATTTGGGTTTGCTTTTAATACAGATACATAATCGAACATTGTCATGACCTCCAAAATAGTTTCCGCAATTTGCAAAATTGCAATGCGGATGTTCGTCTTGTATTCATAATAAACAGCGTACAGCCAATTGTAAAGTAAGCACTTTTTAGTGCTATAGTTACTTTGAGGATACGAACGGGCTTTTTTTATATTCCGCGCCCCATCTCCACATGGAATCCAAAATCGGTTTTAGGCTGTATCCTAAATCGGTCAGTGTATATTCTACTTTCGGCGGTACTTCGGCATAAACCTTTCGGGTAACCAGTCCGTTTTCTTCCATAGTACGCAGATTCTGTGTCAAAACCTTTTGCGAAATGCTGCCAATGGATTTTTTCAGTTCACCGAACCGCTTGGTGCCGGTTAGTAGGTCGCGAAGAATCAGCACCTTCCACTTATCGCCGATCAGCAGCAGGGTAGTTTCCACCGGGCAGGGCGGCAGTTCTTTTGTGTTTATCATTTCCATTTCTCCTCGTATCAAACGGATACTATATTACAAATTGATACTAAATTTCTTATGGCTTCCAGATTTATTATAGAAAAAGTCCGTGGAAAAGTCAAACAAACAATAAAAAGCCGTCGGCTTTACCGGCGGCATGAATTGCAGGAATTGCGGCAATTACAGGCACTATTTGCACTGCAGCTGATTTCCAGTTTTTCACATCGTTCTTCCAGACACTTAATTTGATTTTTTAAGGCTTCTATTTCCGCTGCGGCGGCTTCGTTACATGTATTTTCAGTGCGCTCGGCAGGTGTCTTTTGTTCTGCCTGTTCAGCCATAGTCAAAGCAAAAGCTCCAAGCATAATCAGCTCGCTTGGGCTAAGCGAATCCAAGTCGTCCATTTCTATCACCGCTTTTATAATATGTTATTTTGATGTTGACAGTGACAACAGATCAGGCTTGGTGCTATATTGAGTATCCGTTAACACATATACTGCTGAAATTATTGATGGGTAATTGAGGAATTCGGCGCACCATAACTTTTTGTAACGGGATCTAAAAATATGGGAATGTGCGGCGGGCAGAAGGAAAATACTGCGAAGTTAAGAATGAGAACAAAAACAAGTAGGATTCCTATAATTTGAGCGTTTGTGGCAATTGGCTGTTTGTTGGTTATTTTCCAACTGTAAGTATAAGCAACTGCCACACCTAAAATAAATGTTAATATGTCAGCCCAAAGATAATGCTTTCCCAATATGCCGGTATAGGTATAAAAGATGACGACAATGGCTATTATCCCTAGAAGTATTCCCAATGCTTTTGCGGGAATAAAGTTAGGATAATCTTTACCAATCACAAAATATTCAACAATACTAAATAGCACCATTGGCATAATGAGCAATTTTAGGTGCTCCCAAGTGCTTTCATTTACAGGTGCAAAAAGTCCTACAAACTTGTTATTTCCCGACCAATGATAAACAAAATGGAATAAAGAACCCAAAACAACTACAAAGATAAAGCCAATCATTTCCCAGCAAGCAAATCGATTTCCCACAATAACACCTCTTTCAATAAATTGTATGAAGGCAATTTATGAATTAGCAGTGCAATTTTGAAGTCGTATATGCAGATTAAAACAAAGAATCCAAAAGTCGTTTTTAGTAGAGCGGCCTAATTAAAATATGAGCTCCTGCCGTAAAGCAGGAGCCAAAAAAGCATGTTTATTTATCGCTGCATGCCTTGAATACCCTGCATACCTTGCATCCCCTGCAAACCTTGTGTGTTTTGCATTCCTTGTGTACTTGGCATACCCTGCATATTCTGTGTTTGTCCTGTGTGCATTTGATACATTTGATATTCGCTCTGCGCCATTACAGAGTATAAATTGCTAATGTCCTGAAAGTGGCGAGCCAACTGCATATCATTTGAAAAATTTTGCTGATGCATGCGGGCCATCATCATTTGCATTTGATCCATGTTCATTGCCATATATTAAGCCTCCTTTTCAATTGTTGGACATACATACTCTATTTTATGTCCGCAATTTATTTAACGTGCATAAGAAAAAGACTGTACCGTTTTGTGGAAGCGGCTTTAACTTCGCGTTGGAGTTCTCGTTTGACACATCTGGGCAAAAAAATAAGCATCCGCAAAAGCGGATGCTTATTTTTTATGGCGGAGAGGAAGCGACTCGGGTAGTGCAATACCGTCTCGCGTTCCGCGAGTTCCTCCATTTTTTTCAGTTATGAAAGAATTTATGCGTTTCTCCAAACTTGCGCCGGCGTTCTCGTCGAACTCCTCCGGGCAAAAAAATAGCACCCGCAAAAGCGGATGCTATTTTTTGGCGGAGAGGAAGCGACTCGAACGCTCAATGCCTTGCGGCACACCACATTTCCAATGTGGCTCCTTACCATTAGAATACCTCTCCATAATGGCAATTTTAATATCCCTCTCTAAAAGGAACTATGCTATTATAACGAAACTTTTTGCAAAAATCAAGCCCTAAATCAAAAATAGTTTAAATTCTGACAAAATGAAGATTTTCCTGTTTGATTTTTGTGAAGAGGTGATATAATACTGGTATCCTGTTTTTAGAAAGTAAATCCGACAAAAATTAACTTTTTGATTTATTTTTTAAATATAGGTTTACAAATTCAATAAAGAGTGCTACTATATAAACAATAACAGTAACTATTATTATTTTAGTAGCTCGTTAGGAGGATTCTTTTGGAAAGAACAGAGATTACCGAGTTATATCAAAACAGCGAGACTCTTGGCGGCAAACAGGTAACGGTTTGCGGCTGGGTACGCACGATACGTGATTCCAAAGCACTTGGCTTCATCGAATTAAACGATGGAAGCTGCTTTAAAGGCGTTCAAATTGTGTTTGAGGCGGACAAACTCGAAAACTATAAAGAAATTGCAAAGCAAAATGTCGGCGCGGCTATGGTGGTGACCGGCGAATTGCTGTTAACGCCGGAAGCAAAGCAGCCGTTTGAAATCCACGCGGCGGAAATTGAAGTAGAGGGGATCTCTACGCCGGAGTACCCGCTGCAAAAAAAGCGCCATTCATTGGAATATCTGCGTACCATCGCGCATCTTCGCCCGCGTACCAATACATTCAGCGCGGCATACCGAGTGCGTTCCGCGGCGGCCTATGCCATTCATAAATTCTTTCAGGAGCGCGGCTTTATCTATGCCCACACGCCTCTTATTACGGGCAGTGACTGCGAAGGCGCGGGTGAAATGTTCCATGTAACCACACTGGATATGGAAAACCCGCCGCGCAATGAGGACGGTACGGTTGACTATACGCAGGACTTTTTCCAAAAGCACACATCTCTGACGGTTTCCGGTCAACTGGAAGCCGAATGTATGGCGATGGCCTTCGGCAAGGTTTATACTTTCGGGCCGACCTTCCGCGCGGAAAAGTCCTATACCCAGCGTCATGCCGCGGAATTCTGGATGATTGAACCGGAAATCGCGTTTGCCGATTTGCAGGATGATATGAATCTTGCGCGCGATATGATCAAATATGTCATTCAATATGTCCTAGATACCTGTCCGGCGGACATTGAGTTTTTCAATAAATTTGTGGATACCGGTTTAATTGAGCGCCTGAACCATGTGGTGAACTCCGATTTCGGCTGTGTTTCCTATACGGAAGCGGTCGAGCTCCTTATGAAGAACAACGGCAATTTTGAATATAAGGTAGAGTGGGGCACCGACCTGCAAACAGAGCATGAAAAATATCTGACCGAGCAAGTCTTCGGCAAGCCTGTTTTCGTAACGGATTACCCAAAGGAAATCAAGGCTTTTTATATGCGCTTAAACGACGATGGCAAAACCGTTGCCGCGGTTGATCTCCTTGTGCCGGGCATCGGTGAAATTATCGGCGGCAGTCAGCGCGAAGAACGCATGGATATTTTAAAACAGCGCATGGCGGACTTTAACTTGAACGAAGAAAACTACTGGTGGTATTTGGATTTACGCCGTTACGGCGGCACCAAGCACGCCGGATTCGGTCTTGGCTTTGAACGCCTTGTCATGTATTTGACCGGTATCGCGAATATCCGCGATGTTCTTCCGTTTCCGCGTACGACAGGAACCGCAGAGTTTTAAAATCTATTCATATATATAAAGAGAAAAGGATGTGGCTATTATGGCAATGTGGAAAGAAAGCTTGAAAATCGGTGTAAATCTTATTGACAGCGAGCACAAAGAATTATGTGATCGGATTGACAATCTGTTTGCAGCATGTGCTAAGGGCAAAGGCAAGGAAGAAATCATGCAGACCTTGGAGTTCCTGGAGTCCTATACCATTAAGCATTTTTCCGATGAAGAGAAGCTGCAGCGCAGCAGCGGATATCCGAAATGCGCGGAGCATAAAGCAATGCATGAATACTTCAAAAAGCAAATTGCCGACTTGAAAAAGGATTTGAAGGATAACGGTGCTTCCATCGCAACGGTTTCCAAAACCAATTATTTTTTAATGGACTGGCTGTTAAAACATATCCAAATGGTTGATACGGAACTTGCAAATTACATAAAGTAAAATCGTTTATTCATTCAATTGAAATTGTCTGCAGATAGCTTTTTCTGTCTGCAGACAATTTTTGCGTCTGGGTTCTTATATTTAATGTCTGCTGGATAAACCGGTATTTTTGAACATTTCTTTGCGAGAAGTTTGTACTTAAATTAGAAAATCATAAATTTTTTAATTATCTCGTAACTCTGATTTTGCAGTAGCGGAACTGCTTTCTTTTTTAACGAAAAAATCGATTCAATTGACGGGATGAACAGAAAAGTCGTCCGGATTGTTAAAGTTATGAACAAAATGCAGGAATGCTATTTTTAACTTGCATTTTTGTATTGCATATATTAGAATAGTAATTGCTTTTCAGTCTATTATGCATTTATATAAAGGGAGATGCTCATGTGAACTATCAATCTATGTCAAAGCAGGAACTCATAAAAGCAAATGAGGAATTGCAAAAGCACTACGATGAATTTAAGGCGCAAGGCTTAAAATTAAATATGGCGCGCGGAAAGCCGGGTACCGACCAGCTTGATTTATCCATGAATATGCTCGACATATTGAATTCATCCGCAAATATGATTGCCTCCACCGGTGACGACTGCCGCAATTACGGCATGGCGGACGGCCTGCCGGAGATGCGCAGACTTTTTGGTGAATTGTTGGGCATTGATGCGTCGAACGTAATTGTCGGCGGCAATTCCAGTCTGAATATGATGTTTGATTCTATTTCCTGTGCGATGACAAACGGCTTTGCCGGATGTGAACCGTGGGGAAAACAGGGCGGTGTTAAGTTCCTTTGTCCTTCCCCCGGATATGACAGGCACTTTGCGGTTACCGAATATTTTGGCATCGAAATGATTCCGGTGCCGATGACTGCCACCGGACCGGATATGGATATTGTAGAGAAACTGGCTTCGACTGACGAAAAGGTAAAGGGTATTTGGTGTGTACCGAAGTATTCCAATCCGCAGGGAATTACTTATTCCGATGAAACAGTCCGCCGTTTTGCGGCATTAAAGCCGGCTGCAAAAGATTTCCGCATTTTCTGGGATAACGCGTACTGTGTTCACGATTTAACCGATACGCCGGATACGCTTTTAGACTTATACGAGGAGTGCAAAAAGGCAGGGAATACCGAATTGCCGGTTATGTTTGCATCCACTTCTAAAATTACATTCCCGGGTGCCGGTGTGGCCGCCATGGCCGCGGGGGACGAAACCATCGCTGTATTCCGTAAGCACTTTTCATTCCAAACAATCGGCCCTGATAAGCTGAACCAGCTCCGTCACATTTATTTCTTCCATGATCTCGACGGTGTGAGGACGCAAATGAAAAAACATAGGGCTTTGCTCGAACCCAAATTCAATACCGTTCTGCAAATGCTCAAAACAGAACTTGCAGACAAAGGTGTGGCAGACTGGACAGAACCGAACGGCGGTTATTTTGTAAGTGTTGATGTGCTGAATGGCTGTGCCAAGCGCGTGGTTGCCCTGTGCAAGCAGGCTGGCGTAGTCTTAACAGGTGCCGGTGCCACCTATCCATACGGCAAGGATCCGAACGATTCCAATATCCGTATTGCCCCGTCCTATCCTCCGGTTTCCGAGCTAAAGCAGGCTATGAAATTGTTCTGCATCTGTGTGCAGCTTGCCGCGACTGAGAAACTTCTGGAAACGAAGTAATGACAAACCATTTTTAAATAATTAGTCAGTTATATAGCGAATAATCTCGTTAATTGTAGGTTTGTCAATGATATGTTACACCAAGAGTAAAGAAATCATGAAGCACCTGTTTAGGAGACTGCCACTTGAGAGGGCGCATAGGAAAAGCATTGTATTTATGAATATAGGTTTTTAATTGAG
>JAEWYE010000090.1 GCA_023458755.1 Bacillota bacterium | reverse complement strand
TTTCTTGCAATAATATGTGGTCTTGCAACTGCAGGTGCTATGATAACAGGAGACCTTTTCAACTTTACATTATTCGTTGCATTAATAGGTATAGTAAATATTGGATTGGTAGGAGCCGTTAAAATGGTGGATGTTTTAGATTCAGCATTCCAGTACGGTATAATTGCCATGATAGCATCTCTTCCTTTATTTGGAGGAGCAGCAACAATTTTAGCTGCAACAGGTACTTTAAGTTTGATAGAAATTTCTCATTTGAGTTTAGTGACACCAATGGTACAATTCGCATCGGTACTGCTCTTAATGGGTATCGCTGGTGAGACTGGTATAGCTCCATTTTATGCAACAAAAGCTGAAATGTTTAGAACTCCCGGTTCACCGTTTTTAGTTATAATACATTTAAGTTCATTACTTGTAATTGTAAGGGCAATTGAAATATTGCTGCTTATCAACAAACCATTTTAAAAGATTTATCAGGTGAAATAATGAATAAAATGAGTATAATAAGCTCAATAGTATTAATAATTTCTGTAGGAAGTATAATCTATGCATTGATATTTAATCCTGCAGATTGGATAGTCTATGGAATTTCAATTATATTTATCCCATTGGGCGTACTCTCATTTGGACTAATAATCATGGCAAAAGCCAGAGAAGAAGAGAAAGAAGATAGAAGGAAGGAACCCTTCATCGGATATTAATAATCAATTTCAATCGGTGATCAGATGAATTTAATGGCAAATATCCTACTAAACGTCCTTATTGCATTCTTAATTGGAAGTTTGCTTCTAGGATTATACAGGAAAGTGGTGGCTAGAGTACAGACTAGGCCTGGCCCTCCAATAATCCAGTATCTTTTACATTTACTTAAATTTTATATTAAAGAATCATCATTTACTAAAACGGCCGCGATGCCTTTTTATCTTGGAATAGCTAGTATTATGATGGTTATATGGATAACTGCAGTAATAGTGGGGCCAGTGGTTCAAGGATCGCTTTTAATCATATTTGCCGTATATGCTCTTCATAAAATAGTGGAACACAATGCCGGATCCTCTTCAGGTTCACCATATGGTAAATTAAGCTGTGTCAGGGCATTATATTCAGCAGCAGCAGAAGTGCCTCTATTCTCTGTCCTTGTAATTATTTATCTTAAGACAGGATCTATGGGAATTGCAGATATAATAAATTATCAGGCTGTTCATGGACCTTTGCTTTACAGCATACCGTTAGCAGCAGCAATGTTCTTTGTGCTTATAGTATCAAAAGCTCAATATACTCCATTTTCAATAACTAAAGGAAAAGATATAGTATCGGGATATGAAACTGAGCACTATGGATTACTAAGAGGATATCTTATGATATCTGAGTCCCTTATGTGGTATATGTTACTATGGGTATTTTTAATAGTGTTCTTTGGAGTATTAAGTCCTTTATGGCTTATAATAGGAATGGTGATAATGACAGTAGGAATAGCGTTTATAAGTGCTACTACACCACTTTTAAACCCTAACCACTCTGTAGTACTGCAGATAATATTTGCAGCAATAGGAATTATAGGTTCAATATTACTCATGAATGTGATTTAGTTAATAAATAAAATATTTTCATAGGAGAATAAAAAAAATGATGAAAGAACAGGATACGCTCTTCTTAATGGCTCTTGTTGGAGTGGGGGCCATAATAATGAGTATACTTGCTGTATTTAAACAGTGGGTTATCGTAGCACCTTTAACAATTGCTGTAGTCTTTTTGGCATTTCTTCTTCTATACCAGAATAGACACAAATTTGCCCATTTTGCAGAATCCCTTGAAAAAGGAGCTTTTATTGTAGCCCTTATATTGTTTATATTATCATTTATATACCTTTATAAACCTGCTTGACTGGTGATATCATGGATTTAATAATTTATCTTGCATATATACTTTCATTTGTAATTGGAATGATTGTAGGGCTTTTACTTAGTTATAAAAAGTATACCGAACCTTTCGTTAGCAAAAATATTGATCTGGTGGCCCTTGTAATTTCAATTATAGGATGGATATTGTTCTTAAATAGTCAATTTATTACGCTAATTCCACAATATATTTCGATTACAGTAGGTCTGTTCTTTGTGGCTACTGTACTTGGAATGAGACCTGGATATGGAAGATATGAATTAGCAATTGGATTTATAGTATCTGGCCTAATTTGGCTTGTAGGGATGGTTCTTTTATGAATAGTGATTTAAAAGAAAAAAGTGAATCATTAATGGAACTGATGAAAGGGAGAATATTAAATAGTTACAGATGGCAGGAAGATATAATAAAGCCATTTTCAGAGGAAATGGGTATCACTACCCATGAACTAGAAAAGATCTTAATGAGGCGATTGGACATGTCAAGTCTGGAAGCTTTACATCCGCGCTTTGAATCGTCTAGGTACATTTGTATGCTTGATAAAATACATTCAGACCTGCAAATTTGCTGGCTTTCTGATGTAATGGAGATCATATCAAAGGAAGATGCCGATGCAATAAAAGACAAAAT
>JAEWYE010000089.1 GCA_023458755.1 Bacillota bacterium | reverse complement strand
GCCAGGCATAGTATCAGTATGGTCTGTCGTTGCAACTAGCTTTAATCCTTTTTCACTAGCAGCCTTCATATTTTCCATAAGGGTGCAATAGGCATGGCCACTGGAAATCGTATGTGTATGCGTATCTACTAAAATTTTCATCATTTGTGCCCCTTTTTATAAAGTATAGGTCATTATACCACACTTTCTTTTATCCAAACTTATTTTTAGACAAAGCTTTGTAAGCTTCTTTTATTTTAACTCTTTTCTTTTTAATATGAAACACCTATTTCCAAATTCCTACAAATAAGGTATAGTATTTCTTAGTAAGCACTATCTATTTATGAACCCACTTAGGAGAATACTATGAAACAGAAGATACTACCTTTACTTAATGTCAACCGAATCATCAGCCTTTTAATTGGTACGCTACTCATTGCCATTGCTACAAATGGTATACTTATTTCCAACCATCTATTAAGTGGTGGCCTTAATGGTATTTCTATACTGCTTCACCTTTTGTTTAATACCAAGGTCAGCCTTATGGTGGTCCTCCTTAACATTCCTCTCTTTATACTAGGTTTGTTTTTTTTAAAGAAAACCTACCTTAGCTATAGTCTAGTGGGCATGCTGATGCTTTCTTTTTGGATAGAAGTAACAAGTCCCATCATCATTAAGGCAGATACTACCCTTTCTATTCTTATTATAGCGGGGTTACTACACGGACTAGGAACGGGCATTATTTACAGAGCAGATGGTTGCACTGGGGGCACCGATATTATTGCCAAGATTATCAATCAGTATTTGGGAATTAATATGGCCACCATTACACTCTCTATCAACGCCATCATCATTGCATTATCAGCTTATTTCTTTGATTTAGATATTGCCGTGCTTACCGTTAGTACGATGTTTTTAAGTTCTCAAGTAGCAAACTTTGTGGTAGATGGTCTTAATCGTAAGCGTACACTCTACATCATTACAAGTAGTCAGCACTGTGAGAATCTCTCCCAAACCTTACTTAAGGAGCTACATCGTGGTGTAACCATGATTCCTGCTGTGGGTGCCTACACCTCAGAGGAAAAATATATTTTATTTACAACTGTCAGTATTCGTGAAGTAGCCAAGGCGAAAAAAATCATTTTAACACTAGACCCTGAGGCCTTTATGACCGTTACAGAAACCTCTCAGGTCATTGGTAATGGCCGTGGTTTTTCTCACCTTAGTAATCAATAAAAAGGTTGTTACACCAAGCAGTCTTAACTTTTTGGTGTAACAACCTTTTCTTATCTTGATATAGGCGGGAAACCAACCTTTTTTTGCACCTTGCGTAGGGTTTTGGTAGCTAGATAACTGGCTGTCTCTGCATTTTTCTTGATGATTCCATCAATATAAGCCTTATCACCAGAGAGTTCTTTAAATCTAGTCTGAAGTGGCTTAAGCTCCTCGGCCACAGCTTCCCCAACCTTTAATTTGAACTCACCATAGCCCTTACCTGCAAATTCATTTTCAACCTGTTGTATGGTCTGCCCAGTAATGACGCTATAAATCGTCATTAAATTACTGATACCTGGCTTATTGACTTCATCAAAGCGTACCTCAGTCTCGGAGTCAGTTACTGCACGTTTAAATTTGCGAATAATGGTATCCGTGTCATCTGTAATATTAATAGAAGCATTGATATCTTCATCAGATTTAGACATTTTTTTGGTAGGCTCCTGAAGACTCATGATTTTTGCACCAAGTTTTGGAATATAAGCTTCTGGCACCTTAAAAGTCTG
Organism: Bacillota bacterium; assembly: GCA_023458755.1. Classification (GTDB taxonomy): domain Bacteria; phylum Bacillota; class Clostridia; order Oscillospirales; family Acutalibacteraceae; genus JAEWYE01. The sequence continues at coordinate 5,948 of JAEWYE010000089.1, read as the reverse complement.
TCCATATAGATTGTTAAAACGAATGGCAACGTCCCTTGTAAGCTCTAAATGTTGACTTTGATCAACGCCTACTGGTACTAAGTCTGTTTGGTAAAGTAAGATATCTGCTGCCATTAGGGCAGGGTAGGTGAAGAGTCCTGCATTAATATTATCACTATGTTTTTGCGATTTATCTTTAAATTGAGTCATTCGACTTAACTCACCCATGTAGGTAAAGCAATTTAAAATCCAAGCAAGCTCAGCATGGGCTGATACATGAGATTGCATATAAATAATATTTTTTTCTGGATCAAGCCCTGCTGCAATATAGAGCATCATCAGCTCTCTTGCATTTTTTCTTAACACAGCAGGGTCTTGCCTTACTGTAATAGCATGCATATCGACGATACAATATAAACAATTGTACTCCTCTTGCAAATTAGTCCAATTCTTAAGGGCGCCCAAATAATTTCCTAATGTAATTACACCGGAGGGTTGCATCCCACTAAAAATGACCTTTTTTCCTTCACTCATTCTGTGCACCTCTTTTATATTTTCATTTTCCCTCTATTTTTTTACCTTCTATCATGTTATCAAACAAATCCTCTTAAATCAAGGAAAAACTGTAGTATGGGTGCTATACATAAGGATGAATCACGAAGTATTTTACAAATAACCATAAAAAAACTATAGAAAAGATGCTATATAGCTGGCTATGTTAATACTAGACGAAAAAAAGGATAGACTGTACGAATGTGAGTTAATCCGATATAATAGGTATATCGATAAGTTACTTTAATGGAGAAGGAGTTTTATATGAAAAAAATTGCAAGTTTTACCGTTAACCATCTTGATTTATTACCTGGCATTTACACCTCACGTCAAGACAGCGTAGGAGAACACCTTATTACAACCTATGACCTACGTATGAAGCGCCCTAACTTAGAGCCTGTTTTAAATACAGCAGAGATTCATGCCATCGAGCATATTGGCGCTACCTTTTTGCGCAATCATCCTGTTTTTGCTGAGGAAACCATTTATTTCGGTCCTATGGGATGTCGTACTGGTTTTTATCTCATCTTAAAAGGGGATAGAACACCTAAAGAAATCGCTCCCCTTATTACAGAGCTCTTTCAGTTCACTGCTGATTTTGAAGGAGATATTCCAGGGGCTACTAGCAGAGATTGCGGTAACTACCTTGATTTAAACCTTCCGATGGCAAAATATGAAGCTAAAAAATATCTTGAAAATGTATTACTTCAATTAACAGATGCCAACTTAAACTATCCACAATAATTTTAAAGAATGCGCCTTAGCTCTTTGATATGTGCTTGTTTCTACTAAGCTACACTTGAAAATCCTATCATTAATTGGTATGGCTAAAACGATTGACTAGACAATAAATTTTCTACTATTCAAGATTGCCCCACATAAACATTTATTTAATATATCTGGAATGCACTAAGTCATATTGGAAAAGGATGTATGATGAATAAATATGGTGAAAAATTAAAAGAACTTGTTGAGATACTGCTTAAGGCTGAGGACGACTAGGGGGAGATTATGGAGATAGTTAACAATCTCTATCAGCTTCTTTATGAAACCTCTGGTTTCGATGCCAATGAAAAGGCCAATAAATCAAAATACTAAAATAAGTTTTCCCAGCGTTGAGCTAAATATGCCTCACCCGCCTAAAAAAGACTTTGACCAGCTCTGTCTGTTTACCACCATTCAAGTTTTTGATGATATTTATCTCAGCCCTTGGCAATGCTCCCTCACTTTGCCCAAAAAGCTTATGTCATTAAAACAGACCGAAAATTCTATTCATCAATTGACCTTTCAGTATGTGATTGATGCAATGCCTGGTTTTATTTATACTGCAAGCTCTTAATCATTTTTATCCCATATTATCAAGTAAACCCCATGAATAGATAGTGCTATACGCCTATCTATTCATGGGGTTTACTTTACTTTCTAAATTAAATCAGACTTTTGAAGCAATCTTCTTATTATGACTGCAACCTCTGCCCTTGTAATATTACCCTTTACTACCTTCATGTCACCCTCGCTGCTATTTACAATTCCCGTTTTGATACAAGCTGCAATGCTAGTTTTTGCATACGCTGAAGCTTTAGATGCATCCCCGAAGTTTTCAAGAATCTTCTGCACTTCTTCTTGCTTAAAGTCCGCCTTAAGTCCTATAAGCTGCATCGCTCTTGCCGTCATGCTCATTGCCTGCTCACGGGTTATGGTATCCCTCGGACCAAATTGACCGTTCCCATATCCTGATATGATATTGTACTTAGTTGCCGTTTCTATAGAAGCGCAGTACCAATCAGACGCTCTGACATCCTTAAAGGGGGAGGCTCCTGTCTCTGGTTTTAGACCCAATGCCTTAACAAGGATGGTTGCAAACTCTGCCCTTGTAATGCTTCTGTCTGGCTCATACTGGCTACTATTTACGCCACTTAGAATCATTCTTGAGGCCATATCGTTAATAGCTTCCTTTGCCCAATGGTTTTCTGCGTCTCTAAAAGTCATTGGATGCCATACTACTGCATAAGCACTGTTTGTAAGACTATTAATTTTCGCATAATATTTTCCATCTATCTGTACAATCTTTGTAGGCACATGACGACTCGTACCGTCCTTATCAACTACAATCCCTGTAGTGATTTTATTAGGCTCAATGTCACTTGGAATAGCAATGGTTCTTTCAACATAGCTATTAAATGAGTCAACCTCGATGGTTTGCCCGTTATAAGTACAATTTATTCTAAACTCTACTGGCTGAGCCACAATTGTAAACTCACCTATATTTTCAGCACTTGCTACAAATTTTGTTATTTCTTCTGATGGCTTAGCAATTTCTACTACAACCTTAATGTCCTCTAACGCTACATTCTTTCCTATTTTCTGCGCGATTGCATTGATATTGATTTGACTTGCTGGTATGGTGTAGCTTGCTAAAGCTGTTTTTATTTCTAGCAGTGCTTGATAGTCTTCCATATTTTTGATACTTTGACCAGTAAGCTCTCCAGCTACTACATCAGCTGCGTTAGTATTAGAAATCGTTACAACTGCACTTTCTCCTTCTTTTTGAAGTTTTTCCATAAGCTTTTCTTGGTCTACTATCACTGTCATGATCTTCTTGCCGTCTACTGTACCGATGAAGAGCTTTCCTGCCGCTTCTTTTTTGCCATTCACTTCAATATCTGCTGTGTCACTAGCTGGCACTACTGGAGTGGTGCTACTATTACCGCTGCTACTGCTGCCACCTCCACTGCTACCACTATTGCCATTGTTGTTAGAAGTTTTCCCTATAACTGTTACCACAAAGGTTTTAGTGCGATTCTCTCCATTTTTTGTAAGATTTGCAGTAAGTGTAATTTGTCTATTAGCTCCTGTTGGCCTCGCGACTTCTCCGCTAGAGGTAATAACAGATAAATTACTTGAAATCCATGTTATATTGCTACCATTATTGCCTGCTACAGGCAGAACAATATTTTGTGTAACACTTGTTTGACTATCTCCAGTTCCATAACCTATCTGTAGAGATGCTAAATCTTGATTTACGCATTCTGCATCTGAAAGAATTTGAAAAGGAGTAACAGGCTGCGAAGGAAAAGATGCTCCGCTTGTTCCTATGCTGTTTGTTGCCGTAACAGTAAAGGTATAGGCTACATCCTTAGAAAGGCCTTTTACAGTAATAGGACTTGAAGTTCCTGTTGCCGTAATTCCTGATGGTGATGCTGTTACAGTATATCCTGTAACTGGGCTACCTCCATTAGGTACTGGTGGGGTAAAGCTAATGGTAGCTTCACAATTACCTGCAACAGCCACAACGTTAGTTGGTGGATTTGGCACTATATCTACATCATTTTCTAAGATTGTTAAGAGCACCTTATTAGCTGTCCCTATGGTTGCTCCACCTGCTACGCCGCTTAAGCTCACTTCTACTGTTTTATTACCTTCATAGATACTATTGTCATGAAGGGTCACTGTAATGGTCTTATTGATTTCTCCTGATGCAAAGTTCAGTGTGCCGCCCTCTAGTGTGTAGTCTACTCCGCCTCCTGTTGCTGTTCCTCCCGTTACTGTATAATCAACTGTTACTGCTGTGTCACTTCCATTTGTCCTTGTCACTGTTAAGATGGCTGCTCCATCTCCTTCTGAGGCGCTCACTCCGGTAGGGTCAAACTGTAATACCCCATATTGTGGTGCTGAATCATCTTCAACGATTGTTAAGAGCACCTTATTAGCTGTCCCTATGGTTGCTCCACCTGCTGCGCCGCTTAAGCTCACTTCTACGGTTTTATTACCTTCATAAATACCATTGTCATGAAGGGTCACTGTAATAGTCTTACTGGTTTCTCCTGATGCAAAGTTCAGTGTGCCGCCCTCTAGTGTGTAGTCTACTCCGTCTCCTGTTGCTGTTCCTCCCGTTACTGTATAGTCTACTGCTACTGCTCCGTCACTTCCATTTGTCCTTGTCACTGTTAAGGTGGCTGCTTCATCTCCTTCTGAGGCGCTTATCTCTTTCGGGTCAAACTGTAATACCCCATATTGAGGCAAATCATTTTCAACGATTTTCAAGGTCACCTGATTTGCTTCTCCTATAGTTGCCCCGCCTGTTATATTACTTAAGCTTACTACTATGGTTTCATCACCTTCGTAGATACTATCATCAAAAAGACTTACTGTAATGGTCTTACTGGTCTGCCCATGTAAGAAGCTCAGAGTGCCGCTCTCTAGTGTGTAGTCTACTCCGCCTCCTGTTGCTGTTCCTCCTGTTACAACATAGTCTACAGTTACTTCTTCATCACTTCCATTTGTCCTTGTCACAGTTAAAGTGACTGTTCCTGCTCCTTCTGCGACGCTTATTTCTGTTGAATCAAACTGTAACTGCCCATATTGGGGTAACTCATTATCTTCTATTGTTAGAATAACCATCTTGTTTTCCCCTATAGTTGCCCCGCCTGTTGCATTACTTAGGGTAATTTCAATCGTTTCATTCCCTTCATAGATTGAATCATTTTCAATTGGTATATATATGTTATTACTGGTTTCACCAGCGGAAAACTCTAGCATTCCACTATCAAGCTGATAGTCTATTTCATTTCCTTCAGCTGTTCCTCCTGTTACGGCATAATCTACGCTAACCATACCATTACTTCCATTTGTTCTTGTCACAGTTACGGTTGCTGTTCCTACTCCTTCTCCAACGTTTACCGCCACAGGGTCAAACTGTAAAACACCATACTGAGGCGCTGTTTCATTATCTTCTATTGTCACGATAACCTTATTATTTGCCCCTATCGTTGCTCCTCCTGTTGCACCACTAAGGGTGATTTCAACCGTTTCATTACCTTCATAAGTAGCATCATCAATAGTCTTCAAAGTAATTGTCTTGCTTTCAGTGTCCCCATCAGCAAAACTCACCGTTCCACTTATAGACTCATAATCTATGCCTGATGCAGCTGTTCCTCCTGTTTTATTATAACTGACACTTACATCTCCACTACTGCCATCTTTTCTCGTAACCGTCAAGCTTACTTCCGATCCTTCTTCTACACTTACTGTCACAGGATTAAACTCAAGTACACCATGAGGCGGTTCTTCATCATCTGTTATTGTTAAAGTGACAACCTTGTCAGTTCCCAAAATGGCTCCTGTTGACGCATCACTTAAGGTTACTTCAACCGTCTTTTTCCCCTCGAATAAGTCATCATCCACAAGCTCTACTTTTATTGTTTTACTGGTCTGCCCATCTTCAAACGCCACTGTTCCATCTTCAAGGGTGTAATCCACTCCATTTCCTTGGGCCATCCCGCCTGTCACCTTATAATCTATGCTTGCTTCACCTGTACTTCCCAAGGTTCTTGTCACAGTTAAATCTACTGATCCTGAGTTTTCTGCTGCGCTAACCTCTTTAGGATCAAACTGAAAGGTTCCTACTGCCTCTGCAG
>JAEWYE010000088.1 GCA_023458755.1 Bacillota bacterium | reverse complement strand
GTATGGGAACAGCGTTTCATTCGCCAGCATTGAATGCAGCTACACCACTGCTTGTGCCAGAAGATCAACTGACAAAGTGTGCGGGTTATAGCCAAACTATACAAGCCATAGGGTCAATCATTAGTCCTGCCGCTGCCGCGTTTTTATATACTGTTTGGAATCTGAATCATATCGTTATACTTGATATTGTCGGTGCGATTATAGCTTGTATTTCCGTAGCGATTATTACAATTCCTAATCCATCATCAAATAGCATTGATAAAGAAGAAAATGTCATGCAGGAAATGAAAGCGGGGTACGTTGTCTTAAAAGAGAATAAAGGTCTGTTTGCTTTGCTTTGGATTGGCGCATTATATATGTTTTTTTATATGCCGATTAGTGCGCTATATCCGCTGATGAGTATGGGATATTTCGGCGGAACACCTACTCATGCTTCAATAGCAGAAATCGCCTTTGCTATTGGAATGTTGGTAGGAGGGGTCATATTAAGCGTTTGGGGTGGTTTTAAGAAACGTACTTTTACCATTGGGATATCGGTTCTTATGATGGGAATTGGTGTTACCATATCTGGAATACTTCCACCAAATGCTTTCATTGCCTTTGCGATATCCTGCATGGTTATGGGAGTGTCAGCTCCATTTTATGGTGTGCAAAATGCCCTGTTCCAAGAGAAAATTAAACCTGAATATTTAGGGAGGGTTTTTTCTTTGCTTGGAAGTGTAATGTCATTCGCAATGCCTTTGGGTTTATTGTGTTCTGGTCTTTTTGCAGAACAAATAGGTGTTGAAAAATGGTTTTTGATTTCTGGAATAGGAATTATAGCCATATCATTTTTGGTATTTGTACTTCCCGTAGTACAGTCACTTGATAATCGTACTGTATAAAACAGCCTATGCTAAATTGAGTAAAGGAGGGCAGATTCACGATGGGAGTAATTATTTCTATGCAATAGCAGGGGCTATTGCACGCTAAAAGTGAGCAACTGAAAAATAGCCTTTGTTAATCCTAAATAACATAGAGTGATTAGGAGATGCAAAATGAGCTATATTAATATATATGACGTTTTGCCAAAAGAAATTGTCGAGCAAATTCAAGAATATGTTGACGGTGTTAAGGTCTATATTCCCAAAAAACCGGATAGTCGTAAAAAATGGGGAAGCAATACTGATACTAAGCAATTGGTGTCATCTCGTAACCAACAAATAAGGCTTGAACATCAAAATGGATTAACCGTGTCCGAATTAGCTCAAAAATACTTTTTGGCAGAAAAAACTATACAGAAAATTGTGTATTCACGACAATCCACTGAATAACACTAAAGCGCCTAAGCCTCTGATAGCTTATGGCGCTTCTTTTTTTGCCAAATAAGATGGAGGAATCAATTTCCAGCCCTGAATGGTATGCTAAAAATATAATAAGTTGTATTGCAGCTAAGCAATTTTAGATATTTGTTCAGGATGGAGGTGTTGTTTTGTCTGGCGATAATAGAGAGATTAATCATTCACTACCTATTCATTATTCTCAAAATTACTTAATTAGTGAAGGATTGATTGATAGATTACTCCAACAGTCAAACATCCATTCAAATGATGCGGTATTTGATATTGGAGCAGGAAAAGGAATATTAACAAAAGCACTACTTAACATGGGTTGTAAGGTTACTGCTGTTGAATTGGATGAAAAAAACATATTGTATCTTAAAAAGCGGTTTAGCAATGAAAAAAGATTCACTTTGCTTCGTGGTGACTTTATGGAATTACCTTTGCCAGACGGAAGCTATAAGGTTTTTTCTAATATCCCTTTTTTTATTACATCAGATATTTTTAATAAGATTACACAAGCAAAGAATCCGCCCCTTGATACTTATTTAATATTACAAAAACAGGCAGCTATAAAATATAGCGGAACAATGGAAACTACATTAAAATCTCTTTTACTTAAGCCCAAATTTAATATGAAGATTATGCACCGGTTTTCTCGCAATGATTTTTCTCCAAAACCAAATGTGGATATTGTTTTGTTGCATATTCAAAAGCGCAAATTTGACGAATTTACCATGAAAGAATTTGAGCTATATCGTGATTTTATTTGCTATTGTTATAAAAATAATAGAACCTTTCCCAAGAGGATCTTTTCGCACAGACAATTAAAAGAACTGAGAATAAGACATGGAATATCAAATTATCAGACCTCTGCAATAGCATATGAGGAATGGATAATATTATTTAAATGCTTTTTACAGTATGTCAGTGACGAAAAGAAATCGAAAGTGATAGGTTCATACAGACAGTATTTGATACAGGAATCACTTCTGAAAAAACAATTTAGGGGAAAAAAATAGACTTGTAATATAAAATTTATTTTTAACGCAAGGCCGCCGGTTCCTGTATCGAAAGAATAGGATTACGGGGGGCGTATTAATTACACCCTTTTTTATTCACAACAATGGCGGCTTTGGGATAGGAGGCTTTATGTATCCGAAGTCGTTATTTTGCGTTTTGGAGGAGCCGCCACTATACTGTGACGGCAATATGTAGCAAACAGATTTCCACCATATAATTTCAAAAATTTATATCAAAAAATGAGCGGGCATTCCGCTCATTTTTCATTCGACACCTTTCTGGGTTTTTCCCTTAAAGGTGTTTTTTTGTCCTCTTTTTTGACCGCAATTATCGAGGACAAGCCTTTTCACTTCGGGTCAACTTGGCCCGAAGTCTGGCCCCGCTGTCGCTCTCCCCCTTTCTCCATTTCGATTCGCCAACCCCAAAAAATCGAAATGGAGGAATACCCTATGGCAAAAATCAATCTGCGGGATTTTTACCCGTTTTATAATACCGACTTTTTTATTGAGATACCCGATGAAGTGGAAGCCGCCCTTTTGGAAGCGGAGCGACTGGAGCGGAACTTTATTCGCCGCCGCTTTTACAATAAGGCTCACTACTCTCTGGACGCAGGCGACGGAATTGAAAATGATATTCTGTTCGTATCACTTACTCCCTGCGAACTCTATGAGCGCAAGATGACAGCCGAACAATTACAGGCGGCTATGGCTTCTTTGCCGGACAAGCAGGGAAAACGAATCTATGCTCATTACATACTCGGCATAAGCAAATCAGATATTGCACGGGCCGAGGGAGTAGACGAAAAGGCTGTCAGAGTTTCTATTGAACGAGGACTTCGGAACATGGAAAATTTTTTGAAAAACTTATAATTACCCATTCCGAATTTGCCCTCTGAATCTCATGGCTATTAGAAAGAATTTCTTTTCTTTCTAATGCCCTTTGACAACTGAATACCGATGGTTCGGATACGTTCAATCAAGAGGGAGCCGAAACGCAGGGTACGCCATGACCGCCCGCCGAAAGGGGGAAAGACCTAAACGGAGCGTGAGCGAAAAATACCAACTGCGACAGGGCGGAAATGGCAAGCTGCCCGGCGATAATCTCTTGATTGCATATTGATACTTGCGGTTTGAACGCTTCACAGCATTGACCGCCACGCCATAAGCATGGGGTGAGGTGAAATTCCTATGAGGGTGGTTGCCGCCGCCCGTCTGAATCATCGTTTTTATATATAGGGCGTACCGCTCCGGGTTTTTCTGTCTGATGACAGCCCGATCCTTTCCGGTGCGGTACGTCCCCCTATTTTAACAATGGGAGAATCGAAATGGAAAAAAATAAGATTTTAGATATGATGATGGCTGAACGATGGAGTAATGACGCTTGCCGTGGTTATATCATTTGGGCGATGGAAAATTGTGATTTTAGCCCGGAAGATATAAAGCGTGTGGTTTCGGAACTTTATTATGTTTTCGATATGCGCAGCATAGAGGAAGCAGAACAACATTATCAAAACAGCCCTTATTGACTTCGGGACAACTTGGCCCGAAGTATGAGGAAAAATGAAAGGCTATCACTTTCGTGGTAAAAAGTGGTAGTCTTTTGTGTTTCCTCATAGGACAAACCGGGAAACGCATATATTTAATCATGCAGAACAGGAGGTGCATGATGATGATTACGCCGAAAATGGTAGATGATTTTATGAGCGTAAATATAGAAACGGTAGATGTAGGGAAACTGGCTGATATAAGTATGTTGGAACTTGATAATTCCCTGCCCAAAGAGAAACGGCTGACCTATGTTTTGGAGAAGCTGAAAAACCCCTTATGCTTTCGTTATGGGGATATGGGTATCAAACTTGAATTTGACGATAATGCACCACCAATTCAAGAGGTACTTACAAACTTCCTAATACGCAAGAAAAGTGGCTTATAATGCGACTTTGCGCCTCCGACAACATTGTTCGCATTACGCCAAAATGGTATAATATAGGTGTAATGTGATAGGAAGGAGGACGCATGGCACGAGTAGCCGATAGGCAGACCATTACAAAATCAGCACCCAAAAACAAGGTGTGGTATGTTGCATTCTACATTCGATTATCCCGTGAGGATAAACGAGGAAAAGATGAATCCGAGAGCATTACCAATCAAAGACTTATTCTAACCGATTTTCTTGAACAGCAGGACGATGGCGACGAATATATTTTCGTCGGGGAATATGTTGACGATGGTGTAAGCGGCACAACAGATGAAGAACGTGAGAATTTCCAAAGACTTTTATCCGATATTCAAAAGGGGAAAGTCAACTGTGTGATTGTAAAGAACCTTGCTCGGAGTTTTCGTAACAATGGCGACCAAAGCTATTATCTTGGCGACTGGTTTCCCCGAAATGACGTGCGATTTATCTCTCTTTACCAACAGCCCGTTGATACCTACAAAGACCCTCAAAACGCCCAAAATATCGCTGTTCCAGTTCAAGGGGTTTTGAACGAAGAACACGCAAGGGGTACATCAGAGAGTATTCGGAGAACTTTTGATAAGAAGCGGGAAAAAGGCCTACATATCGGTTCTTTTGCGGCTTATGGTTATATGAAAGACCCGGAGGACAAAAACGCCCTTTTGATTGATGAAGAAGCGGCTGAAAATGTGAAAAGCATATTCGCATGGTTTTTAGAGGGCATGAGCAAAAATGCGATTGTACGAAAACTCAATAGTAGTGGTATTTTATGTCCGGCAGCTTACAAGAGAAGTAAGGGCATGAAATATCAAAACCCTAATGCTACAGAGGGCAATTCTCTCTGGGCGGCAATCAGCATAACCGGCATTTTGAAAAACCGCATTTATGTTGGCGATATGGTACAAGGACGCTACCGCATAAAAAGTTATAAAATCCATGTGCAGGAAGCTGTCCCGGAAGATGAATGGTACATTGTTGAAAATACCCATGAACCGATTATCAGCCGGGAGGATTTCGCCAGAGTACAAGACCTTATGAAAAAGGACACCCGCACCGCACCGCAAGGAAAGGAATTATATTTGTTCAGCGGTTTTCTGCGTTGCGCCGATTGTGGCAAAGCTATGACACGAAGCAAAGTAAAAGAAAATGTTTATTACCATTGCCGCACCTATAAAGACCAGTCAAAAACAGCTTGCACAAAGCATACAATACGCCATAATCATTTGGAACAAGGGGTACTGTATGCCATTCGCCAACAGGTTTATGTTGCGGTAGCATTTTCTGAAATTGTTTCCCGTATTAATACTGCTCCCTTGCAGAAAAGCCAGTCTATAAGACTGAACGAACTTATAGCGGCAAAGGAAAAAGAACTTTCTAAAATCGCACGGTATCAAAAAAGTATCTATCAGGATTGGAAAGACGGAGAGATTTCTCACAAACAGTACCGCTATATGCAAGAAGATTATGGACGACAGATTGAAGCCCTTAACGAAGTTATAGGCAACCTGCATGAAGAAAAGGAAGAACTTGAAAATGGGATTGATACAGAAAACCCATTCTTAGCTACCTTTAGGAAATATGAAAATATCGACAAACTAACAAGAGAGGTCTTAATTGAACTCGTAGAGCAAATCAAGGTGTACGAGAATGGCAATATCAGCGTTAGCTTAAAATTTGCCAATGAATACCGCCGAATAGCTGAATATATCGAGGTCAACACCCATCAGAATGCGGTTTAATAGAACCGCAATTTTACAGGTAGTTTGTTTTCCTATTATATACGCTCCAGTATCGCCTTTGGGTCCTTGTATACCCGTAGCACCAGTATCTCCCTTGGGCCCCTGCGGTCCCGTCTCACCTTTATCTCCTTTATCGCCCTTGTCACCTTTGGGACCCTGAGGACCTTCCGCACCAGTATCTCCCTTTAAACCCTGCGGGCCTTCCGGTCCAATATCACCCTGCTCGCCTTTCGGGCCCTGAGGGCCTTCCGGTCCCATCTCACCATCTTTTCCATCGATTCCTTCTGCTTTTACATTCGTATCTTCATTTCCTACATACCAGTTGCCATTTTCCCCTATAATCGGGACAGGAATGACGCCACTGGCAGAACCGTGCATATTCACTACCTCAAAACCTTCTTTCATAATAACTTCCTTCCACTTTAAAGATTTGTTAATTAATAGTTTCTCCACATGTGTTAATGATAATATAGAACATATGTTCGATTAATTCAATAGTGAATATACCCAAAATTATTCAGTGAATTTCTACATGCATATTTTAATTGCCTGACAACCGCTTCTGTCACATACTTCGAAAACAATAAAACTTTTCCCGATTGCGCAATTTTTTACGCTGGCTATACATCAGAAGGTCTTTTCATTGTTCAGTTTTCATAATCCTTTATTTTCGTTTTTCTATAATCCATCTTTTTATAACTGAATTAGTAAAAGTTGTATATACAACACAAAAAATAAAACCCCCGATAATTCGAAGGTTTTATGTGTCATTCGGTTAAAATAGATGCACCCACAGCGCGGGTACAAAGCAAAACACATTCCACAAAGTGGAGTGTGGGATTTGTGTCCAGCTTCAAGCTGGTGGAAAGTTAGGCCATAAAAGTTGCAGACTAGAAGGTTATGTTCAGCGTGTATGTCGCATATCAAAGATATGTTTATTTGATATATCATAGTATAACACAGTTTGAATTTCCCTGTGCATCTGCCAAATATTACAGTCCTGATTACACAGAATGATAGCTGTAGTATCGATTTGGGGGTAATAAGAAAACATGGCGCCTACACCGTCGTTTAAGCCATCTTTGCATATGCAGAAAATATTACCTTTAATTTCTACGAATTCAAAGGCATATCCATTTCTTATCGTCGCATCAGGTACCCGCTTCCACTTATTAAATGGCCTTACAAATTTACAATGAGGTACAAGCAACATATCTGTATATTCTTTGCCGAGCAATATATTTTCTTTGAGTTTCCGGATAAAAAGATTAAAGTCCTGAGCAGTTGTATATACTCCTCCATCTGGAGATCCTACAGGCGGATAAGAGTATATGTTCTTTTTCCATTTCGTAAAATGATTCTTTTCATCATAACAAGCAACATAGCCTTCTGCCACATTTTCATTTATTTCATCCATAGCACAGAATTTTGTTCGCAGCATTCCCAACGGCTTGAAAACATGATCTGAAACAAAACTTCGGTAGTCCTGCCCAGTTACTTTTTCGATCGCCAAGCCCAGCAAGATAAAAGCGCAATTATTATATCTGACATTTGTCCCTGCCTTAAAGAGCGGTTGTTTATATACAAACTGCGGAAGAAAGTCGCTTGTATTTCGTATTGAGTAATTGGGCTTAAGGATAAATAAGTCTGAGTAATTTTCGCCGGCTTCCTCATCAGCATCATCTGCAATACCAGAGGTATGAGTAAGCAAATGATAGATCGTCACATCCGTTGGAATCGCAGTACCCGCCAAGTCTATGATATCCGTAATTTTTTTGTCAAAATTCAAAAGCCCTCTTTTTATTAAAAGCAAAACGGCCGTTGCAGTAAAGACTTTCGTAACAGATGCAGTATCAAACATAGTATTAAGGCTATTGGGGATACGAAATCCTCTATGTGCAAAGCCATAAGCTTGTTCAAAAACCGCGTCATCACCTCGTCCTATAAAACAGACGCCTGAAAAGTCATGATTTTCATTGAAATCATCACATATGTTCCGTATTTTTTATCCATGATACACCTCGAAGAATAGTATAAGCGGCTAAATGTAGAGCGTATAGTTTAATAATTGGATCATAAAAGCCTGCAATAAAGCAAAGGGATTTGAACCTTCGTGGTTCAAATCCCTTTGCTTTATTTTTCTTTGGTACGAGTGTTCATAAGGACAAACTCGGAAATCCGCATAGAATAAGGTTTATCGGCACAAACAGACGAATATTACAATACCACAGCCTTAAAATTAAATATATTTACAGACCTTTGCCCTATAAGACTAAGGCGTTGGTTGTATTTTATTGAAATCTATTGTAGTTTTAATAATGCAATTATTGCGGACGCATGGTATACTTCTAAGTAAGGCAGAAAGTAGTGCAAAGGAGATACTTGTATGAGTGAAGACATAGCAAATCGACTTAATTTATATGATTATTTTGGATTTCCTAACCCTCAACAAAGAGCTGAAGCCAGAAACATATTTGATATGGAAAAACTTTCACTGATAACAGTGACGGATTCAAGTTTGTGGATTTCTGACAATTTTATTGATCAATACAATGCGTGGAGTTATCATATAAATAATTTTAGAAGTCATTTGGGCTTGCATCTCTTGTTAATGTATTACCAGTACGAACAAAAACCATTTGATGTTATTGACATAAAGAATTTTCAATCTCCAAAAGGTGCACACAAAGTATTTTTCGACACATTTGCAGAGGATGCTTCCCTTTATCTTATTTCGTACTTTGACAAACACTTGGAAATGTTTAACGACTTGTTTTACCTTAGTAATGGGGAGAAGCATCCGCTTTCTCGCAATAAAATAATTTATAAGATGAAAAAGATAGATGAAATTAATGGGCTTGGTGATGTTGTATCATAAAAGTTGACACCCTATTCTCAAGGACTTTGATATATAATCATAATCAATACGAGAACAGGAGAAACAACCTATGGCACAAAATCAAAAATCTTATGACAATGAATTTAAAGC
>JAEWYE010000087.1 GCA_023458755.1 Bacillota bacterium | reverse complement strand
CGTCAATGATAAGCAGTTTGTATTTGGCAAGCACTTTGAGCTTATCCGGCAACCGGTTCTCAAAATGGGCCTTTTTCAGCTGCTCAATGAGCTGGTGGCAGTTGATGTAATAAGTGGAAAAGCGATGCTGAGCCGCCACCATGCCCAAGGAGGAAGCCAAATGGGTCTTGCCCACGCCGGGCGGTCCAAGGAAAACGACGTTCTCCCCATTTTCCAGAAAACGCATGGTGGCCAGCTCGTCGATCTGACGTCTGTCAATGGAGGGTTGAAAGGCATAGTCAAAGTCCTCCAGCGTCTTCTTGATGGGGAAGCCGGACATCTGAATCTGTTTTTCATAAGCCCGTTTTCGTTTGGATTTGGCCTCCTCGGTAAAGATGTGATCCAGAACCTCCACGATGTTGAGCTTGTCGGAAACGGCGCGCTCCAGATAGTTGTCCAGAATCTCCAGCGTGTTTTTCATCTTGAGACTTTCAAGATTTTCTCGCAGCCGTTCCATGGTAAATTCAGTCATACAGCACCTCGTCATACTGGCTCAAATCCCTGGATTTCATAGGAAAGTCAATGACACGATCCTGCTCCAGCAACGGATTTTCCACGTCCATGGATTGCTTTATTGTGAGCCTACGGTAATGCTGGGGGTTGACCACCATGTCCTTTCTCTGGTACGATATGCGATGCAGGGCGATTTGCTTTCCTTCGTAGTAGGCGGCAAGCAGGTTGTCCAATGCTACGACTGCCACATCTCTGCCGACGTACTCTGCTGGAACGGAGTACTGATTGCCGGCATACGAGATGAGGCAGTCTTTTTGTACCCGGCGCAGATTGATTTTGTCGATGATATACTCGCGTTTCAGAGGGCTGAGGCTCTCCTTTTTTAAACGCTCAAAGGGGATTTCATTGGTAGTAGCGTGGACTTTGGCATTTACCTTATTGCACCAGGCCAGGGCCTGCCCGTTGAGGTCATTCAAGCTGTTGTATTTGATTCCAATCATAAAATTATCCCGGACAAACTGCACTGTGCGCTCCACCTTGCCCTTGGTCTGTCCCCGGTACGGGCGGCAGAGAACGGGCTTGTAGCCGTAAAATCCGGCGAAGTCCTCAAATTGACGATTCAGTGTGGAGTCCTCCTGCTTTAAAAGTCGCTTGACCACCACCTGCTTCATATTGTCGTACAGGATTTCCTCCGGATACCCTCCAAAATACCGGAATGCGTCCTGGTGGCAGCGAATGAGCGTGTTGGTGCTCATATCCGTGACGAACTCAATGTACCTCATCCTGGAATACCCTAAAATCATGAGGAAGCAGTACAGCTTCTTCCATTGGCCGTCCTCGTACACTGTGTGATCCTCAAAGAACCCCCAGTCCATCTGCCCCTGCTTCCCCGGCATGGTTTCAAAGCGTACCGTGGCTTTTTCGTTCAGATCCATCTTTTTGCTGCGCACATATTCCTTGACAATGCTGTATTTTCCCTCAAAGCCCTGCTCCTTCAGCTTTTCCAGAATCCGCACTGCGGAGTACGGCGCTTCCTCCAACCACTGATCCACCTGCTGCTTGTACGCGTCCAGCTTAGTTGGCTTGGGCCCTGTCAGCGTGTATTCCGGCCGCTTGGTTGACTCGGCGTACCGCTTTGCCGTGCGCGGGTCTATATGGTATTTCCGCGAAATGTCTGTGTAGCTCATTCCTTTTTGGCGGTCACTTCGGATATCCATCCATTTTGCTCCTTCCATTCCGACTCCCTTTCCGCACCGATGTTTCGGCACAGAATTGAGTCTACCATTCTTTCCTCCCCTCCGCCATTTTCCTGCATTTTTTAATCGGCGTTTTCTTGCATTTTATCACTGGTGCTGACACACCTGGCGGTATAAAAAGAAAAGCAGAAAAGGTGTCACACACCTATTCCGCTTTTCTTCGAAGTCATTTTAATCAAAGGCCTTTGGCTATGAAGTTTTACGCCTACTTAACAGTGAAACAGTAAAGAAAAATGGGCTGGATTCATACCAGTATTTGACTTATATTTTCCGGACTGCACCTAATCTGGACCATTCCGTAAAGGACCGGTTTATATCCCTGCTTCCTGAATATGCTCCGCTGACGGTTACCATTTCACACTGGAGGATTACTTCTCCTCTTCTGATTCTTCTCAGACTGAGGCGGACAACTGAATCCGCACAAAAAGCTCCCCCGCCCTTGAGAAACCCCTCCTGCTTTTTTCAAGGATCGTGGTTAATTTTGTTTAACCATTTCTGATCGCGGTATTGCTGGTGAAAGTTCTGCTGTTCATCGTCAACTTACCTATTTTGGTAAATTACTGGACTTCCACTACGCGGACGTAGCCGGATTTATCCGTGTAGACCGTGGAAGATGTAGCAAAGGCACGGGCCTCATCCAACGTGGTCCACTTGCTGGTAGCCTTGTTATAGCACAGGACATCGGAGGGTACGGTATAGCTCTGTCCGCCGATGGTGACGGAAGAAACACTGCTCCAGGCGTTATTGGATATATTGCCGCACTTGTTGAGAACCAGAACCTCGGCAATCAAGGTTTCACCTTTGTTCAGCTTGACGCCCACGTAGTCGCCGTCGTGGACCTCCACATCGTCCACTACATTGTAGGTCGGCGGAAAAGACCGAGTCTGTTTCCCCTCTCCCATAAGAATCGTGACCGACGCGCTGTGATCTATACCTTCATCGTCTTTATACGGGGAAGAATAACTCAACCGACCAAACTTATAGTCACTGCCGGTGACGTTGGACAGAACTATCAGGTCCACTCTACCGGCCCAGTTAGTCCGGGCGTACATCACGCCGGAGGACGGAATTCGGGCACTGGATATCTTGCTGAGACTGATTGGCTCCACGCCCGTGGACGTGGACTGATAAATCATCACATTGTCCGCCAGTAGCTTATCTCCCATCTTCTTTGCCGTCACGTCCAGATCGCCGGGAATATTACTGCCCGTCAGGAGGTTCAAGCCCAGTACACCCTTACTGCTGGAGCTCACTGCCACCAATCGGTCCCTCATGCGGCTGACATCGGTATCGGTCATAGGCAAAATAGTCCCCTTGACCGTCAATCCACACAGGAGGTCGACGGTGGCGGTGGTTGTGGTAACCTCCTTCACGATGCCCACAGCGTTCCCCCCAGCCCCGGAGGTACCCGCTTGGACAGCTCCGGCCACTTGGTTGTCCTCGGTGAGCAGCAGTGTAATGGTGCTGCCCAGCTTCAGCTTTGACATGGTATCCGCAGCGGTGGAGAGGACGGAGAACTCTTTGCCCATCACCGTGATGGAGGTGGGATTGCTCAGGTTGGGAGAGGCGTCTTCGTATACGCCGGTAATCCGGGTATCGCACACGCGGATGGAGTTGGTGGCCGGGCTGTAGACAGCCACGTCATAGGGGCGCATGTCACCGGCCGTGGCTGTGCCGCCGTTTTTATAAATGGAATAGCGGGTATTGCCGCCGGTAAGACCGCTGAATCCCGCCGTGGACCCCTTGGTGTAAACCACCACCGCCGCGGAGGATGCAGTG
>JAEWYE010000086.1 GCA_023458755.1 Bacillota bacterium | reverse complement strand
TCAATTAAAAACCTATATTCATAAATACAATGCTTTTCCTATGCGCCCTCTAAAGTGGCAGTCACCTAAACAGGTGCTTCATGATTTCTTTACTCTTGGTGTAACATATCATTGACAAACCTACAATTTACGGACAGGAATTACCACATTCACCTTAAAAATATTTTGTTCGGTATGTATCACAAGATTTCCACCATACTTCTCCACCGTCTGAATAACATTGGGAATTCCAATTCCTTCATGCGCTTCTTTGGTGGAAAGATATTGCTCCCCCTGTTTTCTTGGATTCTCCGAAAACGAATTGCTGATGTTGATGTTGATAAAATCATGAAAGGAACCCGCCATAATTTTAATAAATCGATTATTTGGTACCTTTTTGCAGCCTTCAATGGCATTGTCCAACAAGTTGGCAAAAATAGTGGTAAGGTCAATCGGTGCCATAAAATCCAAATTTGCGTCCCCTATTTTACACTCAAATGAAATGTTGCTTAATTCCGCGATTTTTATTTTGTCATTGACAATGATATTCAGCACCTTATTTTCACTGTAACAATTTTGTCCCATGGCATCAATCATTTCGTACATATTTTTTGCGTATTGATCGGCCATTTGCTTTTCGCCGGACTGATACAATTTTTCTAAAAGCTGCAAATGGTTGCGCATATCATGCCGAACTTTTCGCACCTGACGGTATTCTTCCTCCAAATTGTTATAATAACTGTATTGAAAGCTGGCTTGCTGCTGAAACAAATTCAGTTCATTTTGCAATGCATAGTTTTCTGAGATAAATTCAAACAGATACGCAATAAACAGATTTAAAAGAATAATGACAGTTATGCTGACAATGGATAAAGTAAGAGACAAAGCGGATGTTGGGGAAAACGCTGATAACGCCGTAATCATCAGGATGCTGAAAACGGGAAACATGAAAAAAATATGATATTGCAGTTTGGCAAGTTTGATGCTATGCGTTCTTTTATTACAGATGATAAAAATCCGGTAACAGAATAGGACAAGAATCAGCCAAAAAGCCTGCATTAAAAAGCGGTAATAATCGGGTTTTAAAAAGGACAGGAAAGAATAGCTATGCAGCAAATCAGACGCCATTGCCGCTGCTTCCTCACAAAAGACCAGGCTGAACGAAAAAAGCAGATTATTCAAAAGTTCCGAAGTATCACCGGTGTACAAGAAATATCCGGCAATTGCTGCCAGAACGGTAGAAAACAAAAGGTTCAACAGCGGGATGTTTACAAAAACAATCGCACTTAATACCGCAAAAAACGCTAAACGAGCAAAAATATAGATGGATTTGCGTGAATATACACGGTAGTGCATTTTATCAAAGAAGTCAAAGATTATATGAACAGTTACAAAACAGCAAAGTAAAATTCGAATAGCTCGTACAAGCATTTCTTCCATTATTATGACTATCCTTTCACAGAAACTGCAAGTATTTATCCAAACATGGTTATTTGCTTCTCAATAAAGCTGTTTAACTGCTTACGGAAGCCAACTGATTTTTTTTGAGACAGCGGCACCCGGCTGCCATCCATCATAAAAATCGTATAACCGTTTATACTTGCAACCTGCAGCAAATTCACCAGGAAACTTTTATGCGGCATTGCAAAGCCATATGGGCTCATCATACTATCCACCTGACTGAGGCTTTGTTTGAGAAAATAGGTGCCACGCTTTGTTATCATTTTAACACGCCGGTCATGATATTCAAAATAACAAATGTCCTCGATTAGAATATTTTTATATCCCTCTGTTGTATTGATCTCGATATGAGGTATTTTAAAATCTTCTTTTGAATAGTTGATTACCTCATTGAGCATGTAATAAATCCGCTCACGATTTACGGGTTTTATCAGGTAATCAAAGGCATGTACGCTGAACGCGTAATTTTGGTAGTCCGTATAATTCGTAACAAAAATAATTTTCACGTCTTTATCGGTTTCCCGTATTTCTTTTGCAATCGTGATACCGTTCATGTCTTTCATATCAATATCCAAAAAAATCAGATCATAGCACTGTCTGCCTTCTAAAAGCCCTTTACCGTTTTGATACACATCAATGGCGGCTATGACTTTTTTTTCAAATGCATATTCTTCAATGATGTCTTTCATTTGATTGATCACGGCAATTTCATCATCGCAAACCGCAATACGCATTCAAATCCCCTCCATGCTAGCATTTGTTTTACATTATATACCAAAATTCATCTTATTTCAAATTTTGTCGCTGAATGACTGCAAAACAGCCGGCAATTCGTTCGAAAAGCGGTTGCTGCTTTGCTCGGGCACAAGTCGCTGAAGAAGTTTACCATTCATAAAGTCGGTTTTTTTGGCATAGAATAACGAAAAGGATGTGATTTGTGATGAAGAAAACGAATTGGAAAGCATTGATCATCAGTGTGCTTATTAGTCTGGGCATCGGCGCGCTGTCCGGCTTTTTGACAAGCGGCGGTGTGCAGGCATATCAAATTTATAAACAGGAACCGCCGCTTTCGCCGCCCCCTGCCGCATTCCCGATTGTATGGACGGTGCTGTATCTGCTTATGGGGGTGTCTGCCTACCTGGTCTATAACGAGCACGCATTTGACGGCGGCAAAGCACTGTTAATCTACGGACTCCAGCTTCTCGTAAACTTCTTTTGGCCGATCTTCTTCTTTAATCTGCAATGGTATCTGTTCGCATTTGTCTGGATTGTTTTTCTCTGGGTGCTGATTGTGCTGATGATTCGTGAATTCTTTAAGATAAACAAAACAGCCGCTTGGCTGCAAATTCCCTATCTGCTTTGGGTAACGTTCGCGGCTTACTTGAATTTTTCCGCTTATCTGCTGAACCGATAAAACAGGGCATAAAAAAGGAGCAGGGTTGCCCTTGCTCCTTTTTTTCGGTTGTTATACTATCGGCGCTTCGTTATGACCGCGTTTTGCCTTGCCCTGAATTTCCGGCACCGGTTTTTCGGTGTTATTCGGCATATGTGTTTTGTGATTGCTTTCGGTTCCATGGGGCTGCTTCGGGTCCGGCCGTCTCATTCCTGCTTTTGCCACAGGCACTCCTCCTTACAATAAAATGAAACATCTAAACATCATCGCGCTTAGCGGATTGCTTTTTGGTGTTTCGGTTATGGTTCTGATTTTCTTCGGTAATCGGGGTTTGCCCGTTCGCCTTTTTCATGCGGCTTTGCTTGTTGTCCGGCTGACTGTCTTTCGGCATTTTCATTCCTCCCGTTACATGATGTGTTCTTCGGACTTACTCGCGGAAACAGTAAATCCCAGCTCACATATTTTCTTTTCCAGGCGGTTACTGTCCACACCGGTATTGTCAAAGTCGACGGCAACGCATTTCTTCTGCGGACTGACGCTGACGGAAATAACACCCGGAAAAGTATCCAACTGTTGTTTCAAAATTTTTGTATCGTGCTTCCCGCTTAAATTTTCCAAAGTAAAGTAGGCGCTCTCTTTTGGCACAACTATTACCTCCGATTTCATTTTAGTCAGTACTATTATGTGCAGGGGAAGTCGGTATATTCGAATTCGGTTATGCTAGTTCACATACTCAAATCCGGCGCTGTCGCTTTGTAAATCAAAGAGTAAGTCGTTATTTTGGTAAAAGCGGAATCGAGCGCCGCACGCCGTGCTTTCCCGGATGGTACGCACCATGCCGCCAAGCTGCGGAGCAAACAGCTTCTGAGAGATATGCGGCGTGACATCCGCCGTCAAAACAGAATCTCCCTGCTTCAGTACAAATCCTGTCCCATCATAACGAATAACCTGTACTCCCTTGTAGGTTGCCAATCGGTACTCTTTTCCATTATAATTTACAACGCAAATGCAGCCTTGAAAATGCATGCCGCCAAGCGGTATCTGTGCAACCGAGGCCACTACACTGCAGGGAACATCACCAAAATCATTGCACTGCACCCACAGGTAGCTTTTTGGGAAAGAGGTTCCCCAATCCTTTTCGATATACCCAATGCCACCGTCAAAATCAATTTTTTCATTGTTGAGAAGCAGAGAACCCTGCAGTAAATGGCTCATGCTGATAATGCCATGCCTGCACTCCATAATGGGGCAAAATTGAAATGGCCCCATTATGTCCGATGCTAAGGGTGTCAGCGGCCCATACTGAATGGAGCCTGTGCAGTGAATCGCTTCGGTTTGGATGTTGATTTCAACACCGGTATGGGAAAATCGGTTGTTTTCTATTTGGATGCACATTTCCGATTCATGATGTGAACTGGCATGAAAACAGCCGTACGGAAAATCAAGCCGGTAAGAGGATGCATCGGTAATCACCTGAATGAACGCAGACTTTTTCCCTTGTTCATCCATATTGATTCCCGGAATAAACGCGACGGTACGCCCTTTGCATTGATGTTTGAAATACCAGCCTTCAAAAAAAGAACGGCTTTTATGAGTGCCATGAAAATTTTGCATATTCCGCATATTTACCTTTTCTCCTAAATCCCAGCATAAAACACGAACTCTGCTTCTTACTATAAGATTTTCCGATTTCGGTTCAATATGCAAAAAACAGTTCCGCAAAAGCGAAAGCCATGCGGAACTGTTTTTTATATTATATAAATATGTAATTTAATGCGTATCCAGACGTATCAGTTCGTGCTTGAGATTCGCGTTTTTGTAGATGGAAATAACAGAAGAAAAACTGGCGGCCGCCATAAACAGGTATCCAATGCCCAGATCACCCAAAACAGCGTTTCTTACTGACGCCTCCTCCATAAATTCCGGAATGGAACGAAAAGCATCAAAGAATGAAATATCATAATCTGCTTTGAACTGGTTATAGATTTGAATTGCAAGAGAAATGTTCTCGGCCAGATACAGCATGGCAACCGCAATCAAAATAGCAATCACGATTCCGCCCACATTGAGTTTGCCACCGAATTTTTCGTATCCTTTTATGGCACACACCGCGAAAGCAAGGCCGACAACCGCTACTATGTACCCAAGCTGGGCGGCAATTACCCAAAGCACAACGCCGATGAGGGAACCAAGGAACGCGCCCACAATGCCGGTTACAATATTGCCCTTTTTTGCTTTAATTTCCTGCTGTGCCACAGACAGCTCCGCTTTTATTTTTTCAAAACAGCTGTTGCACATGACCGTGCATTTTCCGTTTATACTGAACGGTGCTAAGTCGGACTGCGTCCCACAATGTTTGCAGCAACTCACCATACTGTTGCTTCTGCAATAGCCGGTAACAGCACTCAGTACTTCCCTTAAATTTTCCATTGCGTTTTTTCCTGTAGATTTAACCGCAATTGTAATGGTGTTTGCGTCAAAATGCGCGAACTTAACCTGCGGTCTTTGCTGTGCCAATGTAAGCATGTACTGGGCTACTTCGTTTGCCTGTTCCGGTGTGCCGCCGTTAATATCCATGGTAACCGCAAACTGCTTCTGGTTAATAACATCCTGAATAACCAGTTGATAGCCATTGAACAGCCCATATGCTGACCGCCGTTTTGGATCATAGATTAGACCTGTTTCCTGAGCAAATACCTTTAAATTACCGCGTACCATAAAAAATTCCCTCCAACAACATTAATTTAACTTTAGCAGAATATATTTTCTATAATAGTTATACTAAATTCTGGTACTATAATCAATACTCTTGCTTAAATATGTAAAAGAATAAATTCTGTTTCAGTTTGGATTTACAATACAGTGCAGGATTATGATATAGTAAAGTGTAAAAGTAAATGCCCGTTTTTTATTGAAACATCACGCGTTTGATGGTATAATTATGCTTTGAGCAGCTTTCTTTAATATATAAACGATTGCGTACGCAATTATGCAAAGCGGTTTGCGCAATTGGATGAAAGGATTATAGAAATATGATTTGTGTGAATCAATACCGCACCCACCTTTGCGGGGAAGTTTCGGAGCAGAATATCGGCAAAGAAATTCGCGTCGCAGGCTGGGTGGAAAATATCCGTGACCACGGCGGAATTAAGTTTTTGGATTTGAGGGACCATTACGGTGTGGTACAAGTAGTTGTATATGACGAGGAAATGCTGAAAGATGTTTCCAAGGAATGCACCATTACGGTAACCGGTACTGTTGTTTTAAGGGACGAGGATACCGTGAATTCCAAAATTGCCACTGGTACTGTAGAAGTAAAAACCGAATCTTTGACTGTTTTGGGCAAAGCACTTGCCAATCTGCCTTTTGAGATTGACAGCTCCACCGATACCAAAGAGGATGTCCGCTTAAAATACCGCTTTTTGGATTTACGAAACCCGAAGGTACATTCCAATATTGTTTTGCGTTCACAAATCATTTCTTTCCTGCGCAGCAAAATGACCGAAATGGGATTTTTGGAAATGCAAACTCCCATTCTCTCCACCTCTTCCCCGGAAGGCGCAAGAGATTACCTGATTCCAAGCCGCAAGCATCACGGAAAATTCTACGCTCTGCCGCAGGCAC
Source organism: Bacillota bacterium (assembly GCA_023458755.1). Lineage (GTDB taxonomy): Bacteria > Bacillota > Clostridia > Oscillospirales > Acutalibacteraceae > JAEWYE01. Next base: position 21,998 of record JAEWYE010000086.1, on the reverse strand, counting down.
CGCAGATTTTCAAACAGCTTTTAATGGTTTCGGGCTTTGACCGCTATTTTCAAATAGCACCGTGCTTCCGCGACGAAGACGCAAGAGCCGACCGCTCCCCCGGCGAATTCTATCAGCTGGATTTTGAAATGGCGTTTGCCACACAGGAAGACATTTTCTCCATTGCGGAAGAAGTGCTTTCCGCAACCTTCTCAAAATTTTCGGATAAAAAAGTTTCAAGTGCTCCGTTCGTACGCATTCCGTTTGCCGAATCCATGCTGAAATACGGCACGGATAAACCGGACTTGCGCAACCCGCTTGAAATTATCGATATTACCGATATCTTTGAAACTTCCAGCTTTGCTCCGTTCAAGGGCAAAACTATCCGTGCGATTCCGGTACCGGAATGTGCGAGCCAGCCGAAGAGTTTCTTTGAGAACATGCTCAAATTTGCAACCGAAATCGGTATGAAGGGTCTTGGATACATCAAAGTAACCGACGAAATGAAATTTCTCGGGCCAATTGATAAATTCATCCCGGACGACAAAAGAGAAGAGCTCACCCGCCGCGCGAAGCTTGCCCCCGGCATGGTGCTCTACTTTATCGGCGACGAAAAAGATGTTGCCCCGAAGCTTGCCGGACAAATCCGCACCGAGCTTGGCCGCCGTTTGAACCTGATTGATGAAAACAGCTACAAAATGTGCTTTATTGTGGACTTCCCGATGTATGAAATTGACGAGGAAACCGGAGCCTACATTTTTACCCACAACCCGTTCTCCATGCCGCAGGGCGGAATGGACGCGCTGTTAAACAAAAAGCCGGAAGATATTCTGGCCTATCAATATGATATTGTCTGCAACGGCGTGGAGCTTTCCTCCGGCGCGGTGCGCAACCACGATATTGACATCATGGTAAAGGCGTTTGAAATTGCGGGCTATACCGAACAGGATATTGAAACCAAATTCTCCGCCCTTTACAATGCGTTCAAATACGGTGCTCCGCCGCATGCCGGCATGGCTCCGGGTGTCGACCGCATGATTATGCTTTTGACCGGTGAACAGAATATCCGTGAGGTCATCGCGTTCCCAATGAACAGCAACGCACAGGATATGCTGCTTGGCGCACCGACCGAGGTAACCGAACAGCAGCTGCGTGACGTTCACATTAAGATCCGATAATTGAAGGAGGACTCCCGCCATGGTAACACATGAGGACTTGCTGAAAATTGCCAATCTCGCCCGACTCTCCATTAAAGAAGAGGAGCTGGACAAGCTGGCAGAAGAAATGGATAACATCATTGCCTTTGCCGACACCATCAATATGGCGAGCGACGAAGCCTCCGACTTCGATAATATTAATAATCTTTCCAATGCATTTCGTGAGGATACGGTAATTCCTTCCTACGACCGTGAAGAAATTTTAAAAAATGCCGAAAGCCAGCAGGACGGCTGCTTCCTTGTAAAAAAGAGAAATTAGGTTTGAATCTCTCTGTTACTGCGATCCCACCGCAGTGATAGCTCCCTTTCGCAAGGGAGAGGGGAATGCGTAACAGATAGGTTGTCCATTATGGGCTTCTCAGTTCTTAATCCTTCGCCCCAGCGGAGCGAAAAGGGCGGCTTGCCGCCCTCATCCCCTCTCTTAAGCGCACGGGAGTGCGCAACAGTTGCGTAGGAAACGAATCTCTCTGTCACTGCTGTGACATCTCCCTTTCGCAAGGGAGAATAGAAAAAGAACGGCTTCACAAAAGGCACAACAGTATGGAATACTTATCATAGCGGACTGATCGTATGCATGGAGGTTATACAATGGAAACAAGTAAAATTAAAGCTGTCAGCAAGCTTTTGCAGAGTAAACAGATTTCCTGCGAAGAGCTGACGAAACAATATTTAGGCAGCATTGAAACCGTCAACAAGGATTTAAACGCCTATGTACGCACCACAGCGGAGCAGGCGCTGCAAACCGCGAAGGCGGTGGATAAAAAAATCAGTGCGGGTGAAGCCTTACAGCCTTTAGAGGGCATTCCCATGACCTTAAAGGATAATATCTCTACAAAAGATATGGAAACCACCTGCTGCTCCAAAATTTTGCAGGGCTATGTGCCGATTTACAACGCGACTGTTTGGGACATTCTGCAAAAGCAAAACGCGGTTCTGCTGGGCAAAACCAACATGGACGAATTCGCAATGGGTTCCTCCTGTGAAACCTCATGCTACGGCGGCGCGCTGAACCCGCATGATTTCTCACGCGTGGCAGGCGGCAGCTCCGGCGGCGTTGCTTCCGCAGTCGGCGGCAACCTTGCCGTTTACGGGCTGGGTTCCGACACCGGCGGTTCTATCCGCCAACCCGCAAGTTTCTGCGGTTTGGTCGGCTTAAAGCCAAGCTACGGCACGGTATCCCGTTACGGACTGATTGCCTACGCCTCCAGCTTTGACCAAATCGGGCCAATCACAACGAGCGTGGAAGACGCCGCGCTTGTGTACGATGCCATCTCCCTTTACGATGAAAAGGACTCCACCTCCCGCGGAAAAAACGGTGTTCCGACAAGTGACACACTGAACAACAGCATAAAGGGCATGAAGATTGGAATCGCGAAAGAATACTTTGACGGTATCCGTGACGATGTCCGCGCGGCTTTGGAACAGGCGATTGAAGTTTATAAGAGCCTTGGCGCCGAAATTGTATACCTGAACCTGCCGGTTATCAAATATGCTCTGCCGGTTTACTATATTCTGGCCTGTGCGGAGGCTTCCTCCAATCTGGGCAGATACGACGGCATTCGCTACGGCTACAAAACGCCGCACTACAACGATACCTACGACATGATGTGCAAAACGCGCAGCGAAGGCTTCGGCGATGAGGTAAAACGCAGAATCCTTTTAGGGACCTACGTGCTGAGCGCCGGTTACTTTGACGCGTACTATAAAAAAGCGCAAAATCTTCGCGGTACAATTGTAAAAGCATTTAAAAACGCGTTTGCAAGCTGTGACGTTCTTCTGGCTCCAACCGTACCAATGACAGCATTCCCACTCAACTTTACGGCTCAAAGTGCGGTGGAAACCTATCAAACGGATATCTGCACCGTACCGGTCAACATTGCCGGTCTTCCCGCCGTTTCAGTGCCGTGCGGTTTTGACAAAGGCGGTTTGCCAATCGGCATGCAGCTCATCGGTGATACCTTCTGTGAGGCCGCTATCCTAAACGCGGCACATCAGTATGAAACCGCAACGCGCGAAACAACATTCAAGGCAGCGGAAATGGGGGTTCGGCTATGAAATATGAATTAGTATCGGGACTGGAAACCCATGTGGAGCTTTCTACCAAGACAAAAATTTTCTGCGGCTGCACCACCGAATTCGGCGGTGACCCGAACACGCACTGCTGCCCCGTTTGCATCGGTCTGCCGGGCACCTTGCCGAAGTTGAACGAACAGGTGGTAAACTACGCCATACTGGCGGGACTTGCCACACACTGCGAGATTGCTCCAATTTCAAAAATGGACCGCAAGAACTATTGCTATCCGGATTTGCCGAAAGCATATCAGATTTCCCAATATGATATGCCCTTGTGCAAAAACGGCTATATTGCGCTTTCCAACGGCAGAAAAATCCGCATTACCCGCATTCATATTGAAGAGGACGCCGGCAAACTGATACATGAGCGCGGCAACACCTTTGTGGATTACAACCGCGGCGGCGTACCGCTGATTGAAATTGTTTCAGAACCGGATATCCGCAGCATTGACGAAGCCAAGGAGTACATGGAAAAAATCCAGCTCATCATGAAATATATCGGCGTTTCCGACTGCAAGATGCAGGAAGGTTCTATGCGCAGCGACGTAAACATTTCCCTGCGCCCCGTTGGCAGCGAAAAGCTGGGCACCCGTACGGAAATTAAGAATATGAACTCCTTTACCTTTATGGCAAAGGCGATGGAATATGAAGTAAACCGTCAGGCAGAAATTTTAGACAGCGGCGAAAAGGTGATTCAGCAAACTCTGCGCTACAACGTAGAGGATAACTGTACCGAAAGCATGCGCGGCAAAGAGGATGCGGACGACTACCGCTACTTCCGTGAGCCGGATTTGGTTACCATTTCGGTATCCGAAGAAAAGGTGGCGGAACTGAAAGCTAAGCTGCCGGAACTGCCGGATGAAAAATTCGACCGCTATGTGAATCAGTTTGGCTTGCCGGAAGCGGATGCCGCGCTTTTGGTGAAATACCGCAGCATTGCCGAATTCTTTGATGCCGCAAGCGACGGTGTCGCCAACCCGAAGGTGGTTGCGAACCTGATTCTCGGTCAGATTTTCCGCCGCTTGGAAAACGACGCGGCAAAGGAAGCATTTGCTGTTTCACTTCCCGCAAAGTACATTAAGGACTTGGTTCTTCTGCTGGACAGCGGAAAAATAAAAATGAACCTGCTGAAGGATACGCTGGAAAAAATGCTGGACACCGGCAAACCGGCAACCGATTTTATCAGCGAAAACGATATGGGCGGCATAGACGAGGATACCCTAAAGCGTCTGTGCAGTGAAGCAATCGCCAACAATCCGAACGCGGTGGCGGATTACCGCGGCGGTAAGGAAAAAGCCTTAAAATCTCTTTTAGGCTCCGTTATGAAGGCGACACGCGGGCGTGCCGACGCCATTCAGGCAGAAAAACTGCTGATTGAACTTATTCAAGCATAAAAAATTTGGGCGAGCCTTTTCGGCTCGCCCTTATCGCTTACAAATAGTCAGTTCATTTGAAAATAAAACTAACCTACAGGCGTAAAATTCACACAATAAAAAATTTTACGCTTGTAGATTGGATGTTTTCTAAAGTGCACTGCCTATAGAAAGGAACATAAAGCATGAAATGTGCAAAGTGCGGAACGGAATTTGAAAGCCGGTTTTGCCCGAACTGCGGCACGCCTGCCTATGACTTGCCAGCGCTGGCGCTTGATTCAAAAATACCCACTGATGGGCAAACAGAATTCTCCGAGCTTTCCAAACCAATGGACAAGAAAACCAAATGGATTTCCATTCTTTCGGCTTCGGCGTTTCTTATCGTCGTAGTTATACTGATTGCCGTATTGGCAGGAAGCTGCCAAAAGAAAAGTTCCGGCGAAGATAAACTTTCCAAGCTTCTCGCAGGAGGCGGCACTACATCACAATCCGGCTCGGCAGCAGTTGCCCCGCAGACGACCACAACCACGTCTTCCATGGTCGGTGCAGACAGTTCCCAGGCTTCCTCGCAAACGGCTTCACAAGATTCCCCTTCTACCGCTTCGCAATCCGTATTGGGTTCCGCTTTCAACTCCATTTTTGGAGCAAATTCGCAGACAAGCTCCGACGACTACGCACTGCCTGCTACGTCTGCCAGCGGCGGAACTGCACCTGACGAAGACTCGATTTCATCCCGGCTCAAAGACGGAATGAGCTATGAGGACGCAAAGGAAATCATAGGCAGTGAAGGGGTAAAAGAATCTTCTATAGGCAATACCGTTGTTTACTCATGGCCTAAAAACAGCTCTTCCGACTTACAATTAATCTTGATGTTTATTGACGGAAAGCTGGACCGCAGTGCTTCATTTGGACTAGGTTGATAACTCAAAAAGTGTGATTTTCGCCCCACTTTCAGTCCTCACGCAACAGTAATAATTACATTTTTTAAAATTATTTTTACATGATTTGCCTGCCATAAATGATACTATTTTGCGGAAACTAATCTGCGAGGTGAAAGTTTGAAAATATTTCAAACAGGATGTCTTGCCTTTTTCTGAAAAACGTTCAGCAATCATTTTGCAAGCATCCATTCCCTCTTGCAGAGAAAGGATGGCTTTTATCATGTATGATGGGTTCCAGAACAGCTTATATGATTTTGATAATTTGAGTTTTGCTGCTCTGATGAGTATTGACCGAAACAGCAATGACTATTTTGCTTCATTGCCCGAAGATGTTCAGGTCGGGATCAATGAACGTCAGGATGAAATTCATTCCGTAGAGGATTTGCACGCTGTTGCGGAACGATTAATGAAAACAAGATAAAGAATACAGTAAAAGCGGAGCGTGATTGCCCCGCTTTTCTTACTATACAATGCTTTTGCGCTGTTACTTTTTTCGGATATAAATCAGCTTTACATTCAAATCCTTGCTTGCCATGGATTTAATCTCAAAACAGCCGAGGGATTTAATAAACGGAGTAAGCTTGATAAAGCCATAATTACGCACATCAAAATCCGGAAAGCGCTTAATCAGTGTGTTGCCGATTCCGCTTAACGGCGCCCAGCCGTCATCGTCGGATGTTTCTTCCGCAATCGTCGCGATGGCCTTGCTGATAACATCAACTGACGTGCGAACCGCCTCCAGTGGAGCGATCCCGGATGTATCTGATACGGCTGGATTCACATCGAACGAGTTGGACGGCACATCCTGCACCAAAACCTCTAAATATTTAAACTTATTGCAGGCGGCAATAAAGGCGGTCGGCGTCTTTTTTTCGCCCATGCCCACCACATATTTGCCCGATTCCCGAAGTCTGCTTGCCAGCCGCGTAAAATCGCTGTCGCTGGACACGATACAGAATCCTTCTATATTTCCCGAATATAAAATATCCATCGCGTCGATAATCATCGCGGAATCGGTGGCGTTTTTGCCGGTGGTGTAACCGTATTGCTGAATCGGCGTGATGGAGTTAGCGAGCAGTACATTCTTCCAAGAGCCGAGCGCGGGTTTCGTCCAATCGCCGTAAATACGTTTATAAGTAATGGTTCCTTCATTGGAAAGCTCGTCCAGAATAAATTTAATATATTTTTCCGATACGTTGTCCGCATCAATCAGTACCGCGAACCGATTATCATTTGACATGCTATGCACCTCTGTCATTTTTAGAATTTTATTTATAAGGCAAGGATTCACAAGAAATTTTAAACATGCAGTCTCCGCTTCAACTCATTCCTCATATTATCCCCTTCAAATATCAGCAAAGCGACCAGCGAAATAATACTAGCCGCCACACAAATGAGCGAAGGATACTGCACCGTGAGAAGACCGGTAAAATAGAAAACAATCGGAACAATACCAAAAAAGCCGTCGATAATCAAATAAATCATGTAATCCCTTACGTGGAGTTTAGCAACCTTTGCAAGAATCGCCATAGAGATCATCGCGCCGACACAAACAATTGGAATCACATAATTGACCGACCACGCATGCCAGTGTGTCCAGTTGTCCCATACGACGGCCATTGCGGAAACCAGCACAACCTGGTACAGAATGTTTTTCGGAATGTTGGTACGTTTTGAAAGGGCTATGGCGGTACCAATCCAAAAGCATGCGATTCCTGCAAGCACAAAAAGTGACCACCAAACCGGAGTCGGAAACATTGCATTGAGCATAACGCTCACAACGGCGGCAGCGACAGACGCTAAAATTAAAATGCGAAAAAACAAACTGTACTGATGAAAAATGGTCGGGATCTCCGGAAAAATTTCGCGGGTATCTGCATCTAAGTCTTGAAGCTCGCTCTGACACAGCGGGCAATGTTTTTTTTGCCCCGCAACGGATAGTTTACACTTATTACAGAATTTCATGATTCCGTCCTTTTACAAATTTTAAAATCATAGAAACTTGCTAATACAAAAATCCAATTATTGGAGATTCGTATTAGTTTGCGGCTAGTTCCACCGCGATTCCCATATCGGTTAAGGTGCGAAAGAAATGCTTTTGCACCTCCGCACTGACAAGCGAAGATGTAAAACTCAAGGTGAGCGTGTCACCGTAAGAACACATGCACAATTGCAGCTTTTTGGTACTCACAAAAACATCAAACATACGCACATAAGGAGCAAGTTCGGGCGGCATGTCCACTTTTCCGATATTGGAAAGCGCGGCGGTAACTTCTTTATCAGCGGAATTCGATGCCGTTTTTAAAACAATATCCTTTATCACCCGCGGTACCGCGCGTGTAAAGACATTATGCTCCAAAGAAGCAAGCATGTTAAGTCTTTCACCCAGCCGCTCTGCGGTCAGTTCGCGTTTAAAACTGTCATGCAAACACGCAACAACATCTTCCAGCTTCGCGCTGTTTTTACTGAAATCATACCCCACATTGATGATACTAAAAAAATTCCGAGCGGTTTCCGAGAAAAAATAATTGCGCAGATTGACTGGTATGGATAAGACAACCGGTCGTTTCTTATCACGTTCCGTCATTTCCTGATAAATGGAGCACATCAAAATTGCGGACAAAAAAACCGTCAGCGTTGTGTGATAATCATGTGCCGCCTGGAGCACACTTTTTACGGAAACAGTTCCTTCAATCACTTTGATTCGATTTTCCAGTACTCTTGGCCCGTTCAGCTTATAAGCGAAAATGCGTTTTTCTTTTTTCCGCTTCTTTTTTTCGGAATAATATCGCTGAAAGCTGTCGTCATTTTTCTGCGCGTTGGAAGCGTCGTAGTCAAAAACCGGAATTCGATCTTTGAAATCATCGGCATGCCGGTCAGTCAAATAATGAAAAACCAAACAGCGCAAAAATTGCAGGGCACCCGTTCCATCGGTTAACGCATGATAAACTTCGAAATTTATGCGGTTTCGGTAATACGTAACTTCAAAAAGCAAGCTTTTTCGGTTGCGGTCGTAGATGGTGCTGCAGGGTGGGTTGCTTTCTTCTTTCACAACCGGCTGAATATCACAGTTTTCAAGGTAATACCAAAACAATCCTCCTTTTAAAATACATTGAAAGGAAGGAAACATTTCGATTGTTTTATCCAGTGCCTCCTGCAAAGCGGAAGGCTCCACAGGCTCGTATAATTCGCATGCAAAACGAAATACCTTGGTATCCCGTTCATCGCTTGTGGGAGGAAATATCTTTGCAGCATTATCCAAACGATTCCAATTCACATTCTTTTTGCTGCTCTCATTATTGATCACGTTTGTTCTTCCTCGCTTAAAAAATGATGAATCAGCCGATAGCTTTCTTGCACTTGGGGAAAAAGATACGGCAACGAAAAGAAGCCGTGAAGGGCATCGGGAATACGGTGAATTTCCACATTCACTCCGTACTCTCTTAATTTTTTCCCATATGCCTCACCCTCATCCCGCAGGGGGTCATATTCTGCCGTAATAATCAAGGTTTTGGGCTGACGGCTGAGATCAGAAGCCAGCAATGGGGCAAAATACGGATTCTGCAAATCTTCTTCGCCGGATTGATACAAATCCATATAGTCACAGATTCGCTTTGCCGTAAGCAGATAGCCGGTTCCGTTTTCCCTGACAGACGGAAACGGAGACTGTTCCGTATGATCGTTAAAGGTAGAGGGATAAATCAAAATTTGGCGGGTCGGTAAAAATTCTTCCCTGTCACGTGCCGCCAGCGAAACCGCGGCGGCAAGGTTTCCGCCCGCGCTGTCACCGATTATGGTAATTTGGTCCGCCGTCACATTAAAAAGGCTTGGTTTTGTAAAAATCTCGAGCGCAACCCGGTAGCAGTCTTCCAATCCGGCAGGAAAACGGTTTTCGGGAGCGAGCCGGTAATCAACCGAAACAACCGTATGGTTCATTTTTTCCGCCAGTGTCGCACACACGTTATCATAGCTGTCCATACTGCCCGTTACCCAGCCTCCGCCATGAAAAAAAAGCAGGACTTTATGCGGACCCTGTTGAGAGGATAAAAAAATACGCACCGGAATCTTGTGTTCACCCGAATACACCACGTGATCCCAGGTTTTATAGGATGATTTTCTGAGCGGGTAATTGGTTGCGTTCACCAGCATCCGCTGCAGACTGTAATGTTTCTTAATATCAAGATCCGGATAGGAAAGTGCTTTTAGCACGGCGCGCATCATTTTGCTGATTGCCATAAGTTTAACGCCTTTCCAAACTTATTTTCTTACCAATCCTCTGCATGGCGAAGATAAACAAATTACCAATAATTATATAATAGCACGAAACACCTTATTTGCAAATATATTTCAAACCTATGTTAAAATTTAACCATCATTTTCCGTTAATAAAATGAAACTTTTCAGCCACACTATTTGCGTAAGACAAGAATATATAGGTTGTGTCTGCGAAGAAAGGAAGCTTATTATGACAGATGGATTATCAAGCCTTCTCGAACACAATTCCGAAATCCAGCAATATTATTCCGCTCTTCCTGAAAACGTAAAAAATGCGGTTGCGTGCTACAGTGAAGATATTTGTTCGCTGGATGACCTGCTCAAGTGCATTCGGGGAATTACAGGGAATTCACAAATCTGACAATCATACAAGAAACCTCCTGCCAAGCGGAACAGATTCCGTGGCAGGAGGTAATTTTTTGTCTTGGATTTTTGAAAATGAATCAAAGAGTGCCGAAAATACGGTCACCGGCATCGCCGAGGCCCGGAACAATGTAGCCGACTTCATTCAGATGATCATCAACGGCCGCACAATAGACCTGCACATCCGGATGTGCCTTTGTGAGTGCCTCAAGGCCTTCCGGAGCGGCAATAATGCACATAAATTTAATACATTTCGGATGGCTGCGCTTAATAATTGTGATTGCGTCGATGGAGGATCCACCGGTTGCAAGCATTGGATCCAGTACAATGACCTCACGCTCGTTAATATCCAACGGAAGCTTGCTGTAATACTCAACCGGCTGCAGCGTTTCGTGGTCACGGTAAAGACCGATATGCCCGACTTTCGCGGCTGGCACCATTTCAAGCACACCGTCTACCATGCCAAGTCCCGCCCGGAGAATCGGTACAAAAGCAAGCTTTCTGCCAGCAATTACTTTTGTGGTTGCAACAGCGATTGGTGTTTCGGTTTGAACGTCTTCCAAAGGCAAATCGCGTGTTGCCTCATAGCACATAAGCATCGCGATTTCACTTACCAAAGAACGAAATTCCTTTGAACCCGTCGCCTTATCACGCAAAAAAGTAAGTTTATGCTGGATGAGCGGATGGTCCATGACAAATACCTGATGATCCATTTTTCAGCCTCCAAAATTTTATTTTATTTATAGTTCTCCGTTTTCAATTTGGGCAATTTGATTGATACGTCTTTCGTGGCGGCCGCCCTCAAAAGGCGTATTCAAGAATATCTTTGTAAATTCGACTGCCTGTTCTTCATTGATTACTCGGCCGCCCATGCAAAGAATATTTGCGTCATTGTGGCGGCGGGTCATCTCCGCGCAGAAAGCGTTTGCGCAGACTGCAGCGCGGATTCCTTTTACCTTGTTTGCAGAAATAGAAATACCGATTCCGGTACCGCAGCACAAAATACCCTTTTCTGCCTCTCCGTTTGCTACCGCATGGGCAACCTTTGCGGCAATCGGCGCATAGTCTACGGAATCCTCACTGAATGTGCCGACATCGTTATAGGCAATGGAGTTTTCATCCAAATACTTTTTTATTGCTTCCTTTAATAAATAGCCACCGTGGTCTGCTCCTAAATAGATCATACTTTCACCTAATTATCCTTTATTCTGATGTTTTTTTAATTCTCGTTCCGCCTGCGGCAAGCGCAGATAAATCGGCGCAAGAGCTGCCGGCGTGACGGTTTTTCCTTGGGTGTAAAGAGCCGCCGCAGACTTTGCAACCCCGAACGCACGCTGATAAAGCAGATGCTCCGGCGGCAGAACAGCGTTCAGCTCATGAAACCCAGAAGTATTATAGCACAATTTCGCTCCATCTCCAACAAGAAACAGCGGTTTTGTGTATTTTTCACCAATACTCTTACATTCTTTTGTTAAGTCTTCAATGGAGATTGCTCTGTCCTCGGTGATGCGCTGTAAATTCCCGCCATTCGAGGAAAAAACAGCATTGTATACCTGACCGCAGCGTGCATCCATGACAGCACAGACAACCGCGTCCAGGTGAGCAAGATTATAAGCAATGGCTTCCAGAGTAGAAACACCCGCACAGGGCTTTTTTTGCGGCATAGCCATGCCTTTTACGCATGCCACACCGATTCTTACCCCGGTAAAAGAACCCGGGCCGGCCGAAACCGCAAACAGATCTATGCTGTTAAGCGGAACATTTGTGCATTTCAGCACGCTTTCCACCATGGGCATTAAAGTTTGGCTGTGTGTCTGGCGTGTATTGATAAAAAATTCCCCCAAAAGCCGGTCGTCTTCCAGAACCGCGGCGGAGGCTGAAATTGCTGAGGAATCAATAGCAAGTATTCTCATAACGATGATTGTCCTTTCGCTGTGCCGGAAATTTCAATTGCTTGGCGCAGTATAATTTCCGGCAAGCTCCTTGCATAAAAAGTGTTTTCTTAAATCTGAATGCCTTCCACATGGAATATGCGCTCGTTTTCATTTGCGCCCGATTCAATTTCAATGCGGATAGCATTCGGCGGCAAAGCGGATTCAATGTTTTCACTCCACTCAATGACGAGCACCGCACCGGTATCCAGATAATCGAAAAATCCGGTGGAATACAGGTCATCCCACCCGCTGACGCGGTACATGTCAAAATGATAAACGGTAAGTTTGCCGTGGTATTCATGAACCAGCGCGAAGGTCGGACTGGAAACGCCGCCCTTAATGCCAAGGCCGCGCGCCAAGCCGCGGGTAAAGGCGGTTTTGCCCATACCCATGCCGCCAAACAGAGCGATTACTTCTCCGCCTTTCAGCTGTGCGGCAATCTTTTCGCCGATTTCTTCGGTCATGGCAGGAGAAGAGCTGACGATATCAACCATACGGAAAACTACCTTTCACATTTTCTGATTAGAACAGGCCGGAAATACGGCCGCTGCCGTCCACATTAATTTTTTGCGCGGCAGGCATTTTTGGCAGACCGGGCATTGTCATGATATCGCCCGCGTAGGCAACTACAAAGCCCGCGCCGTTCGACAGACGCAAATCGCGTACGGTAATGCGGAAACCGGTCGGCTTACCCAGCAGCGCCGCATTGTCGGAAAGCGAATACTGTGTTTTCGCAATGCAGACCGGAAGCTTGTCCCCGCCTAACGCTTTGATGTCTTTGAGTGCTTTGATTGCCTGATTTGTAAAGGTCACACCGTCCGCGCCGTAAATTTCTTTGGCAATCGTTTCTATTTTCTGCTCAATGGTTAGATCAAGTGAATAAATCGGAGCAAAGCCGGACGGTTTTTCCGCTGCTTCGCAAACCTTTCTTGCCAAATCCACACCGCCCTCGCCGCCTTTTCCGAACACTTCGGAAAGAGCGAAATCCGCGTTGTGCTCACGGCAGTAGCTTTCAATATAATCCAGCTCTTTTGGGGAATCATTTAAAAAGCGGTTTATTGCCACCACAACCGGCAGGCCGTATTTTCGCATGTTGTCGATATGGACACCCAAGTTTACAATACCGGCTTTGAGGGCATCCAGATTTTCAGCAGCAACATCCGCCTTCGGCACACCGCCGTTGTATTTGAGGGCACGTGCAGTGGCAACAACAACCACCGCGCTCGGACGAAGCCCGGCAAGGCGGCATTTGATGTCAAAAAACTTCTCCGCGCCAAGGTCGGAACCGAAGCCTGCCTCGGTAATGCAGTAATCGGCAAGCTTTAATGCCAAACGGGTCGCGCGCACCGAATTGCAGCCGTGCGCGATATTCGCAAACGGGCCGCCGTGCATAATGGCAGGCGTACCTTCCAATGTTTGTACCAAATTCGGATTGATCGCATCTTTGAGCAGGGCAGCCATCGCGCCGTCCGCCTGCAGGTCACGCGCATAAACCGGTGTTCCCTCATAAGTATAGGCTACCAGAATATCACCTAAACGGCGCTTCAAGTCGGTAATATCCGTGGCAAGGCACAAAATTGCCATGACTTCACTTGCAACCGTAATAATAAATCCGTCTTCACGCGGAACACCGTTGATTTTGCCGCCGAGGCCAACAACGATGCTGCGAAGCGCGCGGTCGTTCATATCAAGGCAGCGTTTCACCAAAATGCGGCGCTGGTCGATGCCGAGTGCATTGCCCTGCTGCATGTGATTGTCCAGCATGGCACAAAGCAGATTGTTGGCGGAAGTAATGGCGTGCATGTCGCCCGTAAAGTGCAGGTTGATGTCCTCCATTGGCAGAACTTGCGCATATCCGCCGCCTGCCGCTCCGCCCTTAATTCCGAACACAGGGCCGAGTGACGGCTCGCGCAATGCGATAATCGCGTTTTTTCCGATTTTCTTCATGGCTTGTCCCAAACCGGCAGTCGTGGTGGTTTTCCCCTCACCGGCTGGGGTAGGATTAATGGCAGTCACCAAAATCAATTTTCCGTCCGGTCTGTCTTTTAGGCGATTGTAGAGACTGTCATTCAGCTTAGCCTTAAATCTTCCGTAAGGCTCCAGTTCCTCCTCTGTAATTCCCAGTTCCGATGCGATTTTTGAAATCGGCACAAGCTTTGCCTGCTGTGCTATTTCAATATCCGTTAGCATAGTTGTTCATCCTTTCACTGCAAGCGAACGTTTTGTTCGGTTCGGCGAAGCCGAATTTCCGTCTTTACCGTCCACGGAAAAAACAAAACTTTCTGTTTGAAAATATTATTTCGAACTTCACTCCGCTTACACAAATATGTTTAAAATTATAGCACAATGCGCTTTAAGATAAAAGTATTTATGACTTATCTTTGACAGGGACAGCCAAAAAATCAAATAAAAGCTTTATAATATAGCTTACTGCGAAAAAATTTTGTCGGTATTACAGAAAAAGAATCGCATGACTTGCACTTTACCGGCATTGATAATATAATAAGTTCGAGGTGAGGCTATGTCCAGAGTGCTACGATCATTCACAGATTACCTAAAACGGGCGGACAAGCTGTTTTGGCTTATCTCCATCGCGATTGCGATATATGGATTAATATTGGTAAAAAGCGTTTCGCGCGCAACCGATACCGATTATTTTAAAACACAGCTAATTGCGGTCATGATCGGATATGCAGTGGCAATCTTTTTAACGCTGATTGATTACCGCGCAGTTTCCAATTACTGGTGGCTGGTAGCAGGCTTTTGTATATTTTTAATTATTTATACACTAATATTTGGTCAAGCCGTAACAGGTACCGCCGGCGTAAATGCGAAAGCATGGGTCAAGCTGCCCGGCCTGCCGCAGTTTCAGCCGTCCGAACTCGTTAAAATCGGATTTCTGATTACTTTTTCCAAACATTTGACCGAGCTGAAAGAACGCGATTTACTGAAAAGGCCGCTGCACGTTATGCTGCTGGCCGCTCACGCGATGCTTCCGATCGGACTGGTGCATTTACAGGGTGACGACGGCGCGGGCGTAATTTTCTTTTTCATGTTCCTTTGTATGACGTTTGCCGCGGGCGTGCAGTTGCGCTATTTCGCCGGACTTTTCGGCGCTATTCTAATTGCCGTTCCGCTCGCGTGGAAATATGTGCTGAAGGATTACCAAAAAAACCGATTTACCATCGTTTATAACCTAAAATCCGACCCGCTTGGAAATGGCCTGCAGCAGCTTCAAGGTCAGCTTTCCATCGGCTCCGGCCAATTCTGGGGGCGTGGATTGTTTAATGGGCCGCGTGTGGAACGCGGCAGCGTACCACTGCAATGGAGCGATTTTATTTTCAGTGTAGCTGGTGAAGAGCTTGGATTCATCGGATGCGCGCTGATTATCCTCCTGCTGCTTCTGTATTTAATCCGAGTTCTGCACATCGCCCGTAAATCGTGCGACGGAATGGGTTCCTACATCTGCTTCGGATTTTTCGGAATGATTGCTTCTCAGGCCATTTTCAACCTTGGCATGTGCCTGAATATTCTGCCGGTTATGGGCGTTACCCTGCCGTTCTTCAGTTCGGGCGGTTCCTCGGCGATGTGCCTGTACTTTGGCTTCGGTCTTGTGCAAAACGTGTATATGCACCGAAACGACGGTGATAAGGTAAAAGTGAAGGTTCACCGATGACCGGTAAATATTTCATTACTAAAACAGCTATAACAGAGTGATAGGCTCCTCTTGAAGCAGACAGATGAGAAAAAAGTCTGAATGCTTAAAAGGGAGCCTATCATTTTCTATTTTCAGTTTTTTATTTCGGTACGATTCAGCGAATGGGTGTCAGCACACCGGCATCCATTTCATGCACCGTATCACAAAGCACATCAATATCTTCCGAACTATGGCTTGCGATTAAAATGGTTTTCCCCTCTTCTTTCAGCTTTATCAGCAAATCACGAATATCCTCCACGCCATGCTTATCCAAGCCGTTCATAGGTTCGTCCAAAATAAGGACATTCGGATTCTCCATGATAGCCTGCGCAATTCCAAGCCGCTGGCGCATACCCAGCGAAAATTTGCCGACATGCTTTTTACTTTTTGGGGCAAGTCCTACTTTTTCAATTGCCTGAATAATTTCTTCTTTTTTAATTTTATTTTTAATAATTGCAAGAAATTTTAAATTCATGTAGGCGTTATAGTTCGGCAAAAATCCGGGGGCTTCAATAATTGCGCCAATATTTTCGGGGATATCGGTATCTTTGCCGATTTGCTTGCCGTCCACCATGATTTTGCCGCTGGTAGGAACAACAAACCCGCAGATGCATTTAAGCAGCATGGTTTTTCCGGAACCGTTGCGGCCGATCAATCCATGAATTTTCCCCTTTTCAAAGGATACGCTGACATCGTTGAGTACCGTAGCGGTACCGAACTTCTTTATGACATTTTCAATCTGTATAATTTCTTCCGGCATGAATATTTCCTCCTTTTACCGTTTAAACAGGCGGCAATACAACGATTGCCTTTTTTCTGTTTACTGCCAAAGCGCACACCGCCAGCAGAGCAATCAGGACAGCATATGCGGTTAAAATATAGGTAATGGTCGGGTAATGCGTGGTATTCCCTACGTCAATATATTTAATTGTATTCCATGATAACGGGGAAACCCACTGTAGCTCCGGTTTTGTAGATACCACAGCACTGAACACCAAAACAGATGCGGCCGCCAGTGTGCCCAAAACGCGGGTGTTTGAAATTGTATTGACCACATAAATCAGCAAACCAAGAAAAATCCCGCTGAGCCATGACAGCAAAAAGGCAAACCACATTGCCTGCAAAGGAGTAAACAAGTTAATGACATGCCCATCGACCTGAATCGTTACTCCAAAAAACTGTGCGGCATTAGTGGATGCCAGTGTACCGAGTACTTTTCCCCATTCAGGGGTAAACATCATGTGCGGCAAATGCAGCACAATAGTCCCGAGTATCAAGAATAAAAAATACAGCGCACTGCCCAGAATAATATACAAAATTTGCCCCATGCCCCACGTAAAGCGTTTGGCGCGCAAAATTACATACGCCTGGTTGTCATCAACAAACGGCGCATCGCAAAACAGGAGGATAAGCGGGAAGAAGAATAGCAGCTTCATATAGCGGTCAGCGTATAAAAACGGATAAATCCACGGCGAAACCGGAATACCCACCTGCGCGCAAAATGCCCCAATTCCTTTTGTAAAAGAGTGAATAAAGATTAGGGCAATGAGTGCAGCCATCCACACACGGTAATTGGTTGCCCATTTGCGAATGTTTTGGAAGCAGACAGCCGTTACCGTTCTAAACGATTTCATTGCGCACCCTCCTCATTACCGTCCGGCGGAAAAGAAGTCCGACTAAAACAATCAGTACAAGGAACACACCGACTGTATAAAAAAAAGTTAGTAACGGTCCCTGACCGATTACATCTTCGCCACGGGTCAAATAATAGATATTGAGATATTTAGGAAATATTGCAGTGAATTCCTCCAGCACATAGCTAAAGACAAGTGGCGTGCAAATCGCCACAAAGCGGTTTGGTATGTACGCCGAGCAAGCAAGACCTGTAACCGCCCACAAGGCGGCCGCTAAAGAAAAGATACATATAATTACTAACAGGTATGCCAAAGGAAACGGTCCGGACAAAAGGGTCTCATACAGAAATGGTTTATTTTCGTCCGGCACATAGAAGGGAAAGCGTAATGCTAAGGTCGCTGCAAACAGCAGCATTCCAAACAAAGCAACACAAAAAGCTGACAACCCGCACACCAGTACCTTACTCCATGCATATTTATTTATCCCGCCACGCAGAACAACCGGCTTAATGTATTGGCAGTTCCAGTCACTGCAAAAGCTGGATGCATAAGGAACCGACACAAGCAATACAATCAGCTTTTTAAACATACTCAAACCAATCAAAAGATTCATTATGATAACCACGCTGGAACCCTTACCCAAATAATCTCTTGTGCTGACATAGCACAGCAGCGCAACCCCGACGATGGCCGCGTAAAACCCCGGTGAAGAGAGCACCTGCAAAAAATCCATGGATACCACCCGTTTTGTATTTTTCATGATAGTCCACTTATCTCCATTTCTTTTCCGGTTACGGCATCCATATAAATTGGAAACTGGCCTGTGCTGCGGACTTCTCCTTTTTCGTCTTTTGTCGTAGTAGTTTGCTCTGTAAGGCAGACCCACATGGGCGACAGGGCATATTTTTGTTCTTTCAGGTTTACTGTAACCGGAACATATTCCAAATTAATTTGTTGAACCGTAACCGGATCTGTCAAGATAACATCTTTATATTTTGTTTTTATTCTTTCAAGTACCGTATCCAGAGAAATCAGGCTATTCACTGGCTGAGGTGTATCGCACACTTCATAGATACTTTCAATTGAAAAGCTTAACAAGCCTTTTGTTCCCACCACCGCGAGCAAACGCGTACCAATTGCAACACCATTTGTAGACGTAATATATCCAGTCCGTGTAATGGGCAGACCATCTTGCAGCACACGGAAAGTAACAGCATACGCCTGATCTTCTTTAGTCCAGTGATGAAGTTCGCCCCCCTTTGGGGTTTTCATCGTTTTGTAATCCGTTTGAGCATTCAAACTATCAACATCCAGAGCGTAGACGATCGGATTTTCTTCGATTCCAACGCCCAATGCTTTTGCTTTTTCCTTTACCAAAGAAACTGCTTGCTCCTTGTTCACATTATCCAATGTTTGTTTTTGGAAATTCTTTGCAACATTTTCTGGATGTGATGTATACAAATCATGAATATAATAAGAATAATAAAAATCCGTGAAATTCTTTTCTTCAAAACGTATACCGCCAGGTTGAACCAATAACATAGAACCATCCGTCCCGTTAATAACGGTGCGGTTTAAACGTTTATCAAACGTATCCGGGCGTTCCTGCCTATCCTTTACTTTCTTTTCGCTGAAAAACTGCTGCATTACTAAATTAACATCCAAGTTTTTCAGTTTTGTCTGATAGTTCTTCCAGTTTGCATTCGCGGGTACCGAGATGTTTGCATCAACAAACAAATTATCCTCTAATTGCTTTTTTATTGAAGTTGGTGTTTTTGTAATGTCCGTCTGCTTTTGGTCGGAGGAAAGAGATGGAGTAGAAACATTTACCGGTTCACCGGTAGGAAAACAACCACTTAAACAGGAAACGCAAAGCAGGGATGCTAAAAAAAATGGTAACTTTTTTTTCATCAGCCACACCTCATTATAATAATACAGTTAAAACAAATAAAGCTGATGACCGGCACCAGCTTTATTTTATTCCCTATTAAAATGCATCAAAGTAAAATGGAATCAAGAATACCAGTAACCAGAAATCTGTACGCCATATTGATCCGTATCGCCCTGTAAATACATGTAATCACCTGTATAAACCGGATTATTATAATGTAATATATATTCTGCACTGTTTTGATGTGCTGGCTGATAATTGGTCCATCGATAAGCAGGGTCATTTACCGGAATGTCATATACAGAAAAATAGAAGAAATCACTATCAATCAGATTCCCGGACTGTGTATGAACATATGCATTTGCTTCGTTATCGTCCTTTGGATTGCCTCCTGAAAACTGAACACCGTAGTTGCTACCAGGTGACACATTAAAAGAATAAGTGTACCTTGCTGCAAATGCGGGCATAGAAAGCATAACCGACATAACAACAACCAACGCGCCAATAGCAAAAATTTTCTTTTTCAAGAACCTCACCCTTTCACATCATTTTAATTTATTGATTCTGCCTTGTAATAAGTTACCAATCATCAAAATAGGGAGATTGACTATGGCAAAATTTTGAGCAAAACATAAAATCCTTGGTAATTTAAATCAAAACTTGCGTAATCATTATATCTATTTTTAAATAATTTCTTAAATCTAAATTGATATTACCACTTATGGTATAAAATGTAAATAGCAATTTTTAAATAATTTGTAGAATTTTAAAAATAAAAAAAGAAATAGCTACAGCGGCTAAATTTCCGTTATAGCTATTTCTTTCGCAAATATTTACTTTTAGGTGATTACAAGTTTTTTAGCGTTTTATGGTAAAGTCGCATAAAGATAACTATACTTGCGATAAATGAAATAATTTCCGCAATAGGGAACGCGTACCAAACCGCGGGCAAACTGATTTTGGAGAGCAGATACGCCGCAGGCAGCAAAACAACCAATTGGCGCAGAACCGAAACGACCATACTGTTAAAGCCATGCCCCACCGCTTGGAACGTGGTGGAAAACATAATGCCCAACGCCGCCGGAACAAAGCACAGGCTGATGGTTCGAAGCGCGGGAACACCGATATCCAACATCTGCTGCGATGCGTTAAAAAGCAAAAGCAGTTGATCGGTGAACAGCCAAAACATCAGCGTACCGAACGCCATAATACACAGCGCAATGACACTGCCGATTTTAACGGCAGAAAGCAGGCGCTGACGTTTGCGTGCTCCGAAATTATAGCCCATAATCGGCATAACACCTTGATTTAAGCCAAACACCGGCATAAAAATAAAGGACTGCAGTTTGAAATACACACCGAATACGGCAACTGCGGTATCATTAAAAGCAATCAGGATGGCGTTCATACCCATTACCATGACCGAACCGATGGCCTGCATAATAATGGACGGAAAACCGACGACATAGATATTTTTGACCGTATCCCAGTTAATTTTGAACTGATGAAAATCAATTTTCACTTCATGATCTTTTTTGAATATAATGAACAGCGCGAACAGCATGGCCAATGTCTGACCGATAACCGTTGCGGTTGCCGAACCGGTCACGCCTAATCTTGGCGCACCGAACATTCCGAAAACAAGAATCGGATTTACCACTATATTGGTAATGCCGCCGATCAACTGACTGATCATGGGGTAAATCATATTTCCCGTCGCCTGCAGTGTTTTTTCAATATTGATTTCCACAAACACGCCCAGCGAAAAAATACAGACGATACTCAGGTACTTGGTACCCATTTCGATAATCTCCGGCGAATTTGTAAAAGCTGCAAAATACATTTTTGAAAAAAACAAGCCAAAAACCGCGAACAGAAACCAATTGACCGCTCCAAGCAGAATGCCGTGCGTGGCCGCACTGTTTGCTTCCCCCTGCCTGCCCTCACCCAAGCGGCGGGAAACCAGAGAATTAATTCCCACCCCTGTTCCGACGCCCACCGCAATCAGCAAAAGCTGTATGGGATATGCCAAAGAAACAGCAGTCAACGCATTCTCGCTTATTTTCGCGACAAAAAAGCTGTCAACGACATTATACAGCGCTCCGACAAGCATTGACAGCATAGCCGGTACGGACATTGTAACAACCAGTTTGAAAACCGGCTCGGTACCCATTTTATTTTCTGTGTATTCCATGTATACTCCTTTTGTTGATTTTAATCCTATTCTTCTTTTTGGGCAAAGCTTGCCCATTCATACAAAAAGGCCGTGCAGACAAAACTGTACGGCTTTTCATACAATGAAAAGAGTCTGAACGCGAATTGCGTCCAAACTCAGTCTTGTGGAGCTACTGGTCAGAATCGAACTGACAACCTGCTCATTACGAATGAGCTGCTCTGCCATTGAGCCACAGTAGCACACAAAATATTTAACTAGACTATTATACAAAACTACTCTGCTCTAGTCAAGTGCAAAATTTCATCATTCCTTCATTATTATGTAGGATTACAATTGATGCGTTACAATAAGTGAAAAAAAGATAGCGAATAGGAAAAGTCTGTGTTACAGTTAAGTTACCACACAAAACGGCACAGAAAGGAATCCTATTCGCTATGAACACAAT
>JAEWYE010000085.1 GCA_023458755.1 Bacillota bacterium | reverse complement strand
CATACCCATCTCTCCATGTGCAAGCTTTTGTCCATATCTGGCCCTTTTTTCTTACACATATTATATCATAAATGGGCATCAAAGTCTTGTGCTGCAAGAAGTTTTCAATTATTCAGTGGGCATTATTATAGGGGTTTCGCTCATGGATGTTATTGTCAAACTTAGGAGGTAACGCGTAATGTATCAAGTTGGAGATTTGGTCTTCTATGGAAGCACCGGTGTATGTGAGGTAACAGGTCTTACTACACGAACGGTTGAGTGGCATCATCGGGTGAATTTCTATGTTTTTAAGCCACTATATCAGCAAAATTATATAATTTTGGTACCGGTCAATATTACAAAAGTTTTTATGCGTCCAATTATTTCGAAAGGCGAAGCAAATAGGCTGCTTGATCTGATTCCCACAATTACATCAAAGGCCTACTATAACTGCAAATTGAGTCAACTCTCCGAACACTATGAGACGTTTCTGAAAACGCATGAGTGTTTGGACCTAATGAAGCTGACAATATCTATCTATGCTAAAAAGCAAATCGCAGATCATGCGCAGCGGAATTTTGGTTCTGTAGATGAGAAATATATGAGGCGCGGAGAAGACCTTCTATTTGGAGAGTTAGCTGCTGCACTTGATATCTCTAAAAACGAAGCGGCTGAACATGTTGCCGCACGAATAAAATTGGATCGGAGGGTAAGTTGAAATGAATATCGTACACGAACAGGTAAGTCATTTGAAATTTGGAACTGGTACAATTACTGCGCAGGATTCATCAACCGTGACGGTCAAGTTTTCAAAAGAATATGGATCAAAAAAGTTTCTCTATCCCTCGGCATTTAAACTTTTTCTTAATCTGTGTAATCCGTCTATGAATGAACAGATGGGCAATGAGCTGCAGTTGATTCAAACTCTTGCGGAGTCAGCGCGGAATAACCGCCTTGCAGAAGAGGAAAAGCAGCGCACTTTACTTGAACAGAAAGCTGCATCCCATAAAAAGGCCCCCGCAAAAAAACGTTTGCCTAAAAAGTCTTCACCCCAAAATAAGGAGCCTGTTGCTGAGCAGGATGTCTAATTCATCAAAACGAGGATATTCATGACAGAGGGCGTCCCGAATTCTGTGTAAACGGTTAAATGCAGTACAAATAAAGCAAATTATCTCAAGGGAGCGGCGTCATTTCAGGGGCCGCTCCCTTGGCGTCATATTAGCGGCAGGAACGCTGCATGTCAAGGATCAGATCAAATACTCAGTCCGGCATTCTGTCAGCAAAGTAGACCGCCAGCTCCGTCGTGGATCATGCTCCAGTCCTAGCGTCTACCAGTCCACTTTTTCGAAATGTCCATCGTCGCCTGATATACCATTTTTAGGAGGCTGTCATCCGTTGGAAAAACAGACTTGGCCTTGGTAACTTTACGAAGCTGCCGGTTAAAGCCCTCAATGGCAGCAGAAAATCCAGTCATATGTCCGCCTTATCCAGATTGCCAGTTTTAATTTCTGTTTTCCACGGTCTTTGTTTTCCGTGCCAGCCGCGCTGTTCCCAATAGGAATAATCAGGCTCAAATCTTTTAAAGTGCTTATGTGCGAATCGTGTAGTATAAAACCAGAAACGTCCCTGCACGGACACGCCGGTCTTGCCCGTGTTACTGCGGACTAGAAATACCCCCAAAGATAGATCCTGATTGCTTTAAAAAATCAGCCTTCTTAAATTCTGACAAGCCTATGGCCATTCCAAAGGCTTGTTTTTTTATGGGGTGATAAGTCAGTTTAAACAAACTGCGAAGCTCAAAACACTTGGATTATACTCGATTCTCTCGATAAATCGGGATTTATAAATAGGAGTTCGGTCAAGTCTACGGAGCGTTGATTGTGCACACACGCATGGTGTAGTAATATCATATCGAATGATAATAACAATTTCTAACGAGAAGAGGTGCAATGGATGGATACCGCGAAAAGAAAAGATTTGATGAATCATTATAGAAACAGAACCGTTATTGGCGGCGTTTACTGTATCTTATGTAACGAAAATCAGCGCAGATGGATACGCTCAACCACATATCTGAAAGGAGCACAAAACAGATTTGAGTTTGCAGTCAGCATAAAGTCTGTCCCCGAACCGGCAATGCGCAAGGAGTTTGACGACTATGGCATTACATCGTTTTCCTTTGTTGTTCTGGAAGAATTGAAGAAAATGGAAACTCAAAGCGCACAAGAATTTGCAGACGATATTCATACGCTTTATGAAATCTGGCTTGAGAAGTATGAAAACGGAGATTTGGATTGAAAGGAATTCGACGTGAAGAAGAAAATAAGAATTACTCCATTTCTTGACGACGCAGGAAGAATAACACAGTTGCCCGGCAAGCAGAAACCAAGATTAGCGGTGCTTGAATATCTCGCTGGAAAATTTGAGTTGAACTGTATCTATTCAGAGCAGCAGGTTAACGAGATATGCAACCGATGGCATACCTTTGGCGACCACTTTATACTGCGG
Organism: Bacillota bacterium; assembly: GCA_023458755.1. GTDB lineage: Bacteria > Bacillota > Clostridia > Oscillospirales > Acutalibacteraceae > JAEWYE01. Next base: position 8,566 of record JAEWYE010000085.1, on the reverse strand, counting down.
AGGGAACTTGTGGATAATGACCTGTTAAACCGTGAGCGAGATGGCTCCCGATATTGGTGCACATGGGAGGACACACCTACGGCTGGTTCCCATTAGGCAAGTTCCCCATTATTGCTATGACAGGTCCGTGGCCATAAGCCCTGAGCCTGTCCGCTGTTTATGGATAATAGGCATTTAATAAAGAATTTAGCTAATCCTAGTTTAACCTGTGTGACATGAGAACCGTCCCCATGTCACCGCAGGATACTTCCAAGGTCAAACAAAACCGCCCTGATCATATCAGGCCTCCATAAATACTAAAATATTCAATTTTCATAAATTCCTGTAAATCATAAAGGCTGCATTTCGCATAGTATGCCTTATATTCAATTGTTGCAGGAGGATGAAACCAATGTGCACAGCAATCACGCTACAGACTGTACAAGGAGAAAACTTTATTGGCAGAACCCTGGATTTTTCATATCAACTTCAGCCTCATTTTTATTTTGTGCCCCGAAATTACCAGTGGAGAAATGCGGTGACCGGCAGACCTGAGCGCGGTCAATACAGCTTTATCGGAATCGGGCAGAAAGTCGACGGAATACTCGGCTTTATTGACGGGGTCAACGAGCACGGTTTGGCAGCAGCGGCGCTTTACTTTGCCGGATACGCCAGTTACGATACCGCAGCGTGGGATTCGTCGGCAATACAGGTCGCGTCCTATGACTTTCTTCATTACATTCTGGGAAACTGCGCGTCGGCCGAGAACTTTTGCGCTCAGATGAACCGTGTCCATATTATCGGGATGACAGATCCTCTGACACAGACCGTTGCGCCGCTGCATTGGATCGTTACGGACCGTACCGGGCAATGTATCGTGCTTGAGCAGACGGAAAGCGGCACGGAGCTCTTCGCAAATCCAATGGGGGTTCTGGCTAACAGTCCCGACCTTCGGTGGCATATGACAAATCTGCGAAACTACATGGAAGCGTCTCCCCGGCAGATTGAGGAAATCGACTGGGGCGGAGTCCGTCTATCGCCATTTGGTCAGGCCGGGGGAACAGTAGCTTTGCCCGGCGGGTATACCTCGCCTGAACGGTTTGCACGGGTGTCATACCTGAAATCGCATATTCCGCAACCGGAAAGCTCCCAGGCTGCGATATTCTCTTTTTTTCAAATCATGAAGGGCGTATCTATTCCAAAGGGTGTCGTTGTGACTGACCGGGGAACAGATGATTACACACAATATACAGCTTTGATAAATACAAACAGCGGAGAATATTTCTTTAATACTTATGAAAATTTGCAAATAAAAAAGGTGAGCCTTCGAGCTCTGAAAACATCTTCCACCGCATTAGTTGATTTGGGAGGGATAATGCAGCCCATGACCTTTGAAAAACTATAACAGATAGAAATTGCCGGCGGAATGATGACCCTTTTTAATCAGCGGTTAAACTATGTACTCTGTCCAAATTGCAAGCACGCCCGAAAACCCAATTCAAACGGGCCTGTTTTATAAACAATCAGTTTGAGCTTTCTTCGCATAGTGTAAACAAACTGCGAAACTCAATCTTTCCTGCAACGAGCTACCAGCCTTGTCTATAATTTAAGACGTTACTCTCACAGATTTCATTAATCTAAATGGAACCTTATTGATTTTCCAGTAAAAATGAAGCCGTCTTTTTCACTTTGGCAAAAGTACCATTGAGCGACGCCATTATGGCTGCGTGAACTGCTGGATATGGAACAAGCGTATCGCCCCATTGCAATGCTGTTCCCGTGCAGGCATCTTCCAACAACGTCACCGGAAAGCTGATATCTTTCGCAGCGCGGACGGTTGTGTCGATGCACATATGCGTCATCATCCCGCAGATAACAAGGCGCTTAACTTTTAAGGCGGTCAAGCGTTCACATAATCCGGTTCCCATGAATGAATTAGGAAAATGCTTATCCAGCACAATTTCTTCTCGACGAGGAATAAGCTTAGGGTGCAATTCAACGCCAATTGTTCCAGGAATAAAAATTGAAGCATTTTCCGATATACTGATATGACGTATAAAAAATACAGGCCATTCTTTCTCACGGAATAATTGCAGCACTTCTTGTATTTGGTCCAATGCTTTTCCCGGTTTATACAATTCGAGTTTTCCACCCGGAAAGTACTCCTGCTGCACATCAACGATAATTAAAGCTTGCTTCATGCGGCATTCCCTCCTGTTATTATTGTGGGTTCAGGATACCGCGTTTTTCCGTGACTGTAAATTACCCACTTTTTTGTGGGTTATCACCTGCGTGTCTGATAACAGATTCCTTTTTTATCAAGAGTGTCCGTCATACTATGTTCCACCATATAGTCAATGCCAATTTCCTGCATGATGCCAATAGCCCGTAGCATTTTTTGTCCCCGTTCCGGTGTTAAAGAGTATTCCACATGAAGCGGGTATCCTTTAAAGGATTGTTTTTGAATCAGCCCAAAATCACTAAGCTCTTTTAGCTGCTGCAACAGCATTTTTTGGCTGATCCCCTCAATCTGATGCTCAAGCTGGGATAATGATTCTGCTCCGTATTGAAGTTGAAATAGAATAATAGTCTTCCATTTTCCCTTGATGATGTCATGCACAATTTCTAAAGGACAAGTGTAGTGTTCACGTATTTTCACGGATCCATCTTCTCTCTATTAGCATGGCACAAACAAACTACATACCTTGCCCTGTATAAACATGATGGGTACTTAAGTGCCATATAGAATCGTGGCGTATTTCTTATTTGAATACAAGATTAGGCCTCATTTTGTTTAAGTTTGCGCAGTGCACGCAGCGATTTATCAAGAAGAGTACTATCATACAGCCCAATAACCAGCCCAAGAATATCGTCCTGTTGTCTGATTTGCAGATAGTATACCATTACAGCATAACAGAGGACCATCAGCATTGTAAAAGATGGAAGAGATAAAAACCCCCAACTTCCAATGTTTCCTAGTTCCTCGGATTTTGTGTTTACGTCATCCTGTATAATGAAAAGGAAAACCGTGACGAGCATCAGACATAATAAAACAGACATGGAAATTGATACCGAAAAAAGTGAAATTATCATACACATAATGTAAATAGCAAAAAAAACAACTGATATGATAGAGAAGTAGCGTCGTAGCACAGCTTTGCGGTTCTCCTCCATTTTCTGTCCTCCTTAAAAGCAATGCTTAGCGCTTTGGATTAAAAGATACATTATAAGCGCCAGGCCAATTCAAATTTACGAACGGATGCGTATCCCAGCCAAGCAAAACCTTAGAAGATCCGCCGGAAATAGAATCATAAACAGCAGAGAGTTTGCTGTACCTGTTTGCATCATCTTTGATATTGGAGTCACTCAAGGTTTCAATCAGCTTGAGCCTTCTTCGCATAGTGTAAACACAATGCGAAGCTCATCCTTGCATTCAAATTTTCCGGTTTGCTCATAATCTGAACTTGTGCTGATCTAAATGTACATTTCCGGTTCCTTGCGAATACGTTTCGCACCGGAAAGATAGAATGTCCCAGCAGCTATTTTGAGCTTTGGCAGATGCCTTGCCTTTTGGGGGCAAACCCTCACGCAGCGCATACAGCCTATGCACCAATCTTTATTTGTTTTCCGAGGATTCTGGGCGTCTATCGCGCCGACAGGGCACCTTTTGACGCAAAGCCCGCAGGCAGAGCAGGACGCCGTGGCTACAGGAACCATCGGGAGTTTTATATACTTCCGGTAGGGCTTATTCCCAGGTACCGTAAGCTCGGCGAAAATTTTATCCGAATTGATCGCTAAAATTTTCTTTTTCAGTTCTGAATAGAATTCCGCGATAAATACCCTGTCTTTTGCATCCGGACGTCCTGCCGCGATCGATCGTATCACGGAATGCTCCGTAACGATAGCAGAAGCACCAATAGGTAAAAATCCGTTTTCTGTTGCGATATCTTTCATTTCCAAAAGAGCATCCTCGTATTCGCGGTTTCCATAGGTTGCGATTAAGGCAGCAGGTGTGCGTCGACCTTTAATGCCTTTCAGCCTTTTCCGAAATGTTTCGGGAACTCTTCCTCCATACACAGGAAATCCGAAAAGGACAAAATCATCTTTCCAAAGCTCCAATTGCACTTCTCTGGCAGCGTAATCCGTTAGATCGTGTTCCACAATCTCTGTACTAAAAGATTTTGCAGCCGCCCGGAGAATGGATTGTGTGGTTCCGGTAGGGCTGAAATACACTAGGTGTAACTTTTTAATGTCCATTGCTGTCTCCGAATCGTTCATATTTTATAAATAAACAGGACCTACTTTCTTCGCACAGTGTAAACATTATGCGAAGCTCATTCAGCGCTTGCTGTTGCGCATTGTGTTCAATAAAGGAAGTTGGCTTACATGCCAAATAGAAATGTGTACATTTAAAGCAAAACTCAAAGTTTAAGCTACAATTTGCTTACAATCTTTTGCTGAACTAAGCGACTATTTAAAGCGGTTAGAAAAAAGCGATAATGTGTTTCATAAGGTAGAAGTAAAGTTGAATTTGACTCTACCATCATTTTAAATTTGTCGAGTGAAACATATAATACTTCCTTAACTTCATTATCGCAAAAAGTATATTCTTCTATAGGAATATTTGCCCTGTAAATAAATACATCATCTATTTCATTTTCAAAATACCCATCGATTTCACCATATTCTCGGCAACAAAACAGATATTGAAGTTTGTCTATTTCCAGATTAATACCAAGTTCTTCTCGCCCTTCTCGGATAGCAGCTTCTAAAGAAGTTTCGCCAGCCTGAATATGTCCTGAAAAAGAAATATCTAACATATTAGGGAACATGACATGGCTGCTTCGAGTTTGAAGTAGTATCTCATCATTAGAATTAATAATCCATACACAAACGCCTTTATGAATAAGTGCTTTTTTATGCGCTTCATCTTTTTCAAGTGTTATACCACATTTTCGACCCAAATTGTCATAAATATCAATAAATTCCATAAAACGAATGCTCTTTCAAATTCGATTTTTCTGCTTAGGTATATCATAAACATAACGCGAAGTTAGACTGCCAGAAAGCACGCATCCCTACAAATGCGAAGTTGTCATAATGCAGATTATATTGTCTGATACTTATCCAAATGCATTTAATATTCCGTGGACGAGTATGCCGGAATAGCAGTTCTTTGTTTTATATCTTATTGCGCCTGTAATCAATCCGAATACTGCGCCAACAATTACTTTCATCATTATGCAATTAAACAGACTTCCGCCGTTCCAAAAAAATATACCGACGGCGTAACCGATGTGCCACAAGGCAAATAGCAGAGTCACCGTCAGATAGGTTTCCCACTCCTTCGCTAGATTTTTATTCAACCTGTTCCATATAACGCCCCTGAAAAGCAATTCTTCAAAAATCGGCGTTACTATGCTCCCGTAAAGTAGCATGAGAAGGTTTTGCACTGAAAAAGAATTTACAAAGAACAAAGTTACCACAAAAAAGACGGCGGCAATTGCGGTGATGATAATATATGGGAGACTAAATGCCGTCGGGAAAACCGACAAACGGTAATTCCTGCGCTGGCAATATAAGACAAAAATTACAAAAATCGCTGTCATGGAGATCATCGTGACCATACTTCTGGAATAAAGCGTTTCAACTGTATAGCTAAATACAATTTGTTTGATTCCGAAAAGCATGCCTTGAATCAAGAGCAACCATATTACAATAAAGAGAAGAATCTTAAACACGGATTTTTCCGTTTCCTTTTCACAGGCAACCGCCCGTCTCCTTTTGGAGTTGGCATGATGTACTCTGCATGCTTCACAGTTGTCATAGTGCAGGCATTTTTTCTTTTGACACGGACAATTATCATTCACGGTATGTAACCTCTAAAAATTCCGGTTTATCGATACTATTGCTACTGAAACAACAGACTTTTCCATCATGAACATAATGAGAAACTCAGGCTACATGATAAATAAAATTTACCGCCGATAATTTCCTGTAATACTCCCTTGTTGAATGACATGACCTTTCATCGCATCAAGCAAATTCGATTTTTTGGCACTGCTATCTAAATTCTAAAAGCAATTAAGCGCATAAAATCTGAAGATATATCGATGTGCACTTTTAATGAATGCAGGCTGTTTTGGACCTCTGTACCGGTTGCGGCCATAACCGATTCCCTGCTTTGCGTTTCCAAGCGAAGGAACGACCGGGCCGTAAGGGATGTTTTCGGGAATGTTTTCGATGTTTGGAATATTCCAGATCAGCCAGTGATTGAGTGTCTTAATTATGGGGATGTCCAGGTCATCCATAGTGATTGCAATGGAAACCGCCTCTGATGAAAGATTCAATAGCTGAAAGGCCGGGGAAGTGTCTTCTCCGAATCCGGTATGCTTTTTTTGCATAGGCCCGTTATTTTCGAAGGAAGGGCTTGTTATATGAAGCTTTGTCTGATCGTCCATATCTGTTCCTTTCATAAACTTCAGTTTGTTCCGCTGTCGTTTATATGAATATCCCGAAAAATGTTCCACCATAAAGGGATAATGAGGAATTCAAGTTTTCTGCTGGCCTCTTAAAACCTTGAAACTCCCGTATTGCATTCCCTGCAAACATAAAATTCAAGCCTTGTATTTTCCGAAAACGGCTTTTCACCTAATAGTAATCCGTTACGCGTTTTAACATTGTTTTCAGTTATAATTAGGGGCAGCTTTTCTCCCGAAGGTAGCCACAATAGTCCACAATCTTTTCTACCATAAATAAAGCCCTTTTCCATCTCACTTCCACAAAAAGGACACTGCATCTTTTTTCACCTCGAAATAATTATAACATGTCGCTACGGCAAAAAATTAAGAATTAGTGCTTGGCTGTACAGGTCTTAATAAACAAACTGTGGAGTTCAAAGCACAGGAAATATATGATTATAAGCTCTCCGCCAAATCGGAAGTTGACGTTTTGATATTTACGGCTAATTTTTTGAAATCGACAACAGCAAAAACCGATTCATATAACTCATCAGATGATAGATTGAAAACCAGAGGGAATGTCTTCATCTTTCCCATTTGCTTTACATTTTTAGCCATGGTTTTTACGGTCTCGTCGACTTGCAGATTAGATATATCCGCACGGTGTTCTTCCGGAAGATAGACAGTAACCCTAAAGAAGCCGTCCCAGACCGAAAGCCAGAACACGGTTGCTTCCTTTTTCCCGCCTCTGACCCCTGTCCACCGATACAGCCCCTTAGCCAGCCACGCCTTGCCATCGGTGTAGTATCGCCATTCCAACTGGATGCTATGGCTGTCCAACGCATCAGTAAAACTTCGAAAGGCAGTATTTGCCGTTCCTAGTGCATTTTCTATAACATCAGCTGTAGGCTGAATATCAGGATTCCTCAGCAGCTGTACCTTTTTTGTATCCATATCGCAATAGCCTCCCGTAAAAGAACATGTGTGTCAAATTCCGGTTTGTTGAGCTGTCTTTGCAGGTTTAATCTTTCTGTTATAAACATTGCACTAAACCGCCTTCGGCGGTGGTATTGACAGGAATTTTGACTGCTGATAAAATAACGACACAACATAAACAACGTTGCCTCTAAAGAAAAACGGCTGGAACGATACCAGTGGAGGTTTATTTGTTGCGCCCAAAAGTATAATTTCTCTTTTTCCTATTCGTTGGAATCTCTGATTTGCAAGGCTTTTGCGGATACTATGCTTGTCAAAAATCGGACAAGATAAATTATACTTTCCCCATAGGTGGCGGTTTCGTGCTATGAAATTATCCAAACAAAGGCAGCTGGGATATTTCTTCTCGACTGCTTTTTTCGCGCCTTTGCTCGGATAATTTGCTATTCATTATGCGAAATTCGTAAGTCCCTCAGTATGGTATATCAGTTCATTCACTTGGCGTACTGCAAAATTATTTGGCCAGTTCTTTAAGGGTCATTCCGGCAATTCGATAAACTGTCCAATCATTCATGGGTTCAGCACCAAGAGAAAGATAGAAATCTATGCTTGGTCTATTCCAATCAAGGCACCACCATTCCAGCCGCCCACATCCTCGTTCAACCGCTATCTTCGCGAGTTGCTTTAATAATGCCTTCCCATAGCCTTTTCCTCTGCACTCTGGAAGAACATATAAATCTTCGAGATAGATTCCCGCGCGGCCAAGGAAGGTGGAAAAATTGTGAAAAAACAATGCAAACCCTACTTCAATTCCGTTTTCAACAGCAAAAATAACTTCTGCCTTTTTCTTTTCAAACAACCACTCTTTTATCAATTCTTCCGTGGCAACTACTTCATCTGCCATCTTCTCATATGCTGCAAGTTCTTTTATGAAGTATAAAATTTTTGCTACATCCTGTTCTTCCGCAAAGCGGAAATTTAATCCTGTATTCATTTCAGATTTTTTCTCCAGTCCTTATACCTAGTGAGTTTGCTTGCTCTCCTCGATATACGGGAATCTTACTTAATGTCAACTGAACAAAGGCTGCTTTTTCTGCAGGACCAACCATAGCACCAAAAACGCAAGCAGCCGCAGCAGTGCGCACTGAATCTTTCTGAGATTCAGTACCAAAAAGGACATGGCAACGCTG
>JAEWYE010000084.1 GCA_023458755.1 Bacillota bacterium | reverse complement strand
CAAGCGCCTCATAAAGGCGCACAACAACGCCGCTCCCGCTTTCCGCGCGCTTTACCGTTTCGATCACCACGCCGGGGTTGCTCGACGACACGAGGCTTTCATACGTGCCGCAAGAGAGAACGCGAAGGGGGTTGTTGAGCCTGTACCCCTCGCGCACAGGCGTAAGGTAATCGTCCTTTTCAAATGGGCAAAACGCGTAGGTGAAGCGGTGCTCTCCCTTATCGGCCTTCGGATCGGGGAACACGGGCGAGCGCAAAAGGTTAAGGCTCAGCTTGCCATTTTTGACGCGGTGGCCGTACTTAGAGTCGTTCAAAAGCGCAAAGCCGCCCACCTCGCCCTGTACGGCAACGTATTTGTGGGCGCAGATTTCAAACTGCGCGCGCTCCACGCTGTCGTTTTCCGTGGTGGGGCGTTCGATGCTGCCAAATTGTATCTCACAGCGCACGGTATCGCCGTAGTCGGCTGGCATAAAGTCCGCGCGCAGCATTTCGAAGGTTTCGCGCCAGTCCACATACGTTTCAAAGCGCACCGTTTCGCTGCCCGCTTCAAGAATGACATCCTGTATGACGGTCGATTTGCCGAACTTGTAAAGGTTTTTGTAAACGACGCGCATCCCGTCGGCACTTGCTTTTCCCGAAAGCGCGCGAAGCGTTTTTGCGCTACGCTTGTGGTACGACTGGTCGATGTCCCACGCATTGAAGGGGTAAACGAACCTGTCCTGATAAAGCATAAGGCGGTTCAAAAAGCCGCCCGAAAGCTCTCGGTCGTTTTTGTGCTTGCACGAAACGATTTCCCCACCTTTACCGAAGGTGAGCGTGAGAATGCCATTGGAAATGGTGTTTTCGCCAACCGAAAGGTCGGAAGCTGCCTCGCCCGCTTCCTCTAAAACCGCCGCCGCGTAAGGCTTCACGTTCGCGCGGTACCATTTGCCGCCGTGCTTTACACATTCCCTGCGCTCAAACGAGGTGAGGTTCACCGCCGCAAGCGGCTTTTGCTCACCTGCGAATGCGCCCTCCACATAGCCGTTGATCTGCGCCTCCATCGCCTGATAGCGCGGGGTCGTTTCGTCGTACACGCGCTTCACGGAAGACCCGGGGATGATGTCGTGGAACTGGTAAAGTAGCACTTCCTGCCAAAGCTTGTCGAGTTCAGCTTGCGAAAGTTCTTTTCCGGCAAGCACGCTTGCCGCCTCCGCCTCGTGTAAAAGCCTTTCTAAAAGGCGGTTGTAGTATTTGTTTTTCCCTTGCGTGGTATAGGTACCCTGATGCGTTTCCAAATAGAGTTCGCCCTTGTAGCTGTGTGGGATTTCCTTTTTGGAGAGCGCCTCAAAAAAGCTTTCCGCTTTGCCCGGCGCCACGCGCGGGATGCCACTAAGGCTCCATTCGCGCGAGATAAGCTCCACATGCCGCTCGGCGGGGCCGCCGCCGCCATCGCCCGTGCCGTACACCAAAAGCGCAGTATCAAGCTCCTTTTCGGGGTAGCGCTTTTTGGCGGTTAAAAGGTTATGCGCGCCCGCGGCGCTGTTATAATCCCCCTCGGGTGGCATATGCACAAGCACGCTGCTGCCATCGATACCGTGCCAGTAGAAGGTACGGTAGGGGAACACATTCACCTTGTTCCACGAAAGCTTGATGGTGGAAAAATAGTCCATGCCGCACTTTTTTAAAATTTGCGGCAGGTTGCCGCTTTACCCAAACGCATCGGGCAGCCAGCACATGCGAAGCTTCTGGCCGAACTCCTCCGCCCATACGCGCTTGCCGTAAAACGCCTGCCGGATGAGCGACTCACCGGAAGGAAGGTTTGTGTCGCATTCGGCAAAAAAGCCTCCCTGCGCCTCAATGCGCCCGTCTGCGATCGCCTGTTTGACGCGCGCAAAAACGGAAGGATAGCTTTCCTTCATCCACAAAAGCTGCTGAGGTTGGCTTGTGCCGTAGATGTACCACGGGTATTTTTCGATGTTGGCAAGCGCGATTGAATAGGTGCGCGCCGCCTTTCTTACAGTTTCGCGGATGGGCCACAACCACGCAAGGTCGAGATGCCCGTGGCCTATGGCGGTAAACACGAGCGGATCCTCCGAGGGCATTTGAAGGTATTCTTTCAATAGTTCCCTCGCCGCTATCGCGTCGCCGCGCCCAAACGCCTCAAACGAGCGCTTCAGAGCGCCCGCAAGAGCGGCTGAAAGCGCCTCATCGGAGGTAGACCCCGCAAGAAGCAAAAGTGCGAGATAATCATAATAATACGAAAAAACTTCCTCGTTGCGCTCGCCCACCCACGCGCCGCGAAAAAGCCCTTGGTCAAACTGCATGGGAACAAAGCCGTTGAAGCCGCACTCACCGTATACGGTAAAGCTCTCACCCTCATGGAATGGCAGGTCGTTTGCGCGGCGTCTGCCGGAGCTTTGCGGCAGATCGCCCGTGATCTTCACAAAAGTAACCGCATCAAACGGAACGCCGTTTTCGGTGCAAAGCAGGCATTCCCCCGTCTTGTCGAGGATGAGCACGGGCTTTTTCACGCCCTGCGGCACGGTTCCCATAAGCTTGAGCCACGCGCATACATACGTTCTCCCCCATGGCTCAACGGGCTTTGCGGGGCGGAAATCCTCCTGTTTTAGCTCTGCAAAAGGAATGGGTTCCGCGCTTTTCAAAAGAAAAGCCTTAAGCTTTGCGACGCGGCGGAAGGTTTTCTTTTGGATGGCACTCAAATTCTTGTAGAGGGCAGAATATTTGCGCTTTGCTTCAAGCATGGCGCTTCACTTCTTTCATGCGGAATTTTGAGGAAATGCGCGGGATAGGCCCGCTGATTGCATGTTACATGAACCGCCGTGTAGTGTCAAGCCGCCCGAAAAATGCGCATACACCCAAAGACAGCGTGACATTTCCCGGGCAATCGCCGTGCAAGAAAGTTTCCAAAAAGGCAAAACACGGTAATTTGGCGGCAAACAAGCAACCGCCCGCGAAGCTTTGCGGGCGGCAAAATGCTTTGTTTGAGCTTCATAAGGTAGAAAGCTTTCCGGTTCTCCTAGTTCCAAGGCACGGCAGGGTCTTCATAGTACCCGACGTCCTGCGCCGCAAGCCTTGGGGCAAACGCCGCAAGACGCTTGCGGTACTCGTTCCACGCGCGCTGCGCATCGTTCGTCCAGCCAATTTCAGCATGGCTCAAAAGGCGCGGGAAAGCAAGGTATTCGATGTCGTCCATCGTGCGCACGGTTTCCGTCCACAGCGGGCACTCAATGCCCAGCACTGCGCTTTGCGGCACATAGTCCAAGGGCGACCAGCTGTAGGAGGTTTCCGTTGAAATATACCCCGCCCATTTAAGGCCGATGGGCGTTTGCTCGTCATACTTCATATCGATATATGCCCTGTCGGGCGGTGATACGATAAGCTTCATGCCCTTTTTAAGCGCCTGCGAGGGGTCCTGCGCCCAAAACTGCAAAGCCGAGCTTTCAGAAACGCCTTCCG
>JAEWYE010000083.1 GCA_023458755.1 Bacillota bacterium | reverse complement strand
CTGTGGTTGGAACCTTTCTGAAACCATCTGGTGGTAGGAGTGATTAACCAATCCACAGCATCCTTTACAGTGTAGCACAGCCCTTGGAGAGGGGCTTTAATAACTACTACTCTATAATACAAGGAGTGTATGTCATGTTCCAAACTGCCCCCGGAGTGACAATTCCATTCCCAGATAAGGTTTTGGAAGAATATCAGGTATTTAAGGGAGAATCCATTTGCGCTAATGTTAGCTACGAGAAACTATCAGCTTTAGTTTCCAATTTTTATAGAGCACTTCCTGAACCATTGTTTTTGGTGATGCAATTACCGCTGTCAATTGATGAAGAAAACAAAATGGAATTTAAGGAAATCCTTCACCAAGAGGTACTATATCTTGACGGGCAAACGCGAAGTCAAATTGATACAATAATGACTTCATACGGTCAACTATTATTAAGTGACGGATTATCGCAATTTGCAATTGCATCTCATAAAAGCCACGAAGAGATTTTTATTCAGACATACAAAGTGGTTTCTATTTATTCGGAGATGCCAGAAAAGTATGCCGCCTTACTAACAAAATATGGTTTACACAAAACTGACCATTTGATCACTGCTTGGGATACTTTTTCGCAAGACTATCCTGGTGAATGCCGCAGAATCTGTATTGAGGGCCTTGATGCGTATAATGTGGTAGATATATTAAAAAAGCAAGGCATGTATCGTGCAAAAATAATTGAAGTCTAATATCTATTTTATATTTTATATAAAAATATAAATATTGCTCGTCGATTGTCCGCAACCGTTGATATTACTGGATTTCTCCAGGTCTATAATTTCACCTCGACCATTGAGAGAAACGTATCAAATAGCCGCTTGTAGGTTGTTTGATGCGTTTTTTGTTATATTTAGGAATGAAAATTTGCCGCGTGGCTGAACAAGGTCATGCAGAATAGGAGAACTTTATGTTTAAAAATAAAGTCGCTGTTGTCACCGGGGGTGCCAGCGGTATTGGAAAATGCATCTGCGAAGAGTTTATAAAGTACGGCGCGGAAGTTTGCGTCATTGATATACAGGACAACCCTTATTTCGTGGGTGATATCAGTGACGAATCGACTTTGAAGCATTTTGCAGACACTGTGCTGAAGCAATACGGACGTGTTGACTATCTCATCAACAACGCCATGCCCTTGTTCAAGGGTATTGATGCCTGTACCTATGATGAGTTCAATTATGCGCTTCGCGTGGGGATTACAGCTCCGTTCATGCTGACTCAGCTATTCCTGAATCATTTTGCGCCGGGAGCAAGTATCGTGAATATTTCTTCCAGCCGAGACCGGATGAGCCAACCGTTCACTGAAAGCTATTCCGCTGCCAAGGGCGGAATTTCAGCCCTTACCCACGCGCTGGCGGTCAGCCTTGCCGGAAAGGTTAGGGTCAATTCGATTTCTCCAGGATGGATTGATACGCAGAACAGCCATTACGACGGCTCGGATGCAAAGCAGCATCCTGCCGGCAGGGTTGGGAACCCGTTGGACATTGCCAATATGGTGCTGTACCTTTGCTCGGAAAAATCCGGCTTTATTACCGGCGAAAACATTTGTATAGATGGCGGCATGACCCGCCAAATGATTTATCACGGCGATTTCGGCTGGCATTTGGAAGAGTCTTAAAATATAGCAGCCAAATGATTTCGCTTAAAATTAAAATAGTATAAAAGGAACACACCGGGCAACTGCTCTTAGGCTGTCCGGTGTGTTTGTTCGTTTTTCGCTCTTAATTTTTTAGGAATTAAATTTATTTTAGTGTGCGCATGGTTCTTGTGGCGTTGATGACAGCGATTACGGTAACACCTACGTCACCGAAAACAGCTTCCCACATGTTTGCAATACCAAAAGCACCGAGTATTAAGAAAACAGCCTTGACACCCAATGCAAAAATAATATTTTGCCACACAATCCGGCGTGTCCGTTTGGCAATACGGATTGCATCTACAAGCTTTGACGGTTCATCTGTCATTAAAACGATGTCCGCCGCCTCAATTGCCGCGTCGGAGCCGAGACCGCCCATCGCGACACCGACATCGGCCTGTGCCAATACCGGCGCGTCATTAATGCCGTCTCCCACAAATACCAGTTTGCCATTCGGTAAAAGCTCTTTTGAGAGGTTTTCCATTTGCTCGACTTTTTGCTGAGGCAGCAGTTCTGTGTAGGCTGCGTCAAGACCGAGCTCGTTCGCTACTTTTTCACCGGTTGCCTTGCTGTCGCCGGTCAGCATTACTGTTTTGTGAACACCGATTGCTTTCAGCTTTTGAATGGTCTCTTTGCTGTCCGGTTTCACTTCGTCCGATATGACAAGATATCCCGCGAATTTTCCGTCAATTGCAAGGTAGACAACGGTTCCGGGTATGGATTCTTTTTCCCATTCAATCTTCTCGGTATCCATCAGTTTTGCATTGCCCGCAAGCACCGATTTGCCGTCAATTTTTACGCGGATACCGTGACCGGATACTTCCTCGTAATCCGATACGAGCTGGTTGTTAATTTCCTTGCCGTAAGCCTCACGAATGGAAACGGCAATCGGATGATTGGAAAAATTCTCGGCATGTGCGGCAAACTCCAGAACTTCTTCTTTTGAAAAATTGTTAGCGGCTGCAATTTCTGTAACTTTAAAGTTACCTCTTGTCAGCGTGCCGGTTTTATCAAAGACAACGGTATCGACGTTGTTAAGGGCTTCTAAATAATTGCTGCCTTTTACCAGTATTCCGTTCTTTGAAGCACCGCCGATTCCTCCGAAAAAGCTTAGCGGAATCGAAACGACAAGCGCGCAGGGACAGGATACCACCAAGAAGATTAAACCGCGGTTAATCCACTCCGAAAAAGACGCTCCCGGCATCAGCAGCGGTGGGAGAAGAGCCAGCGCAAGCGCCGCAAAAACGACCGCGGGAGTATAATAACGGGCAAACTTGGTAATAAAGTTTTCAGTCGGAGCTTTTTGACTGCTCGCGTTCTGTACCAAATCCAAGATTCGGGATACGGTGGATTCGCCGAACTCCTTTGTAACTTCAATGGTCAGCAATCCGCTTTTGTTGACTGAACCGGATAACACCTCGTCACCTGCTTCCACATCGCGCGGAAGAGATTCACCGGTAAGCGCGGAGGTGTCCAAAGAAGATTTTCCGTCAATGATTTTTCCGTCAAGGGGGATTTTTTCACCGGGCCGTACCACAATCGTATCGCCGATTCCCACTTCTTCCGGAGTTACCTTCCGTATTTCATCGCCGTCTTTCAGGTTTGCATAATCCGGGCGGATATCCATAAGCGCGGAGATGGACTTTCGGGAGCGGTTGACCGCGATATCCTGCAAAAGCTCGCCAATCTGATAGAAAAGCATAACGGCAACGCCTTCGGGATAATCACCGATTGCGAAAGCACCGATTGTTGCTACGCTCATCAGAAAATTTTCGTCAAAAACCTGACCTCTTGCAATATTCCGAAGGGCTTTAAAAACCACTTCACCGCCTACCAAAAGAAAACTGGCAAGAAACAGTGCGAATTCGATTGGCTTTGGAAAAGAGAAAATAAGACCTACGACAAACAGAACAGCACCAAAAATCAGGCCAAGGCGCGAAAGCCGTCCTTTTTTATCGGCAGATTCCGGTTGACCGGCTTTGTTCGGCGTGTAGGATATTTTCACATCCGGTTCCAAAGCTGTCACAGTTTGTGAGGCCACCCGCAGAATTGCCGGCATATTATTCTTATCAGCGGCTTCCAGGGTCATCCGCTGTGCCGCAAAATCAACCGTTGCTGTTTTTACCCCATCCAAACCCTTTACGGCGTTTTCAATTTTTTGTGCACAGACGGCGCAGTCCAAACCGTTTAGGTAGAGAACTTTTTTTCCCGGCTCAGTCGCAATCTTTTCTTTTAAAATGATATCGGAGTCATGCCTTTTCACAATGGATTCAATCTGATGAAATAGATTATCAGTTGAATGCTGGTCTGCTAGCTCCAAAGTAAGCGTTTTCGATACAAAATCAACATTGGATTCAGATATGCCGTTCAGATTTCCCACTTCGCGCTCAATTTTCGCGGCACAGTTACCACAGCAGAGGTTCTCTAACACATATTCCTTATGAATATCGGTATTCATTCTTTCCACTCCTTCTGATTCGTTTTCTTCTTCAAGTGTTTCCATGTTTTCGCTGTATGAATGGAATCATAAATGGATGATCGTTATTGTATTCCATCTTATGCAAATTAAATGAACAATTGAACACTAATTCAACTGTATGAGCAAAAAAATACTACTCCGCTACATGCGCTAAACCCTGATCAAACACATTTTTCACATGCTCATCGTCAAGAGAATAGTAAACTACTTTGCCGTCTCTGCGATTTTTCACAAGCTTTGACTGCTTTAGAATTCTGAGCTGATGCGAAATTGCGGACTTCGTCATACCGAGTAAAGCTGCAATGTCACAAACGCACATTTCGGATTTGAACAGTGCGCATAAAATACTTACTCTTGTAGTGTCCCCAAATACTTTAAAGAAATCGGCAAGATCCATCAGAACTTCTTCATCCGGCATATGCTTGCGCACATCGTTGATGACATCTTCATGAATGATGGTGCAGTCACATCGGTCAATATCGGGAATATTTTGGTTCATGATGATGTCCTCCTTATCATTAAGAATGAACAGTTGATTACTTGTTCAACTATATTATAAGATTTCAGTGTACAAATGTCAATAGAAAAGTCTAAAATTACCTGTTGCCGAAAATTAAGTATAGTCGCTTTGTATTTAGAAAGGATGCTGGGTTATTAGAATTGTTGACAAAAACCATATTACCGTTTTATATTATGATGTATGAGGAATATTTAGAATAGGGGATATGTTATGAACGGTCAATCGGAGTTTGAATCCGAATTTTGTAAGGTACAGTACATAGAAAACGATCATGTGGTATTTTTATCGTGGAAAAAATTTGCGCGTATTCATGATTACAGAGAGCCAACGCTGTTTGCGCTGGAGTTATTGCGGCAGCATCCGCACAGCAATTTTGTTGTAGACGCAAGGCATGGGTTTGAAGATGATCTGGATGACGTAAAATGGGGCTTTTCTGAACTGCTCCCCAATATGGCAAAAACCGATTGTACATATGTTGCGTTCATTATGGAAAAAGTAACCGCAATCGAAGAAGAAATGGATATGTGGACAAAGGAGTTCGGTAAATATTTTGCGGTTATAAAAGTAGAAAGCTATGAACAGGCTGTCAGCAAAATGAAGGAATGCATACTTGTAAATGTCCGCTATACCGTAAAACCGGGGAAGCGGAATGAGTTCCTTGAAAAGGCCGGAGAGCAGGGTATCATCCGCGGCTCCAAGGAAGAGCCGGGCAACGTAAAATATGAATATTACATACCGGTGGACTTGGAAAACGATTTATTCCTAATGGAAATGTGGGTAAGCGGTGAAGCGCAGGCAGCGCACGGAAAAACCGGACATTATCAAAAACTTCAGGCACTGAAGAAAGAATATGTTACAGCTGTAGCCATTGAAAAATATACTGCCCACGCAATCGCTTAACCAAGCGTACAGAAAAATTCAGAATCCGTATCATTTTAATTTATTTTCGAATAGCGATCAAGCACCCGGTTAGCCCCGTAATCTGACGGGAGTTTCCGGGTGCTTTTTGCATAGTTAATAAGTGGAACTTTTTGTTTTAACCGAAGAGCTTATTTTTTTTGATGACAGCTGCCATTTATTGGACACCCTGCACATCCGCAGCCACAGGAAGACTTGCCTCTTTTCTTGTTTTTTATCATAAAGGTAATGATACCCGCAACGACTGCGATAAGTACAAATGAGATAAGAACGGTTGAGATATTTTCCGTTAACCACGAAAGCATATAAATTTCTCCTTACAAAAAGTTTCATGATTTGTCTTTCCAACTATACTCTTAACTTTGCCTTTAAAGAATTTGCTTCTTTGTAAGGCCTGAACAACATATACAGAATGAATGCGGCAATTGCAAAAGCAAAAATAGAACCGACGATATTGCCCGAACCGGTAAACAGCATACCAAGCTGATAGATTACCAGAGCGATCGCATAAGCAAATACACATTGATAGCCGATGGCAAAGAATGTCCATTTCGGGCTGTTCATTTCACGCTTGATCGCACCCATGGCGGCGAAGCAAGGGGCACAAAGAAGGTTGAAAACAAGGAAAGAATAAGCGGCAAGAGGTGAAAATACCTGACGCATATTTGTCCAAATCTGCCAGCCGTTTTCCGCCACTTCGTCGAAACCGCCAAACAAAACACCGAAGGTTCCAACGACATTTTCCTTTGCGATTAGTCCGGTGATGGAAGCAACCGCGCCCTGCCAGTGCCCCCAGCCGAGCGGAATGAATATCCACGCAATTGCGGATCCGATAGCGGCAAGAATACTGTTGTTCATATCGACCATGCCGAACGCACCGTCCGTCCAGCCGAAGTTGGAAGTGAACCATACGAAGATAGTCGCAAGCAAAATGATTGTTCCGGCCTTTTTCATAAACGACCAGCCACGCTCCCACATGGAGCACAGAAGATTGGAGACAGTCGGCATGTGATAGGCGGGCAGCTCCATGACAAACGGAGCCGGTTCGCCGGAAAACATTTTGGTCTTTTTTAGCATAACGCCGGAGGTAATAATGGCGGCAATACCCACAAAATAGGCGCTGGGCGCTACCCACCAAGCTCCGCCGAACAGTGCGCCCGCAATCAGCGCGATGATCGGCAGCTTTGCCCCGCATGGAATAAAGGTTGTCGTCATAATCGTCATTTTGCGGTCGCGGTCGTTCTCAATAGTACGCGACGCCATAATTCCGGGTACTCCGCAGCCGGTACCGATGAGCATCGGTATAAACGATTTACCGGATAACCCGAATTTGCGGAAAATTCTGTCCATGACAAAAGCAATACGGGCCATGTATCCGCAGGCTTCCAAAAATGCGAGAAACAGGAACAGAACCAGCATTTGCGGAACAAATCCGAGTACCGCCCCAACACCGGCGACGATGCCGTCAAGCAATAACCCCTGCAGCCAGTCAGCACAATTGATGCTTTTCAGCCAATCGCCAAGCAGTGTTGGAACACCGGGCACCCATACCCCGTAATCTGCAGGATTCGGTTCTTCTTTGTCTGCCACCGACAGATATTTGTTATAATCCACCGGAATGGATTCGGTTACGTTGCCGTCATCATCGTAGAGATAAGCGGTTGCGGTAACGGATTTTGCTTTGGACTCAATCAGAATGGTCTTATTGTCTGTGGACTTTGCTTTGTCCACCGCGTTGATATTTTTTGCGGCGCCAATAAAAGCATCCTTAATTGCGCCTGTTTCCGTGTAGGAATCGGCAGCCTGTTCATATGTTGAGGAGCCGATGCCGAACAAATGCCAGCCATCGCCAAATACGCCGTCGTTTGCCCAGTCTGTTGCCCAACTGCCAACTGTTGTAACCGAAACAAAGTATACGATAAACATCACGACCGCGAAGATGGGGAGCGCCGCCCAGCGGTTTGTTACGACTTTATCGATTTTATCTGATACCGACAGCTTTCCTGCATTTTTCTTTTTATAACAGCCTTTTAAAATTGAGGCGATATAGACATAACGTTCATTGGTAATGATACTTTCGGCATCGTCATCTAACTCATTTTCGGCTGCTTCAATGTCCTCTTCAATATGATCCAGCACCGCTTTATCAAGCTTCAGCTGTGACAGTACTTTTTCATCGCGTTCAAAAATCTTAATGGAAAACCAGCGCTGCTGTTCAGCAGGCATATTATGTATGGTGGCTTCCTCAATATGTGCAAGCGCGTGTTCCACCGCTCCGCTGAAGCTGTGCATCGGGACCGTCCTGATAGAGTTGGCCGCCGCTTCAATCGCAGTTTCCGCCGCTTCCATGATTCCGGAACCCTTCAAGGCTGATATTTCAACAACTTTGCAGCCAAGCTCACGAGAAAGTTCCTCCATGCTAATTTTGTCACCGTTTTTCTTTACCACATCCATCATATTAACGGCAATAACGACCGGGATTCCAAGTTCGGTCAACTGTGTGGTTAGGTACAGATTTCGTTCAAGGTTTGTGCCGTCCACAATATTCAATATTGCGTCAGGACGTTCTTTGATGAGGTAGTTGCGTGCCACGACTTCTTCTAACGTATAAGGGGACAGCGAGTAGATGCCCGGCAGATCCATGATAATCACATCGCTGTGTTTTTTCAATTTGCCTTCTTTTTTCTCGACTGTAACGCCGGGCCAGTTTCCAACGAATTGGTTGGAGCCGGTCAACGCGTTAAACAGGGTTGTTTTACCACTGTTCGGGTTACCCGCAAGTGCAATCTTAATTCCCATATAAACTCTTCCTTTCGGTTTGAAAACTTGTTTTCAAACCATGATCCTCTCTTTCGATATTAGCAGACGCTAACCAAATGCTCGAAAAAATAGGGGCTTGCCCCTTCAAAGGTATCGGTATTCGGCTACTCCACTTCGATCATTTCTGCGTCCGCCTTCCGGATGGAAAGTTCATAGCCTCGCACATTTATTTCAACCGGATCGCCGAGCGGTGCAACCTTACGGACGTGAACATCCACGCCTTTGGTAATACCCATATCCATAATGCGGCGCTTTACGGCTCCTTCTCCGTGAAGCTTGATTACCTTCAGACTTTCTCCGACTTTTGCCTGCCTCAGTGTTTTCATACAGCAGATTCCTTGTATTATAGAGTAGTAGTTATTAAAGCCCCTCTCCAAGGGCTGTGCTACACTGTAAAGGATGCTGTGGATTGGTTAATCACTCCTACCACCAGATGGTTTCAGAAAGGTTCCAACCACAGC
>JAEWYE010000082.1 GCA_023458755.1 Bacillota bacterium | reverse complement strand
TATGAAGCCCTCAAGCGGGAGCTTTTAAACTACGCCATGACCGCGCTGCAAAAAGAGGGCCGGTTTCGCGCGCTCATCCCCGATTCGGACGCGCATTTTCAAAAAACCGCGGTGCAAAACGGCTTTTTGCCGACGCAAAACTACGAGTCACTCGCCGTGCTTCCGCTTGATGAACCGCTTTTTTCCGCGCCCTTGCCGGAGGGTTTTTCCCTTATAAGCCTTGCGGAGGAATACGATTTAAAAAAGTACAACCGCGTTTTGCACCGCGGGTTCAACCACGAGGGCGACGCGCCCGAGGACGAAGAAACGCTCAAAGGACGCGCGCTGGAGCTTGGCGGCCCGCATGCGGAGCTTTCCTTAAAAATTGCCGTCAAAGCGCCAAACGGTAATTTTGCCGCCTATTGCGGCATGTGGCACCAAACGGGCGATTGCTTTGCGCTCGTGGAACCTGTCGCTACCGACCCAACGTACAGGCGCATGGGTCTTGGCAAGGCAGCCGTGCTCGAGGCGTGCCGCCGCTGCGCCATGCGCGGTGCCAAAGGTGCCTATGTAGGCTCGTCGCAGCAGTTCTATTACAACATCGGCTTTCGCCCGTTGCCGCGCGAAACATGGTGGGAGAAAAAATAAGGTACTGCTACGGTAAAAACGACCGCCTCGGATAGGTTCCGGGGCGGCCGCAAGTTTTTGTATGGGGCAGCGTTCACCTGCTGTTTTCCAAGTGTCTCTCAAGCTTGTGTTTCACGCGTTGGAGCGCATTGTCCACGGTTTTTGTGTTGCGCGAAAGCGCAAAAGCGATTTCCTGGTAAGAACGACCCTCCAAAAAAAGCTCGAGGATTTGCTTTTCAAGCGGCGAAAGCGCGCTGTCGAGCGTTTGAAAAATACCGTTTAAGGATTCCTTGCCGATGAAGGTATCTTCCGGATTTTCGCCGCGAAGCTCCGTAAGAACGTCAATGAGCGCCCTGTCGGGCTCTTCCTCGCGAAGCGGGCGGTAGAGCGACACATACGAATTGAGCGGCACATGCTTTTGCCGCGTGGCGGATTTGATGGCGGTGATGATCTGGCGGAGGATGCACATTTCCGCAAACGAGCGAAACGCCGCGCCGTAGCCTGCGTCATAATCCCGAATGGCCTTGTAAAGGCCGATCATCCCTTCCTGCAAAAGATCCTCGCGGTCCGCGCCGATCAAAAAATAAGGGCGCGCCTTGATGCGCACGATGTTTTTGTACCGCTCGTACAGCACCTCGTCCGCTTCGCGTTCCCCCTCATGGGAGCACACCACAAGCTGTTCGTCCGTCATGTTTTGATAGGATTCTTTTTGCATGCCGCTTCCGTTGTGTTTTTTGATAGAAAGAGCTGTATATTTTTAAACGGCGGCGCGCCAAACGCGCCGCCGTTTTTGAAACGTTTCGTTATGCCTTCGCGCCGTCCTGCCGCTTCTTTTCAAACATCAATATCGCCGCCGCGACCGACGCGTTGAGCGACTCGATGTTGCCCGAAAGCGGAATTTTTACGGTGAAGTCGCAGGCTTCGCGCACGAGCCGCGAAATGCCCTCGCCCTCGGAGCCAATCACCAGCGCAATCGCGCCTTCAAGCTTCGCTTCCGTCATGGTTGTGCCGTCCATCTCCGCACCGGCAATCCAAATGCCCTCTTTTTTAAGCTGCTCGACGGCGGTTGCCATGTTCACAACGCGCGCAACCTTAATGTATTCCACCGCGCCCGCGCTCGCCTTGCAGGCTGCGGCGGTAACGGTTGCCGTGCGGCGCTTGGGAATGACCACGCCGTGCGCGCCCGCGCATTCGGCGCTCCTTATGATGGAGCCGAGGTTATGCGGGTCCTCGATACCGTCGAGAAGGATCAAAAACGGCTTTTCGTTTTTCGCCTTGGCAACTTCAAGGATGTCGTTCAATTCGCAGTACTGCACGCCCGGAACCATCGCCACGATGCCCTGATGGTTGCCGGTTTTGTTGCCGTGCCCAAAGGGCATGCAAAGCTCGTCGAGCTTGCTCCTATCGACTTCGCGCAGCTGTACGTTGTTGTCGCGCGCAAGGTTCACAATCTCGCGCAAGGAACCGTCAAGCTCCTTTACTACTAGTATGCGGTCGATGCTCCTGCCGCTTTTGAGCGCCTCGCGCACGGCGTTACGCCCCATGACAAGGTAGGGAAGCTCATCTTCGGGCACATTTTTTGCCTGTGCGGCGGCTTCCTCGCTCGCGGGCGCCATAGCGTCGTACTTCAATGCATAGCGCGTCTTTTTGGGTTCTGCATCGGCAGAAAGCTCGGCGATTTCATCGAGCTCAGCATCGTCCACAAGCGGCTCGACCGCCGAGGGCTTTTTGTTTTCGTAAGGCTTGCTGCCGCCGTAGGGCTTGCTGCCGTAAGGCTTATCGCCGTAGGGTTTCTTTTCCCCATAGGGCTTGTCGCCATACGGTTTCTTGTCGCCGAAAGGCTTATCGCCGTACGGTTTTCTTTCGCCGTAGGGCTTGTCGCCATAAGGTTTCTTGTCGCCGTAGGGCTTATCGCCATAGGGCTTCTTGTCACCGTAGGGCTTATCGCCATACGGTTTTCTTTCGCCGTAGGGCTTATCGCCATAAGGTTTCTTGTCGCCGAAAGGCTTATCGCCATAAGGCTTTCTTTCGCCGTAGGGCTTATTGCCATACGGTTTCTTGTCGCCGAAAGGCTTATCGCCAT
>JAEWYE010000081.1 GCA_023458755.1 Bacillota bacterium | reverse complement strand
TTGCCCAGCATGATTTCAATGGCGTCAATGTGGCGGTCGGAAAAATCCTTGTAGCACCGGAAGAAATCCTTGAGAAAGCTGATGTGCTGACTGAGCTTGGTGGACTGGCGGAATGCCTGGGGCGCGTCCGTGTCCTCTGGGCTGCCGCCCTCATCCCATGTTTTCGGCTCCAGCGGGTTGATTCGGTACCGGCCCGACATGAGGTCAATGAAACAGCCGCCGAGGTTTTCGACCAGATCCACATATTCGTGCTCGGGATCAAGGCACAGAACCGATTTGCCCGATTCGAGGATATTGCAGAGGATGAGCTTTAACAGATAGCTCTTGCCCTGGCCGGAGTTGCCGAGTATCAGGACATTGGCGTTGGTTTTGTCATCATCACGCTTGTCAAAATCCGCGATGATATTGGAGCCGAATTTGTCCCTGCCGAGGTAAAATCCGTGAGGGTCGGTCTTGCCGCTGTAGTTGAAGGGATAAAGGTTTGCCACGGAGCTTGCGGGCAGCACCCGTTCAAACTGGCTGGCGAACACATTATATCCGGCAGGGCCTACGGCGAGAAAGCCTTCCCGCTGGCGCAGCATGAGCCGGTCCACATTGAGCTTGCTGCGCACCAGCTCGGTGAGAACATCGGTCTGGAGCAGCTTCAGCGCATCGGAATCGTGAGCGGTCAGCTCAATAAAAACAGCGCAGTGCAGGAGCGGCTCCCGGTTGCGGTGCATGGAGGACACCAGCGTGACCACATCCTGCAGATTACTTTCGGCGGTGACGGTTTGCTGGAGGTCGTTGGTACTGCTCTTATCCATACGGTTTTTGTTGGCGGCATTGTGGATGATTTTCTTTTCCTCGGCTGCCGTTACCTGACGGGTGTAGATGCGCAGGGTCACGCCGTCCTTTTCTCCAAGGTGGCGCAGAATGGCTTGTTCCTCGGTGGCAGTGGGATATTCCCGCAGCACCCAAACACAGCGGTAGGTGTTGCCGCAGAGGAAGTGGTCGGTGTTGAATTTGATGATGCCCGGAGCGATCATGTCAAGGAAATCCTTGATTTTTACATCCTCCTGTAGCACTGATTTTTCTCTTTTTCTGTTTTTACTCACCGAAAACCACCCACCTTTCTCCGTCGTAATCCTCATATTGTTCCGTTGTGACATTCTGCTCATAGTAAACACCCAGCAGGCGCTTGATGTCCGATTCAGCCGCCTTGCGCACTGTGAAGCCCTGATCCTTGAGGCTTTTTTCGATGCGGGAGAGGTAGGGCTGAACATCACTTTCTTTTTCACTTCTCAACCGGATGATGATTAAAAACTCCCGCGCCGTTGCCATCTGCACCTGCATACGGTCAAGGGCGGTCTGATCCTGTGCCAGCAGCTTTCGGATGACGGGGTTCTGCTCAGCGTCCATTCTGGCTTTGAGGTGACTTTTGTTGTCCTCAAAGTTTTCCCGGCTGTTTAGGCACAGCATTTCAATATCCGAGATGCCCTTGAGTACATTCATAAGGGCATAAATCCTCGCCCCCACGCTGCTCTCAGACAAAACACTGATATTGGTCGGTTTAACCATAAAAAACACCAGCTCACCGTGGGGCGTTACAAGGCTGTGGCCGGTGATGCCATCAATGCCCATGAGCTGGCGGGTAGAGGCTTTTTCTCTGGTTTCCTGTTTCTTTTTCCGGTTCATATTCACGCCCTCCATTCATAGGTCTGCTGCTTGCCAAAGAAGAAAGCGGCGGCGTAGCGAATAAAATCAAGGATGCTCACATCCTCGAAGCGGATGGATAAAAAGGCATAGACCGCCGTCAGAACGATGGGCGGCAGCCAGCCGAGCCGGGAGAGTGCGAAGACGGAAATCAGGCAGCCGACGCCGATGATTCCGATGTCACGCAGCTCCCACAGCCACAGGGTTGCCTTGGATTTTAAGTTGTCGGGGTAGATGTACATGGGGGTGATTCCTCCTGTTCCTCGTAGATTTTTCGCAAAAAATAGGCGATACCGCGGAGGACAAAGCTCACGCAGGGTATCGCCACGCTGTTGCCCAGCGCCTTATACCGGGCGCTGTCGGATGCGCCGGGAATCAGCGTCCAGCCATCGGGAAAGCCTTGGAGCCGTTCGCATTCCAACGGCGTCAGTCTGCGGATGAGGTTGCGCCTTTCCACGATGCATTTATTCTGACTGACATACTGGCTGCCGATGCCTTTCTCATCTCCACGGCAAAGCGCGCCCACCACCTCTTGGTATGGCTCACAAACTGCGTGGCGGTCGCTGGTTGTAATTGTGTAACTGATGTCCGGCTGACAGCCGAGGCCGTTGCCGCCGTTTTCCGGCTCCCGGTCGATGGTGTTGCCCGCAATGCAGATGGTTTCCTGCAAGTGGGGACTTCCCACCAGCGGTACATTATTGCCGCCGGTTCCCATCCGAGCGGACATGGTGGGTGCCACTTCATGGGGACCGGTGTAGCGGCTGTCAATGCCGTGATTTTCAAACAACACCGGTTGGTTATTTCCGCTCATCCCGGCACTTGCCGTAATGGTCGGGCAGATACCCTCGCCAATTTCAGCGCCGCCCTGCTGGGTTGCCATGACCAGCGGCTGATTGTTCCCGCCCTGTCCGAAGCCTGCGGATACTGTCTGCGACACATCCACCGGTCCGGTAAAGCGAGAGTCTTGGGCATGGTTGTCAAACACCAGCGGCTGGTGTCCATGCTCCTGTGCTCGGAGCGTACCTGTGATATCCTCGGTGCAGTGCATCTGGCTGCCGCCCTGATCATTGAGACAGAGCACCGATGGAGCGGTGCCGGTTTTAATGGTAGGGGAACACTCCGCCTGATAACCGATCCCTCTGGCCTCGGCGCTGGCACTGCCGCAGAAGCCTGCGGTAAGCACACAGGGGTAACCCTGTCTGGCCTGCCCACCGCCGCCGGTTAGCGAAGTGTGCGTTTCGGGGGTCAAAAAACAATCCCCGTCACCCTTGCTGACAACGCCTGCCGCAAACAGAAGCCCTGCCGGGTTCCTGCCACCGCCGCCGTCCGCACCGGCAAGAGTTGGCGCCACACCCTCCGACGTGAACACACGGCTTTGCTGGGTATCCCAGCTGTTCAGACAGTTCGGCTGAGATACAAGGGGAGGATGCCCGCCCATACCGGCGCGCAGCGTGGACGCCACATCCTCTGTGACATCCATCCGTTCTCCGCCCTGATCGTTCAAACAGAACAGCGGATGTGCCACAAAGGTCTGCATCTGCATATTTCGAGTTGCCAGCAGTGCACCGGATACGCCGTCCAAGTCAATAACTTCATCCCTTTGATTGACATGAAAGGCACTGATTTTCTCCGCATCCGCCACAAAGGTCTGCTGCTTCATCCCCGGCTGGGCTTGTATCGCACCTGCTACATCGTGCAAATCCCGCACTTCATCACGCTGGTTGGCGGCGAAAGCAATGGGTATTCTTTCTTCTGTCTGAATATATCCGTGCCCACCGCCTTCACCACTATAGAGGGCAGGCCACGTTCCGGTTTCCTCAAAAATGCGGCGGCTCTGCACATCCCACGGGGTCAGGCAAGCCCCGCCTGTATCATCAGGGCATCCCTCAGCTGGGGCGGCAGCTCCTTGCCGCGGGCCTCCGCTCTGCGCAATATCCCCAAACAGGCTGTCTTGCTTAAATAGTATTTCGGGTGCGGTCGTGCCTCCAAAATCTGCGACAAGGAAGATGCGACGG
>JAEWYE010000080.1 GCA_023458755.1 Bacillota bacterium | reverse complement strand
AGACCATATTGACAGGCTTTATGCAGCAGCTAAGGCGATTATGCTAGAGATTCCTCTTAGTAAAGAAGAAATGACAGAAGTACTTTTAGAGACTTGCAGAAAAAATAATTTAAGAGATGGCTATATTCGCTTGGTTGTAACAAGAGGTAAAGGTGACTTAGGACTTAATCCAATCAATTGTCCAAAGGCTTCCGTATTTTGTATTGCGGCAGGCATTACGATGTATCCAGAAGAGATGTATACAAAGGGAATGCCTATTATTACTTCAGTGCAACGTCGCAATAAGGCAACTATTGTAGATCCTCAAATTAAATCCCTTAACTATTTAAATAATATTCTTGCAAAAATCGAAGCAAATCGTGCAGGTGTTCCAGAGGCTCTTATGCTCAATCATGATGGTATTGTAGCTGAATGTACTGGAGACAATATTTTTATTGTAAAGGATAATGTGGTTTATACACCTCCTATTTACCTCGGTATTTTAGATGGTATTACAAGACGAACAGTTATGGAGCTTACAGAAAAATTAGGCTATAAGCTTGTTGAAAAGGAATTTACTTTATTTAATGTATATAATGCAGATGAGTGCTTCTTAACAGGTACAGCTGCTGAAGCTATTCCTGTAAGCATGGTAGACGGTAGAGTTATTGGTAATGGAAATGCAGGTCCTATCACAAAGGCTATCTTGGCTGCATTTAAAGAATTTGCCAATACCAATGGAACAGATATTTTTTAGTTGATTGAAAAATAAAGGAGAGTAGCTATGAAGAGTGATCGCGTAAAAGCTGGCGCAGCAAGAACACCCCATCGTTCTTTATTTAAAGCAATGGGTTATATAGATGAAGAGATTCAAAAACCACTTATTGGCGTAGTCACAGCTAAAAGTGAGATTGTTCCAGGACATTCACATCTCGATAAGGTGACTGAGGCTGTTAAAGTAGGTATTCGTTTAGCAGGAGGAACACCTATTGAAGTGCCTGCTATTGGTGTATGTGATGGTATTGCAATGGGACATGAAGGGATGAAGTATTCCCTTGTAACAAGAGAGCTTATAGCAGACTCTATTGAGTGTATGGCAACAGCCCATGCATTTGATGGATTAGTGCTTGTACCAAATTGTGATAAAATCGTACCAGGTATGCTCATGGGTGCAGCAAGAATGAACTTACCTACCACAGTAGTAAGTGGAGGACCTATGCTTGCAGGAACAGTAAATGGAAAGAAAACAAACCTTTCTGTTACCTTTGAGGCAGTTGGTGCCTTTAATGCAGGAAAAATCACAGAAGAAGAGCTGATGGAATATGAAAATCATGCTTGTCCTGGATGCGGCTCCTGTTCAGGAATGTATACAGCTAATAGTATGAATTGTATGTGTGAAGTACTAGGAATTGCCCTTCCAGGCAATGGGGCTACACCAGCTGTTTTTGCTGAACGTATTAGACTTGCTAAATATGCAGGTATTGCCGTTATGGATATGTTAGAAAAAGATATTAAAATTTGTGATATCTTAAATGACGAAGCCTTTAAGAATGCTTTAACAGTAGATATGGCACTTGGATGCAGTACGAATACCATGCTCCATTTACCAGCTGTTGCTCATGAAGCAGGCGTAAGCATTAACCTAGATATGGCAAATGAGATTAGCTCAAAGACACCTAATCTTTGTAAGTTAGCACCAGCAGGCCCACATCATATGGAGGATCTTCATTTTGCAGGTGGCGTAGCTGCGGTTATGAAGGAGCTTACTAAGAAGGACTTATTAAACACAAGTCTAATGACCGTTACTGGAAAAACTGTTGGTGAGAATTTAGAAAAGGTAACGAATAAGAATCCAGAGGTTATCCGCCCACTGGAAAATCCATATAGTGTAACTGGTGGTATTGCTGTTCTTAGAGGAAATCTAGCTGAGGATACCTGTGTGGTGAAGCGTTCCGCAGTAGCCAAGGAAATGCTTGTGAATAAATATAGTGCTAAAGTATTTAATAGCGAGGAAGAAGCAACTGCTGCTATTAATGAAGGTAAGATTCAAAAAGGTGATGTGGTAGTCATTCGTTATGAAGGACCAAAGGGCGGACCTGGTATGAGAGAAATGCTAGCGCCTACTGCTTGCCTTGCTGGAATGGGACTGGATAAGGAAGTGGCACTCATTACCGATGGTCGTTTCTCAGGTGCTACTAGAGGGGCTTGTATCGGTCACGTTTCTCCAGAAGCAGCAGAGGGTGGAACCATTGCCCTAGTTGAAGATGGAGATATCATCAGCATTGATATGAATGCTTGTACCATTGAACTAGAAGTTGATGATGCAACACTTGCAAAAAGAAGAGCGGCATGGGTAAAACCAGAGCCAAAAGTAACAAAAGGTTACTTAGCGCGTTATGCAAAATTAGTTACATCTGCAAATACAGGTGCGATTTTTAAAGCCTAATAGGAGGTAAGCTATGAAAATTAATGGATCACAAATACTCATTGAGTGTTTGGTGGAGCAAGGTGTAGATACTGTTTTTGGCTATCCTGGCGGGCAGGCTTTGAATATATACGATGCCTTATATAAAAATAGTGATCGTATTACCCATATTTTAACCTCTCATGAACAAGGAGCCTCTCACGCAGCTGACGGCTATGCAAGGGCTACAGGTAAGGTGGGGGTTTGTATTGCAACCTCAGGCCCAGGAGCTACCAATCTTGTAACAGGTATTGCTACAGCTTATATGGACTCAGTACCTATGGTAGCAATCACAGGGCAAGTGCCTAATGTATTACTTGGAAAAGATAGTTTTCAGGAAGTGGATATTGCAGGCATTACCATGTGTATTACAAAGCACAATTATATTGTGAAGGATGTAAAGGACTTAGCAAAAACCATAAGAGAAGCCTTTTATATTGCTCAAAGTGGTAGACCAGGCCCAGTGCTTATTGATATTCCAAAGGATGTATCAGCGGCAATTTATGATTATGAATATGAAATGCCAAAAACCATTTCACCACAAACTCATACCATTCGTGAAAAGGATATTCAAATTGCAGTAGATTTAATTAAAATGTCAGAGAAGCCTTTTATCTATGCAGGTGGAGGGATAGCAATCAGTGGTGGGCAAGAGGAACTTTTTGCCCTTGCTGACAAAATATCTGCTCCAGTAACCACCTCACTCATGGGACTGGGGGCATTTCCAGAAACTCATCCCTTGTCAACAGGAATGGTGGGTATGCATGGTAGCTTAGCTTCTAATCAGGGCATCACACAATGTGATCTTCTGATTGCCATAGGCGCAAGATTTAGTGACCGTGTCATTAGTGATGTGACTAAG
>JAEWYE010000079.1 GCA_023458755.1 Bacillota bacterium | reverse complement strand
GCAGGGCTATATTGTGTCTGTTGCACCAGTTCCCTGATTGACATTACTGCTTTTTTGGCTGCCTCTGGGCGGTCTAATTTGTTGCGTCCCTTTTGGGATGGTGCTCAAATTACAGTGTTTCAAACTTCAATCTCCTCACTATTATTTCTAAGGTGCCCTAACTTTATTACACCGCCTTACAGGTGCAATAAAGTTAGGATGATCAGCCTTTCATGCCGGTGGTTGCAATACCTTCAACCATATATTTCTGTCCCACGAAGAAGAGAACGACAAGTGGGATTACAGAAAGGCAAGACATAGCCATAACATTGCTCCAAACGACGATGGATTCCGCATCGACAGACATACGCAGTGCAAGTGAAATGGTATATTTTGATACTGAATTTATGAAAATCAACGGATTGAAATAATCGTTGTATGTCCAAATGAACTGAAATAAAGCGGCTGAAAAGAGTGCGGGTTTCAGTAATGGTAGTAAGATTGATGTAAATACGCGCAAAGTGCCGCACCCGTCAAGGTACGCAGATTCATCCAAATCTTTTGGCAGACCGCGCATGAACTGCACCAGCATAAAAACAAAAAACGGATAGCAGGCAAGTATTGCCGGAACATAGAACGGCATATAAGTATTGATCCAACCGAATTTATTGAACAGTGTATAGCGTGGAATGATAATAACCGCATTTGGCAGCATTAAGGTTGAAATCAGCAGTGCAAAGAGCTGTTTTTTCATTGGAAACCGAAAACGGGCAAAGCCATAGGCAACAAAAGAGCTGGAAATAACCGTAAATACTGTCGTAGGAATAACAAGTAAAAAGGTATTTATGAAAAATTTTCCGTAGTCATACTGCCCGTTGCCCTGCCAGCCCTGTATATAACTGGCTGGATTAAAACTTTTTGGAAATAAATTAGTAGAACCGAATATCTCTGGATTCGTCTTGAAGGAGGCCATGATCATCCACAGGATTGGGAATAGCAAAAGGACACCCATAATGACGAATATAAGTACTAGAAAGCTAGTTCCGACTATTTTTTTTGATTGACGACCCATTATTTTGTTACCCCCTTAGTTATCTTCATAAAATACCCATGCGGAAGATGATTTGAACAGTAAAGATGTAATAATCATAATTATCAAGAATACAATCCAGGAAATAGCACTTGCATATCCCATTCTAAAGTAGCTGAAGCCTTCATTATAAAGCTTCATGCCCAAAAGATAGGTGGATTTGAGCGGTCCCCCGTTTGTCACAACAAACGCGGATGTAAAATTCTGAAGTGCCTGAATCGTCTGCATAATCATATTGAAAAAGATAATCGGAGTGATTTGGGGCAGTGTGACACTGAAAAATTGTTTCACTTTCCCCGCGCCATCGATACTTGCCGCTTCATAAAGTGAAGCCGGCACTTGTTTGAGAGCCGCTAAAAACATAACCATTGAGGAGCCAAACTGCCAAATTTCCAGCATACATATTGTCGGTAATGCAGTGTTTGGGTCACCCAGCCACATAACTGGGGGGATACCCATTTTATGTATCAGAGCGTTGATGATTCCGTTATCCATAAACATGATTTTCCAAAGGAGTGCGACAGCAACGCTGCCACCAAATAAGGACGGTATATAATATAGAGTTCTTAGAAAGTTAATCCCTCTTGATTTTCGATTCATAAGTACTGCGATAATCAGCGCGAGGATGAGCTTTCCCGGCACAGTCATAAGTGTGTACAGTAATGTTGCTCTTAAAGATGGTATAAAATCTCGGTCAATGGTAAACAGGTCAATATAATTTTTGAGTCCTACAAAAGTCAGTTTGGAGCCAATTGTATAATTTGTGAAGGAATAAACCAAGGAGCTAATAAACGGGTATAATTGGAGCACTAAAAATCCCAGTATCCATGGTGCAATATAATAAAATGCCTGACAATCTCTTTTGGTATATCTTGAAGCTTTTACAGGTTTTGATGTCATCGATGTCAACCTTTCTATCGGAGTTAACCTTAAAACGAAGGGATATCCTAATATGATAGGATATCCCATCTTCTTCGCAGCTTAATCCATTTCCTTATTTTTGATTTGCAAGGTAATTTTTCAGCAGAGAATATGTACTTGCGGCCGCTGCAGCCGGAGTGCTTTTGCCATAAGAAACAGATGAAATCGCATCGGACAAAATGCTCTTTACTTCAGCAGTAGAAGAATATCCGATAACAAGCGTACCTTTATAAGAAAGGCAGGTGTTTACTGTATCTACTGTTAATGTATCAGCCAGCTTGTTGTCTTGAACAATCTGACGGGCAGCTTTGACTGCCGGAATAGAGCGCTGTGCGCCTAATGTCTTTGCAGCATCTGCATTGTTAAAGAAATAATCAAGGAATGCCACCGCTTCTGGGGAGTATTGTGATTTTGAGGTTACACACATTAATTGCGGACAGGAAGCACAATAGCCTTGATCTTTGCCATCTTTAATCTGTGGAAGCTTAGCAGCAACAAATTTTGCATTTGCATTGGCCGCTGCAAGTACTTTTGCAGTTGATGTTACACATATACCCGCAACATATTTACCGGAAATCCAGTTCGGATCTTTCGGAATGTTGTCGCCTTCATAGGAAGACATGTGAGATTCTGGCGGAAGGACGTTATTGTCATACAAACTTTTAATCAAGGTTAAACCTTTTGTAAGATCATCCTGCGTAACGCCAAGTTGCTTCTCACTGTCAACGATCAACGGTTTACCTGTCAGTTCAAGGAGATACGGACGGAGCAAACCGTCAGAGATATAGGAAAGGTTGGCAGCCAGCAAGTAGCTGTTCTTGTCACTGCTTTTTACCTTTTGTCCCATTGTAATAAGATCATCCCAAGTATAATCTTTTGCTAAATCAACGCCTATTTTTGCAGCCAAATCCGAATTCTCAATAATTGAGGTTCCGGAAACACCTGTAGGCAAACCAACCTGCTTACCGTCATAGTTACCATTGCTCTTCAGATATTCTGCTTCGTAACCGGATAAATCGATCTTTTGTTTTGATAAATCGATAAAATAATCTTTATTGGTTTTATAGTATGTTGGGAAATAGGATGGATCAACCTGAACAATATCCGGTGCCGTTCCTGCACTGAGCTCAGTGGCAAGCTTGTCGTTATACCCGTCGCTGCTTCCATATTCTGCTTCGATTTTTATTTTGGGATACTTGTTTTCGAATTGTTTGATCACTTCGAGCGTTGCCTTGTTTCTTGCGTCGCCGCCCCACCAACTGAAACGAAGCGATACATCTCTTGAACCTACTTCTACTGATGAAGAGGCCGCGGTACTTGCGGCTGTACTTGTACCTGAGTTTGTGTCTGTGCTGCAAGCAGCACAGCTAATAGCCATAAGAGACGCGAGTACAATTGAAATGCTTTTTTTGAATTTTACCATTTTCTCTCCTCCATATGTTTTATTTTATATGTATTATAGCCAAAGCCTTATTTGGATGAAAGGAATTGTCTCTGCTATTTACACTCAATTTTTACTTGTTAAATGAAAAGGGTATCACTTTTAGCGTTTTGTATTCTTTCTATCACAAAGTGGAGTACACAATTTTTCTGACAAAATAGAGCAACGGGGTATCCCGATTCATCAGGATACCCCGTTGCTCTGATATATGAATTCTCGTTATTTTTGAGTCGCAATGCAGTTTTTCAGCATTAAGTAAGCATTGGCAGCGGCTGCAGCCGGAGTGCTCATTCCGTATGCTACATAAGAAATAGCATCCGACAAGATACTTTTTACCTCTTCGGTCGAGGAAAATCCTATAACAAGCGAGCCCTTATAGGAAAGGCAGGTATTCACCGTATTTATAGTTAATTGATCCGCCAAATTGTTATTCTGAACAATCTGGCGGGCAGATTTTACCGCCGGAATAGATCGCTGCACCCCTAAAGTCTTTGCTGCATCCGCATTATTAAAAAAATAATCCAGAAACGCAACAGACTCTGGTATATACTGTGATTTCGACGTTACACACATTAACTGCGGGCAGGAAGCACAATAACCCTGATCTTTTTCACCTTTCAGCTGAGGAAGTTTGGCAGCTAAAAACTTTGCGCCCTTATTTGCAGCTGCAAATTCTTTTGCAGTTGATGTGACGCATATTGCCGCAACATATTTACCGGATATCCAGTTCGGATCCTTTGGAATATTATCCCCCTCATAGGATAACATGTGTGATTCAGGCGGAAGGACATTATTATCATACAAATTTTTGATTAAGGTTAAGCCCTTTGTAAGATCATCTTGTGTAACCCCAAGCTGTTTTGTACGGTCGATCAGCAATGGTTTGCCGGTTAATTCAAGAAGATATGGCCTTAACAAAGCATCCGCAATGTAGGAAAGGTTGGCAGCCAGT
Source organism: Bacillota bacterium (assembly GCA_023458755.1). Classification (GTDB taxonomy): domain Bacteria; phylum Bacillota; class Clostridia; order Oscillospirales; family Acutalibacteraceae; genus JAEWYE01. The sequence continues at coordinate 36,839 of JAEWYE010000079.1, read as the reverse complement.
AAATAATAATCCTTATCATAATGTTTTACCTTTTGCCCCATTGTGATAAGGTCATCCCAAGTATATTGTTTCGTCAAATCAACGCCTATTTGGGCAGCCATATCCGAATTTTCAATAATTGCCGTACCCCCAACGCCTGTTGGCAGACCTAACTGCTTATCGTCATAATTTCCATTGCTCTTCAAATAAGCTTTATCAAAACCGGATAAATCAATCTTTTGCTTTGTAAAGTCAATGAAATATTCTTGATTTGTTTTATTGTAAGTTGGTAAATAGGACGGGTCAATTTGTACAATATCGGGTGCCGTTCCCGCGCTTAACTCTGTGGCAAGCTTAACATTATATCCATCACTGCTGCCGTATTCCGCTTCGATTTTTATCTTTGGATACTTCTGCTCAAATTGTTTAATAACATCAAGCGTTGCTTTGTTTCTCTCATCACCGCCCCACCAACTGAAACGAAGCGTTGCATTTCTCGAACCTGCTTCTGCTGATGAAGATGCCGCTGTGCTTAAATTTGAATTTATTCCACAGGCAGCAAAGCTCAAGGCTATAAAAAACGCGAGTGCAAATGTGAAGCCCTTTTTGAGCATGGCCATTTTCTCTCCTCCATATCCTCTGTTTTAATGATTCACACTCAATTTTTGTCTAACACTTTTATTGTATCGGGATTTTGAACGATATACACATACCGATGTTTTTCTTGCTATGGATGCGGAGCCCGCAGTCATCCCCGTACTCCAAAGTCAGTCGACGGTTTACGTTTGTCAGCCCAATGCTCTTGCTGTTTACGTCGTTAATCTGCGCGTAAAGCGTGGTTACCTCATTATGTGTAAGCCCCATACCATTATCAATAACACGTATATTCAGATATTCTCCGCATTGGAATACCTTAATCTTTATATAGCCAGTCCGTTCGAGCATACGCACGCCATGCAGGATACTGTTTTCAAGAAGCGGCTGCAACATTAAGCGGAAAACATGATAGTCCAGCAGATCATCGTCAATTTCATAATAGACAATAAACTTATCCCCAAATCGGTACTTCTGTATATTTACATATTCTTTTAAATAGATTAATTCTTCTCTAAGACTTACCGGCTGTGCCGGATTTCCGAGCGCATATTTCAGAATATCGGATAAATCCTGAATGATTTCATTGATGGTGGAAGGGCCGGACAGCATTTTGGTTGCTTCCAAGTCCATTGTCTGCAGAGTATTCAGCAAAAAATGAGGATTAATTTGCAACTGCAGCGCTGTCAGTTCAGCCACCTCAAGACTATGCTGCCGTTCAACCAATTCTGTGTTCATCTGTGTTGTCTTAATGAAAAGGCTAATGATATTATTCATGATTATGTCATATTCATCTTGCTTACGCTTTTGTGGAATTTCAGTAACCAAACCTTGCTCCGCTCTGCCAAAAACATCAATCATATAATCAATTTGTCTAAAATTGCGCTTTGTAGTTATGTAAGTTAAAAATAATACAATCAAACAATTTGCTAAAAAGATAACTAAAAAACTCGTGATAAAATTGCCATACTGATCAGCAAGCGCACTGTCAGATATAAGTGAGACAAAATAAATTTGTGATTCCGGGTAGTTGCAATAATTCATTAAATATTTTTTACTGCCAATCGCAATCCACTTTTCAGAAAGCCCCGAAAGACCCGACTTCGTACCTGTCATGTATTTTTTTAAAAAGCCGTTTTTTATCTCTTTTTCGGGTCCGTTATCGCCTCTGTTGCTTAATATCATAGAATAATTTTCATCCAGTATAAAGGCATATTCATTCTGGTCAGTAACAATTGAATTTAAGATGTTAATCATTTTATCTTCGTTAATATTAATGACAATAACTCCATTGGTTGATGACATGCGCTGAAATACTGTTAAAACCGATTCGGGAGGTGCATATGTATACTTATTAACAGAACGTTTCACAATCCACTGAGAATGCATTTTCGTATCGCTTACATAATATTTATGCCAATCCGTATCATAATAATTGTTCAGCTTTGCGACTCCATTTTGGGTTGAAGAAAAAAAATCATCGTATCCATCAAGGTAGATATAAATCGAGTCAATATAGGAATGGGAGTAAATGACACTCCGCAGCGCAGTTTCCAAATCATCCAAGAATACGCCGTCACTATAATCATAATTGCCTCCGCTTATTATTAGTTTTTTAAGTGAAAGCATCATTTTGTTGTCGCTTGTCATAAGGCTTTGCTGATAGACTGCATTTCGGATAACAAGATCAAAATTTGTTTTAATGCCGGTTAATGAATTTTCCCCCTGCGTAATCAGTGATTTATTAAAACCATTCCCCATAAAAACGATAAAAACAGTCAGAACTACAATGGTCGGAATCATCATAATTAAAAAGAAAGTACGAAATCTTTTAATGAAAAATTTATTTATCATCATTGTCGCTTTCATCCTTTGTTTTTTTATTACGGTATTCCGTCGGGCTCACATTATAAAAACTGCGAAACGCTCTTGAAAAATTCTTAGGATTATCATAGCCGACACGATTCGCAATCTCGTAGCTTTTATAATGGATATCCTCTAAAAACTCACAGGCCTTTGCCATGCGGATTTTCATAAGGTAATCAGAAAATCCGATTTCCGCATATTCTTTAAAAATTTTGGATAAATAACTGCTACTCAGGCTTACAAGCGCAGCAGCCTTTTCAAGTGATGCATCTCTATAATTTGTCTCGATATATTCCTTAACCATCGCAACAACCTTATCATAATAACTTTGAGGTTGTTCTACCGGAATAGAAGCCACATTTTTCTCATTGTCCAACTCTCTTTTTATCTCGGTAAAGCAGTGGACCAATTCCTCATATTTAATTGGTTTAAGCAAATAATCGGTAACTCTGTACTTAATAGCAGAACGAAAATATTCATAATTTTGAAAACTGCTGAAAAGTACAATTTTAATATTCGAATATTTTTCCAGCTCTTTTATCAGCTCTATCCCATCCATTTCGGGCATTTTGATGTCGGTCATTACAACGTTCACCGAGTGGGTTATTAAATAAGTAAGTGCCTGCCTGCCGTTTGTAAAAACTCCTTCAACACTAAATCCAATACTGTCCCACGGGAAAATATTTGCAATGCCTTCTAGAATTCTTTTTTCATCATCAATAATAATCAGCTTATACATTCTATTTTCCTTTCTGGGCAATCCCTATTCCCTTAAAATTTAAATTAAGGGCTGAATTTATTATAGCTAAAATAAGCTATCTCTATTATTTAACACTTTGTCTAAGAAAAGTTAATCAATTTTGAGCACTAATCCAAAATATTGTGGAAGGTTATAGTTTCTCTTATATGAGTTTACCACTCATTATTCTTTATATAAACCTTTCCACTTACGTTTTAGTATCATTTGTTGTTCTATTTTTAATCTTTTATTGTCGGATAGAGCAAAAAGCAGTATCTGGAAGGTCGTTAATGATATCAGCGAAAATATGCTTTATAGCCTTCTTCCATTTCAGTTTAATACATATTCTTCCGACTATATCATATCATTCCAAATCGGAAACTTTCACAGGCTTTATCACATTATTCAGTATTAATCAATAAAACAAGCCGGTACAGCAATCAAATTTAAAGATTAACAGACCGGCTTTCTTGAAATATATTCTGTTTTTATCCTAATTTTCTTGTAATTTCCCTGGCAACAAAATAATATTCAATACATCCGCTGCCATTTCATCAGCCGTTTTAATGGCATGTGCGTAATGCGTTACTCAGCACTGTAATGGATCATCCTACAGCAGGCGCGTGATTTACACACAATCGGCTGTGTTTCACTTCTGGCCAATTTTACGGCGTTGCCTTGACGCAAATTTTGATAATTCAGTGTGATAAAGGCTGCGCCACGGCACAGTCAGCGGTAATTTACTGAAATCCTTCTGTTCATATTCAGTAAGCACAGTATTTTCTTTGATCCGAATGACACGATTTGCAAGCGAAAGCGCATCTGCCATATTGATGGCCAGAATCACCACTGCAATTCCACGTGCCAAAAACATTTCCTGCAGTTCTCGAATCCGCATCCGGTGTGCCATATCCATTCCTTTAAACGGCTGTACGCAGAATACAATATCCGGCCGCTGAAGCATGATTCTCGTATAGACCAATTCCGTTTTTTCAATATCCGTTAGATCATCGATTTTTTTATCAAAGACATCGTTACCCAAAATTTTAGAATATTCAAGCCGGATACTTTTCCGAATTTTGTTGTCCACCCATACGCCGGGAATGCGTTCATCTATCGTCATACAGAGATTGTCGAGATAACTCATCGGCTTAAAAAGCATTGTTTGGCCCGGCCGTTCCAGAACCACAGCCATTTTACGGCTTCTGCACGGTTCAACGGCACACCCTTCAACCAGAATTGTGCCCTCCTCCATCGGCTCATTTCCGGTCAGAATCTGTATGAGCTCATGGAATATCCTGTTGTCCAGATTTTGAATGACAAGGCACTCTCCGCTGTGCACTTGGAAGTTAAGGCCCTTCATATATTGACCGGTAATATTCTTTGCTTCAAAAACAACTTTTTGTGTGCTGTCGTCATTCCATTTACGCAGATGCTGCCGCACACGCATATCGTATTCGCTGTCAAAGTTCAATAGCGCATCCGGTTTCATCTGGCTGCCGCTCAACACCTTCACGATGCAGCCGTCCGTCATAACGGCTGCTCTGTCGCAGATTTGAAGCAATTCCTCAAAATGGGGACTGACATACAGAAATGATATTCCTTTATCTGCATAGTGCCTCATAATCTCATGGAGCCGAGTGATTTCACTGTCGTTCACAATCGTACTGATTTCCAGCAAGGTAATCAAATGGCTGCCCGCAACGACGGCACGCAGGATTTCAACCATGACGCGTTCAAAGACAGTCAGCTGTTCCACCAAAGTATCCGGTGAAACGGAGAGGTTCATGTCATCAAGGAACGGCTGAAGTTGTTTTTTCAAGAGATTCATCCGCAAAATCTCCTGCTTGAAGCCGGGGCGAAGAATAAAGATATTGGATAGTACGCTCTGCCCTTCTACCAAGGAACTCTGTCCACCGATGATGGAAATTCGATTGTTGCTTCTCTTCATGCCCTGCCAGGAATTCACGAGAGTGTCCATATAATATACATAACCGTAATAAAGCGGCGGGTTCGATCTGATGATATGCAAGAAGGCAGGGAGACCGTAGGCGTTTATGGGGAGCAGGCCCATAATCTCTCCCTCATGCACATTCAGTTCAAAATCCTGAAGAAACGTGACATCCTGCTCTTTATACGTCACGCGTTCCATCCGCAGCACTTCTCGTTTCATACGCGGCACCTTTCTTGATTTCACGTTCACGGGTAGTTGCCGGAATTGTAATTTCTACGTCCGTACCCACATTCTTGATGGAGTAGACATGCATGCCGTATTCTTCTCCAAAAATCAGATGTATCCTGTTGTTGACGTTGAACAGAGCAATTCCGCCTTTTTTCTCCTGCTCGGCGTTCGCAAGTTGTTCTCCGCTTTTACCGAGCCTCTTATTCAAATCTTCAAGAGTATCTTCGTCCATCCCCACACCGTCATCCGAAATACGGATTAACAGCCTTGACTGCGTTTTTTCCAAATGAATGGTTGAGACCCCCGTACCGATTTTAAGTTCGGTGCCATGTATAATGCTGTTCTCAAGTATCGGCTGAAGGGTGAGCTTGGGGATCAGATAGCGCATAATATTATCATCCGAATCCAGTTCAATATGCAGTTGAATCCTGTCGCCAAAACGGTACTGCTGTATCTTGAAATACGTTCTGCAATTATCGAGTTCTTCCTCTACCGTAACGAGATTCTCCACTTTGCTGATTGTATACCGAAAAAAAGTCGCCAGCGCTTCCGTCATGTCGGCCACGTTATCCATGCCCGCTATCAGTGCCTCACTTCTGATACCATCCAGTGTGTTATACAGGAAATGCGGATTAATCTGGTTCTGCAGTGCCAGGTACTGTGCCTGACGCTTGCTGAGGTTCACCGTCTGTGAAGAACGCAGGATCTTACTCACCCGATCGAATTCCTGATAGGTAAACGGTGACAGCATGACTTCGTTTTTATCAATGGCGTCAAACGGAAGATAGCCGTCCAAAAAACGACTTATTTCATCTTTGCTGGCTGCATATGGTTTGAGAATCCAAAACCACCATACGGCCAACAGCGCGGCAACTGCTAGGATCAAAGCCAGAAGCGGCTGCCATGGGAAATTCTGTGTGATAACCCGATACACATATGCTGTCAGAATTACAAGCAGTACAATAAAAACGGCGGCCGCAAAAGCAGCGACCCGATTTGAAATGAAACGCATTTCCTTGCGAAACTTCATCACTCTGCATTCTCCCGTCAGCCATACATCTTTCTGAAAACCGCCGGCTTCACACCGGCTATTTTTTCAAAAGTGTGTGTAAAATGTTTCAGGTCGTAATACCCGACCTTCCGGCAAATTTCCGCAACCGGCAGGGTCGTTTCCCGAAGAAGGACTTTTGCTGCGTCCATTCGGATGTTCATCAGATATTTTGCAAATCCTAGCTCCGTCTCCCTTTTGAAAAGGACACTGAAATAAGGGGCACTTAGCCCGACTTTTTCACTGACTTCCTCAAGGCTGATCTGTTCGCTGTAATGATTCTGTATGTATTGCTTACCCAGGCGGACCGAACGGGCCGAGTCGCTGTCTCTCGCTGCGAGAATTACATTCATAAACTTCCGTTCCAAACTTTTCAGCTCATCAAAAAGCATCTTTGTTGAACTGCAGTCATCGCACGATTTTCTGAATTTATCCAGAAAATCTGTCTTGTCCTTCACATCAAGCCGCATCACAAACAGGCTTCCCGCCGACTTGGCAAGCTCCAACACTTCCCATCCATGCACCTCTGGATTTTCCTGAACGGCATCATACAGTCGGTCTGCTTCCTTTTCCATTTCAACGATATCCAGTGTATCGAGGGTCTGACCGAGATTCCTGGCATATTTTTCAAGAAGTTTCTGTTCGAAGAGCAGTGGCTTTTTTTCAAACCCGTCCAGTAATTTGCCGGTTCCGGCTATCAGCCGTTCTTCTATGCCCACTGTGGCAGCAGCGAGAGATTCAGAAAGTTTCTCCGGTGAACGCACAATCGTGCCGAGACCCAAGGAAAAGTCTGCCGCACCAATCAGTTCCTTTTGCGCATTCATCTGGTTCAGACTGCTACGCAGTATCTTTCGGACATTACCCGCTTCTTTCGGGGCATAGTTCATCACGCCATATACCATGCGGTCATGCTGCATTACTACATAGTCATAGCAGTATTTTGCAAGACCACCCATCACTGCCGCGTTGAATTTATCGGTCATGACGGACACCGTTAGTTGCCCCAACTCCTTGGGGGCATAGTCAACCTTCATGCAAAAAGTCTGAAAGTATCCCGCTTGTGCCATGAAATGATATTGATTCTGAAGAATATCCACTGAGCATGGCATTTTATCGTTATCCATCAGATCCTGAATCAGAACACTTCTCAGTTTTGTGATGCCGTTTTCGTAGTCCTCCCGGATTCCGGCAAGGTCCATATCTGCTTTACGTTCGTCCAGAATCCTGGTTCTGATTTTTTGAAGCGCATCGGTCAGTTCTATTTTGTTGATGGGTTTCAGCAAATATTCGGTAACACCGTATTTAATTGCTTCCTGCGCATACTCAAAATGGGCATATCCGCTGATGATGATAATGCGAAGCTGCGGACTATGCTTCTTTGCCTTTTCAATCAGCTCTAACCCACTGCACCCAGGCATACGGATATCCGTAATCAAAATATCAGGGTGCTCGCTGCCGATCATTGCAAGAGCTTCCAGGCCGTTTGAAGCCATGCCTACCATCGTCATACCCATGCTATCCCAATCCACTAGCGCCCGAATCAGGTGACAGATGTGGTTTTCATCATCTGCAATTAAAACCTTAATCATAAATGCACCAATTTTCTGTATAACTTCTTTTGAATTTTGGATATATTATACCACAAATTTGGAAATTTGTCACAACTTTCGCACCGTTGCTTTTGATACGAAAAATTACCGCCAACAGCGCAAACTGCCAGCGGTAACATGAAAGATGCTTTGATTATTTTATTTTGCGCTGGCGATATTGTCCTTGTTCAGAACGGTAACACCAGTATCGGTCACCGCGCCGCCAAGGTTTTTGCCGTTGATGGCATCAACGCAGGCGTCAACACCCTTTGAGCCCATGACATCCGGGTTCTGGGCCATTGTGCAGAGCAGGTAGCCGTCTTTGATGAGTCCCTTGATGGAGTCAGATTTATCGAAGCCGACTCCGATCACATTGCAGTCCTTGGCAGCCTTAATTGCATTGCCGGTACCGGTCGTTGAGCCTTCGTTTGCGCCAAAGATTCCCACAACGCCCTGAGTGATGTAGTTCTCCGCGATGCTCTGCGCTTTGGAAGCGTCGCCATCGCAATACTGTGTATCAAGAAGCTTGAAATCGGACCCGGTGAACGCGCTGCGGAAGCCTTTCTCACGGTTGACGCAGGATTGTGTAGCCGCATTGACATTGACGATGCCGATGTTTCCTTTTGTGACGCTCTTCGCCTTCAAGGCATTCAGCATTTCTTCGCCAGCTTTTTTTCCGGCTGCTTCGTTATCGGTGGAGAATGTTGCTTCTGCCTTGACGTTTGCGGGCGAGTCAACATAAACGATTTTAACTCCGGCGGATTCCGCGTCTTTCAGTGCCGAGGAAATAGCGTCCGGGCCGTTGGCCGCAACCATAATCGCTTTGTAGCCGTTGGAAACCGCGTTGTTGACGCATTCAATCTGCTTGGAGTCATCCTTGGTGTCCGGCGAAATAAAATCGCATTGGACTCCCTTGACCTTTGCTTCCGCCTGAGCACCCTTGTTCATCGTGACCCAGTGCTGGTCGATTTGATCCATTGTAATCAGCGCGATTTTCACACTGCCTGATGCAGCCGCGCTGGCTGCCGTACTGGCCCCTGTGCTGGCCACCGCAGGAGTTGTATTGCCGCCGCAACCCGTTAATGCGGTCCCAATCAATGCTGCACAACATGCCATTGCGATAAATTTCTTTTTCATACTTTCTTTTTCCTCCTAAAAATTATTATATAACATACCGGTTCACACCGATTATGTTTTTTACGGATGGCGTAGATTCCAAATCTCATTATTTTGTGGATTTATTGGCGATTTTGATTTTTTTACCGCTGCGGATGACAACATCCATCAGGACTGCAAGAACAACGATGATGCCAATAACGATACGCTGGATGCCAACCTGAGCGCCGATCATGTTGAGGCCATTCTCCAAAGTCTGCCATACGGCGGCACCTGCGAACGTACCAAGAAGAAGTCCGGAGCCGCCAAGCGGAGAAACCCCACCGATAACGCCGGCAGCAACACCGTACATTTCATACATGTTTCCAGCTTCCATGTTGCCCATGCCAGCCTGTGCACAAAGGATAAACCCTACGACAACTGCGCAGATAGAGCTGATAATGTAGGTCTTTATTGTTGTCCTGACAACATCAACACCGGAAAGTTTTGATGCTTCGACGTTGGAACCGATCGCATAGATGTGGCGGCCGGTCCTCGTTTTCGAGAGCAGGAAGAAAAATACAATGAACAGAATAAGCGAAATCCAGAATGTATTATAGATGCCTGCTGTTTTCCCATAATAGAAAAACTGCTGGAAAGCGTCCGCAGAGTCTTTGCCAAGCTTAATGCCAATGCTGTCTGTATTCCGGTTATTGTTTACCATGTAGGCGATACCTCTTGCTACGAACATTGTGCCGAGCGTTGCAATAAACGGAGGGAGCTTAAATTTGCCCACAAGGAGACCGTTTAATATGCCGATCATAATGCCGCAGAGAAGTGTAATAAAGATTGCCAAAATGACCGGTACACCGCCAACCATGAGTGTGGCGACGATCATTGCACTCATACCGACGAGAGAACCGAGGGAAAGGTCAATGTTGCCGGTGATCATCACATAGCTCTGGGCGACGCCGATTAGAAGGTACTTTGACATGGACCGCAGCAAATTTAGAATATTCTGCCCAGAGAACACCTTCTGGTTAATCAGGCCAAATGCAATATAAATGACAATTAGTCCAATAAAGGCCGTCAGTGCAGCGCCCATACCCCTAATTTTCAAAAATTTCTTTAGTGCGTTTTGATTTTTCATCATTTAGTTTTCCTCCCTGCCCGAATTCTGCCCTATTTTATTCTCAAATGTCGTCGCGTAAGTCAATATCTGATTCTGTGTCGCGTCTTTCGACATCAGCTCTCCGGTGATTTTGCCGTCGCACATGATGATAATTCTGTCTGCAATGCCCATAACTTCCGGCATCTCAGACGAAATGAACATAACGGCGATTCCCTGCTGTTTGAGCTTATTCATCAGATTATAGATTTCGACTTTTGCGCCCACATCTATTCCGCGTGTTGGTTCGTCGAAGATCACTACTTTGGAATTTCTAACAAGCCATTTTCCGACAACCACTTTCTGTTGATTTCCACCCGAAAGCGTATTCGCATCCACTTCGACATTCGGAGTTTTAATACTGAGATCATCTACCGCTTTATTACAAAGTGCTTCTTCCGCTTTTTTGTTGATAATGCCCGCTTTATTGCAGACAATATCCAGATTTGGAAGTGTAAGATTATCACGGATGCTGAGTTTTGTGCAAAGTCCGTCCTTTTTTCTATCCTCCGGTGCAAGCACGATGCCTGCCTTAATCGCATCCGCCGGACAGCCTATTTTTACTTCTTCGCCGTTTAAATAAATCTGGCCGCTCGCTTTCGGGTCAACACCAAAAACAGCCCTGGTGGTTTCTGTACGGCCCGCGCCCATCAAACCGGCGAAGCCTACGATTTCACCTTGATATAGTGAGAAATTGATATCCCGTACCAGTCTGCCTGCATTGAGATTTTTGACTTCAAATATCTTTCTGCCCTTTTCACACTGCACGCGGGGGAATTTCTCTTTGATTTCACGCCCAACCATATTCTGAATGATTTCATCCATTGTAAAGTCTTTGAAATTTCCCGATGTTATGTACTGACCGTCACGCATGATGGTCACGCGGTCGGCAATGTGGGAAAGTTCCTCCAGTCTGTGCGAGATATAGATGATGCCGCATCCCTGTTCTTTCAGCTTGCAGATAATGCGGAACAGCTCTGCAATCTCCCGGGACGTCAACGATGACGTAGGTTCATCCATAATCAAAACCTTTGCGTGAACGGATAATGCCTTGGCAATTTCAATCATCTGCTGTTTGGCAAGCGGAAGATCACCGACTGTCTGTTTGGGGCTGATGCTGACGCCGAGTTCATCGAGATATTTTTGAGCTTCAGATTCCATCTCGTTGTTATTCAGCATTATTTTTCCGATCAATTCTCTTCCGAGGAACATATTTTCAGCTACCGACAAATGCCGGCACATATTCAATTCCTGATGGATAATGGCAACCCCTGCCTCCTGAGCTTCTTTCGGCGTAAGGTTCCCATATTCTTTACCGAATATATGCAGTATGCCGCTGTCTCGCGTATAAACGCCGCTCAGAATTTTCATCAGTGTAGATTTACCGGCACCGTTTTCCCCCAAAAGTGCCATCACCTCACCTGAACGAAGCTCTAGGTTAACATCTTCCAGTGCTTTAACTCCAGGAAATGATTTGCTGATATGTTCCATGGAGACAATTATGTCCCCCATTGAATATCACCTGTCTTTCTTAATATGTATCGGTTCATCTCTTACAAGTTCTATTATACTTGAATTCGTTTGTGCAAAAAGGGGTGTAATTTTTATATTTTCGGGTGTTTTTTATACATTTCATATATTAATATTCTAATATAGTAAAATTTCCTAACAGGCATCTCGGTGCAAGTATAGGCTTCCGACACAGATGGCTACAGCGAATAAAGTGGATGCGAAAAATGCTAATCAATTCTTTTATTATCCTAACTTGTATTTTAACAACAAAGTAAACGTGGCACAAACACATAATGTTTATGCCACGTTCGTTTGGTTGCGGAAGCTATATTTTTTCTGCTGTTTTAGGCAAGCAGCAACCTTTCGTCTACCGTTTACTCAGCTTCCTTAGTTGCTATTATTTAGCTTATATTCCTTCGGACTAACTCCGGTGTACTTAGTAAAAACGTGAGTAAAATAGGCTGGGTCTTCAATTCCAACGGAACAGGCCACCTCGAACACTTTGTTGGAAGGGTTTTTTAAAAGTATTTTTGCAGCGTCAATTCGGTACTTATTAATGGCATCTACGATAGATTCTCCGGTTTCCTTTTTATACAGCCGGCTGAGATAACTGCCGTTTACATGGATATGGTCTGCTATCGTCTGAAGATTTATATTTTTGGAATAGTTATTACGTATATAGTTTTGAGCTTCTTTAATCAGATAATTAAATTTATTGAAATCCGTTACCATTCTGTCGGAAATATTTCCGATTAATGGTTTTAAAATATTGATTAAACTCTGAATATTTCTACTTGCCTGTATCTGCTTATAGATTTCCGGTTCATCATCGGCAATATCGGATGCCGACAGCCGGTATCCTGCCAGAAGTCTGTAACACTGCGAGGCAATAAGCATGCAGGTTACTTTAATATTTTCTATGGGTTCCTTATTGCATTTATATTGATTCATAAGGCTTTCCAAACATATTAACGCTTCAGAAGGATTCAGCAGCTTTAGGTTGTCGATGATTTTTTCAGCAAAATAGTGAGGCTGACCTACAGATAATGGAGCGGAACTGTTGTCGGGCATGAAAACCGAAACATGGTTGTCGTTATAAAAAATACCCTTCAATGCGTCTTTTGCTTCTTGAAAGGCTATCGGCAGATTTTGACTGCTTTGCTGCATTTGGCTGATTCCTATACTGACTGTGAAGCGCATAAAGCTATCGGCCATAGAAAGAATTTCATTGCAGGTCATAAGAAGGGATTGCGTGCAGACCGGAATATTACTACTCTTAAAAGATATGATTGCAGCAAGTAAAGTCCGGTCTACTGCCACTGTATAGTGGGAATAGCTTTTAAAAGCCATCGAAAGGAGATTACTCACGGATTTCATGAATTTATGATAATCCTCCGGGCTTATTAGGGAACTTTGATTTGAGATGCTGTGAATATCAAATAAAACGATAAAATAATTTTCCATTTTTATTTCAAGCTCGGTTATATTATTCTGAATGAGTGTCTGGTCAATGATGATCCCATTAAATACATCTTTAAAAAAATTCTCACAGATTTCTGACATCCGTAAATTGACCTTTTGCTCCATAAGCTTTAACTTGGCTTCGTTCTCTTTTTCCTGAATGATCAAAGCTTTCGCTTTCTGAATGGCATCGGGAATTTTCTCCGTCGGATTCGTTTTGATTACGAAATCTACCACATTATATTGAATTGCAGACTGGGCATAGGAAAAATCCGCAAAGGCCGTAAGAATGATGACTTTGACGGCAGGGTAATTTTCATGAATGAATTTTGACAATTCCAAGCCGTCCATACCGGGCATCTTTATATCTGTTAGGACAATATCGACAGCATGTGAGGCAAGTTCTTCCTTGGCACTAATGCCGTTTTGCGCATCACAAACTACCCGGCAATCAAGAAGCTCCCAATTGACAAAGCATAATAGCCCCTGTTTAATTACCGGTTCATCATCCACGATCATAACGTTATACATTTGCAGAATCCCCCTTATCTACCGGAATACGTACGGTTACCTTTGAACCTTCATTTATCTGGCTTTCAATTTGAATGCCATAAGGTTCTCCATACATCAACGCAATTCTTTTGTGCGTATTAATCAGGCCAATACTGTTGTGTTCCTTGCGCTTGCCAACGGTTGAATCAACATTCAGGTTGATACTGCCACTTTCAAAACCAACACCGTTATCGGTGACCTCAAAATAGATCGACTCATTTTCCTTTCGTATATTTAGCTCTACGGTACCCTTCCCCAATTTTTTCTCTAAGCCGTGAACCACAGAATTTTCCACAAGCGGTTCAATGCTCAGTTTAGGAAGCATCAGGTCCAAAATACTGTCGTCGGAAACTTGAATGACATATTCCAGTTTATCTTCAAATCTCATTTTCTGTAAGTAAAGATAAAATTCAATAAATTCCAGCTCTTTTCTTATAGGGACCTTTGACTCATTGTTCGTATAAATGCTGGCTTGCAAGAGTTCCGTTAGGGATGTTACCATCTTATAAACATTTTCATCTCTTGAAAGTTTTGCCTTATATCCAATGGTGATTAATGTATTAAACAGGAAATGCGGATTCATTTGCGACTGAAGGAACTTTAGCTCTGTGTCTTTTAGCAGAAGCTGCTTCTCATAAACTTGATTAATCAGGTATTTTATTTCACCGGTCATATTATTGAAGGTACTACTTAAAAGGCCAAGATCGCTGTCTTTGTAAGCAGGCATTTTTATTTCATAATTTCCAACTTTGACACTGTTGATGACATGCAGTAAATCCTTAATAAACCGTGTGAATCTAAGTGAAAGCATAATCCCGGCAAAAATGGAAACAAAAATAATGATGAGGGTAATGATCATATAATTTCTCATACTGTCCGATAACTTGTCCAGGACTTGACTTTTTGGTATGCCGACCATAAAGTTCAGGCCAGTATCACTTATTTTTGTATGAGCAACAAAATAGGTAATATGATTCAGGTTAACTTCGGAAACACCGGAATCGTCTTTAACATTAAGTATGGTTGGATCAACCGTGCTCCCAAGCGAATTTTTATCTGAACTTGAGTAGATAATACCTTTTTCATCTGTTATGTAAACCATTGAGCCTTGAAACGAAAGAAGTTCCGCATATTTTTTATATATTTCATTCTCATCCGTCCCAAAAATCATTACGAGACTCTGATTTGGTCTATTGACATTTGAAACAATACGGGTAAAATAGATGGTTCTGTCTTTCAAGGAAGGTGGGACAAAAGCTTTCCCTCTGACTATAGTGCCGCTTATTTTTTTAAAAATCTCTGTATTATTATTGTCTGCCAACTGGATATTTGGTGAAGATTTTAAAATAGAACAGTACGTGTTCTCATTTAAAAACACATAGGCGGTGGAGATGAGATCCATATCCCAGGCATTATTAAACATCAGGCTGTACTTCAAATCCTCCTCTATACTGCTTTTATTAATAAACAGGCTATAGAAATCTCCTTCAAACGAGGTATCTCCGGCAATCCACGACCTTATTGTTTTATTTGACAGAAAATGCAGCGAGGTCGTGTTGACTGTTGTAAAGGAATTTTCAATGTTGCGGTTGGCTTGCTGGACGAGCTGGTCCAGATTATCATTCGCGGTTTTCGTCAGCACGGAAGAAATATTCCAATAAAAATAGACACCAACAAGTATCATGGGAACGAGAAGTAAAAGAACGATGGTTACCGTAATTTTGTGCCTGAGCGGCACTCTTTTTATATATTGCATAATGCTGATATTTTTCCGTAATCTTTTCAACTTACACATTTGCAAATTTGTTTACTCCTCATTCTTGTAATGGATTATCCATATTATATAGCTCAAAAAACCTATATAATTACAATAAAGATATAATCTCACAAAGGGAAATAGAGGTAAAGAAAATCATACAATTGTCAATATTTCGCAACTCAAATTCAGCCAAATAAATAATTCTTCAGACCGGAATCATTTTATTCAAAATTTTACAAGAATAAGTAAAAATAATAAATTAACTTATAAGATTCCATCCCCTATAATGTGATAGTAGCGCTACGGGTAGTAAATTTTAATAATTATGGAGGAATTGAAATGAAAAGACCTGTTATTCTTATGCTGGCTGCATTAATGATTACATCCTTAACAGCATGCGGTTCACAGCCTGCGGGGAATACATCGGCAGCTTCAAATGCAGCCGGTTCACAAGCCAGCACTGATACGAAAAAAGCGGTAACGATTACATATCCTACTTACAAAGTAGGTACCCATGCATCGGCTGCGCTGGAAAAAGAACAGTTAGCAAAATTCAATGAAAAATTCGGTGACAAGATTAAAGTACAAGTTGAAGAAATTCCAAGTGATACGGCATACAATGACAAGATGAAGATTTTAGCTGCTTCCGGTGATCTTCCGGACGTGGTTATGGGTAAAAACGGTATAAATGAAATATTGATGAAGGGCAATCTGGCAACTCCTTTCAACGATTATCTGGATAAGGATGCCGAATGGAAGTCCGCAATAGGCAATGATGCACTAGCCGCAAATACACGTGACGGAAAAGTATGGTCGATCAGTGATCAAAAACAGGTTATTGGATATTTCTATAATAGGGAAATGTTCACAAAGGCAGGCATAAAGCCGGCTGAAACCTGGGATGAATTCATGACGAATTGCGACAAATTAAAAGCTGCCGGCTTTACACCTTTGGCCCTAATGACTGGTGAAAATGCATGGACCTCAAACATTTTGCTTTCCGCAATCGTAGGAACAAGCGGAGATGCGGGAAACAAATTCATGAATACGCTTCATCCGACAAACTTCGAAACGCCTGAGATGATTGCAGGATTAAAGAAAATGCAAGTCATGCTGCAGAAATACACCACAAAAGACGCGGTTGGAGCTGTATATGCCAATGCCGCAAATAGTTTCGAACAGGGAAAAACGGCTATCATTGCGAACGGGCCATGGATGATTGGTGATTTTAGTGACAAAAGCAAGTCACTCGCTGGGTTCGATAAAAAAGTGGGAGTTGCCGCATACCCGGGTGGCGGAGTAAGCTTTGCTTATGAAGTAGGCTACATGATCGGATCAAAGACGCAGGAAGCCAAAGATGCCGCGGCAGAATTCATTAAGTTTAAAACCGGGCTGGAAGGGCAGTCCATTGCGCTTGAACTCGGTAACGTATTGCCTGTTTCGGATAAAGTACAGCCATCCGATCAATTCAAGCAGAAATATCCGTTGTTCGTGGAAACAATCAATGTTGGAAACAGCGCAAAAATTAAATATCAGTATTTTGACAATATTGTATATACAAATGTAACGGATGCCTGGAAGAACTTATATCCTGAATTGGCGTTTAATAAAATGACCGCCGAACAATTTGCAAAGAAACTGTCCGAAACAGCTTCAAAGAATAAATAATTTCTTTGAATACAAACATGAACTAATGTTGTAATACGATTCTCCCCGGAACTTTTCGGGGAGAATCGCATTTAAGGAGATATTGAAATGGTGAAAAAAAAGGGTTACATAGCTTTATTCCTTACACCAACGATCATTCTGTTTTTAATAGTTTATGCGATATCAATCGTAATCCTTTTCGGCACTTCTTTTACAGAATGGACGACTGGAACTAAGCCTGTTTTTATTGGACTTAGCAATTATATTAAAATGTTTACCGATGATTTAGACTTTACCCAAAGTCTGATTAACACTGTAATATGGATCGTTCTTCAATCAACCGTACATGTATGTATCGGTGTTTTGTTTGCCATTATCCTCAACATGAAGGAATTTTACTGGAAATTTGCACGAACAGTCTTTATGGTTCCGAACATTATTTCAGGGGCCGCGGTCGGAATGCTGTTTCTTTGCATATTGAACCCGGAATTCGGCGCTGTAAACAGCATTATGAGACTGCTCGGATTTAAAGATTTCGCCCAGAACTGGTTCATGGATTATAGTACCTCTTTCTTTTCGGTAACCATGACCTGGCTGCCGTATGCTGCCGTTGTGACACTTCTTGTTTTAGCGGAAATCGCAGCCATTCCCGAGGGGATTTTTGAATCGGCAAGAATAGACGGTGCCAGTGAATTCAAAATAAATTTGTATATTGTACTTCCTTTGCTCAGGAATATCATTGGAACCTGTGTCATTCTGTCCGGTACAAGTATGCTTCAAAAGCTCGATATCATCATGATGACGACAGGCGGCGGGCCCGGAAACCAGACAATGAACCTGCCCATGTATATCTATAAAACTGCTTTAATGGACAATAATTTTGGATATTCCAATACAATTGGTACATTCCTTGTACTGTTTGGAATTGTATTGGTAGTGTTATACCGAAAACTGTTCAAAATAGGCAGTTCGGAAACATGAAAGGAGCAACCGTTTTGAAAGGAATGAAACTTTTTTTATCGATTTTAAAATATTTATTTGTTTTGGCGATTCTTCTTCTCTCCATCGGGCCATTTTTATGGGTTTTAATTTCTTCATTTAAAACAAACGCAGAGATACTAAATTCTTCTTTAGGATTGCCAAGTAACTTTAAATTTGAAAATTATTTAAATGCGTTTAAAATTGCCCCATTAGCGCAGTTCTACTTGAACAGTGTGATCGTCGGTATTCTGGGCACGTTATTGAATCTTGTTGTTTTAGGAATGTCCGCGTACGTAGTCGCGAGGTTTAATTTCAAAGGCAAGAAAGTATTTGTGGGGGTCTTTTCCCTATCCCTTTTAATCCCCGGTGCCGCCATGCTTCAGCCGTTGTATCTGACCGTAAACGCATTGGGACTTTATGATAAGTTAATCGGCTTGATTATTGTCTATGCCGGATTTGGACTTCCTGCATCGCTTTACATTTTATCAAGTTATTTTCAGACAATACCAAAAGAAATGGAGGAATCGTCCAGCCTTGACGGAGCCGGTTTCATCCGGACTTTTGTCTCGATTATTCTCCCAATCGCGAAGCCAGGTTTCGGAACCGCTGCCGTTCTTCAATTTCTGCTGTGCTGGAATGAATTTCAATTTGCAATTACTCTCACAACAGGAAATAAAAGCCGTACTCTTCCCCTTGCCCTCTACTATTTCAAAAGTCAATTTGCCAGTGATTACGGCGTAATGTTCGCAGCTACCGTTATTGTGACAATTCCAAGTATCATTGTTTATATGCTATTGCAAAAACAAGTCGTATCAGGATTGGTAGCGGGTGCCGTCAAAGGGTAAAATGCATTTCATTATGTATAAGGAATGAATTAAATGGAAACAAAAAATCACATACGTGAAATAGATCCTTCCTGGTGCTTAATTGAAGAAAAGTATAATCGTGACACCGGCAAGTATTATGAAGGATTGTTTACACAGGGAAACGGCTATATGCATGTAAGAGGCAGTTTTGAGGAAGGGTTGGCGGATACGGCCCAAGATGAAGAATATCTTCGGATGCCCGCTAATGTTACCTTGGAACAGCCTCGCCATCCGGAAACAAAATGGGGAACCTTCGTACCTGGTATTGTGGGGCAACACCCTTTACTGAAAGAGGAAATCATTAACCTTCCGTATTTCCTCTTTATGAATTTGAGCGTTGCAAGTGAAAAACTAGATATGAAGGCCAGTACGATTAAACAATACAAAAGATGGTTGGATTTACGGGATGGCTGTCTTTGCAGAAGCTTTATTTGGGAAACAAAGTCCGGATTAGTTCTTAAAGCCACATTCATGCGTTTTATCAGCATGGCTGATAAACATTTATGCCTTCAAAAGGTAAATATCGAAGCACTTTCCGGGCAGGGCACTGTCGACATGGAATGCGGAATTGACTTTGGAGTAAGAACGAATGGCTATAATCATTTTCAAAAGGTATTTACTCCGAATAACGACAGCGAATCTATTTCAGCAGAAACGCTCACAGATGGTGGAAATCGAGTGTTAATGCTGTCCGAAATAAAAACTTCTCAAGATATTTCATGGAGGAAAACGCTAAAAAGCCAACGTGTATCTTTAATTGGTTCCAAATCTTTAAAGTCCGGTGATTGCATGGAGGTACAGAAGGCAATTTCGGTGGTAACCGACAGAGATCTAGACGAGGGAGATCTTAGCGCCAGAGGCCAACGATATTTGCAGCTTTTCCGTGAAGACGGCTGGTATGAGATCTATCGAAAACATGCGCAGGTTTGGGCAGATAAGTGGAAATACAGCGATATAAAAGTGACGGGAGATGCTGAAGCACAGCTGGCCATACGAATGTCTGTTTATCACCTAATTCGGTCGAATTGTGAAGATGACCCGCGAGTAGCAATCTGTGCAAAAGGATATGCCGGAGAAGCATATTTTGGACGATACTTCTGGGATACAGAAATCAGCATGCTTCCATTCTTTCTGCACACGAATCCGAAAGCTGCAAGAAATCTGATTATGTTCCGATATAACACATTAAACGGAGCCCGCAAAAATGCAAAGGATTACGGCTATGAAGGAGCAAGATATGCGTGGGAGTCCTCTGTTTCAGGTGAGGAACAGTGCCCGTGCTGGCAATACGCAGATCACGAAATACATATTACCGCGGATGTCGTTTATGCCCTATGCCATTATGTGAACAGTACCGGCGATGTCGAGTTCATATGGAATTACGGCATTGATATTATGGTAGAAACCGCAAGATACTGGGTAAAACGGGTGGATTTCGATAAAGACGGCTGCTATAAACTGATAGGGGTTATGGGGCCGGATGAGTACCTTCCTATGACTAGGAACAATTCTTTCACCAACCGGTTGGTAAAGTTCAGCCTGAACAAAACCGTTGCATATTTGGAAACTATTCAACAGACTAATCCTGATAAGTATACTGAGATCAAAAAGAGACTTGACCTGAAAACCAATGAGACGAAATTGTTCAATACAGTCGGAGAAAAGCTGGTGCTCCCCTATGATGAAAACACAGAAATAATTCCACAGTCTGAAGATTTCGAAAGCTATGCGGACATTGACTTTGATCTTGTATGGAAGGACCGAACCAAGCCATTTGGAAACTTCGTATCCCAGGAGAGGAATTACAGATCCAAAGCATTGAAACAGGCGGATGTAGTGGAATTAATGCTGCTTTTCCCGAATGATTTCAGCCGGACTCAAATGGTAAATTCCTATGAATACTATGAGCCTATCACAACACATGACTCGTCACTTTCGGCTTCGGTTCATGGAATTGTTGCAGCTCAGATGGGAAGAACAGCGGAAGCCGAAAAATTCTTTCAAAAGGCCATGAAAACAGATA
Source organism: Bacillota bacterium (assembly GCA_023458755.1). Taxonomy (GTDB): domain Bacteria; phylum Bacillota; class Clostridia; order Oscillospirales; family Acutalibacteraceae; genus JAEWYE01. The sequence continues at coordinate 15,778 of JAEWYE010000079.1, read as the reverse complement.
TGTCCATTGAAAAAAGAGGAGCGGCCGAAGGAATTCATATTGCAAACTGCGGAGGCCTTTGGCAGATGTTTGTGTATGGTTTTGCGGGCTTAAAAAGTGCTTTGTGGTGTGATGAAATAAAATTAGAGCCACATCTCCCAGACAAATGGGAAAAATTAGAGTTTACGCTTGCATGGTGTGGCAAACGATATAAGATTGCTGTTACAAAAGATAAGTATGACATTTTGGAACTGAATGCGTGACACATAAGAATTTGAGGTAATCGTTATGAACATATGGAAAGCGGCCATCTTTGACTTGGACGGAGTTGTTGTCGATACCGCTAAATATCATTTCTTAGCATGGCGGCAGCTGGCTAAAGAGTTAGGCTTTGAATTCACTGAAAAAGACAATGAGCGTCTCAAAGGTGTCAGCCGTATGGAATCTCTTGAGATACTCCTTGCTGTCGGTAACATGAAGAATATACCTTTAAAGAAAAAACAGAACCTGGCAGAAAAGAAAAATGAATGGTATAAGGAATATCTTTATGACATGACGCCGGCTGAAATTCTGCCGGGAGTAAAAGACTTTATGCAACATCTAAGGTTGAAAGGCATAAAGACCGCGTTAGCTTCCGCAAGTAAAAATGCACCTATTATACTAAACAAACTAAATATTACAGACTTTTTCGACGTCATTATCGATGGGAACAGCGTATCCAAAGCAAAACCGGACCCGGAAGTATTTTTGAAGGCGGCAGAAAAACTCGTAATTCAACCGTCTGAATGTGTGGTTTTTGAAGACGCGCAAGCCGGTGTGGAAGGGGCGAAAAGGGCCGGCATGCAGGTGGTCGGGATAGGAAAATCAGAAATCCTGCAAAAAGCGGATACCGTTGTAAACGGATTTGCGGCGATGAAACCTTCTACCCTGTTTCACCATATTGAAAAACTGTGATGGCGGGTATGAATACATAGCTTGAGTCTAGGGAAACACGGATGAAATCATCCGTGTTTCCCTAGCTATCGTATAGGAGTATAGAAGTATGAGAAAGGAAAATGTTCAAATGCGATTTGACGAATTACAGGCAGGCGCCCGAATAAAACTGCCTTTCGGAAGTTTTATAGAAAAACGGATATTTATCGACACATACGGTGGCAAAATCCATATTTTGGACATATCCAACGGAACGCTTACTTTTTCGATACTATTCGAAAGAGGAATGGATATTGGCGAAATCTACCTGGATAGCGAGAAAATCACTTGGAACAGGAGCAAGAATTACCTTCTTCATCCGAATCATGTGAGCCTTTATGAAAATGGAGGATGGGAAAAGGGTTTTTACGCGGCGGTTGCCGCTTTAGGTCCTGAAATTTTTGGCACTCCTGACGAAACAAGAACCGCGCACGGTACAGGCTCCTATTCGCAGACAGATTTGCATTCAATCCAAATTTCATGGGATCAAGAGCAGATTAGTATTGATGGTATTGTTCCTATAAAAGGTTATGGCGCAGAGCCAATTTATGAAAAAAGCATTCAAATTCTAACCAAATTCAACTCACCGCTGCTAATTCGGAAGGATGTTACAAGAAATTTAACCGGAGAAAAACAAGTTTTGGATGACGGATACCATATACAGTTTTCCGGAGAGTTTGTTTCAAAAGGCGGGAAATATATCCTCCCTGTTGCAAAAAACAAAATGCTTCTGCGTGATTCCGCCCCGGCAGAAGAAAATCCTTGTGATGTCTATGAATTCAGTTCAACGCTTGACCCGATACGATGTTACCAGTATGTACCGGAACAAGTAAGTGGATTGGAGGAAGTGACGGAACTTCGAGCTTATCCAGACTACACGAAAGGAAACGGCGAGATAACAGCAGAAATGATTGTAAATACAGAGAAAAGTGTAGCTGCTTTCGTCATAAGACCGTTAGACTGTTTTCCAAGGTCATTAATAGCAAAAAGGGCCATCACCGAGCCGATGTATGCTCTGGAGCCCTGTAAAACCAGACCAAATTCCCATCGTCAGAAAACAATCGACGGGGAAACTATCTGGCTGGAGCCTTATGCACAAGCCAGTTCATGGATTCTATTAGGTGCTGTCAGGAATATTCCATCCATTTCCTTACTGGAAAGCCTGATAGAAGCTGCGGGTAAATAAGTAAAAGCCGTCAACCTTGTAACACTCTATGGCTCTTTTTTTCCGTAACACTGTTGGTGTGCTGCTTTTATGGTTTTGCACAAACAGTGTGATATGTCTGGCAATTAAGCCATGCAAAAGTAAAAACCCAGAAAACGCTTGTTTTCTGGGTTTTGTTTGCGACGGCAATAATTTAATTTGAACCGAATATAAATCTAACTTGCATAAATCTTCCTCACCTGAAAATGACTGCCAAGCTGCCTCATATTTTCTGCCTGATTGAAAAGTTCCTCACTTGCGGCTGCACTTTCTTCTGCTGTGGCAGAGTTGGTTTGAACTACAGGAGAAATTGTGTCTTTCATCATAGCCTCCATGATTGCACTTCTGTACAGAAATTCTTGTTCCTAATAATGTCCACATCATGATATTCTCTTCCTGCCAATCTAACAATATTATACATAAATCAATGGTTTTTATTGTAGAATTTATTTCAAATTTTTCTTACACTAAAATTGTACCCAAAATATAGAATTGAAGGAGAGAGAATATGGAAAAGAAAAGCACCGGCTTGATGCATGCCGGAATCAAAAAGGCAACTTCACTTTTTCTGGCAGTCACGCTTATTGCTACCAGTGTAATAAGCGGAACAGTGAATGTCCACGCGAGTGATACTCTGCCTTATTTGGGCGATAGTGCCAAAGGCACCAATCAGGCTTACGCGCATGGCTACAGAACCGTAGACCTGAAAAACTGGGCACCGGAAACTGACCCGTTTTCGCAGTTTATGCGTGCTCAGATTCCGCTGCAAACCAGAAATGACGCATTTTCTGCAACTCAGGCAAACCCGAATTTAAATTCGGAAACACAAATGTTTACGCTGGCAGGTGATTACGGTAACGCGTTTTTTGACAGTTATCAGTATACCAACGAGTTCAGCCAATATTTATTTAATTACTGGCAGTACACGGATTATTACGGCTCCTGGCACGGCTTGCCGACAGAAGATGTTCCGGAATCCATGTATGTCAGCGAAAGAGGCGTAACGGATGCCTGGAAAAACCGTAAGTTTGAGTTTGGCGTCATCAATATGCCAAATCCCGGTTATACAAATGCCGCGCATAAAAACGGTGTGAAATCCATTGGATGTATCTTTCTGCCCCGTACTGGTCAAAGTCATGCGGCTTTGTTGACGCAAGATGCACAGGGAAAATATCCGTATGCGGATCAATTAGCAAAAATGTGTAAGTGGTATGGGTTTGATGGTTATTTTATTAACCAGGAAGAATCCATTCCGTCAACGGATGTTCCTAAGTACAAAGCTTTTATGAAGCAAATGCGCGATCAGGGTATTTATATTCAATGGTATGATTCGGTTACTTCACCTAACGGTGGCGTATCTTACCAAAATGAGTTCAATGACTCTAACAGTCCTTTTGTAAAGGACAGCAGCCTTGGTCAAGTTTCGGATTCCATATTTCTCAACTATTGGTGGAGTAAAGATGCACTGACAAGTTCTGCAAATCTCGCAAAATCACTGGGACTTAGTCCATTGTCTACCGTATTTGCCGGAATCGAAGCCGGCGGCGGCCGGTGGAATCAACCTTACGATTTAAGAAATAATCTGGATGCAAACGGTCAGCCGATGAACGCAATTGCATCACTGGGTTCTGAATTTGTCCATGATGGTCTTGATGAGGATTTAGACGGCGGAGCCAATAATAATATTGAAATGCGCCGTGAAAAAGATGATTATCAATGGATGACATTCCAGCGCGAACGTATGTGGTGGACCGGTATGACGCAGGATCCGACTACCGCGCAGGAAAAACGGCGTGACGCCTCATATGCCAATACCGGTATCGGTGTAAAAACCGGTGATAAGTGGGACGGTGTTTCTGCCTATATCTCAGAACGTTCCGTCATCAAAGGGGACACCTTTGTAACAAACTTCAATACCGGACATGGCCTTGAGTATGTCAACAACGGCACAGTATCCAACACACACGAATGGTCCAATATTGTCATTCAGGATATTCTTCCAACCTGGCAATGGTGGCAGGATACAACCGGAACAAAAATGACGGTTGATTTTGACTATGGCACTAAATATCAGAAAACCCTTGCAGACAAGACAGCGGGCAAGTTTGATTTTGACCTTGTCGGTGCTTATAATGGCGGCAGCTCACTGGTTGTTTCCGGTAAGCTGGATGCAGACAACTTCCTGCGCCTTTACAAAACAAATCTTGACGTAAAGGCCGCTTCGAAAATGGACATTACATTTAAAAAGACATCCAGTGACACGGCTGCAATGAAACTTGGTGTGATTTTTGCGGATGATCCGACGAAAGTGGTAAAACTTGATATTGCCAATACAACCGCAAAGAGTGACAGTTGGGTAACAAGCAGCGTGGATTTGTCAAGCTATGCAGGCAAAAAGATTGCTGCGTTCGGCCTTGTATTTACCGGCACTTCTGACAAATATCAGATGAACATCGGTCAGATGAAATATACAAGCAATACGGCAGTAAAGCCCGCAGCACCGGCCAACTTCAAAATCGCAAAGGCTTACAGCACAAATGCAAAAGAAATGACCCTTACATGGGATATAGCTTCCTACGATGACGTAAAACAATACAATGTTTATGCTGATATCAACGGCAAAGAAACGTATATGGGCGGTACCTATGACAGTACCTTTTATATCAAGTCTTTATATGATGCAACTGGACCGGTAACTATTAAGCTCAAAGCAGTCAGCGCTGACGGAACTGAAAGTGACGCAGCAACGGCTACTTACGATTATTCCAAAGCAATTTCCAATGTGACGGTAACACCGACTGAAACCTCGCTTGATGTTACCTTTACCGCTCCTGCCGGGATAACGCTTGGTACAACGGACGTTTCCGTTTCCAAGGAATATTCTGCTGATACAACAACTTATACAGCAACTTCAGCAAGCGGGGCAACCACTGTTTCCGTACCGGTTACCGTAAAAGACGGTTCCCGTTATACGATGAAGTTGACTCCAAAGGATTCAAGCGGTAACACACTTGAAAGCGTCGCTTATGACGGTGAATTTATTGATAAAACAGCAGACTCCTATACCGGAAAAGTTTCAAACGGCAAATTGACCATGCCGGAATCGAAAGACTGGTATAAGATGTATGTAACTCCCGTCACAGACGGCGTAGACGGTACACAGCAAACAGTCACACGCGCGGTAGATGCTATGCCTTCTATTAGTTCTTCTGCAGATGGTGCAAAGGTTATCTTAGAGGATTATGCGGGCAATAAGTCCGATGTTGTAACGGTTCCAAATTGTATAGCGGTTTCGATTACTCCTTCCACAGCATCCATCCAAGTCTCAAAAACACAGCAGTTTACCGCAGCAGTTAAAAATTATACTTCGGATAATACCGTAACATGGTCCATTTTGGGAGCAAATTCTTCCGCTACAACCATTACCCAGGATGGTCTTTTGACAATCGGTATGGATGAAACAGCCGGTTCCGTTAAGGTTGTGGCTGCGTCCAAAGAGGATTCGTCTGCAACAGCGACCGTAAATGTTACTGTACTTCCGGCAATTGTATTGAGTCCATCTTCCGGTTCTGTGTATAAGGGTGAAACTCAGCAATTCAGTATTCTGAATCTTGGTGCAGCACAGCAAGCATCCGACTACACATGGAGCATTGCGGGTAGTTGGGGTTCTACACTAAAATCCGGTACGACAATCACGCAGGATGGTTTATTAACGGTTGATCCGAATGAATCCGCCTACGGTATTGATGTAACCGCAACAAGCAAAGCAAACTCCAGCTTGGTATATAAAGCATCTATGAGCCTTGCATCTGCATTGACAATTTCAAAAATAACCACGGGAACTGTTTATGCCGGTCAGAATGTGAATTATAAAGTTACTTATAAAGGCGTTGCCGGTGTCGTAACTGATTATAGCTGGACAGTGGCCAGTACAACGGCAGGTGTCACAAAGTCCGACAATACCACAATTACAGATGGCGTGTTGACAATTGGTGCCGATGAAAAAGCTGCTCAACTAAAAGTTACAGCTACAAAAAAAGATAACGCAAATATAACCGCAACATCCTCCTGTTATGTAACGAATCCCATTAGTCTTACTTCCAGCGCCAGCAGCGTTTTGCAGGGAGCAACCTGCACCCTTACAGCAAAAATCAAAGGCACAACGGCTGATTCCACAAAGATTACTTGGACGGTGGAAGGTTCAAAAAGTGCGTCTACCACGATTAGCACAGACGGTATCCTGACAATCGCCGGAGATGAAACAGCAGCAAGTGTTACCGTTCGCGGAACTTCAAAGGACAATCCTTCAATTTCTGCGACAAAAACAATAATAGTTATTCTAAAACCTACGATTCCTGTCGGCTGTGTATCTGCAAATGCAGCTGTTTTAGGTGCCTCGGACAATGGCAATACCGGTGAAACAACCGATAAGGCTTTGGATGCAGATGAATCAACCAAGTGGTGTACGGACGGGAAGACTGGTTGGTTAGCTGTTGATTTAGGCAAAGAGTATTCGATCAACCGCTGGAGAACCGTTCAGGGTGAAAAAGGTGACGGAGATCCGGGCTTTAATACTCCGAAATTTGCGCTCGAAGTGCTGAAAGATAAAAATGCTACAGCAGAAAACTTAAAAGATGCCACATATTTGTCGAACAAAGACAATTGGACGGAAGTTCAGTTTGTGGATAACAGCGTAGACTTAAAAATGATTGTGGATAATACACTTTCTGCTCCTGTTGCAGGGAGATATTTCAGACTGAGAATAGATGATTCCACATCGAATCAATGGACAGCTGTCCGCATCCATGAATTCCAGCTTTACGGTGAAGCGGCCGTGACAAAGTATAACGTCAAAGTCGCCGCCGCCACGAACGGTACTGTAACGACAGACAAAACAACGGCTGCCGCAGGAGAGAAAGTAACACTGACCGTAAACCCGAATGATGGCTATGCGATTGATTCTGTAAAGATGAATGATACTGCAATCACATCCGAAAATGGTGTTTATTCCTTTATTATGCCTGCCGCAGAAGCTGCAGTGGCTGTTACCTTTAAGGCTGCACCGGTAACAAAGCATGCCATAACGGTTTCAGCCTCAGCAAATGGTACAGTAACAGCAGACAAGACAACTGCAGCCGCGGGTGAAGTGGTAACCCTAGCCGTAAAACCGGACAATGGTTATACTTTGGATACCGTTAAGATGAACGGAACCGCTCTACAGGCTGTAAATGGTACTTACTCCTTTGTAATGCCGCAAGGTGAGACAACGATTACTGCCGCGTTTAAGGTGCTGAAATACAATGTGAAAGCGGCTGCCGCAGCAAACGGCTCTGTAACACCAGATAAAGCGTCTGCTGCTGCAGGTGAAAAAGTAACCCTTACCGTAAAAGCTGATACCGGTTATGCGGTAGATACCGTGAAGGTAAACGGAACTTCCGTTACTCCGGTAAACAATGTATATTCCTTTGTGATGCCTGCCGCAAACGCGGAAGTGACTGCGACCTTTAAATCCACCGCTCCTGTGATTACACCAAAACTTGCGGAAACCTCGCAGGGTATTTCATTGGAAGGACAAAACGGCGTTGTGTTTGATAAAAACACCAAATTGGTTGCGCAGGAATCTAAAAAGGTAATTCCTGTAACGAACGGACAGAAGGGCATTAAGCTGTTTGACATTTCCTTGATATTGAATGGATCCAAAATTGAGCCAAACGGCAAGGTAAAAGTTACGATAAAACTGCCTGCAGAATGCGCAAAATATAAAAATTTGGGCATTGTGTATCTAGATGATAATAATGTTGTACATCCGATTCAAAGCACCGTAAATGGGGATACGATTTCCTTTGTTGCGGAACACTTTAGCCTGTACGGCATTGTCGGCACTCCTGCAAGCAGTACTCCAGAAAACAATACCACAACTCCGGCAAAGACAAATACAAATAATTCTTCTGTAAAATCGCCAGAAACAGGCGATACCACAACACCAATTTTACCTGTCATGGTCGCACTCCTAGCTTGCGTAGAATTGGTTTGCACTAGAAAAAAGAAAATTAGCATTCACCAATAATCCGTTTTAATAAGCTAATTTATCTTTTCCTAATTTTAACTCCCTGAAGTCCTACTCTTATGTGCACTTAAAAGCAAACATAAGAGTAACTCCTCAGGGAGTTTTTTGATCTTGATTAAATCAATTTGCTATTATCCTGCCATTCCTCCAATCTGTGAAAATCAGGTCCTATTCTGAACACTGTTTTAGACATTCAAATGACCAATTTTCATGGCAAAAATCATGAGTTTATTTTATGGCTTTAACGTCAAATGAAAAGAAAAAAACTTACAATGTGGTATCTATCGGCGGCACGTTGCCTTTCGATGATGAATGGTGGATAAATTTCCAAGAAAAAATTGAAGCCACTTTAACAAATTTATAATTATAAAGGCTTGGCTTCCTAAAAATAGCCGGATTGTATTTTCAGTGCATTGATTGCCTCGGCTTAAATCAAGATTCCGTTGCAGTGATCAACTTCATGTTGGATGATCTGTGCCAGTAAGCCGGTGAAGGTCTGCTTTTGCTTCTCAAAATTCCGATCTAGGAACTCCACATCGATAGATTGGTATCGGGTGCTTTTTCGCACTCCATTCAGAGACAAGCAGCCTTCCTTGATTTCATACGGATTAACACGCTTTACGATAACCGGATTAATCATAGGAATGTTCATCGCCCCGATACTAAACGCGATAATGCACTTATTGATGCCGATCATATTCGCTGCCATGCCAACACACCGATCTGCATTTGCTTTCAGCGTATTCAGAAGGTCTTCTACCACCGGCATATCTGCCTTGGTAGCCGGAACAGATTTCTTACTTAAAATAATCGCATCTTTACAAATTGGTTTAATCATACAACTCTCCGTTTTTTTGTTCTGATAATTTATAATATACTGGGTATATTTCAACCTTTACCTTATTTGTAGCGATAACTCACTATTCTTACTGCGAAGTTCAAAGCAAAGAAGAATTTCCTGACATATTAAGCTGTCAACGGACGGTTACTGCTATTTTCTCAATCAAAAGTCGGGAAATATAAAATACCAGATAAAAGATTTATTTGTACATTCTGACTTTCACCTGTCTTTTCACAACAGTCAGTACGGCTATCAAACCGACGCAAAAAAGTGTCAGGAGTATTACGGGATAGTTTTTGCTTCCGGTATCAGGGTTCGAATTCGGGCGCTGGGTTGTGCTGCCAGAAGAAGTCGCGGAAAGCTGTGCAATCGTATAAAAACTGAAATGGGTCGTTTCAAATACAAGATATCCATTTTCCTGTACCGCACTCATATCGGTGAGGGCATTGTTCACTGGGTTGTACCAGTAGACATGCAGATTGCCGCTCATATTAGGCGGGATTTTAACCTTTACTTTGATTTTTCCTGTGAAGTTTTCAACTGGATTGCCATTTTGGTCAAGCAGTTTCATATCATAGAGCATAAGGTGTTCCAAACCGCCCAGCGACGTATTGTCATTGATAAGCTTGAAAACCGCATGGTAGGATGTACTGCCATTCCCAAATTGGGAACTGCCAAGTGAAATAGAGGTAACCCCGCTTGGCAGTGTAACTTCGGAAAGATCAAGTACAACATCTGCAGAACTGCTTACAAGGATTGGATTGACTTTTATCTTTACTTTGCCGGTGCACGGCAAGTAATTACCCAAGTCAATAGGGGTAAACATCACATCGTATTCACCGGCTGCTGAAACGATAAGGTTAGGGTTTACCCAGGTAAAGGCACCGCCCACGCTACCTTTGCCGCCTGCTAATTTGACCGTTGACAGCTTTGCCACAGCCGTAATATCAGCGGCAGTCGGAGATAGCAGAATACTGGATTGTGCTTTTTTAACATGAATAGTAATTGTCGCTGAGGTTTCATTGTAATTGGTGTCTCCTGTTTTCACGGCGGTAATCACTGCCGTACCGGCTTTTCTGATTGTTACCTCGTTTCCGCTTAGAGCCACTACATCGCTGCCGCCGGAAACTGAATACGTTACCATGCCGGAACCGGAACCACCCAGAGTTGAAAGTGTAAAATCGTTATCGCCATATGTTTTTGTGATTGTGTTTTCAGAGAAAGAGAAAACCTGTTGATCCTGCTTGATGACAGAATAATTACTTACACAACCAGAAAATTTCGCGATATAATTATCGTTATTTTGAGGCACATAAGTCGCTGTCAGGGTATAAATTCCGGAAGGGACACTGCTCCAGACTGCTGTTGCTTCATAAGCCCCATCACTGTTTTGAATAATGTTTTTTGTGTCAATTACCTGTGAACCATATTTAAATTGGATGCTGCCCTTCGGCAAATCTACCGCACCCGCTATTTTGGCGGTTAAGCCTACATCGGCACCCGCATAAGCACCGTTTCCGGAACTCGACAAATTCACGACAATTTCCTTCTTTTGAATCATGAAAGTCGCTGTACCACTGCTTCCAGAATAATTTTCCTTGCCTGTCACAGATACATTCGCTGTTCCGGTATTTATGTTGTTCGTGTACTTAACGGAATAATCCGTATCTTTTGTAAGTGTTTTTGCTCCGTCTTTTACGATAACATCCGGAGTTAAACTGCTACCGGTATATGTCTGGTCTGTGATGCTGTCGATATGCAAGGTTGTGCTGATCGGGTTAATCGTAAAGCTAGACGTACCGGTGCTGTTGGCATAATTGCCCTTGCCTGTCACAGTTACATTCGCTGTTCCGGTATTTATATTATCCGTGTATTTGACGGTGTAATCCGTATCTTTTATAAGTGTTTTTGTTCCGTCTTTGACAGTAACATCAGGAGTAATCGCATTGCCCGAATATGTTTGACTTGCTATACCGTCAATCGAAAAAGATATGGTTTTCGGTAGTATTTCAAAATCATAATCTGCTGTTTGAGCATAGTAGGAATCATTTCCGGTCATGGTGACTGTATAGGTGTATTTTCCAACGTTTGTGGGTGCACTGGAACTGTTGTAGCTTGTACCGTCCCGCCCTGTAAATGCGCCGGTCAAAGTACCGCTTGTTGAACCGCCCAATACACCGGGCACCGAAATGGCGTCCCCATAAGTATACTGACTGGCTAAGCCTGTGATAGACAGCGGCAACTGATCCATTTTTAAGACACTCGTACTGCCTGGTATATTCTCGACCACACCATGAAAATTTGTATAAGTCATGCCTTGATACGTACAATCTATGCTTGTGGCACCCAGGGGAAGATAAGGGTACAGCTGCATATTAGCAGTTGTATATATCTGCTCACTGCCGTATGGATACGCTTGACCGTTTTGAGATACCGACAGTGAAGTGATACGCTTATCGAAATGTTCATCTGGGAGAGTGATCACAGCCGGATAAACATTTCTGTTGTCTGTGTCGCTGACGGTTGGTCTTTTTCCGTAAAACTGGCTGACATGCAGGATAGTACCGCCGCTGATATAATTATAGCCGCCGGACATGCCGATAATACCGTTCTGGGTATACTTCCCATTTGAATCCGGCTGGCGGACATCCACCGTTCCGCTTTTGATTTCTACGCCGGTTCCGCTGCTTCCCCCGCCGATGGCCGCGACGTCGGAATCTATCGCGACTTTCTTGCCAGCCCCTGCAAATACTTTTGCGTTTTGAATCGTGATGGCACCGCAATCGGAAGAGCCATAGCCTTGTCCAATACCACAGGAATTGATTCCTCCGTAAGCAGTGACCACTCCACCGAGTATCGTGATACTCTTAAATGTATCGGGATTCGCCGCCCATGTGCCTCTGCCGCATCCGATACCCGCACCGCCTGACGTGCCGGGCAACTCATATTTTTCAGGGCTGGAAACTTCAGCGTAAATGTTTCCGCTATGGATCGTGATATTCCCCGTACCCGCCCGACAGGCAAACTCACTGGTTCCGTCACTGCCGCCAATAGGGCCGCTGCCATACCCCCCACCGATTCCCGCACCGCCCGCAGCATTCCCGCATGCAGTCAGATAATCGGTATTGCTGTCACCATGCATTCCGTAGATATCGACGGAGGAAGATTCATCTACCTGCAGCCCCGCATAGCCGTAATAGACAAACCCATTTCCGGCAAATTTGCTGAAATTTCCGCCAAGCAGCTTGGCCATTGTATCAATTGTAAGTTTGACCGCCGAATTTTTGTTAATCATCAAAGCGTATCTGCCGGGATTTTCATCAAACATTTCATAATAGTAGTTATTAATATAAATATATCTCAGCGTGACGTCCTGATTGCCGCTGATTGAAATATTATTTGGCGTTGAAATCGGATTGAGCAGGTCCTGATGCTGCGTAATTAAATATTTGCTGCCCACCGTATAAGGAACCGATAAAGGATTGCCGCTTGCATCATAACCGCTCGCCGTTGTTTCATTAATGATGACAGAACCCATATCGATATAAAAGGTTGCCGCGTATGTTTCTTCCGCGGAAACCTGTCCTATGCCGGATGGGAAAGCTGCCACACCAATAAGAAATGCAAGCAGCAGGGAAATGAGTCGTCTCATTTTTTGTTTCATAAAATAAGTTCCTCCATATACTACTGAAAAGCAATTAATATTCATCATATATTGTAATATATTTTTTGAATAAGTTGTACTGGCCAAACGGCCAATTATATGTTTTGACACCGATATTGAATCATGTTACACTTAAGAAAACGATAATAATAGGGAATTTGTCCTATGAATGGTGAGTGCTGTGAAAAACAAAGCGTTAAACCGCGCGCGTATTGATAAGGAACTGAAAAACTTGTTTGATTATCCGCTGACCATAGTTTCTGCGGCGATGGGCTACGGGAAAACAACATCGGTGCGCAGTTTTCTTGACAGACAAACTGTTAAGTATGCGTGGGTTTCCTGCCTTGAATGCTGCGGACTGGAATATCTTTTCTGGGATCAGGTCGTAAATTCCTTAAAAAAGATGAATCCGAACATCAGTGAAAAGCTTAAACAGATCGGATTCCCCTCTACCCCGCAGCAAATAGCGGATAGTAATAACGCATTCCGAAAAGCACAGAATATGGAACCTATCATTATCATATTCGATGATTATCACCTTATGGAATCCAGTTGTGCATTGAATACATATATTGAAATGACCGCCCGGCAAGCGATTTCAAATTTGCATATTGTGCTGCTTTCACGGACACGTCCACAACTGAATTATACAAACCTAAAATCCAAGGATCTTTGTTTTTATATTGACAATGACACGATGGCATTTACACCGGAGGAAATAAGAGCGTATTTTAACAGCATGGGACTGAAAGTGACGGAACAAGATATTCAAACTGTACATGCGTATACGAAGGGCTGGATATCCGCTATTTATCTATTGATATCCGGCTGGAAGCAAGGCGGTTCCGTCACCGCAACCTTTGACATCAATCAGCTTGTCGATGAGAATTTTTACAGCTGCTTTGATTTAGAAACACAACAGGTTTTAATCCAGCTTTCCATTTTGGAAAGCTTTACTCTTGAACAGGCTGTAGAAATATTGCACAATACAGATATACCGCAAATTATGAAAAATCTTATCGACCAAAACGCCTTTATTTCTTATGACAAATATACCGGTGTTTATTCCATACACAATGTGTTGCTGAATTTATTGCGGGAAAAAGCCCGTATAGGCAATGCCGACATGCGCCCACTGTATTACTCAGCAGGAAAATGGTATTTGAAGAAAAAAGAAATGTACTTTGCATTTGAATATTATCATAAAGCGGGAAAAACAGAAGAACTTTTGGGATATATCAATGACATTCAAAATATGGATATTCCCCTGTTAACTGACAGTCTGCTGCAAAATATACTTGCGGAAATTGGCAGAAATGCGTATACCCGCTATCCGTTTTCAATCCTGCAAATTGCATTCGACTTCATATTAACCAGAAAACCCGAGCAGATTGTAAGAGCAAAAGAAATTATAGACATTCTCAGCATGTACGCGTCTGAAAATCATGATCTTGAAATAAGCAACAAAATTCTTGGCGAAATTGAAATTTTGCAAATATTTTTAGTGTTTAATGATGCTGAAAGAATGATTGAACATTCGCTAAAGGCTGATTCCTTACTAAACGGGGATGTTTCCTGTATCGTTTATCAGCATGATGCTTTTACTTTCGGCGTTCCGCATTTTTTATATGCCTATTACCGGGAACCCGGAAGTTTAGCGGATACCGTATCTCATATCTTAAAAGGTTTTCCCCCCTCAGTATTTAATGGGTGTGGTGCCGGCTGTGAGTTTTTAGCTGTCGGAGAGGCGGCTTTGGAGCAGGGAGATGTGCAAAAAGCAGAACTCTACATAAAAAAAGCCATCTGCAAGGCAGAAACAAAAAACCAAATCAGCATTTTATTCTGTGCATGGTTTGCCTCTATACGACTTTCCTTGTTAACCGGAGATCTGAAAGAAGTGACAAAGCAGTTGTATTCTATGAAAGGCCCCTATACGGAGCCATGCACGGAAATGGACCTTCAACATACAAGAATTTATCATACAACAAGCGCCTTATGTGAAGCTTATATATACGGCTGCCTGAACAAGTACGATTCGATCCCGGATTGGATTAAAACCGGTGACTGGAGTCAGGGACGCTTTTCAATGAATGGATTGGCTTTTCAATATATCGTTTATGAAAAAGCACTTGTGTTGTCTGGCAACTGGGCCAAGTTAGATGCGCTGTCGGATGATTTTCTTGATCAATATAATGTCTTTCATAATCAATTGGGATTTCTGCATCACGCTGTTTATTTGGCGGCAGCTAAAATGAATTTGTATGGATTAGCGGAAGGAAGCAAGGTGCTTCTGCAGGCCTTAATCGAGGCAAAAAAGGACAATATTATGCTGCCGTTTGCTGAAAATGCCAAATACATTTTGCCGATGCTTTACGATTTAAAAGAATCCGATCAGATCGATACCTCTTTCTTGACAGAATTGATTTCTTTGTCCGAACGATATAAAGCAAATATTGAGCGGTACAATAAAAACAATGTCCAATTAACGGCTAGGGAAAAGGATGTATTAAGACTTCTTTCCCAAGGCTTGACAAAAAAAGAAATTGCAGAACAAAGCTTTTTATCTGTCTCATCCATTAAAAGATGTATCGAAAGCATCTATATAAAATTAGAGGTTAATAATAAACAAAGAGCGATTATGAAAGCCTCCGAGTTGACATGGGATTGTCCCTGCCAGAGCTCCCTCTTTGATTGCAAAGGTAATATTTTCAACAATTCCGCTGCACATGACATTGATAACGAGTAAAAATTATTCTCGGTTGAAGGTGAAAAAGTCAGCCCATTGCACTCTGAACAGTCCCTGTCAAGCAGGCAGACAAAAAACAAAAATATTCGGTTGGAATTCTACGAACGGGCTTTTTATTTACTGTCCATTAACTGTGGTTCAGTTCACTCCCCGGCACAGCCGGGGGTTTTCTAAATACAATAAAAATCCACCGGCAAGCCGGTGGTATTTCCGCGGCGCCAAAGGCGCAACATGTTCTCTGCGGCCCCTCAAGGGGCATGGTAATTCCGCCGCCTGCTGTCGCTCTACTATTTATTTTTTCTTAT
>JAEWYE010000078.1 GCA_023458755.1 Bacillota bacterium | reverse complement strand
CAGGGCTATATTGTGTCTGTTGCACCAGTTCCCTGATTGACATTACTGCTTTTTTGGCTGCCTCTGGGCGGTCTAATTTGTTGCGTCCCTTTTGGGATGGTGCTCAAATTACAGTGTTTCAAACTTATCCTCCACATATTCCATAATGTCGCCGGGCTGGCAGTGTAGATACTTGCAAAGGCTTTCAAGTGACCTAGTGTCAACATGTCCTTCATTTTTTCGCATCTTATCCAAGGTGGCAGTACCTACAACACCATCCTTCCTTAATCGATAGATTGTTAATCCTTTTTGTTCAAGCAGCGCAAACAGTTTACTATAATCCATTGACATTTGTGTGAATCCTCCTTTAAATTTAGGCTCTTTTTGTTATATTATAACACACATAATCACCTAAACATAGGTCATAAATATACAAATATATGACCTAATAATTGGTCATAATATCTATTGAATATGACCTAAAGATAGGATACAATAACAGTACAAATTACGGAAAGGAGAATGCAAGCCATATCATTTCAAATAACAATATAGGCACCCTGCCACCCACCAAAGCTGCAGAATGCCTATCACACCACCGAAGCGGTTATTTACATATTAGCATAACCGCTCCTACAAATCAATCACAATTTGAAAGGGAGTTATTGATAATGAGCAAAAGCATAACGGCAGAGGAAATTTTACCTATATTTCACGAAGGTGAAAGTAAGTTTTATAATGCAGGGCTTAACGGAGAAGCTTTTGCAATGTTTCCAAATCTTACAGCAGATACCACAGCCGAAGAAGAACGCCAAATGATTAACAACGAAATTGATGAATTTTGCATTGATCACGGGGAAAGCAACCCAGCCCCAAATCTTAAAGTAGCAATGTACTTCATGATTGAGGTATTTGTTTCCAGTTATCGTGAGGGACTGAACCAAAGAGAGAAATTGAAAAAGGAGAGTGCATGAGCATGTTTAAAAAGCCTATAAAGGTCGACAGTGAGGGCAATATTTTAGCGGTTAAACTAACCGACCACACCAAAAGAAAACTCATGAAAGAGCGTGAGGACGAATTTATTCCAGTATCGGCAGACCTTTACCAAATGTGCGAGTTGGCGGGGCACCCTGAATATTTTACTCCACTTAAGAACCGCATTTTTCGAGAAATGGAAACCAATGAAGCACTTCAAAATCATGTTATGGTTGACCTTTTCAACCCGGATGTTATGCGGCTCCCTGAAAGTGGAATTACCATGCTTTATGAAATTCTCACCTCATATTTTGATGAAAAGGATGTTATCGCTTTACGCCAATATATACACAATCAAAATGAGTATCGAAGCAACAATTATTCCATAGATCAGGGCATAAAAGCCGCTAGAACGTCCGTACTCAAACAATGGGTTAAAGGATGGAATAAGATGGTTGAAGAAAACAAACTCAATCAAGAGGCGGCAAACGTACTTAAAAACAAGGTAGAGCAGGAAATAAAACGGCGCAGGCATATATTCGGATAAAGCGAGGGCGGCAGAAATGCTGCCCTTTATTTTTTTGACATTATATTCATATAGCAAATTGTATAATTTGTTTAATTCTTATTGAAGGAGGAGAAATGTTTTGAACGCGTTGACACTTGATGAAATTGAAGCACTTCCACAAAACATGCTTACCCCTAAAATTGCTGCAATGTATCTCAATTGTGACCCAAACATTATCCGGCTGCAGGCACATGTTGACCCGTCAAAATTAGGCTTTCAAGTGTCGGTAATTGGCAGCCGTGTTAAAATTCCCAAAATCCCATTTGTAAAGTATATGCGCGGTGAACTGCAAGACCCATCAACAAAAGAATAAATGCATAAAAGCAAGAGCGGTTAGGATTTATAGCTTAGCCGCTCTTGTTTTTTTATGCTTAAACAGTATAATTGGAATATAAAATTTAAATATCGAGGAGGAATCAAAGTGGGGATATTTAAAAGGAATAAGTCCTTGAGCGGCGCAGAACTTTTTCAAATGATGCATAATGATTGGGATGTTGGAAGTCCAACACGAAAAGACACAATGCAAAAGGTATTAAACTTGAGCGAGAATGTAAATGAGCCATTGGCATATCTTGCAAGAGCATATGCGCTTATATTTTTGGGTGCTGTAAATCGGCCTGATGCTATCAAGTGCTTTGAATCCTATGTCAACTCTGCTGCACTTAACGAACCATATTTACATGATGCCTGTTTGGAATTGGGCAAAGCGTGTGAAGCAGAATATGATTTTAACAAAGCTGAAAAGTATTATTTGTTAATGGAAAAGGCTTGGGAAAACCATCCGAATTTCAAATATTTTGGTAAACAGCCGAATGTTTTTCTTGGAAGATTATATTTGAAAATGAGCACTCAAAAATCGCTTGACTATTGGAAGTCTATAAAAAGCGAACCGGAATACTTAAATAATTCAGAATTTAAAAATAGCGTTGATTCTGAATTTCAAAGCGTTTTGCAAAAGCATGAAAAAGGATATGTTTATAAACCGAGAAAGAAGAAATAAGGAGTAAGGCAGTTAAGTGAAACACTTGCTGCTTTATTTTTATTTCTTTTTTAGATAGCGACCAAATAGCGACCAAACGCCTATTTTTCACAATTTATTTATAGGTAGCAAAAAGCCCGCAGGCCCTAGAGCCATGCGGGTTTCGTTTATGGTGGAGCATAGCGGGATTGAACCGCTGACCTCCACACTGCCAGTGTGGCGCTCTCCCAGCTGAGCTAATGCCCCATAAAGTTAGGCAGTTGCTTTTTGCGACTGCCTAAAGATAATACCATAATCGCTGTGATTTTGCAAGAGTAAATTCATAACTTTTGCCGCTTTTTTGTCGCTTTCCTGATGAAATTAAGCATAAAAAAGGATGGAGGCGGCTGCAAACAGACAAATTTCTTCCCAGCCGACTATAACCGTGATATAACTCCAAGCCCTGTGTCGTTCGAGCAAGTGGCTTGCAGCTATGCCGATATAGACAGCGCCGACCAATACCGTAGGTACCAGATAGCGGAAGTCCATCGTGCAGCCGAACGGGAATTTGAGATTAAACTGCACAAAGGAAACCATTTGCACCAGCCAAATAAAAAAGAGGCCATACCGCGCCAGCGGATGCAGGCGTTTGCAGCATATCATAACATAAATCATGGCGGCAAGAGAAAGGAGAATCAATAAGAGATTGGCGACAATCAGCATTCTTGCAAACTGCTCCGGACAATCAAAGGTAAACTCACCGAACAGCGAGCATTTTACGGTGTACAGCCACACGTTATAATCCTTGCACGGGTCACAGTAAACAGGGTTTGTCAATTGATCGAAGGGAAACGAGAGAAATCGCTGCACGATGGAGTAATTGCCGCAGTATAAATCAACATTGCCAGTTAAGTCGAGCACATAGGCAAAGGACTGATGAAATAAAAGCGAGTTGCGGATGGGATACCAGAGCGCAATTGGGAAGCAAACCCCCGCAAAAGCTAAAAATTGCTGAAAAATGTTCTTTCCCGTCTTCCATTTAAGATGCTGAACAAAAACCACAAGAAAAACCGGCGCGGTAAAAAGCGCAACCATACCCGCAGAAATTTTTGTCATCATGCCAAGCCCAATTGCAAGCGCCAGCAAAATAATATTTTTATAACTCGGTGTATGATACCACTTGAGCGTGTACAAAATGGCAACCATAAAGAAAAACAGCATGAGCGAATCGTTATTAACGCTTGCGGATAGTATGTAGAACGTGGGATGAAATGCCAGAATCGCGAGTGCCATGCCGGTTGCCAGCTTCGGCAGGCGAAGCTGACCGCAGATTTTATAACTCACGGGCAATATGGCGCAGGACGCGAAGCACGGAATAATCTTTACCGCGTCGAACAGCCTATCCATATCGTCAGTCGGATGAAAAAAATATACCATGCGGGCAAGCGCGGCACCCAGAAGATGCTGCAGCGGAGGATGATAGAACTGATTGTCATTGGTAATCGGCAGCTTTCCGGTTTGAAAAATTGTATACATATACCCGTAATGTCCGGAATCATTTAGGCCGTATATGTCGTGCCCGCGCATGGTAAAGGGGGTGTAAGACATATAGCCGATGCGCATAATGATTCCGCCTAAGATAATCGCAAAAATAAGATGCCGGAAGGTTACGACTTTATAAAAATATCCAATCAGCAAAAATACCGCAACGGCTCCCAACAGAATGCGCATCAGCACATGAATGGAAGCTCCGTCGTTCACATACATAGAAGGATTCAGCCAAAAATAGAGAACCGTAATCAAAGCAAGCAGTAAAAAATACGGTACAAGTCCTTTGACCATAGCTTGTCTTATCGCGGAAAACTGCTTCATCGGGCTGCTCCTTACCGTCTTATTTTTCGTGGTATTCTTCTTCGGTATTTACACTCCATACCGAGGTTTTATCGGTTGTGCCGGCCTTGATGCAGTTTACCGCCGCAATCGCCGTGAGCATAGAATGATCCATATTGTTGTAGCGGTGCTGACCGTTTCTGCCGATGCAGAACAAATTATCAAATTTATCGAGATACTCTTTTACAGAATCAAACCGCTCGTAGCTGCCAAAATAGGCGGGATATGCTTTTTTCACTTTTACTCTGGTTGCTTTCCGAACATCCTCTTTTTCAATGATATCGATGGAGCAAAGCTCATTGACTGCGAAATCAATGAAGTCCTTATAGGACATTGTCCACATATCGTCGCCCTCATCGCAGAAATATTCCAGACCGATCCATACCGTATTTTCCGGGTCTTCCACCATATACGGCGACCAGTTGTTGAATATTTGAAGTCTTCCGATTTTCACATCCGGTTCCTGCACATAAATCCAGCAGTCCGGAACAATGTTGGACAGCGTCTTCAGATTAGAGGTATTTTTAATCTTAAGTTTGTTTACCAGCACGCCAACCGTAATAAAATCACGGTAAGGCAGCTGAAGGGCAATATCTTTGATTGCGTCGCATGGGGCGGGATTCAAACCGGCAAAGAAATCCTTAATTGCCATAGAGGACAGATAATAATCCCCTTCGACTTCATGGCGGCCGTTTTTATCTTCCACCAAAACATTTCTTATGTAGCTGCCGGCTGCATTTATTTTAATTACCTTGGTATTCAGCAGCACTTCGCCGCCAAGGGTTTTAATATCTTCGGCCATTGTCTCCCAGAATTGTCCCGGCCCTTTTTTCGGGTACATAAACTGGTTAATCAGCGAGGTTTCCACATTCTTTTGCTCAATGGAACTGGAGCGCTTGAAAATGTCCAAAATCGCTTTGGAAAGAGACAGGCCCTTGATTCTTTGCGCGCCCCAGTCGGCAGAAATATCCCGCGGATCACGCCCCCACACTTTTTTGGTGTAACCCTCAAAGAACATTTTGTAAAGCGGCTTGCCGAACCGGTTAATCATAAAATCGCGCAGGGACTTTTCATCACGCTGATACATTTTGGCACTGATGTAGCCAAATCCCGCCTTCATGGTTTTCACAAAGCCCATGTTGATGAAAGTGGCGGCCTTCATCGAAATCGGATAATCAAAGAATTTACGCAGATAAAAAATACGGGATACACGATGGCGCAAAAGCATTACCCGATCCGTTTGTTCCGGATCCGGGCCGTCTTCCTCAAAGTTTACCTTCCGGTTAAGGATTTTATCGTCCAGCGCGGGAGCGCCCTGTACCGGCATAATATCCTTCCATAGTTTCATAACCTCGTCGTTTTTGGAAAAGAAACGGTGTCCGCCGATATCCATGCGGTTGCCCTCAAAAACAACCGTTCTGGAAATACCGCCGATATACTCGCTTTCCTCCAGTACAATCGGATGAACATCGGTTTCCTTCAGTAAATAGTAAGCTGCCGTAAGTCCCGCAGGCCCCGCACCGATAATAATCGCCGTTTTCTGATTCTGAGCCATTTTCAATACCGTCCCTATATAGTTTTTATTCGTCTTCAATTCTTGTACAAGATTCACACATTTTTCTTATAATTCGCATTCCATTATAATACATTTTGTGAAATGTTACAATTAGAATATTACGAATTTGAGATTAATTTTTCGTAAACAGATTAGAAACCGTGAGAAAATAACAATCATAAAATATGCAATATAATTGTAATAATTTTCCACATGTTTGTCAATAAAAGAATGTCAGCGTTTTGACCATGCAAAAAAATAAGGGCACAGCCGTGAAGCCATGCCCTTATTTCTATTCATTTTGACTTATTTTGTTCTAACTAATGTTTGCAAAAGATCTGCTACACGACTATGAGAGGCTGAAAATTCTTTAAAATTGTTCTGCTTTTTGCCGGTCGTTTGATAAATATAATCATAGTCTTCCGTTTCTTGATGCGCAATTGTTTTATAGTGTGCAAGTATATCTCTGGTTGGCCAGTCAGCTGACGGATTATATACTCTTCCTTCTATCTTCCCTGTGGAAGAATTATATACTCCCCCAAGTATCACTCCCTCAGGGGGCACTGGTCGAAGATGTGACCGTTTATAATCGTCAAAAGACAAAACGCCCATATTGGTCAGTTCCCCAAGCAAAGACTGCCTTTGCGATGCAGGCATATCGGTAACATCGTATTTTTGTGATAAATATTTTCTTTGCGCTTCGGTAAGCTGCTTGTCTCCTGTGGAGTTTTTGCCTTCATTTGTAATTCCAGCCAGCCAATCGCTGCCAAGGCTGATTTGGTCGGTATTTGAACTTGTTGTTTTTGCAGCATTGCCCACTAAACCGGCAAAAATACTATCCGCAGGGTTTGCCCGCGGACCTTTCTTTTTGGGATTACTGTTATCAAGATAATATTTTTGAACGGTATTTATAGGATTGTTTACTCTCATTTTTAAAACTTCTTTTCTTAAATATTTTAAAAAAATATCTGTTGTATATATCGTCATAATTAGAATTATATTTAGTGCTAAATTGAAAACATTTTATTAATTTATTATTTCTGAGCAAAATTCAAGGGCATGACCATGAAAGTCATGCCCTTTCTACTATTCTTCTTTCGGTTTCTGCGGTGTTACGTAAAGCGTTTTGTTGTTCACATAAATCACCATGCCGGGTTTTGCCCCCTGTGGTTTGCTGACGTAGCGCACCTGTGTGTAATCCACCGGTACCTGTGAGGAATCTTTTCCCCGGCTATGATAAGCAGCCAAAAGCGCTGCCTCACGGATTGCGGTTTCGGTAGGCTGTCTGCCCTGTGTGACAAGGATGGTATGCGAACCCGGAATATCTTTGGTATGCAGCCAAATATCGTTCTTATTTGCCTGTTTGAGCGTGAGCTGGTCGTTCTGACGGTTGTTGCGTCCTACTAGAATCTGAAACCCATCGGACGAAGTAAACGAAAGGGGCATGCTCTGCGACTGCGGTTTGTTTTTCCCTTTTGTTCGGGCGGCACGAATATAACCCTGTTCGGTCAGTTCCTGCCGGATTTCCGTCAAGTCACGTTCCGTTTCCGCTCGGCTCAGTTCTTCGAACACGGTATCCAGATAATCCAGTTCATGCTGTGCCTGTTCAATTTGCTCGGTGAGCTTTTCTTCGGCGGTTCGCGCCTTGCGGTAATCCTTGTAATACTTCTGTGCGTTCTGCGAAGGGGTCAGCGCCGGATTCAGCTTAACGCGCAGGATGGGCATGGATTCTTCATAAAAATTCTGCACATCGGCAAAAGAACTGCCCTTTTCAATTTGATACTGATTGGCGGTAATTAAATCGCCGCACACCCGCAGATGGTCACGTTCGGCGCACTGGGAAAGTTCCCCGCGCTGTGCGTTGATTTTACGGCTCAACCGGTCAGAAGTGGTGGTCAAAATGTGCAGCAAATCCTGTTCGCGCACACGCATGCGGTCAATGCGGTCACGCTCCTCATAAAACGCGTCCAGCAGTTCGGAAAAGCTTGGCATCTTTTTTACGATAGCCGCAAGTCCGTACTGTTCAATGTTCATGAAAGAAAAGTCAATCGGTTTTTGATTGGCGTTTACCACCATATACGCTTCACCGACCGTGTCTATGACGGTATTGCAAAGCCTGCCTAAAAAGAACAGCAATCGTTCTTCCTGCTCCGCACTCATATCCGGACAGATTACATCGTGTCCGCGCCCGGTCAAATGTTCCAGTTCGCGGCAAACGACCGGGGAAACACCCTGTAATGTTGCCAGCAGTGCCTTGGAAAGCTGCATACTTTTGGGAAGCTGCTTCATTCTATTCAAGATTTCCTGCGGAGCTGCGGTAAGCAGGCAGACTTTATCCTGCGGCGGCGGCAGACGATAGGTCATACCCGGAAGCACTAGGCGCTCCGAGCTCATTTCGGCATCCACGCGCTTTAACGCGTCAATGATTTTTCCGTTCTCGTCCACAAAAATCACATTGCTGTAACGTCCCATAATTTCCATGACGAGGGTAAGCCGAACCGGGTCACCTAATTCATTAACGGCGTCAAAGTCAAGGCAGAGCATACGCTCCAAATCCGGCTGACGAACCTCTGCCAGACGCGCCCCCGCAAGGCGTTTGCGCAGCAGCATGCAAAGCATGGGCGGCTGCTGTGGGTTTTCGGGTACAATATGGGTAAAATGAATGCGCGCGCTGTTGGCGCGGGCAGACAGCAGCAGTTTAAAATTATCACTGCGGGTGCGCAAAACCAGAACCATTTCTTCACGGTTCGGCTGATAGACTTTGTCTACCTTTGCGCCAATCGCGGCGGTTTCGATTTCTTTTTTGATATGCCGTAAAAACGCTCCATCAAGTGCCATTGTGTTCCTCCTGCTTTTGAGTGGTGCCGGAATGTGCTGTACCGTTTACAGATATTGCACCGGATCGCGCATTTGGCGGGACTTTTGAAAACTTACATCCGGGAACTGCTCTGCAAGCTTCTCTAATAAGGGCTGTATCACAACATCCTCCGTGTTAAAATGTCCGGCATCCACAAGTGTTAAGCCCAAATGCGAAGCTGCCAAAAGCTCGTGATGCTTGGTGTCCGCTGTTACAAATGCGTCCGCTCCGAGTGCCGCCGCGTCATAAAGCAAGTCCGCTCCAGCACCGCCGCAGACCGCAACGGTTTTGACTGAACGGCCGCCGTCCACATATTTCAGTCCGCCGCAGGAAAGGGCGGATTCTACAAACGCGGCGAACTCCTGTGGGGTATACTCCCGACTGAGTTCTCCGATTAATCCTTCCGGCAGGCCGTTATGCTCTTTTAGTGCCTTTGTATTCGTTACTTGCAAACGTGCGGCAAGGCAGGTATTCACGCCGCCGAAAGCCATATCCAGATTTGTGTGGGCGCAGATTGCCGCAATGCCGTGTTGAGCCAGCAAATACGGAACATCCCTTTCGTCCAGACGTCTGATTGGGGTAAAAATGACGGGGTGATGGCTGATAATCAACTCCGCGTGGTTTTCCGCCGCTTCCTTTACAACCGGCGCGGTAATATCCAGCGACAAAAGCACCCTGTGAACAACCGTATCACGGCTGCCAACCAATAGCCCCACATTGTCATACTCCATCGCCGTATCAAACGGTGCAAAGCTATCCAAAAAGCGGTAAAGTTCACCCGCTGTTATCATTTTTACTCCACCCCTTCCAATACCTTTCTCAGCTCTGCCAGAATGTGAAAATACGTGTTCGCTTCCTCCGTATGTCCGGATACTTGCAAACCGTTTGCCCGTTTTTCTATACTGTTTACCTGACGGCGGATATATTCTTTACTTTCTTCCGTATCCCCAAAAAGCAAGCCGATATACGGGTACAATCCATTCTTCGGAACATTCTGCGGATTATAAACCGCCAGCATAACGGTATAAGCGTGACTGCCGTCCACGGCGGCCTGCTCTTTTTGAACCGCATAGCCTTCTTGCTGTAAAAAACGGCGAAGCTCTTCCGCTGAAGTCATGGGCTGCAAAATCAGATGCTTGTCCTGATTTTTGAGCCACGGTGCTTTTCCCAGAATGTTGGCAATCAGTTCGCCGCCCATGCCCGCAATCACAATATCGTCCGCCTCATTTGGGAAAATTTCGTCCAGACCGTCCGAAAGACGGGTGCTGACGATTTCTTCCACACGGTAGCGTCGGACATTGGAAGCCGCCTTTTGCAGCGGACCGAGATGAATATCTGCCGCAATCGCCTTGGAAATACGCTCCTGCCGGGCAAGCCAAATCGGCAGATAGGCGTGGTCGGTACCGATATCCGCCAGTTTAACATTTTCCCGCACCATGGACGCGCAAAGCTGAAGTCTGCTGTCCAGTTGAAATAAAGGCCGAATCTTCATGCGTATCTGCCCCCTTCTTTAGTTTTCCGCATTTTTTTGCTGTTCAATCCGGTGAATTAAATTCAT
This sequence comes from Bacillota bacterium, assembly GCA_023458755.1. Classification (GTDB taxonomy): domain Bacteria; phylum Bacillota; class Clostridia; order Oscillospirales; family Acutalibacteraceae; genus JAEWYE01. Next base: position 64,041 of record JAEWYE010000078.1, on the reverse strand, counting down.
GGCATGCTTGCTCATGAAAATGGTTCCAATCTGTGTCAGTGACAACCCGGCTAACGCAATCGCCTGCCACAGCACGCTGCCGCCGGTCAGCACATTGATCAGAATTAGGAAAAGGATACCCAAGCTTCTTCCGGTTGCCAAAAAAAGTTCCTTTTGCGCGAACAGCTCCGGTCGTTTTTCATCGGAACCGGGAACAAGCTGAATAGCATCCAGAAATGTGCTGAAGGAGGAATTGACAATGAAGCCGGAAAAAAACGAATTAATAACAGTAAACAGAATAAGGACAATCGGACTGATGGTAAAAATATGGAAGATGCTGAAAATAAGCAAACTTACCGCCGCAATCTTCATATATTTCAGGCGGTTTTTACCTTGTACTTTTCTGCTTAAAATCAAGAAGGAAATAATGGAAGCGGCAGACGCCAACAGTGTATTGAAACCGATCAGCAATTCGCTTTTTATGAATTTATAAAGCAGAATCGTCAGAATAAAACCGAACGCGCCCTCCCGCAAACCTTTGCACCATTCGCTTAAAAGCGCAAACAGCAGGCATTTATTCTGCCATACATGGCGAATGGTTGCCACGTGCTGTACAGGTGTCGGTGTACGTTTTGGTTTTGGCAGAGTAACCATACCAATTGCGGTAAAAACAGCAATTACAAAAGCAAGGATGAAAACGACCTTATATCCATGCTCACCGCCGATTGCCGATATAACAGCACCGGAAATAAACGGAATGGTCAAATTCACTACCGCGCCGCCGATGCTGATGATGGCAAGGGCACTGTCACGGTTCGTCAAATCACTGTAGTCCGTGAGAAGCTGGCTGTAGCTCATCCAGTAAAAAGCACCGGCAATGCCGTTGGTCAGGCCAAGCAATACGACATAATCGGCGGAGTGCGTGCTCAATAGAATCAGCTCAAAATACAGAAAATTATAGCATATAATTCCGATAAGAGACACAACACCCGAATTAAAGCGGTGCAGAATCGCCGCGGAGACGAGCATACCCACTGCCGTACCCATAAAAGAGAGGATGTTATAAACAAGGACGACATTGATATCCGCGCTTTGATTCATTAAAAAAGTATTGATATAGATGCCGGGCAGGCCGGTAAATATCAAAAAACTGATATGTACGATTAAAAATCGGTAAAACGTGTTGCTTAAGTGTCCTCCGCCGATTGCGGACTTCATTTTCTGCGTCAGGTTTCCCACGGACATTCAGCTTCCCCCATAGTGAACAGCCGCCCGACAACATACTTGCCGGGCGGCTGTTGTAATTTCATTCGTTTTTAAGTCTGATTTTTGAAAATCAAAGTCAATTGGTAGAATTATTCCGTTATAAGGAAATTTTGTCGCGCGTTCTGGCAACCGGGCTGTACCCGATAGGAAGCGATTTTATTTGCCGGAAATGTGTGCGTTCAATTTGGCAATCAGCTCGTCCGGATTCACACCGTGAACCATGCAGGCCTGCTCGATGGTTTCACCGCGGGATGACGGGCAGCCCAGACAATGCATGCCCATTTCGAGAAAGAAAGGAGCTGTTGTCTTATCAATATCCAAAATATCGCCGATAATTGTATCTTTTGTAATTTCTGTCATTTTTGTGTCCTCCAATTTTTATGGTATAGTGAGTTAACTTTAGAAAGCATCCAAGGAATGGAGATTGGCCCTATTTTCAAATGAACCGACTACATACTTTGCTGCTGTTCGTATGATTTATTATAATACCCGCTACAATGGTTTGCAATACATTAGCGACAGTTTTCGGCAAAAATAAATACCCCGGATTTCTCCGGGGTACTCTGGTCATGAATAAGAAAATCTATCGCTTATTCTTCCCTCATCTTTGCAAAGCATTCGCTGCAGTATACTGGGCGATCTTCGCGCGGCTTAAAGGGGACCTTTGCTTCTTTGCCACAAGATGCGCAAATAGCTGTGAACATTTCGCGCTCTGGCTTAGCAGCATTCTTGCGAGCGTCACGGCAGGCTTTGCATCTTTGCGGCTCATTTACGAAACCTTTAGAAGCATAGAATTCCTGCTCGCCGGCTGTGAAAACGAATTCACTGCCACATTCTTTGCAGATGAGAGTTTTGTCTTCGTACATTTGATTTTACCTCGCTTTTGGATTATAGATATTTGCCCGTAGACGGATTTAAACCGCCGCCTTTGATTACCAACGCTCTAATTTAAGCTACCGGGGCATATTACTAAACTAAAATGGTTCCGCTAGTTTACGCCGAACACGCTGAATCGCGTTATCCGCCGCTTTTACAGTGATATGCAGATTTGCGGAAATTTCCGCATAACTGTAACCGCTTAAATATAAGAAAAGAACCTGCTGTTCCATTTTAGATAAAGTTTGTTTGATATGCTTTTTTACAATTTCTAAATTCTCACGGTCGATAAGCAAAGTTTCGGGGTTCGCAACCAAATCGAGAGGTAAGCGCACATCCAAATCCAAATCGGGATTATCATTAAGAGAAAGAGAATTGTTAAGGGGAAAATTCTTATGACCGGCCGCTGTGCGGTATGCGGTAATAATACGGTTGGTAATACACACGCCGGCATACGTTCGAAAACTTGCCTTTCCGCCGCTTTGATAGCTGCGCGCTGCACTGAACAATCCGAGCAAACCTTCTTGGCACAAATCATCCGTTTCCAACATGGAGCTGCGAAACGGAGCTGCCTTTGCCCGTATCAGGGATAAATACCGACCGGTTAATTCTACAAAAGCATCCGCGCTGCCATTGCTGACAAGCGATACAAGCTGATCATCGGTATAACCCGACATTTCGTTAAGCAAGCCGAACACCTCATGGTATCACATTTGTTCCGCTTTTATTATCATAACCTATTATTTCGAGTAAGTCAACTGATTTTTTATGAAAATTGCAAAAAACATTCTGTTTATAATGAGATAACAACATTATATTAACATTTTTAATGCTTATATAAACAAAAAAGAACAAATCACAGATACTATATAGTATGCCCGGGAAACCGTTATTGATTCCCCTTATTTTTCGACGTTTCCCGCGGAACCGGAATGCCATTCATAAGAGAAGCACGTACCACCGCTCCCTTGCCAAATTTGCCGCACACCGCCTCGACATTCGTTTCCAGTGTTTCCAGCCTTTCATCCAGCGCGGTATTATGAAAAAACGAAGCCTGACAGGCGCAATTGTCCGACAAAAGCGAAATCGCACAGATGCCGAGCGCGCGAACCGGATGCCGCCAGTTATACCCGTTTCGGAACAACTCCCGCGCGTTTTCCGCAAGATTCCGGCTAAGGCGAGTCGGCCACTCCAACTGAAGCTGATGCTGTTCTACGTGAAGAAGATTATCCTTGACGGAAATTTGGATACCGGAAGCAACCAAATTTGCCGCACGCATCCGTCGGGAAATTTTTTCGGCCAGATAAAGAAAAACGTGCCAGACCTCCTCTTCGGTTTGTAAATCATGCACGCAGGTAATGCTGTTGCCCACACTTTTGGGCGGCTCATTTTCGTCTTCCACCTGAACGGGCGAACGGTTCAGCCCGTTGGCATTTGTCCAAAGTTCCTGCCCTGCCTTTCCTAATGCGGCGGTCAGGTACTTTTCCTCGGTTTGCGCCAGTTCACCGATTGTGGTAATGCCCATGCTCCAAAGCTGTTTATCGGTGGCGCGGCCAACGCCCAGCAGGTAATTCGCGGGCAATGACCAGATTTTCTGTTTGAAATTTTCCTGTGTAATCACCGTTGTGGCATCCGGCTTTTTGAGGTCGCTCGCAAGTTTTGCAAAAATCTTGTTAAAGCTGACACCCACGGAGATGGTCAGCCCAACCTCCTGCTTTACCAAAGCACGCAGATGTTCCGCAATTTCAAATCCGGTGCCGAACAGGCGGCGGCTTCCGGTTACATCCAGCCAGCATTCATCAATGCCGAAAGGCTCCACCTGATCGGTAAAGCGGAGGTAGAGTTCGCGCACCTGTCTGGAAGCTGCCAGATAACGGTCAAAATGTGGGGATGCCAGCACCAAACCGGGACATTTGCGCTGTGCCTGCCAAATGGGTTCGGCGGTTTTCACGCCGAACTTTTTTGCCTGTTCGTTTTTGGCCAGAACAATACCGTGACGGTCTTCCGCGCTGCCGCAAACCGCCACCGGATGCCCGGCGTACTCCGGGTGGTCACGGCATTCCACCGATGCAAAAAAATTATTGAGATCACAGTGCAGAATCGTTTTTTCCATTTTTTCACCCCCAATCGAAAAGAAATCGGATATGTTGTTGAACATATGTTCTGTTTTAAACTTAGTATAAAGCAGAATTGCATTTCTGTCAACCATCCGGTCATAAAAAGCTCAATGACAGTCTAGGTTTTCATTTGACAAGGAAGTGTGATACCGCTATACTCTATTTGTTTGCCTATTTATATGCAAAGCAATACGAATATCTAATATAAATATTGATAAACAACTGCATCATATGATTTTATTATCTGCAAAAGTGCTAGCTTTTTTGCAAGAAAGCGTTCAAAATCTTGCGCCCCGGCGAAGCGCGTATTCGGATAGAATTTTTTCAATATTACTCAAAAGGAGACTAAATCGTGGAAATTATACTAGAACTCGGCGTTGTTTTCGCTGTATGCCTAATCGGACAGCTATTGTCCGCCTGCCTGCCGTTCGCGGTACCGTCCAGTGTGATCGGCATGATTCTGCTGCTGATTCTGCTGTGCCTGCAAATTCTGAAGCCGCACCACATTGAGAAAAATAGCAATTTCTTGTTGAAAAACATGGCATTTTTCTTTATTCCCGCAGGAGTGGGCATTTTAAGCAACTACAGCTATGTGGCAAACAGCATTTTGCAGCTTTTGCTTGTTTGTCTCGTCACTATGGTTCTGACATTCGCAGCGGCCTCCCGAACCGTTATGTTGGTGATCCGTTTACAGGATAAACTGCAAAGCGGAAAAGATACCGACAAAACAGATATACAAGAAAGTCAGACCTGATTCTAGAAACAACGGACCCCCTCAAATCTTTCATTCATACTAGGAGAATTCGCATGAATACCGTTCTGTCTTCGCCGCTCTTCGGCATTGTTCTTTGCATCGCGGCATTCGCCTTGGGCGTAGAAATCAACAAAAAGGTGAAGTCCCCCGTCGCCAATCCTTTGCTTATCGCAATTGCGCTGGTGATTGTGATTTTAAAGGCATTTCATATCCCGCTGAAAAGTTTTAACGCGGGCGGGGATATTATCACCATGTTCCTCGCCCCCGCGACCGTTGTGCTTGCTTTATCTGTTTACAAGCAAATTGAAATCTTAAAAAAGCATTTTCTGCCGATTTTAATCGGATGTCTGGCCGGGGCGCTTACCTCTATGACGAGCGCATTCCTGCTCTGCAAAGCCTTTCATCTGGACGATAAACTGACCATTTCGATGCTGCCGAAGTCCGTCACCACACCGATTGCCATGGAAATTTCTCGGCAGGGCGGCGGAATTGTGCCGGTGACCGTGGCGGCTGTCATCATTACAGGGATTTTAGGCGCGATTTTAGCACCAGTGCTGATTAAAGTCTTTCGGGTCGATAACCCCATTGCGGCAGGTGTGGCAATCGGCGCGTGCAGCCATGCTGTGGGAACCTCAAAAGCTATTGAGTTGGGTGAAATTCAGGGCGCGATGAGCGGGCTGTCCCTTTGTGTATCCGGTATTCTTACTGTGCTGTTGTCCTTGTTTATTTGAAAATTCAAAGCACAAAGAAAGCTACCGAAGCATTTTGTTGCTCCGGCAGCTTTTTTAATTGCACTGGAACTAATAAATCAATTATTCGCGTTCTTGTCCAGTTTAAACTTTTCAACTTCACTGTAAAGCACTGCCGACTGACCGGAAAGTTCTTCGCTGGCAGCGGCACTTTCTTCTGCGGTAGCTGAATTTGTTTGCACAACAGCGGAGACTTGTTCCAATCCCTGCGTGATTTGTGCAACAGCCACTGCCTGAGCGGATGAAGCCTGGTCAATCTTAGTGATAATTTTCTTTATCTGTGCGGTTTTGGCAGAAACGTCTTCAAGCGCTTTTGCTGTATTTTCTGCAATTTTGGAGCCTCCGGCAACTGCTTGAATAGAGCCTTCAATCAACACAGTTGTTTGCTTTGCGGCAGCGGCAGATTTGCTGGCAAGATTGCGAACCTCATCTGCCACAACGGCAAATCCTTTTCCAGCAGACCCTGCCCTTGCAGCCTCGACCGCAGCATTGAGAGCCAAAATATTTGTTTGGAACGCAATGTCATCAATTACCTTAATAATTTTACCGATTTCACCGGATGCTTGATCAATATCCTTCATCGAAGCCAACATCTGTTTCATGTATGTATTGCTCTCTTCAACGCCCAATACCGTTTGCCCCACATAATCTGCTGCCTGACGAACGTTGTCGGCATTTGTGCGCACACCCTGTGAAACATCTTCAATCGATGCAGAAAGCTCCTCAATGGTGCTAGCCTGTTCCGTAGCCCCTTGTGCAAGTGCCTGAGCGCCATTAGAAACCTGCTTTGCACCTGAATCGACCTGCTCCGAAGAAGCCACAATCGCGGACAGCGTTTGATTGAGTGACGACGAGATTCGAATTAATGCGTCTTTAATAGCAGAAAATTCTCCCGTGTAGTCATTCTGCAATGTAATACGCATGTCGCCGTTTGCCATGGTATCTAGCACCTGCGTGATTTCGTTAATATAGGAAACATAGTTATTGAGTTGCATAAGTATTTGCCCGGTTGCACCGCAAAGCTGACCGATTTCGTCGCGCGATATCTTTGTTTCGTCAATTTTCATTGAGAGCTCGCCTTGTGCAATGCGATTGCTGATGCCGGAAATATACTTGATGTTGCTTTGCAAATAGCGAATAATGATAATGGCAAGAATCAGGATGAAAAGAATAACGGCGGAAATAATGGCAACAGATACGATAATACTGTTTCTTACGTCATTTTCAATTTGTACCGATCTTGTGTTTGCATACTTATCAAGAAGTTCTCCCATGAGGTTAATTTTGTCTCTGACGGTATCAAAGTCCTTTAACCTAGCGATCATGTCCCCTGTGCCTTCTTCTACATTGTAATCCCCCTGCCAAGTTTTGAATTCCTTTTGAAACTCGTCCCCTAGCTGCTGCATGGTCTGCTTTGCAGTAGGATGGACAAAAACGCTGTAGAGCTCTTTATTCTCTTTTACATTGTTCAGCGCTCCGGTAATACGGTCTTGAACTTGCTGTACATTCTCTTTATAGGAATTAACAAGTTCCTTCTTTTTATCCGCAGTCAAATTTTTTCCGCTGAGGTAAAGTTCCTTTTCTGCAATAGCAGCTTGATAATAATCTCTGTCTGCATTCAAAACATCTGACGTGCTGACGAAAGTTTCATCATACAGTGCTTTTTTGGATTCTTCATTAATGGCATTGGAACGATAGATAAAATAAATGAGAAGAACAACAAGTGCCAAAATTGCCGGGACAACGATTAGCAATAACTTTTTTGAAACTTTAAGGTTTTTAATAGACATTTTTTAACTCCTCCAGCATTTGTTGCGATATAAAATTGTAACGATATTGAGACAGTTTGCTTTAATATGACATATATCGACGAGTTTCGCGAAACATTTACTAGGAAAAAGATTAAGTCACCTACTTGTTTATACTTTACAATTCTAATTTCCTAACATAGCGTATTTTTTTATTGTATAGCATTTACTATATACGGGATAACATAGAAGTCTGCCAAATCAATTGGTCGATTTGTCCGCCTTCTCCTTTTATATAATTATTTAAAACAATTTAATTTTTTTGGTTATAAATTTATAATATTTTCTTGTTCGCCCTTCTTAAATATCCCCATGCATTTGTAATATCAATCCTTGCAGTTGCAAAAGGCAAACAAACAACACCACACTCGTTTCGTCAATATGTTGTGCTTTTCTTCTTGATTCGTAATTACAATAGGGGTATAATGTCAATATGTGATTACATGGGGGAATGGCTATGGTTTCGCGTTTGCACAGCATGGGGCTGTACGGCATGGAGGCTTTTGTGGTGGAAGTGGAAGCGGATTTATCCACCGGACTGCCGTCGTTTGACCTTGTCGGCTTGCCCGACCAATCTGTAAAGGAATCGCGTGACCGCGTGCGTTCCGCGCTGAAAAACTGCGGATTCGATTATCCGGTCAGCCGCATTACCATGAATCTTGCACCCGCGGACAAACGCAAAGAGGGGCCGATTTATGATTTGCCGGTACTCATTGCTCTGCTGATTGCGAGCAATCAGCTTTCGGTAAATTTGGAAGACAGCGTGTTTCTCGGTGAGCTTTCGCTGAGCGGCGATCTGCATCCGATAAAGGGCGTTCTGCCCATGGCAATCAAAGCGAAAGAGGCCGGTTTTGTCAAATTGTATGTTCCGGCGGAAAATGCTCTGGAAGGCGCGGTCGTACAAGGGCTGAAGGTATTCGGAGTCCGGAATTTAACGGAACTGCTCGACCACTTGACCGGCAGGCAGGAGCTTACCCCCACCGAACCAAAAACCGCAGCTGAAAACACGTTGCTTCCTCTGCCCGACTTTTCGGAGGTACGCGGTCAGTTCGAAGCGAAGCGCGCGTTGGAGATTGCGGCAAGCGGCGGACATAACGTGATGCTGATCGGCCCGCCCGGCTCTGGAAAAAGTATGTTGGCAAAGCGTTTGCCGTCCATTCTGCCGGATATGACGTTTGAAGAAACGATTGAAACAAGTAAAATTCACTCTATCGCCGGCGTGATACCGAACGGCGTTTCCCTGATTCAGACACGCCCGTTCCGTTCGCCCCATCACACCGTTTCGCCTGCCGGACTGTCCGGCGGCGGCAGTGTACCGAAACCAGGCGAAATTTCGCTGGCGCACAACGGCGTACTGTTTTTGGATGAGCTTCCGGAATTCAGCCGCAGCGCCATGGAGGTTCTTCGACAGCCGATTGAGGACGGCACCGTTACGATTTCACGCGTAAGCGGTTCCGTTTCGTACCCCTGTTCGGTCATGCTGGTCGCCGCTATGAACCCTTGCCCCTGCGGCTATTTCGGGCATCCCACAAAGCCCTGTACCTGCTCCGCCAACGCGGTCTCACGGTATTTGTCCCGTGTTTCCGGCCCTTTGCTTGACCGGCTCGATTTACATGTGGAAGTTCCTCCGGTTGAATTTGACGACCTTTCCTCCGACCAAAAGGCGGAAAGCTCCGCCGAAATCAAAAAACGCGTAAACGCCGCAAGAGCTATTCAAAACGAACGGTTCAAAGGCACCGCGATTACCTGCAACGCGCGCATTACTCCGGACATGCTGCATGAAGTCTGCCATTTGAGCGACGCGGGGCGCAGTCTGCTGAAAACGGCGTTTCAAAAGCTGGGACTTTCGGCAAGAGCCTATGACCGCGTGCTGAAGGTTTCGCGCACCATTGCCGATTTGGACGGCAGTGAAACCATTGAGGCAAAACACGCCGCCGAAGCTGTGCAATACCGCAGTCTTGACCGCAAGTACTGGATGAAAGAGCTGTAAATAGACAAGCTATTCTATAGATAATACTAATCTGCAATAAAAGTCTGTATCAATACCTATAAACACAAGGTTTCGATAACACATACTGCCCGCGTACGAACATTTTCTTTCCGAAAGGCATTTAGAAACACCATGAAAAAACGAATTTTATTATTATCCACCGGCGGAACGATTGCTTCTCAGCCGAGTGAAGACGGGCTGATTCCGGCAATTGACGGCAAGCGTATCTTTCAGTTGATGGGCGGCATGAACGAGATTTACGACGTGGACGCCGAGGACATCCTGCATTTGGACAGTTCCAATATTCAGCCCGAAGAATGGCAGTTAATTGCGCGCAGCATCTACCGCGCGTATCAAAAGTACGACGGCATTGTGGTCACGCACGGCACTGACACGATGGCGTATACGTCCGCTATGCTCTCGTTTATGCTGCAGAACATTCCTGTTCCGGTGGTGATAACCGGTTCGCAGCTTCCGCTTTTGCACCCGCTGACCGACGCAATGGAGAATCTGCGCTGTGCCTTTGCGATGGCGGTAACCGGAATCGGCGGCGTTTTTCTGGCGTTTGACCATAAAATCATATTGGGTACGCGCGCGGTAAAGGTTCGTACAACCGGTTTTGATGCGTTTGAAAGTGTGAACAGTCCCTGCGTTGCCACCGTAGATGCGGGAGGGCTAAAAATCAACCGCGAAATTCTCCCCAAAATACAGGGCGGCTGCGTACTGAAAGACAATTTAGACAATCAGGTTTTTCTGATTAAATTAACACCCGGACTGAATCCGCAGATTTTTGACATGCTGCTGAACATGAATTACAAAGGCATCATTATTGAAGCGTTTGGCGCGGGCGGCCTGCATTTTATTCACCGCGACCTGATTTCCAAGCTGCAAACGATTGTAGACAGCGGCATCTCGGTTGTAGTTTGCAGCCAGTGCCTGTATGAGCGCAGCGACTTTTCCATTTATCAGACCGGAAAAATGGTACTGGAAAAGGGCGTGATCCCAAGTTACGATATGACGACTGAAGCCGCTGTGACCAAACTCATGTGGTGCTTAGGGCAGACGGCGGACAGCGCGGAGATTCGCAGACTGTTCGCAACCAATTTTGTGGGAGAAATCATTTTATAACAAACGCACCCTGCGGCTAGGAAGCATAGATCTGCAGGGTGCGTTTTCTATTGTGCCAGTTCAGTTCTCCTGAGCGATTATCTGCAGAAGCACCTCCACCATTTTGTCCATGGACTGGATAGGAATGTACTCAAATCTGCCGTGAAAATTGTGCCCGCCGGTTGAAAGATTCGGGCACGGCAAGCCCATAAAGGAAAGCCGCGCGCCGTCCGTTCCGCCGCGAATAGGAACGACCCGTGGAGTAACGCCGCAATGCAGCATTGCCTGTTTGGCACGGTCAATGATATGTATATGCGGCTCAATCTGTTCTTTCATATTATAATAGGAATCCTTGAGCATCAGCACAACGGTATCTTTACCGTATTTTTCATTCAAATATTGGGAAATAGCCTCAAAGCACGCTTTCTTCTGCTTAAATTTTTCTTTGTCATGGTCGCGGATGATATACTGCATAACGGTTTTTTCTTCGTCGCCCTGCATACCGCACAGATGATGAAAGCCCTCGTAGCCCTCGGTATTTGCCGGAATTTCGAAGGCTGGGAGCATCGCGTTAAACTCCATAGCAATCAAAAGAGAATTCTTCATTTTTCCTTTTGCGTCACCCGGATGAATACTCACGCCGTTCACCGCGACCTTCGCGGCGGCGGCGTTAAAATTTTCGTATTCCAGCTCACCGAGCTTTCCGCCGTCCACCGTATAAGCAAAATCAGCGCCAAAACGCGGTACGTCGAATAAATCCGCGCCGCGCCCGATTTCTTCATCCGGCGTAAATGCGATGACAACCTTTCCGTGCGGCCTTCCGCTTTGCAGAAGCTGTTCCGCCGCCGTTAAAACTTCCGCGATACCTGCCTTGTCGTCCGAACCTAAAAGCGTGGTTCCGTCGGTCACGATTAAATCTTGACCGAGGTAATCGGCAAGGCTTTCATATTCCTTCGGGCTCATTGTAATATTTTTTTCTTCATTTAAAACAATCGTGCCGCCGTCATAATTCCGAACGATTTTTGCATGAATATCCTTTCCGCTCGCAGAGGGAGACGTGTCCATATGCGCAATCAGCCCAATTACCGGCTGATGTTCAAAACCCGCAGAGGCGGGAATAGATCCGTACACATAACCGTGTTCATCCGCGCACGCGTCCGCAATACCCATTGCCCGCATTTCACTCACCAAAACCTTGGCAAGTTTAAGCTGACCGGGTGTGCTGGGGCAGGCATGATTTTCCTCATTCGATGTGGTGTCATAAGCAATATAGTTCAGTAACCGCTCCTGTGCTCTCATCCTGGTTCTCCGTTTCTATCATATAAATCATTCGATTATTCTTCTGATTCTCAGTATAACACAACGACCTGCAATCTACAATTCTGTGAAAAAGCACACGGCATGGATTGCATTCTGAAATTAACTCTGCTACAATAATGGCATATTTGAATTTTTCGACGGGAAGGTAACATAAAAATGAAGATTTATAAAATAAACGAGGATAGTTTATGCGAGGTTGCGCAGAACGAGCCGGTGGACTTTGAGCATGCCGACTCCGGGTTTGTCTGCGTTTGCTCCACAGAGGAGTGGGCAAAACAGACCGGCACCAAAATCGCGGCGCGAACCGTGCGTGAATGCGGAATTTCCGGTTCCTCCAAGCATGAAGCATACGACGGATACGATTTTATCGCGCTCAACATTCTGGACGAAGATACACTCTACACCGCCACTGACCGAATCGGAATGTATATCATGCCGAACGCACTGATTTTTGTATGTAGCAAGCCGGTCAAAGCGGTGCAGGATGTTATCGATTTTTACATACAGAACAAAACCGCAAAGCTCACCATTATTCGCATCATTTTTTATTTCTTTGACCAACTGACCGTCAACGATTCACAAAGACTTGTGGCCTTTGAGGAAGAGGTTTCCGCGCTTGAGGAACAGGTGATTGAAACTACAAACGGAAACTACATAAAGAACATTATTGATATGCGCAAAAGGCTGATGTTCCTGAAAAAATATTACGAACAGCTTCTCGACGTAGCCGAAAGCATCGAGGAAAACGAAAACTCTCTGCTGGACAGCAATTCCATTAAATATTTTAAAATGTTCACCGACCGCGTTGACCGCCTGAACCGCAACATTCAGAATCTGCGCGATTACATCACCCAAGTGCGTGAAGCGTATCAGTCACAGGTGGACATTCGCCTGAATCAGGTTATGAAGATTTTCACGGTTGTGACCGCCATCTTTCTGCCGCTCACCCTCATTGCGGGCTGGTACGGTATGAATTTCAACGATATGCCGGAGCTGCACTGGCCTTATGGCTATCTTTACGCCATTGGGATTAGCATTGCGTTCGTGGTGGTTTCGGTCATATTTTTCCGAAAGAAAAAGCTGCTGTAATCGAGCATTCACTGAAAAAGGCTGCCGAAAAATTTTCCGGCAGCCTTTTGTTGCGCTTGTTAAACGAAATCTCTCTGTCACTGCGGTGACATCTCCCTTTAACAAGGGAGATGAGCTATAAAAGGAATTTTGTAATATGTGCTCATAGCGTGGTGGAAATCTCTTCCTTACTGCGCATCACCGCAGTAACATTACTAGTGAGATAGGCTACCAGCACTCATTCCAAAACCCATGCGAATACTCATCTTTTTCTGAGATAGCAGCGAAAGTCAAGAAAGCAGAATTTGCTCCGCACATTTGATACCGTCTACGGCGGCGGAAACAATGCCGCCCGCATACCCCGCGCCCTCACCGCAGGGGTACAGCCCCGCAATAGAAACGGACTGCAAATTTTCGCCGCGCAGAAGGCGCACAGGCGACGAACTGCGGCTTTCAACGGCAGTCAAAACCGCGTCAGGACTGGAAAATCCGTTTAGGCTATTATTCATAAGCCGAATACCCTGCCGCATGGAGTCGGCTATAAATTCCGGCAGGCAATCGGTGAGATTGCAAAGGGTAGCCCCCGGCGCGTAGCTTGGCGCTACCTCTCCTAGTGTAACGGAAGCCTGATTTTTTAAAAAATCTCCCACAAGCTGAACCGGAGCGTGATAATTTCCGCCGCCCAGTTCAAACGCTTTTTTCTCCAGTTCCCGCTGAAAATAAATGCCCGCAAGTGGATGGCTGCTGCCGAAGTCCTGTGGATTCACACCGACCAACAGCGCAGAATTTGCGTTTTTGCCATCACGCGCAAAATTACTCATGCCGTTTGTGACCAAATGTCCTTCTTCCGAAGCGGAAGCAACAACTGTACCGCCGGGGCACATGCAGAACGTGTATACTCCCCTGCCGTTGCTTAAATGAACGGCAAGCTTGTAATCCGCCGCACCGAGCGCGGGATGCTTTGCAAATTTGCCGTACTGTGCGGCATTGATTCTGCTTTGCAGATGTTCGATGCGCGCGCCGACCGAAAACGGCTTTTGCTCCATAGGCAAGCCAATCGTATGCAGCCATTCCAGTGTATCGCGCGCACTGTGTCCTAGCGCCAGAATCAGGTTATCCGTTTCGACCCGATACGGACTTCCGCCCTTCGGCGTTACCTCAACCGCGCAAATAGCATTGTCCTTTATCAGTATATTGGTTAATTTGGTTTCAAAATAGACTTCGCCGCCCAGCGACAAAATGGTTTCCCGTATCTGTTGAACGGTGAGTGCCAGCTTGTCCGTTCCGATATGCGGCTTGGCTTCATACAGGATTTCACATGGCGCGCCCGCGTTTACAAACTCCTGCAATACCTTTCGCGCGCGCTTGTCTTTGGTGCCGGTATTAAGCTTTCCGTCCGAAAACGTGCCCGCTCCGCCCTCGCCGAACTGCACATTGGATTCGGTATCCAGTTTGCCGCCGCGCCAAAAATCCGTCACTTGCCGGGTACGTTTTTCCACACTGCTGCCGCGTTCAAACACAATCGGGCATTGCCCCGCCTGCGCCAGAATCAACGCCGCAAACAGTCCAGCCGGGCCGAACCCGACCACCACCGGCCGCTGATTGAGCTTTTTGGATACCGGTAATTCATAATGATAGGGCTGCGCCAGTGTGATTTTCGTATCACGGCTGCCCGCTTGCACCGCATGTTCTTCGTTCAGTTCCGCTTCGACCGTGCAGATAAAATGAACGTCGCTTTTTTTGCGTGCGTCTACCGATTTTTTAACCAGTTCAAGCTTTTGAATTTTGCCCGGCTCCACTTTCAGCCTTTTGGCCGCAAGGTTGATTAAATCCTGCTGTGTACCGTCAAGCGGCAATGTAATTTCAGATATTCTCAGCATAGTTCATTTGTCCTCATGTATTGTTTTATAAATTCTGTGCAGCCGCGCGCCCTGCGATGATGCCGCTGCACCACGCCCAATGCAGGTTATAGCCGCCGCAGTCGCCGTCAACGTTCAGCAGTTCGCCTGCCAGATACAAATTATCGCATTTGCGTGACCGCATAGAAGTCAAGTCCACTTCGTCGAGCGAAACGCCCCCAGCCGTTACCTGCGCGTTTTGCCACGGCATGGTGCCGGTAACCGGAAAGCGAAAATCTTTTATGGTATCGGCAACCGCACAGAGCTGAAACGCTTTTAATGCGGATACCGGTTTTCCCGTAAGCTGCGGCAGCGTATGCTTCATGACTTCCTGTCCGACGCGTTTGTTGAGCAGACCGGCAAGCATTTCGAAAGATGGCAAATTTGGAAACAGCTTGCCTGTTTTTTGCAGGAAATCCACAATATTTTCTTTGGAATAGTCGGGCATCAGGTCAAGCGAAATTTCAATGGATTTGCAGGGCTTTCCGCAGATTTTATGCGTGGCAAAATATTCGCTCACAAGGCGAGAAATCTGAAATATGCAGATACCGGAAAGTCCGGTTTCCGTAAACTGCACTTCACCCATTTCTTTTTCTACAGTTTTGCCGTCCGCTAACAGACTTGCCACGGCGGCACTGCGCATACCTTTCAGCGGTTTGGCGCGCTCCGGTGTGGCTTTAAGCGGCACAAGTGCCGGAAAAAGCGGCGTTACGCTGTGCCCGAGCGACTGCGCAAGTGCAAACCCGCTGCCGTTTGAACCGAGCTGTGGGGAAGCCTTTCCGCCGAATGCAAGAATCACGTTCTTTGCCAAAACGGCCTGCCCATCATTTGAAAGAAGCTCAAACCAGCTCGATGTTTTTTGTATGGAAGCTACGGAAAAATCACAGAGGATTTCAACCTGTAAATCATCAAGCCGGCGGCGCAAAATTTCAAGCACCGCGGCAGCCTGCACATTATACGGATACACGCGTCCCTCATCCTCTTCCCTGCAAAGCAGACCGAGCGACAAAAAGGAATCCATAACAGACTGCGGCGTATACTGCTCCAGAATTGGCTGAATTAGGCAGCTATCGCCGTAATAATGCGAAACATCCATATGGGTATTCGTAAGATTACACCGCCCGTTTCCGGTTGCAAGCAGTTTTTTGCCAACACGTGCGGCTCCTTCCAAAACGGCAATGGTTACCGGTTTTGAAAGTTTTCGCGCTTTGCCCGTACATTCGTTGGCGGCCGTCACAGCCGCCATTAATCCGGCAGCGCCGCCGCCTACAATAGCGATATCTACTTTTTTTTCCTGCTGTGACACTTCTTTCACATCCTACTGATCTATTTGATTGCATATACTATATAGTATATCGCATATTACAAGATTCTGGCAACCTAAATTTTAACAACAAGCAAATATACCTTTACTTTCCTGATGTTCTGTGCTATATTCAAAATCAGAAGAGAGGTAAAGTCTATTAAGAAATATGGAGGGGAATTATGGAACAGGATTTGCGAAACGTGATGGAAACATTAGTCGAGCTGAAATTAAATGAAATCATTGATAAACTGGACTGCTGTAAATGTGAACAATGCCGGACAGACATTGTTGCATACGCGTTAAATCGGCTTCCTCCCAAATACGTTGCTACTTATGAAGGCTCGGTGTATTCCAAGCTGGATACTCTTTCAGTGCAATACGAAACCGATATGCTTACCATTTTAATGCAGGGAGCAGAAAAAGTAAAAGCGCACCCAAGACACAGCATGGCACTCAATGCAAAATAATCCGCCTAAAACCAAATTTTACGAAAATTCAAGATCAGCTATTAAAGCAAAAAGCTCCCACAAGAAAGTGAGAGCTTTTTTATGTCTTGTAATATTTTATTTTGAAATAAGGTTATCAATTACTGAAACCAAATTTGCGATTTGCGGCTTAGAAATCTGCGCGTCCGCTCCAACCTGCAATCCCTTGTTCTTGACATCCTCACTAATAATGGAAGAGAACAAAACAACCGGCAGATTTTTTAGAATTGAGTCATCTTTAATCAGCTTGGTCAGATGGTAGCCATCCATCTGCGGCATTTCAATATCCGTTACCACACAGGCAACATGATCACAGATTGCGTCGCCCTCGTTCTTTGCTTCCTGCAGAAAGTCATATGCCTCTTTGCCGTTGTCGGTTTTTATGATGTTCTCATAGCCCGCTTTATGCAGAGATTCCACAATCATTTTTGATAGCAGCATGGAGTCCTCGGCAACCAAAATCGGTTTGCTGCTGCGGCTGCGCTTGCCCAATTTATCGAGATCCGCTATTTTTATGCCGTCCTCCGGGCTAATTTCGGCAACAATTTTTTCGAAGTCTAAAATGGTAATTAATCTTTTTTCATACTCGGCAATTCCTGTTGCAACACCCTCGCTGCCGCCGTAAATAATGTTATCCGGTTTTTGCATATTGCTCCAAGAAATGCGATCAATGCCAACAACCGTATGAACATGAAACGCAAAGTTCAGATTATTAAAATTAGTAACGATAAAAATATCGCGGTCGGGATCCGTGGATTCCGGAAGATGCAAATATTTTGCTAAATTCAGCACCGTAATAACGGTATCTCTGGGTTTAAAAATGCCTTCAATAACGGAGTGCGAATTTGGCATTGGCTTAACTGAACTGACCTTCATAATTTCTCTGACTTTTGCTACGTTTATACCGAAAAGTTCACCGGCAATGGTAAATTCCATAATTTCTAATTCATTTGTTCCGGATTCTAAAAGTATTTCTGTTTTATCTTGTTTTTTCATGTCATTACCTCCGTTATTTCGACTGCTTTCTATATTATAGCATTTTCTAAAAAAATTGCTAGTTGATTCTGAGAATATTTGTAGTTTTTTATTATTTTTCGCTAAAAATTGACAACTAAAATCAACTAAGTGCTGCAGATAAGTACAGATTTTTTTAAATATAGATTTTATAATCCTATGCGTATTCCAGTAAAAACAAAACTGACACCCAGTAAAATCGGTGCCAGTTTACGTAAATTAAGAATATTTTGCTGTGAACTTCTATAGCTTATCACGGTCGACAATTCTGTTCGAAATTCAACTTCAAATACAAAGACCGGCAACTGCGGTTCCAATCAGATTTACATCTGCAACGTGATTGAATTTGCAGTATAGACCAAGTTGTCCGTTTAGTGATTGCTTCACGTAGTAATCCAGCTTTTTGCGGAACAAACGGGATTTATAAAAAGTTGAACCATCTGCCGTTATACAAACCGGACGAAGCGGATTAAGTCCCGCGTTCATCTGAAGCATAAGTGCGGCCAAATTGACTGCAACCAGCTTTGCGGCACGTTCCACCAACGCATCAATTATGTAAAAAGCGGTAACGGCATCTACCGAATCTGCACCGAAACAGCACTTTGCGAGTACATTATCTCCCTCGGGCTGATCCAAAAATTCGTCCAACTGAAAAGAAGTTAAATCTTTAATCGCCTGAATTTGGTTGCGGAACTGAATGGAGAACAAACCATCCTTTGCCGCCTGTCGGAGCACAACAAGCGCAAGTCCGCCCTGATAGCGCCCCGCAACCATTTTTTCATAGCGCCATGTTCCCGGGTCAATCAGCGTCGCATCATAGATATCGTCCAGCTTTCCGCATGGGAACCCGTTATAGTCACCGGATTCCGTGTTGATAATCAGTTCTTCACCCGAATAGTATCCAGACAAAATTTTCGGGATACGTTCCAGCTTTTCCGCATAACTGGCATTCAATCCTGTTCCGAGAATAAAACCGATGTATCCGCCATATCGACATCCACCGGAGGCTGCCACTCCGCCCAAAAGCGTCGCGACAGAATCATTTATGACAAGAATTCGTTTTTTTCGGGTATATCCAAGCTCCAACAGAGCCTCATTGAGCCTGTCACCCAACTTTTCCCCAACCAGTCCCTTAACCTGAAGCTGCTTGCCGATTTCTGCAATAATCCCGTCACAGTCAGGAGTAGGTTCACAAGCGTAGGAGAAGCAGAACGCGATGGTATCACTCCTGTCCGCTACCGGAAGGATCAGATGGGCAATGGTACGGAAAAATTCTTCGGATTCCAGTTCCGCATTTGTTCCCGGCATGGCACAGGCGCGGTAATCTTCAATGCGGGGAACGTTGGTTTCATCGAACGAAACCACCGCAAGGCGGAAATTGGTACCGCCAGCGTCCAGAACAAGAACCGGCCTGTTTGCCGTAAGTTTGTTTGCGGGGCCCAGGAAGGTGGGAATCATGCGCAGAGAACCGCCCTCGCCCGCAAGGCCGCGTTTCATCTCCCTGGCGAACCGCTCCGCTTGTTCGGCGATATCTATACTTTGATAATCCATGGAATATTTTTTAAAAAATGCCCTGACCCGCTGCTTTATCATCTGCATATTCATTCTCCCGTTCGCAATAGGAATCGTTTTCGGCAGGCTACCGTTTAATACATTCAAGGCCAAGAAAATTTCTGTGTGAAGGTTGAATCAGCGCAATTTCAGTTTCTGCTTAATCAGTTGTGCGGCTTGCTCCGCACAAAGCCGATAGCCTTCTTCCGTTAAATGGAGCTTATCTTCACACTTATAGTAGTTTTCGCCTTTCAGCGTAAGTGCGTATAAATCGTTGACGGTAATGTTCTCCTGCGCCATCAGCTTTTTCGCGGCATCATTGTACTGCGTTACCCAGTTGTTATCGTAACTGATTTCCATTCCGGTGCCGGTGTTGTCCATGGCGGAACCTTTTTCTAAAACCGGAGTAGTGGTGGCAAAAATAATCTGTGCACCGTTGCGGCGTATTTCACCGATAATTCGCTTCAGAAAATGCACATATTCGTCCACAGGATGCATAGCGTCCGTCATGGGAGCTTCCACATTCATATCCCAGTAGCCGTTGTTCCAGTGAACAACATCAAATATGCCGTATTCTTTAAAAAACTGATTTGCCTGCCAAAGAGTATAAGAAGTGAATCGTCCGTTATCCTCGTCATCGTAACAAACTTCACAGGTATCTTTCAGAAGCTCTTTGACATATTCATCATAGCCCATGCGGATGGAATCACCCAACAAGAGTACTTTTTTCATACCGCTGCCTCTTCCGCGCCGTCAATAGATTCCGGATACTTTTCCCCAATGACCGACAGCGCGGCCTCATCCGCAACAACCGTGACATTCGGATGAAGCTGAAGGATGGATGCCGGAACTGCCGGAGTAATCGGGCCGAAAAGGGAACGATATAAAATATCCGCTTTTCCTTCCCCATTTGCCACCAGCAAGATCTTTTTTGCCTGCATAATTGCTTTGATACCCATTGTTACCGCGTATTTCGGCACATCGTCCGCACTTGCAAAAAAGCGGGAGTTCGCATCGATTGTTTTTTGTGTCAGCTTCACTTTATGGGTCATTTTATCAAAGTCTTCGTTCGGCTCGTTAAATCCAATATGTCCCGTATTACCGATACCCAGAAGCTGCAAATCAATGCCGCCCAAATCGGTTATCAGCTTATCATATCGGGCGCATTCCGCATTGATATCTTTCGCTAAACCGTTTGGAACATTGGTGTTCTCAAGTTTTATATTAATATGATTGAAAAAATTCTCTTTCATATAGTAGTGGTAGCTTTGATCATGTTCCGGCACAAGGCCGACATACTCATCCAAATTTACGCTGTGCACCTTCGAAAAATCCAAATCGCCCTTTTTGAACCACTCAATCAGTTGGTTATAAACTCCCAGCGGCGTAGATCCGGTAGCAAGCCCCAGTACGGAATTGGGGTTTAAAATAACCTGTGCGGAAATGATATTTGCTGCCTTACGGCTCATATTTTGGTAGTCTTTTCCCATTATGATTTTCATATTTTTATCTCCATATATACTAAATTACACTTATACGGTGTTTCGTTCGTTTTTATTGGTTGACGCGAATACGGATTCTCCGAAACAAGGTTTGCAGAGAATCCGTATAAAAGTAAACATGCACACTCAGTGATTCGCTCCCAAATAATTGACAAAACGTCTGGTGATTTCGCGAGGCCTTGTGATAGCCGTACCGACGACCGCCGTCCACACGCCCAAATCCAACGCGGTTTTTAACTGCTCCGGTGCCCAAATGCCGCCTTCCGCGACAATCGGTAACCCGAGTGTTTCCACGTATTTTTTCATGAGGTCATAATCCGGAAGCTGCGTTCCCTTTGTATACGGTGTGTAACCGGACATGGTCGTTCCGACAATATCAAATCCTAAATCTCTTGCTGTTAAGCCTTCTTCATAGCAGGAGGTATCGGCCATAAACAACTGATTTGGATATTTTTGCTTGACTTGCGCAAAAAAGTCTTTTAAAGTCTGACTATTTGGTCTTATACGTTTTGTTGCGTCCAGTGCAATGATATCTACACCGACCTCGGCGAGAGCATCCACTTCTTTCATAGTTGGGGTTATGTACACTTCACTGTCCGGGTAATCCACCTTATACAAACCGATAACCGGCAAATCAACCGTCCGTTTGATTTCGGCAATGTCACAGGGGGAATTCGCCCGAATTCCCACCGCTCCGCCTTCTTTTGCCGCAAATGCCATTCTTCCCATAATTAGGGGACTGTATAACGGCTCTGTGCTCAATGCCTGACAGGATACAATTAATCCGCCTTTTAGTTGATTCAGTATTTCGTTGTTATTCATCGTACATATCTCTTCTTTACTATATAATAAACTTTATATCTTCCAATTTAATATAAAAGTTGATATAAAATACACCGTTCCAATTGAAATACAGATGATCAATGGCAATATCGGCGCCTTTATATGTGCCGCCAAACTTTTCATCAATCAGCTCATTCAAATGGTTGACAAAGTATTTTACAACCTCATCATGCCGGTCTCCCAAAGCAAACGGGTCGATTTTTCCTTCGGTTTCTTTTACAAACGTACGCAGCACATTGGATTGGAACAGCCAGTCACATACAATACTTCGCATTTTAAACTCTTCCGAGTACCGGAATTTTTCATAGTTGTCTTGGAAGCGATTATAGTAACTCGCAATTACAGTTTGGGCAAGCACTACACCAATGGTGTTCTGTGAGGTATTCCACCCGCCTACGGCCTGCACCTTATCAAAAGTTCCGGCAATCGCGGCGTAATCCATAAATTCATTGTCACAGCCGTTGCATACTGAAACTTCTGCAAGACCGACTGCCTTTTTGTACTCACGGATATAATAATCAATATAACGCAGAAACTCGTGCATATTAATATGGCTGGTGAAGGTTAAATCCTTGGTGGCCTGATCCGCTGCCTCAATCATATATTTACCGGAGGAATTCAATGCCAGCATACAATCGGAATGATCGGAATTATCCTCATAAATGCCGCCGATTGAAGTAATCTGGGACTTAATGCTTTCATTGAGCGGGCGGTCTTCATATAACGGCACAATTGTCGGGCCCCAGGTTGAGGAATAACGAACATAGACGCGCGGTGTGTAGTCTTTTATCAAATTAAACACTCTGGCAAAGAGCACGCAGCCCACTTCATCAGCACCCGGATACACAAGTACACGATCCATCAGTTTTTCTTCCCGCACCTTTTTTGCGATTGCGGACTGGTCCATCGCGGCATAACCGTATTCGGCGGTATCATCCTTCGGGATGGTCAAAACTTCAAACACGCCCTCTTTGACAAGATCCACACAAGCAAGGTTGGTAAAGCGATCTACATTCCGGCGATCCAGAAAATCTGTCAGATAATTTTTCGGAATGGCTCCGGTTAACTGGACGAGTTCCTTCTGTTCTTCTTCGCTGGCGTGATTACGGGAAATTTTGTCCATTAAATAAGCATAACGCCAAATAGCTCTGCCATAATCCGCCCAGTAATCCGGATCTTCGTGAGCATCGTTGTAAGCGGCAACTCTTGCCACCAAATTGAATGCGTGTATTTTTATGTTCGGATTAATTTTTTTTAGTTTACGGAAATTGTCAAGTGTCTTCTCGCATTCTTCGGCGGTACGGTAATGCGTCCGGGAATTGATAATATTTCCGTAAACCAAAGTATCCACGGAAAGAATTGCATACTCGCAGTCAGGAGCATTTTTAAAAATCCATTGCCAAATCTGATTGTAGTCTGCCGGTGTTTTTAGCATACCCATGTCTTTATATGGAGGAACCAATAATTCAATTCCGTCCGTCATTTGCGCAAGTTTTTGAGGAAAGTAGTAGTTACATGCCCGTTCATCCAATGGGACATAAATTACTTTTATCATTCGTTGAAATTCCTTTCTGTCTATTACAAATCATTCTGTTTCGGAGATAGGAACAAAATCTCCATCAAAGCCCGTGCAGAATGTCGCCGATTCATCTTTCTATTTATTGTGAGCGAAACGGCGCGCTGCAAATCGTAAAATCCGACCTTTTCTTTCTGTACTAAGTATATCACAATAAAAGTTTTTTTCAATTCGTATTTAAAATATTTTTTTATTTTTCGCTACTTTTGCTCAATTTTATGCTTTATATTGATATTTTGAAGAATTTTTAGGTAATAATAAAAAATATTTTTATTATTTAAACGTTTTTTATTATTGTTTGGAATTATCTGTTTTTCTTCCGCTTAACCGGTACCGTTTTACATGTTTTAGCAAAAGCAATTTTCACCGTATTTATCTTCCGGCTGAAAATATGGACAATTCAAATGCAAATTTTTTTAATAATACCAGCCTTCCTTTCTTCAAGCTGTCAGAATTATGATTATTTCCATGAATCATTATAAATTAAAAAATATTTTCGTATCTTACCATTTCATATTTAAATATGAATTATATTTTTTCCCGATATTTTATATTTAAACAAATATTAAATTTTAGTTCCTATATTCTGATTATAAATTAAAAATTTTTTTCATCAACTTATAATATGGGTATAGATTTTATGAGATAATAACGGAGGTATTCTGTTGAAAATAGCAGCACTTGATATCGGCGGAACCGCAATAAAATATTGCCTTTATGATGATCAATGCGGTTTAACAAAAGATAATGTTTCCGAAACCCCAACCAATGCCCGTTCAGGCGGAAAAGCGTTAATGCAAAAGATTCAGGCCATTCTCTCCGACATGGGAAACTTTAACGCAATTGCCGTCAGTACAGCCGGTCAGGTTGACCCCGAAATTGGCTCCATTATTTACGCCACCGATAATATTCCGGGTTATACCGGCACACAAATAAAAAAAATACTGGAAGAGACATTCCAAGTTCCCGTCGCAGTGGAAAATGATGTGAATGCTGCCGCTTTGGGCGAGGCGGTTGCAGGTGCAGGAAAAGAGTTTGACTCTTTTCTGTGCCTGACGTACGGAACCGGAATTGGCGGCGCTATTATCCTAAACCATGAAATTTATCATGGCAGTTCCTGCTCTGCCGGTGAAATGGGGCATATCATTACACACGCAGGCGGATTGCCCTGTACCTGCGGGAACCGTGGCTGCTATGAAAGCTATGCCTCCACGACCGCACTCGTCCGCATGGTGAAAGAGAGCACCGGTCTGCACATGAGCGGCAGAGATATTTTCGAGGTATTGGAAACCGATCCGCGCGTGAAAGAAGCTGTATCAGCCTGGATTGATGAAATTATGTGGGGGCTTGTTTCCCTGATTTCTGTCTTCAACCCGCCTGCTGTCATTCTGGGCGGCGGAATTATGAATGAGGAGTTTATCCGCAGCACGATTCAGCAAAACATTGGCAGCCATCTGATGGAAAGCTACCGTCAGATTCAAATAAAAAAAGCCATGCTTGGCAATACAGCCGGTTTGCAGGGAGTGATTTACCTTGCGAAAAAGCAATGGGAGAAAAGGGGATTTTAAATCATGCTGTATGATATTTTTGCAAAAATTCAGGCAAGCGACAAAGATTTTACCAAAGCAGAACGCAAGGTAGCCAATTTTGTTATGGAATCCCCGCGAGAAGCCTTGTATATGTCCATTACTGATTTGGCGGCGCGCTGCGGCGTTGGCGATACTTCCGTTTTCCGCTTTTGCAAAACTTTGAAGCTGGATGGCTATCAGGATTTCAAAATGACACTTGCACAATCACTAAGCAGTAGTGAAAGTGCCAGCGCGATGACGCTTTCCGATGAAATTAATATCAGCGACTCCACCGACGAAGTGTGCCGCAAACTTTTAAACACCGACATTGCCGCGTTAAATCAAACACTCGATATGATGAATCTGGACGACATTCAAAAAGCGGTCAGCATGATAAAAAATGCACGCATGATTCACTTTTTCGGCGTTGGTTCCTCCGGCATTATGGCACTGGAAGCGAAAAATAAATTTGCCCGAATTTTGCCCAATGTGGTAGTTGCACAGGATTCGCACATGCAGTCGATGGTTTCCGCTTTGCTCGGCGAGCAAGACTTGGCGGTTGCTTTCTCCTACTCCGGTTCTACGAAGGATATCATCGAAACACTCAAACGTGCGAAACAAAATAAAGCAAAAACCATTTGCATTACCCGCTATGCGGAATCTCCACTGACCGCCTATGCGGACATTGTGCTGCTGTGCGGCGCAAACGAAGGCCCGTTTCAGGGCGGTTCCCTTTCCGCGAAGGTCGCTCAGCTTTATCTGCTGGATGTTCTGTACACAGAATTCTTCAAGCAGAATTACGCAATCTGTGACTACAACAAAAAACTAACCACACAGGCTATCGCGGCAAAACTATTATAAGATCAAACGATCTCACACAATTCAGGCGGTACGGAATGTTAGGTTCCGTACCGCTTTTTGCACGTGGTACAATCAAAGCAGATGCCCCATCACGTTCTGCGTTACGATTGCTTTGTAAGAATTACAACTTACATACACTTCGTCGGCAAAATCCGCTTGTTGGAACGGCAGCGGATTTTCCTCCAGCTCCTCCAGCCCCTCAATATCATGGTTTAGGTAAGCGGTAAGCCGTGCAATGACGGTATCAATTCTGCTGACAAGACCGCCTAAACGGATATCCATCACTTCAAAGCCCTGTCCCTTGCTCTCATGGAACCATACTCTTGAGAAGTATTTTTTTAATGTGAGCACATCCGCCTTCAGCTGCGGCAAAACGAGCTGTACCAAATTTGTCAATTGTTCTGCATCGCCTTGCCGGTAGGCTTTACGCAGTGCATTGCCAAGAATCGCTTTCTTCGCCAGAACTCTTGCCAAGCCCGCATACATTTGGAACATAGCGGAAAAGTTTCCCGCACGTTCCGCTATCTGTAACAACTCCTGTTCGCAGGATTCATAGTGGGAAACAATTGCGGGGTTATCAAAGTAGAAATCCAGCGCACCGAGCAGGATATCCTGATACAGTATATGCTTGGACGGATTTCTAGTTTTGAGATTTGGATTTTCACAGCCCGGAATGATATCCAGTTTTTCAATCGCCTGAAAATCCGATAGAGTAAGTCCGGTTAAGAACGCACACCGTTCGCTGATGGACGCATTGTCTACCGGTTGGCCGAAGCAGTGTTCGCCAAACAGAATCAGTCCAGGCAGAATCGTTTCAATCGGTGTTTCCGAACCATCATCGCCCCATGCGGTCGCCATAATCTCTTTGACTTTATGCTTTTTGCAGGCGGCAAGCGCTGCATTGGTGGTCACAAAAGTTTTGGAATACATCGGCACAAAGCCCATCCAGCGCCAGATGCCGCCAACAAACAAAACATCGTTGGAAAAGCGGTCGCGCTTGGCTAGCAGTTCCTCATATTCGCTTTCGGTATCGTGATAGTAATCCCAGTAGGCAAGCATGATATTTTTTGGCACCTGCGCAATATCTTCCGCGCTGAGCTTTACTTCCGTATTATAGTACTCATGATTAACATCGTGTGCGCGGTAAAACATATCGTCCCAAATCATTGGAATCATACCATGTTTTTTTACAATTCCATTGACACGGTTCAAATGCTCCAGCATCAGGCCAAACTGATTGACATAGCCGTGTTTCTTCAAATATGCGCCTGTGCCGAGGTTCATGGCTTCGTCCATACCAATGTGAATCTTGTTGGTGCGGAAAACAGATTTTAAGGATACAATCATTGCTTCAATAAATCGGTAGGTTTCATCCTCACCGACCAGAAGAATGTCGTCGGTGTCCTTCATGGACTGCGCATAGCTCCATTTCAGTGTGTTCTTCAAGTGTGCAAGCGTTTGAATGCAGGGAATTGCCTCAATGCCAAGAGAATACGCAAAATCGTCGATTTCCTTCAGTTCCGCCTGTGAGTAACGACCGCGCAGATAACCGAAATACGGGTACCCCGGCAGTTCATAGGTATCTTCCATATACAGATAACAGCGGTTCTGTCCGGCAAGCGCCATAAAGCAGAGCAGACGTTTCATTTCGTCAACGGTATATACTGCGTTCCGCGAAAGGTCAATCATAGCAGAACAACCGTCAAACAGTGCGGTTTCCTGTTTTTCAAAATTATTTTTCTGCATATTTTGGAGCAGTACGGAAAGTGCGCGGAAAAAATGGCTGGTTTCTTTGTACGCAATGTAAAATCCGCTTTTTGTGCTGACTTGAAAAGAAAATGCACAGTCCGGCTCCAACTGCTCCACCGCTATGGCAATATTCTGCTGTTGAATTGTGGAAAACGAATAATATTGCAGCAAATTTTGCAGTCCGTTTTCCACATTCTGTGTAATTCCAGTTAAATGTATGGTCATATTTGTAAACCGCCTTTCACTTTTATATGAACAGAAAGAATGTGTACGTATAATACGAATTCCCCTAAGAGTGTCCGCCGAAGCAAAAGACATTTCCAAGGAGAATTCGTATAAGAAAGAGATTAGAATGTATTTATCAAAAGTAGTGTTGTAAGCATTAATGATTCATGTTTAAATCGATTGTTGTGTCGGTATCCTGCTTGTTCTGCGTAACCGTAGTGGTAACATACTTGATGGAGCTGGTTTTATCCGGCCACATAAAGCGGTCTGCCGTACGGTCCGCTGTCCAAGGATGACACCCGGAAGCATCATAAAGGGACAAGTCCTTCGCTACGATGTTTTTCATGTACATACCTTCGTTTGTGTTATACAGCGTAATTTGTTCCCAATCGGTTGAAATCTGTTTTTGTGTATCCAGACGGACATCTTCCGGATAGTCCATTGCATAATCTTGATAAACCGCAATGTTTTTGCCGTCCTTCTTGGCATAGTACAAGCTGAAGGTCTTAGAATCCACTTTTTTGTCACCCGCTGTCACATCATAAATGGACAAAGTAACTTGCTCGTCCTTTTCGGATGCATCCAACACCAGCTTGTAATCATGACTGGTATCGAGTTCCACCGAAGATTCCCACCAGTTCGGCTCATCCGGAGGAGCCGAATAGCGGTTGATGCAGGCGTGGCATTTTCCGGTACTGCCGATAAATCCTAAGCCGGCATCAATGCAGTTCGTCCACTGATTTGTTTTGCTGTTGTAAACATCCATGCCGATAAACGCATAGCCATTGAGTGTCTTTTTATCACTCTTGCGAACCAGATTCACTTTCATTTTGCTGACTTCGATTATCTGGGACGCTTTGTTATAGCCCTGCTTGGAATAAACAACATAAGCCGGGCCATCATTATCACCGACTTTGTTACCGTTATTCAGCCAGGTTTGGTTGGTATACTTGTTGGTAACTGGCTCACTCTTGGAAGACGCTGCTTTTGAGGATGCGGCACTGCCCGTGTTTGAAGGGCCCGAGCAGGCCGAAAAGAACATTAAACAGGCTGCCCCAAAAATCAGTGCCCGTTGCTTTCGATCTGTTTTCATACTATCACTCCCCTGTGTGAAATATTATCACGCTTAGTGACGATTCATATCCAAATCAATTACGGTTTCATAATCGCTGTGCACCGCATTTACGGTTGTGCAGATGTAATCCACCGTTCTGGTTTTATACGGCCACAAAAAACGGTCTTCCGTGTATTCTTCCGTCCAAAGGTAGCTGCCGGATGGATTGTACAGATACGCGTCGGACACCTGTATATTTTTCATATACAAATCCTCATCGGTATTATAAAACACTACCTGATTCCACTCTTTCGAGTCGTTTCCGTTAGTATCTTTGCAGACATCGTCTGGAAAATCTATGGCATAGTCCTGATAATACGCAGTGTTGCTGCCGTCAGCCTTGACATAGCTCATGCTGAATTCTTTTGTATCCACAGTTTTATTGCCGTCTGTAATGTCAATGATGGAAAGAAACAATGCGCCGTCTTTTTTCGAGGTATCCAGCACAATTTTAAAATCGTGTTCCGGATTCAGTTCAGTCGGGGATTCCCACCAGGAAATGTCGCCGTCTTCAACAATAAAACGGTTAACAAACGCATGAAATCCACCGGTTGCGCCAATATAACCCAACCCGGCATCTGCACAGTTCTTCCATTCCTTCGTTTCACTGTCATACACATCAATTCCCAAAAACAGATAGGCATTTACCGTTTTCTTATCGCTTCTGCGGATAAAATTCTTTTGAATTTTGCTGATGGCAATCACTTCGGAGGCCTTGTTATATCCAATATTGGAGTAAACAACATAAGCTGGGCCATCGTTGTCCCCAACTTTGGTGCTGGTATTGATCCAAGTAAGATTCGTTGATTGTTGACTCATTCGATTCAGCCTTTCTTAATGGTTTAAATCAATATTGACGATTTCTTCATAATCTTTTTTTACCGTTTGCAGTGTTGTGCATGGGTAATCCACGGTATTGAGTTTCGTCG
The DNA here is from genome assembly GCA_023458755.1 of Bacillota bacterium. Taxonomy (GTDB): domain Bacteria; phylum Bacillota; class Clostridia; order Oscillospirales; family Acutalibacteraceae; genus JAEWYE01. The sequence goes on along the minus strand of JAEWYE010000078.1, from coordinate 34,386 downwards.
GCCACATAAAACGGTCTTTGGTACACTCCTGTGTCCAAGAATGACTTCCGGACGCATTGTATAATGTCGCGTCTTTGATTACTGCGTTTTTAAAATACAGCCCCTGATTCGTATTGTATTTTAAAACTTCCTGATATTCAGTGCAGTCCGCATTTCCCTTCGTATCGTAGCAAATCTCCGGTGGAAACGCCATAGAAATACAGTGATAATAGGAAGTTGTGCTTCCGTCCTTTTTCGCATAATAAAACTCAAAAGTTTTGGAATCCACGAGCTTATTATGATCGGTCACATCAAAAATCTGTAAGGTAATCTGTTCGTCCTTTTTCGAAGAATCCAACACGAGTTTGTAGTCGTGGGTTTCATTGAGATTTACAGTAGATTCCCACCATTTATTATCATCCGGCGATACCATGTATCGGTTTGCACAGGCATGCCATTTTCCGTTATTGCCGGAACGGAGCAAACCCGCATCCACACAGTTGGTCCATTGTGTGCCGCCGCGGTAAACATCAATTCCCAAAAACGCGTACGCATTGATATCTTTTTTATCGGACTTTCTGGAAAGGTTCGTTTTTGCCTGACTCAGGCAAACAGTAGCCGAAGCCTTGTTGTAGCCGACATTCGAATAAACGGAATAACCGGGGCCGTCATCCGGGCCATCCTTAATTCCACTGTTCATCCAAGTCAGATTGTTTGCCCCATCCTTTGCAGCCGCAATTTCTGCTTTACTGGAAGAGGATGCCGCACTTTTGGAAACAGCGGTCTTGGATACTGTACTGCTGACGGAAGGCTGACCGGAACATGCTGTCAATAGGAGCGTAAAAACAAGGCAAAGAGCAAATGGCAGTTGCTTTTTCAATGGTAGTTCCCCCTAAATTTCCTTATATGCACCCAAATAGGTACGCCATGGAACAAAACCGAACTGCCCGTAAAAATCCTTTAAAACAGTCCAGTCGATATTGACATTATGAGCACCCAAAGCTTTTAAATGTTTTAAGGAGTCCCGCAGAATCCGGTTGCCCAAGCCCATTCCCCGTACTTCTTCCGAAATGCCGATGGGACCCAGGCTGCCCCAACTTTCGCCTAGCTGGGTGTTGAAGTCGCTGTTCACGTTATGACTGACAAAAACCTTGCAAAAGCCAATAACCCGAGTGCTTCTGCAAAGCACTAACACATGGTTAAAGTCGCCGCCTTCACGGATATGGCGCATGATTTCAAACTTCCAGCGTCCCGGAAATTCCTTGCTGAAAAAGCGCTCGATTTCCGGAATGTCCGGCTGGGTCATCGGCCGGGTAACAAATTCATCGGTATCGTTTACTTTAATCGGGAAACTGTCAAAATCAATTTTGGATACATCCGCTGTCAAATCATAATGGTTCACATCGTTCAGCACAAAGCCATGTTTGGAAAAGAAATGTTTCGATTCCGGTGTCGGATTCGGAATACCGGAAAAGAAATTGTCCATTTCCCCTGCTACCAGCAGTGTTTTAATACCGTGTTTTTTCAGTTCATGCTCTGCCTTTTGATAGAAAAAGCTGCCAAACCCATTACGTCGAAACGGCTTATCTACGAGCAGTGCGCTAAGCCATGCTGTCTGCTGATATTCGGGGAGCGAATTGTCGGATATTTTTGTGGCAATCAATCCGATGATTTTGCCGTCTTTTTTGCATACAAAAGTTCCGGGAGTAAACAGGTCTGCGTCGTTTACTACCTTGCGCATGAGCAAAGCTTTGTTTGTACGGTAGCATTCGGGGAAGTTCCGGTTCCAAAGTTCCGCGATTTCCCCTGCATTTTTCTCATCCCAAGATTCTAAAATAAAATTACTGTCCATTCCCTGCACCCCTTGTACACGAATATCCAAGAAAACGTGTACAAAAAATCAAGTCAAGGCAAGATCGTTTTTACACGTTTATCGGGTATTCCTATTACATCTTTCTATTGATTCCGTCGATATGGGCATACTCCCACCAGTCGTAATCATCCAGATAGCACAAATCAAACAGCATACAACCGGATGATTTTTGAAAACACATTTCCACGGCTTTACGAAAATTCTCGCCGCTTTTCTCATATTGTTTTAAGAATAAACTGCCTACATAGGGGACTGTATTCCCCACGACCTGTTCCACCAAATCACCGGAGCCCTCAACGCTGTACCAGTAGGCAGGCTGACCGCTTTTTTCCGCGTCCCGCCTTGTGACATCACTGTAATAAAAGCCCGATAGCAGCGTATCAAGATATTCCGCATACGCTGTTTTGGTATATTCTGTTCCATCCACACCGGGATAATCTTCTGTTATGTAACGCTGACCGGCCCAATTGGCTCCGACTAAGTAGTACAAGGGATACCAAGAACCGGTATAATCGATGAATTTCACTTTATGCTTTGCCTGATCGACCACTTGGCGGACTTTTACCATGAAATTTTTAATTACCTGTGCGCGGAATATAATCCACTTTCCAAAATCAGGTCCATACTCCACCTGAAGACCGGATTCGCCGGATGTATAGCGATAAATATCCTCCGGCCAAGAGGCTACTTTCCGTCCTGAAAATTCCTCGAATTTTGCTCTGGCCGCATCGCTGAAATCCGAACTCAATCCGACAAAACGTGCCCTGTCAAGAACAATGCCGTCCAGTTCATAGTTTTCAAGGAGTTCCCTTATGATGGAAAGTTCATAATCCTGCACTTCTTCCAGAACCGGATTTACAAATATCTCATGGAAATCGTCAATAGAGCCTGTTGTTTGAATAGAGGCCACATCCGAAACTTTTTGTATTTTCGGATTTCCTGTTTCATCCAGACCGTAAATCTGTGTCTGCCACATGGGGTGAGAAAATCCCGGGGAAAGGGAATTTCTCTGCTGTACGCGTCCCTCGGAAAATACGTCGATTCCTGCGCAAAGCTTTACCCCATACTGATGTGCAAGAGTAAGATATGCCCGCAAATAATCTGTATTCTCAAAATCAGAGTCGAATTTCGAGTAGTGCGGCACAAACGAACTGTGGTAAAGGCAAAAACCGGTTGTATCTTTCACGCTAAGTATTACGGTGCCGATTCCCGCCAATACACATTTTTTCAGCGTCTGCTCAAACACAGCGGAATTGAGAATCCGCTTTTTGTTTGCATCAATTTCAACCCAAACATAATACTGATCGTTCAGCAAGCAAAATCACTATCCTTTTACAGCACCGGCCACTGCTTCAATATAATTCTTTTGGAAAATCAGAAATACGATAATAACCGGGATAATCGAGATGATTGTGCCTGCCGCAATGTAACCAAATTTGTAGTTAAATGTGCCGTGCAGATATTGCAGAGCGGTTGCCAACGGATATTTAGTCGGATCCTGTAAGATGATAATCGGCCACAAGAACTGGTTCCAGTTGCCGATAAAGTCGAAAATAACAACAGTGGTAATGGTCGCCTTAATTTCCGGCAGCATGATTTTTGCCCAAATTTTAAGTTCAGAGGCGCCGTCGATTCTGGCGGCATCCATCAGTTCCTTCGGAATACCCATATAGGCCTGACGAAGTAAAATAATGCTGAACGCACCGACGGAGCACGGAAGAATGCAGCCCGCGAAGGTATTGAGCAGATGCATGTACGAAATGGTCAAATAAGTAATAACCAGACCGGCAGCGGCAGGTATGATCATAAGTGCGATCAGCATAATAGTAATCAATTTTTTCCCGGCAAAATCCATAAGTGCCAACGGATACGCACACAAGGAGGAAAAAATAACATCGAGAGCGATTGCGCCAATGGTGATGATAAGCGTATTCAGAACATACTGAGGAATATTCAGAAAGTTGACAACGCCGACAAAATTATCCATATTATAGCTGCCGGCAAACAAGTTCAAATCATATAAATTTGCACCGCTACGAAAGGAGGTGATGAGCAGCCACAGAAATGGGCCGGCAAACACAATCCCGATCAGAACCAGCATTACATAAATAAAGAAGGTCGAAACTGCCTTTCTTGTTTTCTTTCGAGTGGACTTAATAGCAACTGTACTAGTCATTGTATGTCATACCTCCTCCTTTTTTACCATATGCGAACACGGCAATACTGAATATTGTCGTAATAACGGCAAGTACCAGACCAACCGCAGCGGAATAACCGAATTCATAATCGTTGAAAGCTTTGTAGTAAGAGTAGTAATTAATAACCATTGTAGAATTATTCGGTCCGCCCTTGGTAAGGACAAAGATAATATCAAACACGCCGACTGCGGAAATAAGAGAATTCAATGTACAGAACCAGATATACGGTTTCAACAGCGGAATCTTAACTTTTACCATAGCGACAAATTTGTTGGCGCCATCAATCATTGCCGCTTCTTCCAATTCAGGGGGAATAGACTGCATGCCTGCAAGATAAAGCATCATGTAATATCCGATACCCTGCCAGATTGTAATAAACATGACACAAATCATAGAAGTATTCGGGCTGTCTTTGAATCCCAAGGGCTCTGTAATCCAACCCCAGTTCATAAGCAGGGTGTTAATAGCACCGTTTGCATCGAACAGAAAACCCCAGATAATTGCAACCGCAACCATGGAGGTTACAACCGGTATATAATAAAGTACCCTGAAAGCACTGATTCCGGGTAGCTTTTTATTCACAAGAACTGCCACCAGTATAGATAAAATCTGCAGCGGCGGAACTATTAATATAAATAAAACTGAGTTTACAATAGCAATCAGAAAATCGGGATCATGAAACGCACGTATGAAGTTGTCAAAACCAATAAACTGTGTTTGCCCCACAACGGAATAATTGCAGAAAGCAAGAGGGATACTGCCGATAACGGGTATTAACGCAAAAAGAATAAGGATAACAATCGCCGGTGCCATAAAACAATAAGCAACTATTGTCTGACGGGTTTTTGTCTTCAGCGAACTCATAAGTTGTCGCACCTTTCATCAACAAGATTGTGGCACAGCTTTCCTGTGTATACACACCAATCCGTCATATACCAAAATACGGAATGTATTACTGCAGGCAAGGAATTTTTCCTTGCCTGCAATAATCCAATTACATTAGTATTGCAATTATTTATTTTGTGCAAGAATGCTGTTAGCTTTTGTTTCAGCAGTTGCGATTGCCTGTTTCGGATCGGTAGAGCCCTGAATGCTTGCTTCATAAATTTTATTCACAGCATCCTGAACACTATCCTGGTTCGGTACACCCAGGCAGATATCGGCAGATTTTGTCAGGCTTTGTGCGGAGATGCTGCGAACCTGACCTTCTAATGTTTTTTGATCTGATGTAAAGAAAGAATCAGAGGCTGCTTTTGTGGTGGACGGGAAGCATGCGGTTGCTTTGCAGAGTGCAAGCTGGCAGTCGTCATTTGTAATGTAGTTTGCGAAAGCAATAGCTGCTTTGTGATTCTTGCTTGCTGTCGGAACGACCACATTCATAAGTGCATCATAGATAACATTCGCTTTTCCTACCATTGGGTCTGCGATTGCAATGTTCTTATAGATATTCGGTGCTTCATCTTTAATTCTGCCGACGGATTCACCGGAAGAATTGATTACTGCAAGTTTGCCGGTTTCAAACAGCTTTAACTGTGTATCCCAATCACCCCAGCCGGTCTTTGGCAGAGTACCACTGGAAGTAAGAGCCTTTAATTCCGTAAGCTTTGCAAGTGTTTTATCGTTATTGAAAGCTGCTTTTTTCTTGTCCGTGCTGAGCATATCAATGCCGTCAAGGAACAACGCATGGTTAAACTCCTCCGGAACATATAAGTAAGCGCCGGTTTTGTCCTTCATGGTCTTCGCCATTTGATTTGCCTCATCATAGGTTTTCGGCACAGTAGAAAGGCCTGCTTTGGTAAACAGATCTTTATTGTAGATCATAACGCTCGGCGCCGCATACCATGGGAAAGCATAAACGGAATCGTTAACCTTTGCGGAATCATAAAGGGATTTAATGTAGATACCTTTTTGTTCGGCTGTAGCTTCTTTTTCCAAGTCAACAACAGCATTTTTTGCTACAAGAGCAAGGGTCATCTGTGTATTTAAGTTAACCACGTCCGGGGAGTTTCCGCCTGCGGATGCGGTGATCAATTTTTGCTGAATGGATTCATAAGGAAGGTCAACCCACTTTACGGTTACATTTTTGTTTTTCTCTTCGTAAGATTTGATTAAACCGTTAAACAGGTTTGTGAAGGTCGGCTGCATGGAAATTGTCCACCATTCCACGGTAACCGGTGCTGTGTCAGCGGCAGATGCCGCTCCGGACGCTGCTGTGGATGCTGCGCTGCTGGCATTGGAAGAACTTGAGCAGCCTGCGAAAGAAGATCCAACCATTCCAAGTGCTAAGACTGATGCAAGAATTTTCTTTGAGATATGCATACTTACACTCCTCATAAAAATATTTTTTAGCGTTATTACAATGGAAACATCATTTTTACGAAAATGTTGTGCTGCAAAAATCGGGTGTCTGCGATATGTAATAACACTCATTTTCCACGTTCCGGTGGAGATTCAAACTGCGAGAAAACTTGTTCTGCTTTTACATGGACAAGTCTCTTTTATTTGATAATCCAAGTATATCACAATAAAAAATATTTTCAATAGATTTTAAAAATTATTTTTTTATGTACAGTTTTATTCGCCAAACAGTCAAAATATCTATCGTATTTCTATAAATATTGACAATAAACCATCAGAAATATGATTATAAGAAATTAAAATAAAAAATATTTTCATTTTTTCAAATTTATCGTTTCCGACATTGTTAAAAAAGGAAATACATGTTAAAAACTTTCAATATGCAATTGCCGCCGTTGAAAAAGACAGTTTCTCAGCATACAAATACATACGCAAATTCACTTGACTTGTCAACAGACGGAGAATAAAATAAGAACCGCTGTACATATAAAAATGAATCATATAGAATCATGTTTGCAAAAATCAGAAAGAAAGAATGAATTTTATGAAACTGCAATATTTAGGAACAGCCGCAGCAGAAGGAATTCCCGCCCTTTACTGCCAATGTCCGTTATGTAAAAAAGCAAGAGAACGAAAAGGAAAAGATATCCGCGGACGTTCCGGACTTGTCATTGACGATCAGCTTATGATCGACTTTCCGCCGGATATTTTAACTTATATGGTTCGGTTCCAACTTGATCTTTCCAAAATCAAGCATTTGATTGTGACACACAGCCACACGGACCACTTTGCTCCCGCGGACCTTGTTCTGCGTCAACCCGGTTGTTACTGCAATATTATAGACGGCGAGCCGGTTCTCTATGTACACGGCAATGGTGAAGTTCTCCGGCTGACCAGTCAAGCTCTCAAAAATGAATATCAAACGGATCAAGTAAGCTTTTTAAAAACCAGTCTTTTGACAGCGTTTGAAGCTATAGATATAGAAGATTACAAAATTACCCCTCTGCCGGCCGTACATAAACCGGATGAAGACGCTTATATTTATCTGGTTCAGCAAGGTGGCAGCACCTTGCTTTACGCACATGACACCGGTATTTTTATTCCGAGTGTTTTTGACTATCTTGAAAAAAATAAAATTGTCCTTGATATGATCAGTTTGGACTGTACCTGCTGCACCAAAAAGGAAGGCACTAACCATATGGGTTTCCCGGATGACGCCGAGGTACTGGAACGATTGAAAAGCAGCCATACCGTGACGGATAAAACCATTTGTGTTGTGAATCATTTCAGTCACAATGGCCTGCTCACGCATGAACAGTTAGAGGCCGAAGCGAAAAAGTATGGTCAAAACTTTCAGGTAGCCTACGACGGAATGGTACTCTATATATAAGGTACGTCACCGTTCGCTTCCAACATTTTCTACCCTCCGGACACCTGAGAGGCAAAGTGCAAAAACGGGTATATCAGAACGCATCTGATATACCCGTTTTCTATGGAAGGGATAGGAAAAGTGTAAAAAGCTGTATTATTCGCCGAAGTATCTCTTGAGCAAGCCCTGGAAACCGCTGCCGTGGCGTGCTTCGTCCTTTGCCATTTCATGAACGGTATCATGGATGGCGTCGTAGTTCAGTTCTTTCGCACGCTTTGCAATGGCAAACTTGCCTGCGCATGCACCTGCTTCCGCCTCAACGCGGAGTTCCAAATTCTTTTTGGTGCTCTTCGTGACTACTTCACCTAACAGCTCGGCAAATCGGGAAGCGTGGTCGGCCTCTTCAAACGCGTATTTTTTGAATGCTGCCGCAATTTCCGGATAGCCTTCACGGTCAGCCTGACGTGCCATAGCTATGTACATGCCGACTTCGGTGCATTCGCCGTTGAAATTCGCCACCAAACCTTCGTATACTTCTTTATCAACGCCCTGCGCGATACCGATTTCATGCTCACAGGCAAAAGATGTGCTTTCTTTTTTCTCCGAGAATTTTTCTTTTGGGGCCTTGCACTGCGGGCAGAATTCAGGGGCTTCCTCGCCCTCATACACATAACCACAAACTGCACATACGAATTTTTTCATGATGAAATCCTCCATTACTTAATAAAATTTTTATATATTGTAAGGAACAGCGATGAAAATCACTGTTACCCGACGACACAATCGGAACATCGGCCATAAAAAACAAGCTCATGAGAATCAACGACAATACCGTACTTTTCGGCAATCTGTCTGTTTTCCGCTTCACCCAAAAAAGATTCGTCAATATCAATGACCGCACCGCAGTTGGTACAGACAAAGTGGGTATGAGGCTGCACGTTTCCGTCGTAACGCTCCTGTCCGTTGACTACGCCGACCGTAATAATCAGTCCGTCTTCTTTAAATTGGGCAATGTTGCGGTAAACCGTACCAAGGCTTAAATCGGGGTACTCCGGCTTTAAGGTTTGATACACCCACTCCGCAGTTGGATGAGATTTTGTGCCGCGGATGGTATCGAGGATTGCTAACCTTTTCCGGCTGAAATTTTGTCGTTTCTCCATTTGGTCATCTCCAAATTAATAATGATAACTGTTCTTGTTTTATGATTCTATAATACCACTGTTTTTACTGTTTGTAAATAGTTTTTTCAAAAAAGTTGAAAAAAAAATCCACCGAAGCAAATTCAGTGGATTTCGAAATACATATTGTATAAATAATTTAGTATATGACAATTTGTATATAAATTACAAACTTCAAGAGAGATTACTCCAAAAGTTTATCCTGTTTTTTCTTCATTTTGGCGCGCCGCGCGTTGGTTTCCTCCTCGTTAATGGAAAGAATGCCGTCGTCGCTGATATCCAGCACGTCGCCCTCTTTTGCTCCCTTCGGCAATTCAGGAAGCTCAATCCCGAAAAATTTGGCATCTGTATCCTCGCAAATGGCAAAATTCCCTTCGAATCGGTCAATCGTAAGTGTTTTCATAAGTAATTGCTCTCACCTTTCTGTTTGAACTGTTATTTTATTTCCGTCGCTCATAAAGATAAGCGTTCCGCTCACATCGGTACGGAAAATTTGTGCGTTCACACCTCTGAACCGTTTGAGAACGGCAGTTTTGGGAAGATTGCTGCTGTCTTTTCCGACGGAAATGGCAGCATAACGCGGTTTGACGGCATTCAGAAGTTCCTGTGTGGTAGAGGTACTGCTGCCGTGATGGCCTACTTTCAGTACATCGGCGGCAAGATTTTCGCCGGACGAAAGCAGGTCAGTCTCTTCCTCTTTTTCCGCGTCGCCCATCAGTAAAAATTTTGTGCCGCCATAGGTTAAGCGCAAAACAATGGAATTGTTGTTGGTGGTATCGTGCTGCTTGATGGGTGCCAACACATCCACCTTTAGTTTACCCAAAGTTCGTACGGTTCCGCGGACGGGATGGACAGCGGTCAGATTTTTTGTTCGAAGTGCGGCTTGCACATTCCGGTATTCCGCGCTGTTCGGAACAATGGCGGTTGGGATATCCGGCACAAAATATTCCTGAATCGGAAAAGAACTGATTACCGCGCTTAGTCCGCCGATATGATCTTCATCGGGATGGGTGTTGACAACAAGATCAAGCGTTTTTACCCCGTGCCGGGTTAAATACCGGCTGATTTTGTCCCCGTAATCCGCTGTTCCGCCGTCTACCAGCATAAAATGGCCGTCGCTTTCAATCAAAATGGAATCTGCCTTGCCGACATCCAGCACATGCACGGACATTGGGCTGGAATCCGCCGAGTCGGAAAAATCGGAGAGCCCGACAAGGCTGAACAGCTTATGCCAAGTGATGCCAAGCGGCAGGAAGGTAATCGCGATACTGACCAAAAGGAACGCGGCAAGAACCGCAAAAATCAGCGGCCTTTTGTTTTGGAGTCTGGTTTTCCGCTGTGTTTTGTCTGATTCGGTTTGCCTTCTTTGTAACTGTTCCACTTGCCCTTATCCCCTTTTTGGCGGACATTGCGCTGCTGCGGACGGTGCGCATTTTCGGGCATACGCTTGCTGCCCGGCGCGTGAACCAGACAGTTCGGGCCGCTGCCGATCAAGTCGCTTCTGCCCGCCTCTTTGAGCGCCGCAATAACCAGTTCCTTATTCTTAGGGTTAAAGTATTGCAAAAGTGCGCGCTGCATTGCTTTTTCGCGGTCAGTGCGCGGCACATAGACCGTTTTTAAGGTGTACGGGTCAAGTCCCGTATAAAACATGCAGGTAGAAATCGTGCCCGGCGTGGGGTAAAAATCCTGTACCTGTTCCGGACGAAGATGTTCCTGTTTGAGGAACAGCGCAAGCTCCACAGCATCCTTTAATGTACTGCCCGGATGAGACGACATAAGATACGGCACCAGATACTGTTCTTTGTCAACCGACTTGGTAATCTGATAAAAGCGCTTTTGAAACGCTTTGTAGGCTTCAATGTGCGGTTTGCCCATGCAGTCAAGAACCGCCGCCGAGCAATGCTCCGGCGCGACTTTGAGCTGACCGCTTACATGATACTGCACCAGTTCCTTAAAAAAGCTGTCGTCTTCATCCTCCATGAGATAGTCAAACCGAATACCGGAACGGATAAACACACGCTTTACCTTTGGCAGTTGGCGAAGCTTGCGCAAAAGCGCGAGATATTCACTGTGGTCAACCTGAAGCATGGGGCACGGCTTCGGGGCAAGGCATTTTTTACCCTTGCACAATCCCAGCTTTTCCTGCTTTTCACAGGATGGATGGCGGAAATTTGCCGTCGGTCCGCCGACATCGTGGATATATCCTTTAAAATGCGGATTCTGCGTTAAGAGTTTTGCCTCGCGCAGAACGGATTCTTCGCTCCGTGTGGTAATCGCCCTGCCTTGATGGAACGCGATGGAGCAAAAATTGCACGCGCCGAAGCAGCCGCGGTTGTGCGTGATGGAAAACTCCACCTCCTGAATAGCGGGCACACCGCCCAACTTCTCATAGCAAGGGTGATAGGTGCGCTCATAGGGAAGCTCGTAAACCCAGTCCAGTTCCTTCTGCGTCAGCGGCGGCATGGGCGGGTTCTGCACCAAAATCGAATTGCCGTGGCGCTGAATGACCTTGCGCCCGCGCACGGCATCCTGTTCATCCTGCTCTTTGCGGCAGGAGACCGCGTACTCTTTTTTCGAAGCGCAAACCTGTTCATAGCTCGGGCAGTCCACTGCAGGGCCCGGCTTGTAGTCGGAAGTCGGTACAGCATAACAGGTGCCGCGAATATCGGTAAGGGCAGAAATCGGTTCGCCGTTATTTAAGCGCCGCGCGATTTCAATTGACTGATTTTCCCCCATTCCGTAGGAAAGCAAATCCGCACCGGATTCAATCAAAACAGACGGACGAATTTTGTCATCCCAGTAGTCGTAATGCGCAAAGCGGCGCAAAGAGGCTTCCAAACCGGCAATAACAACCGGTGAATCGGGATATATTTCTTTAATCTTTTGGGTATAAACCGTTACCGCGCGGTCAGGTCGAAAACCCGTTTTGCCTCCCGGTGAATAAGCGTCTTCACTGCGGCGGCGGCGTGCGGCCGTATAATGCGCAACCATGGAATCAATGTTTCCGGCGGAAACCAGAAAGCCGAGGCGCGGCCTGCCGAAGCGGGTAAAATCGCGGTCCGTATGCCAGTCCGGCTGTGCTACTATCGCGATTTTGTAGCCGCAGGCTTCCAGCACGCGCGAAATAATAGCAGGTCCGAAGGTCGGGTGATCCACATAGGCGTCTCCCGTTACCAGAACGAAGTCCGGCACATCCCAACCCAATGCGGTGATTTCCTGTTTGGTGATCGGTAAAAAGGGCATATTATTCTCCAACTGCTCTGCCGAGCGGCAGATTTTATATTAGTTCTTTTGGTCGTTTTGCTGCATGGTCATTTCCAGCCACTGCTGATAAGTAATAAGCACCTGACGCGGCTTGGAACCCTCGTGCGGACCGACAATACCCATCTGCTCCATTTCATCAATCAGTCTTCCGGCGCGGGCATAACCCAGCCGCAGACGGCGCTGAAGTAAAGAGGTAGAGGCTTGTCCGGCTTCAACCACGCATTTAATCGCGTCGGGCATCATCACATCCTGATCTTCTCCGCCGGGTGCGTCACCGCCGGATTTATCATGCTCCGCGACGGCGTTCTTTTCGATCTCTTCAATAACATTTTCATCGTATTCGGAATCCTGTACTTTCTTCACAAAGTTGACTACGGATTCAATTTCGCTGTCGCTGACAAAACAGCCTTGAATACGGATAGGCTTTTGGGAACCGATTGGTGAAAACAGCATATCGCCGCGCCCAAGCAGTTTTTCGGCACCGCCCATATCCAAAATGGTACGGGAATCCACCTGAGAGGAAACGGCAAACGCGATTCGGCTTGGAATATTGGCTTTGATGATACCGGTGATAACGTCTACGGACGGGCGCTGTGTAGCAATGACAAGGTGCATGCCCGCCGCACGCGCCATCTGTGCCAAACGGCAGATGGAATCTTCCACTTCATTCGGTGCCGCCATCATAAGGTCTGCCAGCTCGTCGATAATGATGACAATCTGCGGCATGGGCTGCAGGGTTTCGCCCTCTTCTGTCTGACATTCACCGCCCGTTACCATTTTATTATAAGCAACTAAATCGCGGACATTATACTCCGCGAAAATTTTGTAGCGCTTGAGCATTTCGGTAACCGCCCAGCCGAGCGCACCAGCCGCTTTGCGCGGGTCGGTGACAACCGGAACCAGCAGGTGCGGAATCCCGTTGTAGATACCAAGCTCGACCACCTTGGGGTCAATCATGAGTAGACGAACCTCATTCGGCGTGGACTTGTATAAAACGCTGATAATCAGCGAGTTAATGCAAACAGATTTACCGGAGCCGGTGGAACCCGCAATGAGAAGATGCGGCATTTTCGCAAGATCGGCAATGGTAACCTGCCCGGCGATGTCGCGCCCCAAAACAACACTCAAACGGCTTTTTGCGCTGCAGAAGCTGTTTGATTCGATCTGCTCACGCATGCGCACCACGCTGACGTGGTTGTTCGGCACTTCAATACCGACAGCGGCTTTGCCGGGAATCGGCGCTTCGATACGCACGCCGGAAGCCGCAAGATTCATGGCGATATCGTCCGCCAGATTGGTGATTTTGCTTATCTTTACGCCCGCTGCGGGCTGCAGCTCATAACGCGTAACGGCAGGGCCGCGGCTGATGTCGACAATCTTAGTCTGCACGCCGAAGCTTTTGAGGGTTTCAACCAAACGCTGGCCATTCTGCTGCAATTCCTGCGTAATGTCGCTTTCATTCTGCGCCTTGCCGTATTCCAGCATGGAAATCGGCGGAAAATGATAGTCTCCGTCCTTTGGCGGTTCATCCGTATAAAGAGAAAGCTGAATTGGCGCGGCTTCCTTCTTTTCCGCGTCGATTGCGCTCTTGCGGGCGACAAACGCGGCCGCCGCTTCGGCGGAGCCGTCCCCTGCCTGCGGTGTTTTTGCAGTCTGCGGTGCCAGCGGTTTTACCGCGGCAGACTCCGGCACTTTGGTGGCTTCCGCTGCAGGGACAGGTGAAGGAGCGGACACAGGCGTGCTCGCTGCCGGACTGTTATTCTCTATGACCGGGTCGGGCATGCTGAATACTTTCGCGAGCCGCTCCAACTTTTCGTTTTTCTCCGTGGAAAGCGGCCCTGCCGACTTTACCGGGTGGGCGGGCAATCCGTTTTCATCCTTATCCAAAGCAATATCAATGTTGGTGTCGCGCTCGCGTTCCAGAATTCTGCGTTCCCGCACCGCGCCGATATTATCAACCACCTTGTCCACCGGCTTTGTAACCGTGCGGAACAATTGAACCAGACTGGTGCCGGTAAGAATCATGATAACGACAAACAGCAGCAGCACGATTACGATTTTGGAGCCGACAGAACCAAGCCCCGCCACAAACGGAATACCGATTAGGCCGCTGAACAGTCCCGCTCCGCCGCGCTGCGAACCCAGAATGTACAGCTGTTTTAAATTTTCCCAGAAGGAAAGATTCGGCTCCATTCGATCCGCACGGAAAATGTAAACCGCCGCACAAAACAAAACGATGATGATAACCATCAGTATGATTTTCGAACTCATGCGCTTTTTGGGCTGTTCGATGGCGGTTACAATTGATATGTACAACAGCAGAATCGGCCAAAGAATGGCACAGCTTCCAAAAAGGCCAAGCATGACATCGTGTGTCCAGCGCCAAACGTGCTCGCCGGGAATCAGTACCAGACATCCCATTAAAATAGAAAGCGCAAACAGCACAATTGCCATAATCTGATTATGCTGCTTTATCGTCTCCAGATCGCGCGGTTCCGCTTTTGCCGGCCGCGTATTGGCTGCGGCAGGGCGCTTATTCGGTTTTCTGGCTGCAGGTCTGGCTGCCTGCTTCGGGGGCGTTTTGTTCGTTTTTGCTTTTGCCCTGCTGTGCGCAGGCTTTTTGTTCGCCAATGTTCTGTCACCTCAATTTTATAGTATCCGTATTATCCGTTATACGATAAGCGAATTCTTTCTAAACATGGGCCGCATAATATGCAGTCCCTACCGTAAAATGATTAAAAATGAATCAGTGTGCCGGTGCTGTGTTCGATAAATCCGACTACAACCACCACTGTGCCCAAAAGGAAGGTATATACCGCAAAAACGCCCAGTTTATCTGAAGCGACCATCCAGCGCAGAAGCTTGATGGCAAAGAAGCCGACAACCGCGGCGGTAAGAACTCCGGCGAGCATCGGTGCGGCGCTGATTGTCTCATGCGCCTTCATCGCGTCCTTTAAGGTAAGCGCGGCAGCGGCCATGATGGACGGTACGCCGATTACAAAGGAATAATCCAAGGCTGTTTGACGGTTGATGCCGCGCAGCAAACCGCCGGAAAGCGTGGAGCCCGAGCGGGACAAGCCCGAAAAAACAGCCGCAACGCACTGGATGAATCCGACCACAGCAGCATCCACCGGATTAAACTGCCTTCTGCCGCCGGCTGTTCGGGCACTTTTGCTGTGCGCAGCTGCGTGTGCCTTTGTCCGTTTAGTCGCAAAAATTCCGAGCGTAAGCAAAATGCTGGTACCAATCAGCGAAAAGCCCTCAATGAGAATATCTTTGTCGGTCGCCCATAAATCAGCGTAATCTTTTATTTTCATCCCGGTACCGGGAACAGGAAGGAACAACAGAAAAAGCGGAATTAAGCCGATAATCAGCATCATTAACAGACGGCGGTCCGCGTTCATCTGGCTCCACTTAAATTTACCGGTAAAAATATCGCCGACGGTAAAAACAAATTCTTTGAGTAAACGCCATACCAGTTTGTTGTAAACGATGATAACCGCAGCCAAAGTGCCGATGTGAAGCATGACATCAAAAAGCAGGCTGCTCACAGAAACGCCCATAAAATGCTGAATGAGCGAAAGATGTCCGCTGCTGGATACAGGTAAAAACTCGGTTGCGCCCTGAACTATACCCTGAATAATCGCTTGAATAACAGTCAATCGAATGGCCCCCAAATTATGTATTTGGGCGGTCTCAGCGCCGCCCGTGTGATAACGTTCCGTTCCCCGTCAAATTATTATTTTAACTCGTGTGCATCCGCCCTTTTTGTCGGTTTTGCTGCTTTGGGCGTTTTGCGCGGTTTCGGAATCCTGCTGTCTTTTAAATCTGTCGGTAAAGCTTTTTTACTCTTTGTGCTGCCTTTCGCGCGCCGGTTTTCGTCGGATTCTGAATTTTCTTTCTGCGCCGGTGATTCGCTTTCTTCTTCGTTTTTCTTTTGCTCGTCAATCATCGTGTACAGGCAGTTGATTGCATCGGAAAGATTGCCTAGGGAATCAATCAGCCCCTCTGCCACCGCGTCTTTCCCGTCCAGCACCGTACCGACGTCCATAACCAGTTCCTTTGTATTCATGGAAAGTTCGGTAAAGCGATCCGTCGAAATATTGGAGTTCTGTGTTACAAACTGCGTGATGCGTTTCTGCATACGCTGAAAATACTCCAATGTCTGCGGCACGCCGAGCATAAGTCCGCTCATGCGCACGGGATGGATGGTCATGGTTGCGGACGGCACAATAAAGGAACGCTTTGCCGCCACCGCCAAAGGAACGCCGATGGAATGCCCGCCGCCCAAAACCAGAGAGACTGTAGGCTTTTTCATGCCCGCAATCAGCTCGGCAATCGCAAGACCAGCTTCCACATCGCCCCCGACGGTATTGAGCAAGACAAGCAGTCCGTCAATTTTGGGTTCCTCTTCAATCGCCACCAGCTGCGGAATTACATGCTCGTATTTTGTGGTCTTGTTTTGTGATGGAAGAATAAAATGCCCTTCAATCTGGCCGATAACCGTCAAACAGTGAATCACATGCTTTCCGGTACCCGCAATGATAGAGCCGGTTTCATTGATTTGGTCAATTTTTTTCGAATTCTCATCGGTTTCGGTTGTTTTTTCCACCGAATGGTCGTTATGATCCGGCACATAATCTTGTTTTGCTTGGATAAACGAGTCGCTGCTCATTTTCAGCCACCTCCTACAGCTTTAGTGTGCCGTAAGTTGCGGCTATCATACACCCCAAAAATGTACAATTGCTTTTGTGCCGCTCTCGTCGTGCGTATAAATTCGTGACTCCTAAAACGATAAGAAAAAATGAATTTCTAAAACAGAATTGGATTACGGATACAATTATAACATTTGTAAGTTGGTTCATCAAGAAAAAAGTCGTGTCCGGCAAGAATTTTAACAGACATATCCTATATAAATTGTAAATATTCCGAAAAAACTGAGTGTGAAAAGATTGACAAGATATTGATTATATCGGATAATATAAGATATCTATATTTATAATTTATACCGCTAGCATTCTGAATATACTTCTGAAGGCCATTTGCCTGTAAGCCGGGCAAAGTTTTCGAACCGTTTGGATGGTATTTATATAAATGTATATTCTTTCATTTTTTTAATTTTACTATTCTTATTTATATTCTTGAGAGGAGCGCAAAAATGGGTTATACGTTAGCACAAAAAATCATTAAGTCCCACCTTTTAAGCGGAGAAATGACGGTTGGCAATGAAATTGGTTTGAAAATTGACCAAACCTTAACACAGGACGCAACCGGCACCATGGCATACCTTGAGTTTGAGGCAATGGGTGTGCCGCGTGTAAAAACGGAGCGCAGTGTCGCATATATTGACCACAACACCCTGCAAACCGGCTTTGAGAACGCCGACGACCATCGGTTTATTCAATCGGTCGCGCAAAAGCACGGTATTTATTTTTCACGCCCGGGCAACGGAATCTGCCATCAGGTTCATCTGGAGCGCTTTGGCATTCCGGGCAAAACCCTGATCGGTTCGGACAGTCACACCCCCACCGGCGGCGGCATTGGCATGCTGGCTATGGGTGCGGGCGGTCTTGACGTTGCCGTTGCGATGGGCGGCGGCCCCTATTACATTACCATGCCAAAAATGGTACGCATCAATCTGAGCGGCAAACTTAGCAATTGGGTTTCCGCGAAAGATATTATTTTAGAGGTTCTGTGTCGGATGACCGTAAAAGGCGGCGTGGGCAAAATTGTGGAGTACGGCGGAGAAGGCGTTGCAACGCTGACCGTACCGGAACGCGCAACCATTACGAACATGGGTGCCGAGCTTGGCGCCACCACTTCCGTTTTTCCTTCCGACGACGTGACCCGTGAATTTTTAAAGGCACAAGGCCGTGAAAAAGACTGGGTTGAGCTGAAGCCGGACACGGATGCGGTTTACGACGAAGTGATTGATATTGATTTGAGCAAGCTTGTACCGATGGCAGCCTGCCCGCATAGCCCGGATGCTGTAAAAACAGTGGATGAAATCGGAAAAATCAAGGTTGACCAAGTCTGCATCGGCTCCTGCACAAACTCCTCCTATTTGGATATGATGCGCGTTGCCTCCATCTTAAAAGGCAAAACCGTCAGCCCGACCGTCAGCCTCGCAATCGCGCCGGGTTCCAAACAGGTTTACAATATGCTGGCGCAAAACGGCGCTCTGGCGGATATCATCGCGGCAGGCGCACGTGTTCTGGAATGTGCCTGCGGCCCCTGCATCGGCATGGGACAGGCTCCGAATTCCGCCGGTATTTCGCTTCGCACCTTTAACCGCAACTTTGAGGGACGTTCCGGCACGGCCGACGGCCAAATTTATCTGGTCAGCCCAGAAACTGCCGCGGCTTCCGCCCTTACCGGCGTATTCACCAATCCGCAGACGCTCGGCGAGGAAACGGTCATTGAGCTGCCGAACGAATTCCTCATCAACGACAACATGGTGCTGGCTCCCGTTCCGGAAAGCGAAATGGACAGCGTAGAAATCCTGCGCGGGCCGAATATTAAACCGTTCCCGAGCACCACTCCTTTGGAAGATACCATTACCGCAAAGGCACTGCTAAAAGTGGGCGACAACATCACCACCGACCACATTATGCCTGCCGGTGCAAAAATACTGCCGTTCCGCTCCAACATTCCTTACCTTTCCAACTTCTGCTTCGGCGTATGTGACAAAACCTTCCCGGAGCGCTGCAAAGCGGAAGGCAAGGCAATTATCGTGGGCGGTGCAAACTACGGGCAGGGTTCTTCCCGTGAACATGCCGCGCTGGTTCCGCTCTATCTGGGTGTGAAAGCGGTTTTGGTAAAATCTTTTGCGCGTATTCACTGCGCAAACCTTGTTAACGCCGGTATTCTCCCGCTCGTATTCAAAAACGAGAAGGATTACGACGCAATTGACCAAATGGACGAACTGGAATTGCCGGATATCCGTAAGGCGATTGAAACAAACGGCAAAATCATCGTGAAAAACATTACGAACGGCACCGAGATTGAGGCGGAAGCAGTTCTGAGCGACCGTCAGCGCGACATCGTACTTGCGGGCGGACTGCTCAATTATACGAAGCTGAACGGCTGATTCCGATTCGCTGCGAAGCAGGCAGTAAAAGGAGGTCATCATTTTGGAAATTTCCATGACAAAATCAAAAGGACTGACTTCCAATGCGCTCAAGCTGATCGCCATAGCCGCAATGCTGATTGACCACATTGCGTGGGGATTTGTGCCCTTTGGCTCCCCGCTGGCGCAAATCATGCACGTAATCGGTCGTATTACAGCGCCCACCATGTGCTTTTTTATCGCAGAGGGCTATTACCATACGCACAATGTGAAAAAATACGCGCTTCGCCTTGGTATTTTTGCTCTGATTTCTTATTTGCCCTTTGTTTTCTTTGAATCCCACTCTTGGCCGCCAACCCAATGGTCACTGCTGAACGTGATTTACACGCTCTTTTTAAGCCTTCTGGCACTTTGGGCGTGGGATAAAATCGAAAACAAGTTATTCAGTACGCTGATTATCATCGGTCTGTGCATACTGTCCATGCCTGGCGACTGGACATTTTTTGCTATCCTTTACACACTCGCGTTTGGTATTCACCGTGGGAACTTTAAGGAACAAGCCAGATGGTTTTCCATTATTTCCATCTTGATGGTCTTACTGGCTTCCATTTTCGATGTCACGAGCCATTACGCATTTTACAAGGACTTTTTCCAGTTAGGCGTATTTCTCGCACTGCCGCTATTATCCCTATACAAAGGGGAGCGCGGCGGCGGAAAATATAGCAAATGGATTTTCTATATCTTTTACCCGACACACTTACTCATACTTGCAGTTCTTGCAATTCTGATAAAATAACAGGAGGATTACCGATGGCAGACAAAATTAAAATGCTGACACCGCTCGTCGAAATGGACGGCGATGAAATGACACGCATCATCTGGAAGATGATCAAAGACATTCTGCTCACACCTTATATTGACCTCAACACCGAATATTACGATTTAGGGTTGGAAAACCGTGAAAAAACCGGTGACCGGGTTACATTCGATTCCGCAAACGCAACCAAAAAATACGGTGTTGCCGTAAAATGCGCAACCATCACTCCGAACGCGGAGCGCGTGAAGGAATACGATCTGACAGAAATGTGGAAATCTCCGAACGGAACCATCCGTGCCATTCTGGACGGCACCGTATTCCGTACCCCGATTATTGTAAAGGGCATTACCCCCTTCATTTCTACTTGGAAAAAGCCGATTACCATTGCGCGTCACGCGTACGGTGACGTTTACCGCAACGTGGAAATGCGTGTTCCGGCAAACGCAAAAGCCGAACTGGTGGTTACCCTTGCGGACGGAACTGAACAGCGTGAGCTGATTCACGACTTTAAAACAGACGGTATTATTCAGGGACTGCACAACATCGACAAGAGCATTGCAAGCTTTGCAAAAGCATGCTTCAACTTTGCGCTTGACCAAAAGCAGGATTTGTGGTTTGCCACGAAGGATACCATTTCGAAAAAATATGACCACCGTTTTAAGGACATCTTCAATGAAATTTTTGAAGCGGAGTACAAAGACAAATTTGCCGCGGCAGGTATTGAATACTTCTACACCCTGATTGACGACGCGGTTGCAAGAGTAATACGCTCCGAAGGCGGTTACATTTGGGCATGCAAAAACTATGACGGCGACGTTATGAGCGATATGGTTGCCACCGCATTCGGCAGCCTTGCCATGATGACTTCCGTTCTGGTTTCACCGGATGGCATTTATGAGTATGAAGCCGCGCACGGTACTGTGCAGCGCCACTACTACAAGCACTTAAAGGGAGAAAAGACCTCAACCAACTCCATGGCAACCTTGTTTGCTTGGACGGGCGCACTTCGCAAAAGAGGAGAACTTGACCGCACACCGGAACTTGTCGACTTTGCAGACAAACTGGAAAAGGCTTCAATTCAAACCATTGAAGAAGGCGTTATGACCGGCGACCTTGCCAGCCTTTCCACATTGGAGAACAAAACGACGGTGGATACCGAAACCTTCCTTGTTGAAGTCAACAAGCGCCTTACAAAGCTGATGTCCTGCTAAACCTGTTTTTCGGCTGTAAAACGTACGGCCGCGCAATGTATTGAAAATGGAATTCTTATTAAAGGCCGCAACTTGACGACCCGTAAATTTAGGGGATGTAACTATGTCTAAGCGTGAAAATATTTCAATGTCCGTCATTCGCCGTCTGCCGCGCTACTACCGCTTTTTGACTCGTTTAATGGAAAAAGGCGTAACCCGCATTTCATCCAAAGAGCTTTCTCTGCAAATGGGGCTCACCGCTTCACAGATCCGTCAGGATTTAAACTGCTTCGGCGGATTCGGTCAGCAGGGATATGGCTATATTGTGGAACAGCTTCAGGCGGAAATCGGGAATATTCTGGGTCTGTCCAACGGCTACAAGGCGGTTTTGATCGGTGCTGGCAACCTTGGGCAGGCAATCGCGTCGCACATGTCTTTTGAGAAGCAAGGCTTTTCTCTGGTTGGAATTTTTGATAATTCGCCGAGTAAAATCGGAAGTACCATAAATTCTTTAACTGTACGCGGTGTTGACCAATTAGAGGATTTCTGCCGTGAGCAACGCCCCGTCATGGCGGTTTTATGCGTTCCGCGGGATTCCGTTGGAGAGCTTGCCGAACGTCTGTATTCCCTTGGTGTGAAAAACTTTTGGAATTTCAGCCACTATGATATCTCCATGAAATACCGCGACACCGTTGTGGAAAATGTACATTTAAACGACAGTTTAATGACACTTTGCTACCGCATATCGGACCGTGACGAAGAAGAAACCGAAGAGGAATAAAACTTTACTTAACCGCAAAATAGGGCTGTCTCAAAACGAGACAGCCCTATTTTCATCTCTATTGGATGGTGCAAACCATCCGCTGAGGTTGGTATTGTGCAGTTATTTATCAGAGATTGGCATCCGCTCCGGCAAACTGCTCACCCAGAATACCCTTTAAGTCGGATTGTATACTTTTGTCTTCGCCTAGATATTGAACGATAAGATTCCCTTTTTTATAAAAATGCGGGTAGGAAACCCAATCAATGTTGGCAGACATGGAATCTTTGGTATAGACACTGCCGGTACTGTCTAAACGGGCTGCTTCTTTCTCCATTTCTTCCTTACTGCTGAATACGTAAATATCAAGCGTTTGCTTATCCGCCATCGTCATTCTTTTTCTCACACCCTGAAGAATGTCTGGCTGCGCGTCTTTCATTTGAAAATCATAATTTTTTTGTTTCATTTCGTTTTGAAATTGCGCAAGAGTATAAGAGTCATTTGAACGGTTGCTGCCGCACCCGACAAGCGTTACAAACAAAAGCAAAGCTGAAAGCAGGAGCAAAAAACGTTTCATGGCAAATACCTCCAATGGAGATTAAAATCAAATGAATGCTTTATTTTTCTAATGATAATTTAACATAATCTTACAATTTTGTCAATATTACGTCCGTGGCTATGATTGGTTTTAGCCGGACTTCTTTTCAGCTTCAAATGGTCGGTAAATATGATAATAAAAAATACGATGGACATACTAAAATTTATATGATTTTTTCCGATAAAATGAATAACAATATTTGTTTTGAAAACGTATTGACAAGCTGCAAAAACTTTGTTATTATATTAACAAAGATAGTTATATATTTAACAATCTAAAAATGAGTGGAGGAACTTTTATGGCAAACAAAAACACCGTGGAACCCAAACCTCAAGTGAATGTTGCGGAAATGATTGACGACCTCGTTGCAAAGGCTCAGGTTGCGTTAAATGAATACATGAAATTAAACCAGGAGCAGGTCGACAACATTGTGCACGCCATGGCGCTTGCCGGTCTTGAAAATCACATGCAGCTGGCAAAGCTGGCTTATGAAGAAACCGGACGCGGCGTAATGGAAGACAAAATAATTAAAAACATGTTCGCCACCGAGTATATCTGGCATTCCATTAAATACGAAAAAACAGTCGGTATTGTCGATGAAAACGATCTGGAAGGCTATGTGGAGGTTGCGGAACCGGTCGGCGTGGTTGCGGGTGTAACTCCCGTTACAAACCCGACTTCCACCACGATTTTTAAATCCGAAATCTGTGCCAAAACAAGGAACCCGATTATTTTCGGTTTTCATCCGAGCGCGCAGAAATGCTCGGTAGAGGCCGCAAAGGTCGTTCGCGACGCTGCCATCAAGGCGGGCGCGCCGGAAAATTGCATCCAGTGGATTGAATTCCCATCTATTGAAGCAACTGACGCCCTGATGAATCACCCGGGCGTTGCACTTGTACTTGCCACCGGCGGCGCCGGAATGGTAAAAGCAGCTTACAGCACCGGCAAACCGGCTTTGGGCGTAGGCCCCGGCAATGTGCCGTGCTACATTGAAAAGACCGCAAATCTGGAACGTGCCTGCACCGACCTCATGATTTCCAAAACCTTTGACAATGGCATGATTTGCGCCTCTGAGCAGGCGGTCATCGTAGATGAAGAAATTTCACAGGATTTTGAAAGAATCATGAAGGAAAACAACTGCTACTTCCTGAATGAGGAAGAAACCAAAAAGGTTTCGGACTATGTCATCAATCCGCAGAAACAGGCGGTAAATCCCGCTGTCGTAGGCAAACCGGCACAATGGATTGCCGAACAGGCCGGCGTTACGGTTCCGGACAAAACCAAAATTCTGATTGCAAAGCTGGCCGACGCCACACCGGAATACCCGCTCAGCCGTGAAAAGCTCTCCCCTGTTCTTGCTTACTTTATTGTAAAGGACAGCAAGGAAGGCTTTGATATGGCACAAAAAATGCTCGATATGGGCGGCCTTGGTCACTCTGCCGTTATTCACAGTTCAAATGAAGAACTGATTAAGGCATACGGCGAAACCATGCGTGTCGGACGTATCATTTCCAACTCCCCGTCCTCACAGGGCGCAATCGGCGATATCTACAATACCAACACCCCTTCGCTTACCCTCGGCTGCGGTTCCTACGGTCATAACTCAACTTCCAAAAACGTTTCCTCCGTCAACCTGATTAACACGAAACGTATCGCAAAGAGGATGGTGAATATGCAGTGGTTTAAGGTTCCCCCAAAGATTTATTTTGAAAACAACTCCGTGCAGTATCTGCAAAAAATGGAGGGCATTGAGCGCGCGTTCATTGTGACCGACCCGACCATGGTAAAACTGGGCTATGTGGATAAGGTACTGTATTACCTGCGCAAACGGGAAAAATACTGCCATGCCGAAATTTATTCCGACGTAGAACCGGACCCGGATGTAGAAACCATTATGCGCGGCGTTTCCGCTATGCGCAGCTTCCAGCCGGATGTAATCATCGCGCTGGGCGGCGGTTCCGCAATCGACGCGGCAAAAGGCATGTGGCTGTTCTATGAGCACCCGGATACTTCGTTTGACGACATTAAACTGAAATTTATGGATATCCGCAAGCGTGCCTACAAATTCCCAAAACTCGGCGAAAAAGCAAAGCTGGTCGCAATTCCGACTACTTCCGGCACCGGCTCCGAGGTAACCTCGTTCTCGGTTATCACTGACCGCAAAAACGGCAACATCAAATATCCGCTTGCCGATTACGCGGTGCGCCCCGACGTAGCGATTATTGACCCGCAGTTTGTTATGAGCCTGCCAAAAGCCGCCACCTGCGACACCGGTATGGATGTTCTGACACACGCGCTGGAAGCGTATGTTTCCGTTATGGCGAGCGACTACACAGACGGTCTTGCGCTGCAGGCAATCGACATGGTATTCACCTATCTGCCGCGCGCCTACAAGAACGGTGCTACTGACGCGGAGGCCCGCGAAAAGATGCACAATGCTTCCTGTATTGCCGGTATGGCGTTCACCAACGCGTTTTTAGGCTTGAACCACTCTATGGCACACAAGCTGGGCGGCGAATATCACATTCCGCACGGACGCGCAAATGCAATTCTGCTGCCGTATGTGATTGCGTACAACGCGCAAAAGCCGACTAAGTTTGCTTCGTTCCCCAAATACGAGAAATTCATAGCGGATAAAAAATACGCGAAAGTCGCGCAGTTTATCGGCAGAGGCGGCAAGACAACGGAAGAGAGCGTTGCGAACCTGATTGAGGCGGTGCGTGAGCTGCAAAAGGAAATCAACAGTGCAACCACCATTCAGGAATGCGGCGTGGATGAAAAAGTCTTCTTTAACAACTTACAGCATCTTGCGGAAAATGCACATGAAGATCAGTGCACAAGCGCTAACCCGCGTTATCCGCTCATCGACGAAATCAAAGAGCTTTACACCAAGGCGTACTACGGAAAGTAAAAGTAAGATAAAAAAAGTAGGAAACCTGACAAATAAATCGCTTTTCTCCCTCATATCATGCGGTATGAGGGAGTTTTTGAATCTCACTGACCGCCCCAAAAGCAACTCAATTCTGTATCTCCCTTTGCAAACTTCAACCTTTCTCCCTTGCTAAAGGGAGATGTCACCGCAGTGACAGAGAGATATGTTCCCAGCGGAGCGATAAAAGGGTGCGGCTCCAAAGAGACGCAACAGTAGAAAAAGTCAGTAAGAACTGTTTTTTCAAATTGTTTGGTATATTTTTCTCGTAAGTTATGTTAGAATAGGAACAAGATTATTTTGCTAAATTAAAGGAGGCTCCTATTATGAATTGGGCAAATCTAAATTGGACCGCTATTATTATCGTTGCGGTAATTTTGCTAATTGTACTTTTTGCGGCAAGGATTTACAACAAGCTCGTCGCGTTTTCTGTTCGTGTAGACAACGGCTGGTCACAAATTGATGTACAGCTGAAAAAACGCTTTGACCTGATCCCGAATTTGGTGGAAACCGTAAAAGGTTATGCCGCCCATGAAAAAACCACTCTGGAAGAGGTTACAAAATGGCGCAGCGCCGCCATGAGTTCCAAAACGCCGGAAGAAGCAATGGAGAATAACCAAAAGCTCTCCAAAGCAATTGTAAACCTGTTCGCGACCGCGGAACAGTACCCGGATTTAAAGGCAAACCAGAACTTTTTGGATTTGCAGGCACAATTGAGGGAAATTGAAAGCAAAATCGCGATTTCCCGCCAATTCTACAACGATACGGTCATGAAATACAACGAGTATGTCATTCGTTTCCCGTCCAATCTTTTCGCTGCCATGTTCCACTTTACTCAAAGAAAATATTTTGAAATGGACGAAGCCGAAAAGGCGGTTCCGCAGGTTAAATTTTGATCTGCCTGCTGTGGGAGGAATAGAATGGCAAAAATATTGAAACGAATTTTGAGCGGTGCGGTCTGCTTCGCGCTGCTGTTTGCCCTGCTTTGTATGGGTGGATGCAGTGATTATAAGGATGATTCCAAGCAGGTTTTGGAAAAACTGAATGTGGCTGCCGTGCTGACAAAAAACGGCGACATGAATGTGACCGAAATCTGGAAAGTCAATTTGGAAGACCGTGACAAAGCGTACCGCAATATTTATAAAACATTTCCGATTGATACAACTCAATTTGACAGCGTTACAAATCTGTCCGTGCACGATGACGACTATAACAAAGACTATACCTTCACTTCTAATATTGATCCGCAAAATCCGCCGAGCGATTTGGAAAACGCCTGTTACCTGTACAATAACGGAACAGCTATTGGAATCGGGCTGTTTATGCCGCGCATAGACGAAGGGGTTCGAACCTTCACTTTCCGCTATACGGTACAAAACTGCGTCAATGTATATAACGATGTCGGCGTATTCTACTATAAGTTTTTGAGCACCGACTTCACCCTGCCGGTAGCCAATATGAATGCCACCATTCAATTTCCGGATGTTTCCAATAAATTGGATGTCCGCGCGTGGCTTCACTGCACGGCAAAAAGCTTCCTGACAGTTGATTCCGGCAGTCAGATTTCGATTACCGCCAGCGAAATTCCGGCGGGCACGCAACTGGAAACGCGCCTTTGCGTACCAAAGGCGGCTTTTTCCGATTCCAAACGAACTCATTCGGATACCATTCTGCCCGCAATCAGCTCCCAAGAGCAGAAATGGGCAGATGATTACAAAGCCGAACTGCAGCGAAGATATATTCTCGGTATTGTGGACGCAATCTCGGGCGGCGTAATTGTGCTGGCGGGTATCCTCCTGTGTGTTCTTGCCAAGCGAAAAAGCAAACGCTACGCGGTGGAAGCACCGGAATACACACACGACATACCGTCCGGAAACAGTCCTGCCGGAATCGCCCATCTGTTTTATTATTACAGCGGCGGTATTACGGAGAAAATCAAAGGCAACCTGTTCAGTTCTACACTCTTGCAGCTTGCACGAAAAGGATATGTGCAGTTTGAAAACCACAATGAGAACGAAGAAGACGTTACGGTTATGCTGACGGTAAAAGCTAAAACCGCAAATGTCACGGATTTGTCCGAAGGCGAACAAACCTTTTTGGAGCTGATTTCCGCGGTTGCGAACCACTACGGCGGTTCCTTTACCATGCGGCAGTTTGAATCGTATGCCAAGCAATCCTACAAATTCATTGACCAGACCGTCAATCTGTTTTTAACCCGCAGTAAAGGCGAAATTGGACTTCGGGGATATTACGAAAAGAAAAACAAGTTTTCTTCCAATATTCTCGGAATCGGCTCTGCACTTGCACTTATCGGATTTTTTGCACTGGTATTCAGCAGGCTGACGCTGGTTTATATTCCGGCGGGCGCGCTTGTAGCGGGCATTCTGATGATCATCGGCGGAAGCGGCAAAGCACGATTGAGCAAAGCTGGCGAATATGATTACAAGGTGTGGCACGGTTTAAAAAAATACATGCTGGAATTCTCCCGCATGAAGGAATACGGCGTGCCGCAGCTTGAGCTTTGGGAAGAATATCTTGTTTACGCGACCATGATGGGAATTTCCAAGCAGGTATGCGACCAACTCAGAATGGTCTACCCGCAGGTTAACGACAAGAGCTATATGGACACCTACTGGGGCAATTCCTATTTGTACTATATGTTCGGTTACCACTACGGTGGCTTTGGCGGGATGGGCAGCTATGATCTGGGTGCCATGCTTTCGAACCGCATCAGCACCATCAGCCAATCCGCGACTGTACTTGCGCACCCGCCATCATCCTCAAGCGGCGGTGGTTTTGGAGGCGGTGGCTTCGGCGGAGGCGGTTTCAGCGGAGGCGGAGGCGGCTTTGGCGGAGGCGGCGGTGTAAGATAATCGTGCCTTTACACATAGTTTTCCTGAAGAATGCAAAAACTAACGGCGGAGGATGATTACCCTCCGCCGTTTGCACTATTATTTTACAGGTTTTCCACAATCTCTTTGGTATCGCGTGCAATAACCAACTCTTCATTGGTCGGAATCACGTAAACTTCTACACGGGAGTCCGGAGTGGAAATCTTACCGCCATGGCCGTGAAGCATTTTTTCGTTGAGCTTCGGATCAACCTTTACGCCCAAATAGGTAAGGCCGTCGCAGATTTTCTGGCGGTGATGAGATTGGTTTTCACCCAAACCGGCGGTAAACACAATCGCGTCGCAGCCGTCCATTGCCGCGGCATATCCGCCAATGAACTTTTTGATTTGATAAACGAGCATTTCGTGAGCAAGAATTGCTCTCGGGTTGCCCTCTTCCGCTGCTTTTGTCACATCACGGTCATCACTGGAAACACCGGAAATACCGAGCAGGCCGGATTTTTTATTGCACAGATCGCTCATTTCCTTTGGAGAAAGATGTTCTTTTTCCGCAATGAATGTGACCACAGAAGGATCCAATGTCCCGGAGCGGGTACCCATCATAAAGCCGTCAAGAGGAGTCAGACCCATGCTGGTATCCAGCACTTTTCCATCCTGTATAGCAGTAATGGAGGAACCGTTGCCCAAATGGCAGGTAATCATCTTAATGTCTTCCAGCGGCTTGCCCATCAACTTTGCGCATTCATGGCTGACATAACGGTGGGAAGTACCGTGGAAGCCATAACGGCGGATTTTGTATTTCTCATAGTACTCGTAAGGAACCGCAAACATGTAAGCTTTCGGCGGCATGGTGGAATGGAACGCGGTATCGAATACAACAACTTCCGGTACTTCGGTGCCGAACACGTCACGGCAGGCACGAATGCCCTGCACATGTGCGCTGTTATGCAGCGGTGCAAGCGGGATTAAGCTTTCGATACCCTTAATGACTTCTTCATCTACTAAAACAGATTTGCTGAATATCGCGCCGCCCTGAACGATACGGTGGCCGACAGCGGAAACCTCGGACAGGTCTTTAATAACACCGACTTCGCTGTCTGTTAAAGCGTCTTTCACCTGCATAAAAGCAGCTGTGTGATTTGACATATTCACGGTAAGATGTTTTTCACGCCCATCCGCTGTCTTATGGCTGAAAATACCGTTGTCCATACCAATTCTTTCGCAGTTTCCTTTTGCGAGTACGCCTTCGTTATCCATATCAATCAACTGATATTTCAAAGAAGAGCTGCCCGCGTTGATGACCAGAATTTTCATCGATTTTCCTCCAATATTCTACTTTTAAACGATTCAATCCCCGTATTTGATTTTTGTGAAAAAAGCGGAAATACCCAGACCTTGCTTCTAAAGAAAAAACAAAACAAACGGATACCCACTTATTTTGAATTTTCAACAAAACAAAGTCTAGGAAAATTCATAGAATTAGGATTGAAACGATTTTAACAATGCTGTACTATATAATAGTACAATATTGTATTAATTTCAAGGGAGTTTGCGAAGAAATGGCAGGAAAACCTGTTATTTCCGGCATTGTGTCGGAATATAATCCTTTCCATGCGGGGCATGCGGCCTTAATCGAAAAAACGCGCCTTGCCGGAGCGACACATATCGTTGCGGTAATGAGCGGAAATTTTGTGCAGCGCGGCGAACCCGCGATTTTCAGCAAATGGGCGCGCACACGCATGGCACTATTGAGCGGAGCGGACTTGGTAATTGAACTGCCGCTGCCATGGGCATTGTCCGGTGCCGAACACTTTGCTTTTGGCGCTGTTTCGCTGCTGCATGCACTTGGCTGTGTGGACAGCATCAGTTTTGGCAGCGAATGCGGAAGTTCCGCTCTGCTGCAGAATGCGGCGAAAGCGGTACTTTCCCCAGGACTAAGGCAGGAACTGCAGCAGCATTTAAAAAGCGGCGCAACGTTCGCAAAAGCGAGGCAGGCAGCAATTGAAAGTTTGTTTGACCATGAAACCGCCATGCTTTTGGAAAGCCCGAACAATATACTGGGCATCGAATACTGCAAGGCCTTAATCAAACTAAATTCCACCATTACACCGTTTACCGTAAAGCGAATCGGCGCACAGCACGATGAAAAATTAGAATCAAACAGCAAGGAAATCCTGCTTTCCTCTTCGCAGCTTCGCGAAAAAATACGTGCCGGAGAAAATATTTCGCCGTTTTTGCCGCCCGCCGCCGCAAAAATAGCAAAAGAAGAAATCGCATGCGGGAATGCTCCCGCTGACCCCGCCAGGCTGGAAACGGCTCTGCTTGCAAAACTGCGCGGCATGAGCCGAGAAGAATTCGGAAGGCTGCCCGACATCAGTGAAGGACTGGAAAACCGCATTTACCGTGCCGTACGGGAGGCGGTTAGCCTTGACGATTTATATGTAAAGATTAAATCGAAGCGGTACACCCATGCACGCATACGCCGATTGATTTATTCCGCCTTTTTAGGACTGCAAACAGACAGCATTCCGCCTGCTCCCCCTTATGTGCGCGTACTCGGTTTTAACGAATCCGGCAAGGAAATCCTACATCTTGCAAAAAACACCACAAATTTACCGATTCTGACCAATTCATCAGACATTTTATCTCTTGACAAGCAGGTAAGAAGTATGCTTGAATTAGAATGTAAATCTACGGACATTTTTGTACTGTCTTTACCCCACGTTCGTCCATGCGGGCTTGAAATGACAACAGGGATACTCACGGTTTAGCTCTTAATGAAAGGATGTGTCTTGTTTGTCTATTGAAATTAAAGAAAGAGATTACGAAAATTACGGAAGGTGTGTACATATCACCAACGGCATTATTGAGGTGATTGTTACCATTGATGTTGGACCGCGCATTGTACGATTCGGCTTTGTAAACGGCGAGAACATGCTGTATAACGATTTGGAACGCAAGCTTGTTACCGACGGCGACAGTTATGAAGATGTGTTCGGAGCAGGGAGCAAATTTTATGCTTACGGCGGTCACCGCCTTTGGCTGAGCCCGGAAAGTAATCCGGACACCTATTACCCCGACAACGAGCCCGTTGTTTACGGCATTTTGCCGGACGGCGTAAGTTTTACTCCCGCACGCCAAAAAAACAATAACATGCAGCTTGGTTTTGAAGTGATGATGAACGAGGATGCTACCGATATTATGATTGTTCACAGCGCGAAAAATCAATCCAAAGAGACGAAAACGCTGGCGCTTTGGGCAGTTACCATGCTTGCCCCAGGCGGTTTGCAGATTATACCGCAGAACCACAGTGACGACGAATTGCTGCCGAACCGAGTTCTGATTCTGTGGCCTTATACGCAAATAACCGATTCCCGTGTTTTTTGGGGCAAGAAATATATCACCATCCAGCACGACGAAGCATATGACCATCCATTTAAGCTGGGGGTGGATAATTTACAGGGCTGGTCGGCCTATGTAAACCATGACGTTGCACTCGTTAAACGATATGTGCACAATATGCAGGCGGCCTATCCGGATTTTGGTTCTTCCTATGAAACCTACCTAAACAAAGAGTTCGTGCAAATGGAAACGCTCAGTCCACTCTATGAAATTCAACCGGGTGAAGGCATACGGCATGTTGAAAATCTTACCCTGTTTAAAATAAACAACGCACCAAACCCCAAGGACGACGATCAGCTTGAAAAATTTATCAACAACCTGAATTAAAACGGTGAATTAAATTTCAAAATGAAACGGCATCTGTTTTTACGCAGATGCCGTTTTTTGAGCGTCTAGTTTGTCATGATTGGCGTTCTATGATTACTTGAACGATATAGACAGAAGGGATAAAATTCATGAAAATTCAAATACACAGACTGAAAAATCCAGCAGGAGAAACGCTGATTGAAATTACTACCGCCAAAACAAAAATTCTGTTTGACTGCGGAACAAACGCAGAGGACAACGCTTTGCCCGCCGCCTGTGAAAGTGTAAGAATTGCTAACCTTCACGCGGTTTTTCTTGCTCACGCACACACGGACTATTTTGGGCTGACGGGGAGTACCATCTATCTCAGCCGCTTATCAGAGAGAGTTCTCACCGCCGTCAATGCCTACCGAATGAAGAAAACGCCTGTATTTACCGGATATTATCAAAACCGTGAACCAATCGTCATCGGTGACATCACCGTAACACCCATTTTGATTGACCGCGAGGAATATGACGGATATCTGTTTTTAATTGAGGGCGAAGGCAAGCGTGTGCTGTACACTGGCGATTTCCGCGCACACGGCAGAAAAAGCTTTGAGGAGATGCTGCAAAACCTACCCGATAAAATTGACACTCTTATTTGTGAAGGTATGGGATTGACCGGTGAAGATATTGCGCTGGTTACCGAACGCGATTTGGAGGAACAGCTTACCGAATGGATTGGCGCCAAAACCGGTCCGGTTTTCATCCTGCAATCCGTAACGGACATTGACCGCACCGCTACCGTGTTTCATGCCGCAAAACGAAACCGCCGTCTGTTTTTGCAGGATTTGTATATGGCGAACCTAAACGATGCCATCGGTAACATTGTACCGAACCCAAACGGTTTTGTGGGAGTAAAAGCCTTTCTTACCGCAGGCTACCGCCCGGAGCATATCCGCTACAAAATGTTTGAAAAGCTGAACCGCGTTGATAAAAGGGCTTTAATCGCTCAAAAATTCGTGATGTGTATTCGCACCAACATGAAGAAATATTTAAAAAGCCTGTCGCAAATTGTTCGGTTTTACGACGGCGCACTGCTTGTCACGCTCCCTGCCGAAGAACAGCTGCCTACCGATTTCGTGAAATTTGCCCAAGACAAGGGGCTGGAAGTGAAAGTTCTGCGCACCAGCGGTCACGCAAACGCGCGCGCCTTGCAGGCATTGGTTTCTGCTGTACACCCAGCCAAGCTTATCCCGGTGCAACTGGAAAACGCAAACTGGTTTGTCGGCGAGTTCAGCGGCATCGAGGTCATCAAAGAGGACTTTCTATCTATTTGATATTTATGAAATATTTTTGTAAAACTATGGAAATCCAAATACTCTTGTGATATGATATTTTCACAGTGCAAATTCGTTTTGCTGTGGAGGAATATCATGAAAAAGAAGCGCATTATACGAATCTGTGAAATTGCAATTCTGGTTATCTTCGTACTGCTCTATATTGAGGATGCATCGATTTATACGATAGGCAAAAATAGCATCGACAAGGCCGCTATTTCCTCCGCGGAAAACAACGGGATGAAAAACGCGGTGGTTGTGAAGAAATCCGACCAAGGTTCTTCTATCGTGGTTGTATTAAAAAACGAAGGCCAATATGGGTTTGCGGCATTCAGCAAAAGCAACCTGTACGGGTATTACCGTATCAGTAAATCTTATTTTCATTCGGACAGCGATAACGAAATTCGTACGGTCATAATCGATGCAAATAACATATATCTTCTTTCTCTGTATCGAACGCAGGAGGATATCAACGTGCTGGTTGAAGATAAGCAAACTCGTTGGAAAGATCGGCTTACCAATCTTGGAATCATCACCTTCATTATCCTTGGTGTAAGCTTATTTCGTTCCGGGTTAAAACGTTCATATGAGTCTTAAAATAGTCAAAACCTCCGGCTAAGCCGGAGGCATGATTAAGCCCTATAAGGGCATATTACAAACAATACCCCTAAAGGGGCTCCGAAATGGTCTGCCAATTGTATTGCTTTTTCGGGCAACCCCTAAAGGGGTATTTTTTTATTATGCTTAGGTTTCCTTGCTGCCCGTAAACGGGTCAATGTATTCTTTGAGGCTCATCTGATCTGCTATCTGATCTTCTTCCAATTGTTTTTTTATGTATTCTTGTATCTGCTTTTTATTTCGTCCTACTGTATCAACATAGTACCCTCTTGCCCAGAAATGTCGATTCCCGTATTTGTACTTTA
>JAEWYE010000077.1 GCA_023458755.1 Bacillota bacterium | reverse complement strand
ACACTAGCTTGTGCAATTTCTTCTTTGACCATACCGGTATATGCATCAGTCATCATTGGAATTGTGACACCACCGATACCCATACCCCGAACAAACAAGACAACACTCACAACAATGAGTGAAGATGCCTCATTGAAGAAGACAAATGGAATGGTGCCAACGATGGCTAATGTCAAACTTGCCAAGACAACATTACGTGCACCCAATTTATCAGTTAGCTTGCCAATTAACGGGCGGGCAACTAACATACCGATACCTTGCGGAATCAAGATCAATCCGGTGTTCAAAACTGAGAAGCTCTTAATGTTTTGGAAAAACAAAGGTAATAACAACATTGGACCGTTGGTTGCAATCCCTGCAAGGAACAGGCCAACCATGACAGCATTGAAATTTTTCAATTTAAACAAGTGTAACGGGAGAATTGCCTGTTCCTTTTTGATAGCAGCGTAAACCATGTAGCTGGCTAGAATTACGACACCGGCAACAACATAAGCAATAGTTGTGCTGTTGTTAAATGTAGCATTCTTTGCTGCTTTAGTAATCCCATAAATCAAGGTGGCTGAACTGGAGCCCAATAAAATAATACCAATGAAGTCAAATTTAGCTTTAATGTTAACTGGCGTGAAGTTAGGCAACTTCAAAATCATCAAAGTAATGGCAAGAATACCGATCGGAATGTTGACAAAGAAAATGTAACGCCATGATGAGAATTGGACAATCACTGCTCCAATAACCGGGCCAAGGATTGGGCCCAAGATCATCGGGATACCAACGGTCGACATCATACGCCCCATTCGATCCCTTCCGGCGATTTCAACACTCAAAGCAGTAATCAATGTCATAATAAAGCCGGCACTGAAACCTTGAACAATCCGGAAAATAATCAATGAATTGATACTCCAGCTAAATCCCGAAGCAATCGAAGCAGCTAAGAACAATATATTGGCACCTGTCATTAACCATTTACCATTGAAACGTTGAACCGCCCAACCAACAAGTGGCACTGCAATAGCCATGGATAGCACGTAACCCGTAATTATCCATTGGATTAAATCCAGTCCGACACTGAAATCATTACTCAAGTGCTTGATGGCAATGTTGACCATTGTTGAATCAAGCAGGGGCATAATTGCCCCAAGCACTAAAATCCAGGCGATGTTCATGACGCTCTTTGGAATCGGCTCAAGTTCCGGAGCTATTTCATTCTTACTTATCATAAATAAACCCTCCTTATTTTGTGCGACGGTTTGTTCATAGATTTTTGCTTTACATAATGCCGCTGTTCACTTATAATGAGAACATAAACTATAACGTTACGTTCGAGTCAATGGGTTTTTGAAAAAATTTGTAAAAAATTTTAGTAAGGAGAAAACGGCATGAAAAGTGTAAATGAAGTTAGTAAGCTCTCCGGCGTAAGCCGCCGCACCTTGCAATATTATGATGAAATCGGATTGTTACCGCCCAGTGCGGTAAAAGAATCGGGCTACCGCCAATATGATGACGAGAGCTTGCGCCGCTTATGGAGCATTTTATTTTATAAAGAGCTTGGTATATCCCTTGACCACATTCGGTTGCTGCTTGAAAATCCAAAGGAAATGGAAAAAGAAATCATGCGGCAGCATAAACAAATTCTTTTGGAAAAACAAGCCGCACTGCAAAAAATGATATTGTCAGTTGACCGTATATTGAATGATAATTTTGATATTTCAATGTTAAGAGATTTTGATAAAAATAGAATTGAAACGATGAAGAAAAAATATGCAAACGAAATCCGGGTGGTAATGGAAAGCAATTTTTTTCTTCCCGTAGTGAAAAGCGGTATATTACCGGGTCGTGCATCTCTCATAAAAAGTGCCTCGAATATAATGAATGTGGATTTTGACAAACTCATTTCTCTTTGCGGTGAGGTCATGCAAAAGTTTCGCGAAGCCACGATGGAAGGCCCTGAGAGTTTAGCGGCAAAAAAGGCGGTTTCTGCTTACAGAGAGTTGATAAATATGTGGATTCCCTGCAATGATGAAGCTTTTCGTAAAATCGGGCAGGCGTATTTGATTCATAAAGAAGAACTGGACAAAAAGACACCGGGACTTGCGGAGTTCGTATATGAGGCCATTTGGCAGGTGTACCGGTAGCCAAACCTTCCCGGCAGCATTCAATCCAGAGGCATTGATGCCAAGTTAAACCATGAAGGATTATAAAAATCTCAGGCAGGCTTCTTATGAGGCCTTCCTGAGATTTTATTGTGTAACGGATACCACAGAGATAACAGGGACGATACGGTTTTTTATGTCACCAAAATCTGCCAACAAATGCCAAGATTGCCTACTAGTTTCATGGAAAAATTAAAATATAATGGAAATAGAAGATTATATTGGAAATAATTGCATTGATCCTTGGAAATTTTGAATATGGAATCCAACCTCTTATTACAGAGGTAACCTGTAATTGTGCTTACCCCAATTGTTCTATTATCTATTGGCTGCAATCAATATAATTATCTGTAACAAAGTGTGTTTATTCAGCTTGAGATGCCTGAGCCACAAATTCGAAATTCTTTCTTTCAAGGGGGTGAATTATTTCCTTTAAATCAGGGTGTTGAATTTGTGTTTTTAGTATATCCTTCGATTTTGTCGGGGGCATTTATTAAGCTGAGTGAATATAAAACAAAGCATAGAGAGGAGTAGAAAGTATGAAGAAAAACTTAAGAAAACTACTGCCCCTGGTCCTTTTGTTGGCTATGTTATTTACTCTGCTTCCCATGGGAACTTCCGTGTCCTCGGCAGCCAGCGGTAAAAACTTTGTAGTATACTTCCCTAACTGGGGCATGTATAATGCTGCACATATGTCAATGAATGTAGGTATGATCCCATGGAATAAAGTAACATGTATAAATCATGCATTCTTCACTATTGATACAAGTTATAAACTTGTTTCCACTGACGAATATGCAGACTTCCAGGCTACCTTTGCACACTCCGAAGGCTGGGATCCCGGCATGGTAAGGGGACACTTCGGAGAATACAAATATTACAAGACGCAGTATCCGGATGTAAAAGTTGTTATCTCGGTTGGTGGATGGACAAGAGGTGAAAACTTTCACGCAATGGCTCTGACATCATCAAGCAGAGCAATATTCATTCAAAGTGTAATAGATTTCCTGAAGAAATATCCTTTTATTGATGGTGTGGATCTTGATTGGGAATACCCCGGAGTCAACAGGGTCAAAGATCCTAATGATCAGTATGATAGGGGCTGTCCCGGCGGACCTGAGGACAAGCAGAATTTCACAGCATTGCTGAGGGAAATCCGTCAAGCATACAATAATAACGGTATGTCCGGCAAGCTTCTTACCATAGCCGCACCAGGCGGTTATGAAAAAGTTGATTTGATGGAACCAAATGTATATTCTCAATATTTGGATTGGTTAAATATAATGACCTATGATATTCATGGAGCGTGGGATACCATTACAAACCACCAGTCGGCAATTTACAAGAATCCAAATGATCCATCCGGAACTTCACCGGTTGATATCAAGAATAAATACAATACGGATTACATCATGAAACATTACAGGGATACATATAATATTCCTGCATCCAAGCTTAATGTAGGTTCACCTTTCTATTCCCGCGGCTGGAAAAATGTAGCTGCCGGTACTGGTACAAACGGATTATTTGCCACAGCCAACGGTGCTCCTGTGGGCAACC
>JAEWYE010000076.1 GCA_023458755.1 Bacillota bacterium | reverse complement strand
TTTGAGCGCCTACAGCGACGCTCTTTTTGTTATACTCATTTCTCTATTTTCCTTATTCTAATTTACAGCGGTCTAACGCGAGTGCCTTTTTCACTTTTAGGCTTGACTTTTAATAGTTAGTCTCCTTATATAGTCCGTTAACTTTAGAAAACATCCAAGAAACAAGCGCAAAATCTTTGATATATGGATTTTACGCTTGGAGATTGGTCTTATATTATTTCCTTAGTGGCATACCTTCATGATGTAAAACTGGAGCAGGGCAGAAGGAATTATTGCATTCTTCCATATTTTATTTGAATTTGCAGCCGACACACGCTATAATTTTATTACACTTTTTTACCAGAATCATTTTTGAAAGGAACTTGATGATGAACCGAATTGATATACTGGATTCCACTCTGCGCGACGGAGCACAGGCGAACGGAATTTCATTTTCGGTGGATGATAAACTGAATATTGTGAGCAGGCTGGATGAGCTTGGCATTCCCTATATAGAGGCGGGCAATCCCGGTTCCAACCCGAAAGATTTGGAGTTCTTCGCGCGCGCGGCTACGTTGAAACTGAAATATGCGCAGTTGGTCGCTTTTGGAAGCACCCGAAGAAAATATATTACGGCGGCGAATGATATCGGTCTGAAAGCACTGCTGAAAGCGGATACCGATACCGTCGTGCTGTTCGGAAAGTGCTGGGATTTGCATGTGCGCGAAGTACTGGACACCACCGAAGATGAAAATCTGCGCATGATTGAAGATTCCTGCCGCTTTATGGCCGAGCATGGCAGGCGGGTAATGTTTGACGCCGAACATTTTTATGACGGCTACAAGGCGGATGCTGCGTTTGCCATGCGTGCGGTGGGTGCCGCGGTGAAGGGCGGAGCGGTCTGCGTTATCCTTTGTGATACCAACGGCAGCACATTCCCGAAGGATGCCTATGCGATTACAAAAAAAGTCGTGGAATCTATTCCGGTTCAGGTCGGCGTCCATTTTCACAACGACTGCGGAATGGCGGCGGCAAACAGTATGGCGGCTGTTGATGCCGGAGCAACGCATGTACAGGGCACGTATCTGGGCTTCGGTGAACGCTGCGGCAATGCCAATTTATCTACCATTATTCCCAATTTACAGCTGAAATATCAGATTCCCTGCATTCCGGATGAAAAGGTTGCGATGCTTACTCCTACCGCAATTCAAATCGCGTCCATTGCGAACATTTCACAGCCTCATGGTGACCCTTATGTGGGCAGCTGCGCATTTGCACACAAGGCGGGCATGCACGCAGATGGGGTACTGAAAGTAAGCAGTTCCTTTGAACATATTAATCCGGAAATCGTTGGTAACGAACGGCGCTTTTTAACATCTGAAATGAGCGGTCGGACGGTCATTCTGAGCAAAATCAATACAATTTGCCCGGAACTGACCAAGGATTCGCCGGAAACTATTCAAATTATGAAAACGCTGAAAGAAATGGAGCATGAAGGCTACCAGTTTGAAGGGGCCGACGGCAGTTTTGAACTTCTGGTACGAAAGCATACCGGCAATTATCATCCGTTTTTTGAACTGATTCATTATAAAATCATCAGTAACCGTCCGTCGGAAGAGGGATGCAGTGCAAATGCCATTGTGAAAGTGCGTGTGAATGAGAAAACACAACTGATGGCGGCAGAGGGAAATGGCCCGGTCAACGCTTTGGACAAAGCGCTGCGCAGCGCGCTGGAGGTATTTTACCCATGTCTTTCCAAAGCACATTTGATCGACTACAAGGTGCGCGTTATGGATACGCGTGACGCAACCGCCGCGCGCGTTCGCGTGTTGATGACATCTACCGATGGGCATAATTTGTGCACCACAGTCGGCGTTTCCGGCGACGTGGTGGAGGCAAGCTGGATTGCTCTGGCAGACTCCGTTGAATATTTGCTGATTAAGAACCAGTAAATCGCTCTGACTAAGAGGAGGGGCGGAATCTCTTTGTCCCTGCGGCGACATCTCCCTTTGGCAAGGGAGAAGGGAACGGAATCTCTCTGCCGCGGCGGCGACATCTCCCTTTGGCAAGGGAGAGGGGGCGGAATCTCTTTGTCGCGGCGGCGACATCTCCCTTTAGCAAGGGAGAGGGGGCGGAATCTCTCTGTCGCGGCGGCGACATCTCCCTTTAGCAAGGGAGAGGGGGACGGAATCTCTTTGTCGCGGCGGCGACATCTCCCTTTAGCAAGGGAGATGGGGGCGGAATCTCTCTGTCGCGGCAGCGACATCTCCCTTTAGCAAGGGAGATGGGGGCGGAATCTCTCTGTCGCGGCAGCGGCATCTCCCTTTAGCAAGGGAGAAGGGAACGGAATCTCTTTGTCCCTGCGGGGACATCTCCCTTTAGCAAGGGAGAGGGGGACGGAATTTTTTGAAATTTCGGAGAATTGTGGAATGGATAGCTTTTCTTATCGTAAACATAATAAAACATTAACAGATGCTGCTAGAAAGCTTCGAAAGGAAATGACACCGCAAGAACATAAATTATGGTATGGATTTTGTAGGCATTATCCGATTCCCATGCTTCGGCAGAAGGTTATTGGAAAGAGCATTGTCGATTTTTATTGCGCGCAAGCACATCTTGCGATTGAATTGGATGGGAGTCAGCACGAAATCGAGCAGGGAAAAGGTTCTGATATGGAACGTACGCAAATTTTGAATGCCTACGGGATTGAAGTGATGCGGTTTACGAATCAAGAGGTTGATACTCTTTTTCCAGATGTATGCAGGAAAATCGACGAAGTCATACAATCCAGAAAGGATGGTCCTTAATGGACTCATCTCCCTTGTAAAAGGGAGATGCCCTCCGCAGAGGGCAGAGAGATTTTAACTTACCACACTGTTTGCGAAGAGCTTCTATTCCTGCGAAAAGGCGAAATCGGAAAGGGCTTTTCGGTTTAAGATAAGAATGCTGTGGTAACGCGTGGAAATCCATCCTTTTTTCACAAAAGCGGACAGGATTTTGCTTACGGTGACGCGCGATGTACCGACCAGGTCACCGATTTCCTCATGCGTGCAGGTTACAATTTGCTCTACACCCGGTTTCCCTGCTAAGCTGACCAAAAACTGTGCGATTCGCTTATCTGCCTGTAAAAATGTCATGTTATCCACCTGCGCGGAAAGCATTCGTACCGTTCTTGCCAGATATTGCAGCATATTGATGGCGAGTGTGGGTTCGCGTCGGAAATAGTCCGGCAAAGTGCGGCGGTCTATGACAATGATTTCGCATCTTGCCAATGCTTTTGCTGAGGATACGCGGGGCAGACCGTCAAAAAAAGCTGCCTCGCCCAAAATGTTTTCCTTTTCCAAAACGGTTAGAGTTTTCTCCATTCCATTTTCCGAGCTGAGGAATATCTTGACCCGCCCCCTTTTTAAATAATAAAAGCGGTCGGCATACTCTCCTTGTAAGTAGATCATTTGATCCTTCTCATATATTTTTGGTGCCTGTGAAGACGCCAGCTTTTCCCACAGATTCTGCTGGTTTTTTTGAGCGTTTAAAAGATATTGGTATTCCATAATCAATCCCCACAATTTATCATGATGTCAAACATTTTACGACAGACAATCCCGCTATCACTGCGGCATCACCGCAGTGATAGCTCCCTTTCGTAAGGAAGATGGGGAACATCGAAGGCTTTTTTTCAGCCAGTGCGCAATGGCAAATTTATCTGTTCAGATTGTAGCATAGTTTACATTCTTGACGCAAGAAGTATGACATAATTAAGATAGTAAGATTCGCGATTTTAAGGAGGCTGCACAAATGGGAATGACAATGACACAAAAAATCCTTGCGGCACACGCGGGATTAGACAGGGTAGAAGCCGGACAGCTGATTGAGGCAAAGCTTGATGTTGTGCTCGGCAACGATATTACCAGCCCTGTGGCAATCAATGAATTTGAAAAATGCGGTGCGAATTCAGTGTTCAATAACACAAGAATTGCGCTTGTGCTTGACCATTTTACGCCGAATAAAGATATTAAAGCGGCAGAGCAATGCCGTCAGGTTCGCAATTTTGCGGATAAGTATGAGATTGCCAACTTCTTTGATGTGGGACAAATGGGCATTGAGCACGCACTCTTACCGGAAAAAGGGATCGTGGGCCCCGGAGATTGCGTGATCGGCGCGGACTCGCACACCTGCACCTATGGTGCGCTCGGCGCGTTCTCAACGGGCGTCGGTTCCACGGATATGGCAGCCGGAATGATCAGCGGCAAAGCATGGTTCAAGGTTCCGGCCGCGCTTAAGATTGTCCTGAAAAATAAGCCTGCCAAATGGGTGAGCGGCAAAGATGTGATTTTGCATCTCATTGGTTCAATCGGTGTGGACGGCGCACTTTACAAGTCCTTGGAGTTTGTGGGCGACGGCCTTAGCTATTTATCTATGGACGACCGCCTCTGCATTGCCAACATGGCAATTGAAGCCGGCGCAAAGAACGGCATCTTCCCGGTGGATGAGATTACCCTAGCATACTGTAAAGACCGCTTCCAGCGTGAGCCGGTGGTTTATCAGGCAGATGGGGACGCGGTTTATGAGAAAACCTATGAAATTGATTTGTCTGCTCTGCGCCCCACAGTTGCGTTCCCTCATTTACCGGAGAACACCAAAACAATTGACAATGTGGGCGAAATCAAAATTGATCAGAGTGTAATCGGCTCCTGCACCAATGGACGTATCGAAGATCTTCGTATTGCCGCAGAAATTTTAAAAGGCAAAAAAGTGGCAAAGCATGTGCGCTGTATTGTGATTCCCGGCACACAGGCCATTTATTTGCAGGCCATGCGCGAAGGCTTGGCGGAAATATTTGTGGAAGCGGGCGCGGTGTTCAGCACACCAACCTGCGGTCCATGCCTCGGTGGTCATATGGGTATTTTAGGCAAGGGTGAACGTGCGATTTCCACCACAAA
Organism: Bacillota bacterium; assembly: GCA_023458755.1. GTDB lineage: Bacteria > Bacillota > Clostridia > Oscillospirales > Acutalibacteraceae > JAEWYE01. The sequence continues at coordinate 242,669 of JAEWYE010000076.1, read as the reverse complement.
CCGCAATTTTGTGGGACGTATGGGGCACATAGAATCCGAAGTATATCTCGCAAGTCCGGCCGTAGCCGCCGCCAGCGCGGTGACCGGTTACATTACCGACCCGGAAGCGGTTGCAGAATAAGGAGGAGTTCGAAAATGAATGCACATGGATTTGTTCATAAATATGGTGATAATGTCGACACCGATGTTATTATCCCGGCGCGTTACCTCAACACTGCATCGCATGCAGAGCTTGCCACCCATTGTATGGAGGATATTGACAAGGACTTCGTGAAAAAAGTCAAGCCGGGCGATATTATTGTCGCCAACAAGAACTTCGGCTGTGGTTCCTCCCGTGAGCATGCGCCCATTGCCATTCAGGCCAGCGGTATTTCGTGCGTAATCGCAAGTACGTTTGCCCGTATTTTTTACCGCAACGCCATTAACATCGGACTTGCGATCTTGGAATGTGACGAAGCTGCAAAGGACATTCAAGACGGCGACGAAGTCAAAATTGATTTTGACACCGGTGTAATTGAGAACGTAACCACCGGAAAACAGTATAAAGCACAGCCGTTCCCGCCTTTCATTCAAAATATTGTGGCAAACGGCGGACTTTTAAACAGCATTATGAAATAAAAAAATTGCCTGATTGTTCAAAAACAGTCAGGCAATTTTTATTGCAGATTGAGCTTTTCCTTCCACATTTCCTCTAATGTCTTGATGTCTTCCTGAAATTCTTTTGGCGTTTGGTCTTCCTTCTTTTCCAGTTCTTCCAATATTTCAAATTGAAAGGCTGCCGCGCCAAACTCCGTCCAATCCTTTTGCAATTTAAAATGGATACACGAACCTGTCTTTTGGGCGAAATCAAAGCGATTCCGCGCACCCTGCAAATCCGCCGTGGAGAAAAGGCATACATTGCCGTTTTTGCTGTTGACAATGCGGTAAACACCGCCAATTACCTTGCGCTCTTTATAAGCAAGAGTCAGCGCTTTTTTCTCTTCATTTTTCATGTTCATAGTCATCCTTTCTCAAAACGGGACGGTTGCGAATTGTATAAAAATACGAACGACCAGAAAAAGTGCAGTTTTGTAACAGCCCCTTAGTACCCCATCTCTTTTAATAGAGAAGAGAGCAAACGCAGCCGTTCACTTATCATTTCATCATCGTTGCTGAGTGCCTGTGAAAACAGCTTGATGTCTTCGTCAATTTTTTCGTTGTCCGTGCAAACGGATACGGTCATAGCATCTCCCTGCAGGCCGATGCGGTCGATTGTGGTGTTTTGGGTGTCGTAAAATTTGTCGTAGCGGTATGCCTCACGGAAATGCAGCTTACTTCTGCAAATTAAAATGGCGAGATCCAAAATGCGGTGGAGCGGTAGTTCTTCCGATTGGCGTGACCATTTTTCTCCGGTATAGCGCCAAACCTTCGCGGATATATCCACCTTTCCGCGGTCATTCCATTGTGCCAGACCGAGCGACAGCCCTTTCGCGTCGGAATGGTAGGCATAGCGACCATCGACATTTTCATAGTTTTCGACTACAATGACAGGTTTGTGCTTCAACGTAGTTGGTATTTTCATAGATATATTCACTCTTTTCAAATTTTAATAAAATTTGCTAAATTGATTATTATTTGGACAATATGACAGTTACTTAAACGAATAAGCAGTAATTTAGTAAATTAGTAAATTACTAATATTATATTCCAAAAGTTTAATTTCGTCAACCGATTCTGAGAAATGAGAGTAAATGAATTATCAAAGAATCGTGAAGTTCACACATTGTTATCAATTTTTTATAAAAAATTCATCACTTTTCTGGACATTTCCTTTATAATTTGAGTATACAACGATTGAATTATGGGGTATATTGGAGATAATACCAATACGTTTGGAGAATTGTTTCTTTAAAATAGGAATGTCCCGCGGCTTGCTTATGCCGAAATTACAGTTTATTCGATAAACAGGATCAAAGATAAAGTGAAAGACGAGGAGGAAGATTATTATGGCAGAAGGTAAAATTTTAGTGGTCGATGATGACCAGAACATTTGTGAACTGCTGCGGCTCTACATTGAGAAGGAGGGCTTTGAGGTTTCCATCGCCAACGACGGGCGGAAAGCGCTCCAGCTTTTCGATGAGCAGGAGCCCGATTTAATTATGCTCGATATTATGCTCCCGGAGCTTGACGGCTGGCAGGTCTGCCGTGAAATCCGCAAAAAATCGCAGTGCCCGATTATTATGCTTACCGCAAAAGGTGAAGTGTTTGATAAGGTGCTCGGCTTGGAGCTGGGTGCCGATGATTACGTGGTGAAACCGTTTGAAACCAAAGAGGTTGTAGCGCGCATCAAGGCCGTTCTGCGCCGGTACGGCAAAGCGACGGATGAGGCGGTAAAACTGGTAACCTATGACAAGCTCTCGATTAATTTAACCAATTACGAACTAAAGGTAAACGGTGTGCAGATTGATACGCCGCCGAAAGAAATGGAATTGATTTTTCACTTGGCAAGCAACCCCAACCGCGTGTATACGCGTGACCAGCTGCTTGATGAGGTGTGGGGATTTGATTATTACGGAGATTCTCGAACGGTAGACGTGCATGTAAAGCGCCTGCGTGAAAAGCTGGAAGGTGTTTCCGAAAAATGGGCACTAAAAACCGTTTGGGGTGTGGGATATAAATTTGAAGTCAAAGAATAATGTCTCAAGATTGCAAAAATTGACGAAGAGAATGCTGAGAAAGTTTTCGGAGGGGTGCGACATGCAAAAGACGCTGTTTAAAAAGTATTTGCGCGTTACCTCTCTGATTATTGTGGTAAGTTTTTTATTTCTCGGTATTGTTACGATCGAATTTCTTTCGAACAATTGGGAGAGAGAAAAACGTGATTTGCTGAACACCAATGCGCAAAGCGTGGCGGATGTGGTGGGGCAAACCGGTGTGCTGGATGAAAGCGGTTATCATATCAACGAAGTGGTAAAGCTTTTTATGAAAACTTTTTCAAAAAACATAAAGGGCGATATTTTTATTACGGATTCCAATGGAGTTCTGATGATTTATGCATCCGGCAACAGCGGAGATGTAAATTATAAAGTTGTGGACAAAGCCATTATGAGAAGGGCTTTAAACGGTACATACTACGGTCAGGGTACCATGAACGGGATATTTCCACAATCCTACTATGTGGTGGGCGTGCCCATTAAAATATACGGGGAAGCTTCAACGGTAGGCGCGGTCTTTGCCGCATCGGATGCGGGAGCATTGAACAGCTTTCGCCTTGGAATTTTAAGAGTGTTTTTTTTGGCAGCAATCGCGGCATTTTTAATTTCTTTCTGTGTAGTATGGCTGTTTTCCTATAAAATGGTACGGCCGCTGAGGCAAATGGCAGTGGCAGCTCATAATTTTGGGGAAGGTGATTTTTCGGTTCGTGTTCCGGTCAATACGGATGATGAAATCGGTCAGCTCGCGTTGGCTTTTAATAATATGGCGGTTGCGCTTTCCTCCGGTGAAGGTATGCGGCGAAGTTTTATCGCGAATGTTTCCCATGAACTGAAAACGCCAATGACGACCATTGCCGGATTTATCGACGGTATTTTAGATGGCACGATTCCGCCCGAAAAACAAAATTATTATCTGAAAATTGTTTCGCAGGAGGTCAAGCGTCTTTCTCGCCTTGTACGCACTATGCTGGATTTATCCAGAATCGACAACGGTGAACTAAGATTGCGGCCCGCGCGCTTTGATTTAACCAATACCATTTTGGTTGCTTTGCTGACTTTTGAAAAGAGCATTGAAGAAAAGCGGCTGGAAATCCGTGGCCTTGAGGACGCGGAAAGCCTGTTTGTAGACGGCGACCCGGATATGATTCATCAGGTCGTATACAATCTGTTTGAAAATGCGGTAAAATTTACAAACGAAGGCGGCTATATCGAAGTGAAAATTACGGATATGCCCGATCGAACCGATGTAAAAATAAAAAACAGCGGGCACGGAATTGCACCGGATGAAATCGCAATGATTTTTGACCGCTTTTATAAGACAGATAAATCACGAAGTCAGGATAAAAACGGTATGGGCTTGGGATTATATCTAGTGCGTACCATGCTGAAGCTGCATGGCGGCGAAATTACTGTAAGCAGTGTGGAAAACGAATACTGCGAGTTCGATTTTTGGCTGCCGAAAGTCACGGAACAGCCGAAGTTAAAAGATAACGCGAAAGAACAGCCGAAAGGTGAATAATTGCGGGGGCACTCACATACTGCTGCAATTGACAGATAAATTTTAAAGGGGATTATTCCAATGAACGATAGTAATTTTAATCCAAATAGCGAAGCGCACGGCGAAGAAAATACTGATTTTCAGGCAACTGAAGAAAATCGGGAATCCTTTTCCGAGGGACATCCGGAAGAATCATCCGCGGTAGATTCGGATACGGAAGACTTGCAAGACGATTCCGAACAGACGGGCACTAATACGGAGGCACATAACGATCCGCAGCCGCAGCAGCCCGCAAACCCATATCAGCAGCCAACGAACCAATGGCAGAACGGACAGTATGGGAACTATTACGGACAGCAGACGTATCATCCATACGGGCAGAATACTGCAAACAGCCAGTATCGGCAGTATGGACAATATGGACAGTACAATCCGTACAATTCATACGGTTCGTACAATTCCTATGGGCAATATGGGCAGCAGCCGCAAAACCCCAATACCCAATATCAACCATATGGGCAGCAATCGCAGCCGGACGGTCAGCCTCCCAAGAAAAAAATGAGCGGTGGATTAAAAGTATTCCTGTGGATTATCGGAATTCTTGCCGCATTGTTCGTACTTGGCTTTTGTGTTTACGGCATCTATATGACCTCTCAGCAGCGCAGTTCACTGAAAAACAGCGACCGCAGTTCGACTTCTTCGTCTCAGCAACTGCCGGGCGGCGGGGGCAGCACCAGCAGTGAACCCAAAAGCGCGGTAAGCGGCAACGGAACCGACCCGAACAGCTCCGGTTTGGTTATTGAAAATCAGCCTTCGACAAATGAACTAAGCGCGAAGGAAGTTTACAACAAAGTTGCGCCTTCTGTTGTCAGTGTGATTACGTCACTGCAGAGTTCTTCCGCCAGTTCCAGTGATATGAGCCAAGGTTCGGGTATTGTTGCCACAAGGAACGGCTATATCATTACGAATGCGCATGTGGTAAATTACTCCAAGTCTTATCAAGTCAAGGTCATTTTATATAATAAAAAAGAGTACAAAGGGGTTGTGGTCGGATACGATAAAACCACAGACCTTGCCATCATTAAAATTGACGCAAATGATTTGACTCCCGCCACATTCGGCAATGCGGATAACCTTTCGGTCGGTGACTGGGTGTTGGCTATCGGTAATCCGGCAGGCGTTGAATTTTCCAGTTCTCTGACACGCGGAATTGTTTCTGCTTTGAATCGTTCGGTCGCAACCTACAGCGCAAGCGGAATGACTTATATTCAGACAGATGCAGCCATTAATCCCGGCAACTCCGGCGGTGCGCTGGTGAATATGTACGGTCAGGTGGTTGGTATCAATTCCATCAAAATTGCCGCTACCGGTTATGAGGGAATGGGATTTGCAATTCCGGTCAGTAAGGCAAAAAATATCATTGATGCTTTAATCACCAAAGGGTATGTTTCCGGCCGCACACGGCTGGGAATCACTGCCCAGACAGTCAGTGAATCGGATATGCAAACGTACGGTGTACCACAAGGCGTTGCGATTGCTTCCGTTGATAATGACAGCAGCCTGAAAAACTCAGGTATCGTGAAGGGTGACATTATTACCAAGGCGGACAGTAAAACCGTTACGAGCCTGGAAGATCTTTATGCAGTGCTGAACACGCATAAACCGAATGATACGATGACGCTCACCATTTACCGCGCGGCAGACGGATCCACAAAGAGCAAAACATTTAATGTGACCATCCGCTTGCTTGAGGACAAAGGTGAAACACAGGGAACGGTATCTTTACCGTCAAGCAAATAATAGTGTTTAAAACAGCAGCGCCAACACGAAAACCGTGTTGGCGCTGCTTTGGTGTGTAAAAAATATTTTTTGTTTGTCTATGACTCTTTGTTATCCACGATTTTACAGGAGATGAAGTACGAACCGAGAAAGATTGCAGCCAGCACAAAGGGTGAAAGCGTGACCAAAAGCTTAATCGTAGATTCACTCGGTGCGGAAAGACCGAGCTGGCTGAGTGCGAGAGCTCCGAAGGTCGGCACCAGTATGATGCAGATGACAAGGATTCGTGCTTTTTGTGAGCCGAATTTATAAAGCAGGGGGAGTAAAAAGCTGATAATAAAGATTGCAACGCCAAAAAGTGCATAAATCGTTAGCCAGTTTTCTAGATTCGTTTGTTTCTTAATTAATGAAATAACGACGCAAATGAGGACACCGCCGCAGGCGAGCAGAATGGAAAGCAAATATTTGCTCAGTACAATCTGCTGCTTGGTAATCGGCAGGGAAAGCGCGTAAGTATCCCATTTAGCGTTTTCGTCATACGCATAGGTATTCATAACCAGTGTGGTGGCAAGGATGATCACCATTGCGTACAAGAAATTGAAATTCTGCATTGTGACGAACAAAATGATATACATCACGAAAAATACAAGCAGGGTTTTCGCCTGACGCTTGAGGCAAATAAAATCTTTTAGCAGCAGTGCGCTCACAGCACATCCCCCTTTACATAAAGCAGCATGATTTCATCCAGTGTGGCATTGTCCACAACAAAATTCGGATACTTTCGTTTTGCCTGTTGTTTATCCGCCACTAAAATTTCACACTCAAAGGAATTCTTTCGGCAGCGGACAATGTCGCTTTTGTTAATTTTTGAAAGGTCGCCGGAGCCGCATTTTAATATGCCGTACTGATAAAGCAAATCATCTTTAGAACGGCTGAAAATGATGGAACCTTCATGAATAAACGTTACATAGTCGGCGACCTTTTCCAAATCGCTGGTAATATGGGAAGAAAAGAGTACAGAATGTTCTTCATCCTGAATAAATTCAAGGAAAATATCAAGAATTTCACTGCGCATAATCGGATCCAGCCCGCTGGTAGCTTCGTCTAAAATCAGCAGCTTTGGATTGTGTGCCAGTGCACAGGCGATAGAAAGCTTCATTTTCATACCCTTGGAATATTCATTTATTTTTTTATCCGGTGCTAGGCTGAATTTTCTCAAATAGGACTCATACTGCGCCTGATCCCAGTTTGCGTAAATCTTACGCAATATTTTCGCGATATCGGCAGCGTTGAATTCTTTATGAAAATAACAGTCATCAAATACCACACCGATTTGTTCTTTCACTTTTCGTTCGTCTTTGATGCTATCCAAGCCAAAAATATTGATACTGCCGCCGTCACGCTTAATTTCGTTTAAAATCAGCTTGATGGTGGTGGTTTTGCCGGCACCATTTTCACCTACAAACCCCATAATGCTTCCTTTTGGCACCGAAAAACTTACATTTTTCAGATGAAAGGTTTTATAATTTTTACACAGATTTTGCACTTGTAAAATATTGTCCATCATTCTTCCTCCGATCTGTCACTGCTGTAAAGCAGGGTTAATATCTCCGTTAATTCTTCAAAGGTAATGCCGCCGGATTTTGCGACATCTACCGCGTTTTGCAGGTGTTCTTCCGCTTTGCGAAGCTGCTCTTCCCGTATAAGTTCGACATTTTTACGCGCTACAAAACTGCCTTTGCCCGTCATAGTAATGATGAACCCGTCGCGCTCCAAGTCTTCGTAGGCGCGTTTGGTGGTGATGACGCTGATGCGCAGTTCTTTCGCCAGCAGACGCATGGATGGCAGCGCGTTCCCTTCCTGAAGGGTTCCGTTGATAATCATGTTTTTAATTTGTGCGGTGATTTGCTCATAAATTGGCTTACCGCTGGAGTTGCTGATAATGATATCCATTCAACCGCCTCACAATATTGTATATATACTATATGCATAATATATCAGGATGATTCATTTGTCAAGTGGAATTATACTTAAATTTTTTGAAAGTTTCCCTTTTGGGGGAAACTTTTTTCTTGTTTTAGGGGGCTGATGTAAGAGCTTTATACGGATTCATTTTTGAAAGCAAAGGAGGGTGATCGGAAAGAATGGCGAAACGCAGGCAAAATCAAAGAGAACATATTTTAAGCGGCTACGAAAAGCTGGCCTTTGGCAATGTGGGGGATGCAATGCGTCTACTGTTCAGCGACGAGCCGGACAGGTGCGCACTGGATACCCTGGACTTGTTCAATGTTGCGGAAATCAAGCGACCGAAAGGCGGCGGAATTGAAATCAAATTTTTCGACCGCATTAAGGCACTGCAATGTATGGAGGAAATGGACAGCAACAGCGCCGAGAACGGGCAGGCGGGATTCTACCGGGCACTGCAAAACGGAATCCGCGCACTGGAAAAGGAGCCGGAAGACCGGAGCCTTGAAAATCCGGACAGGGAGGACTGAACGTGGAGTTTACCTCATTTTCAAAAAAGCAGATGCAGGCGCTCTGCTGGTGGTGCCGTGGCAGCCCGGATGAAAACAGGAGTGCGGTTATTTGTGACGGTGCGGTACGCAGCGGAAAAACGGTGTGTATGGGCGTTTCCTTCATTTCATGGGCATTCTACCGGTTTCAGGACCAGTCCTTCGCGCTTTGCGGGAAAACCATCCGTTCTTTAAAACGCAATTTAGTTACCGCTCTGCTGCCGGTTTTGAAGGAACTCGGTTTTTCCTGCAGTCTGAAATACTCCGAAAACCGCATGGATATCACGTGCGGCGGCAGAATCAACCGCTTTTATCTGTTTGGCGGCAAAGACGAGTCGTCCTCGGCGCTGATTCAGGGCATGACGCTTGCCGGTGTACTGTTTGACGAGGTGGCGCTTATGCCGCGCTCGTTTGTGGAGCAGGCACTGGCGCGCTGCTCGGTAGAAGGATCGAAATTCTGGTTCAACTGCAATCCTGAAAATCCGCAGCATTGGTTTTACAAGGAATGGATACAGAACGCAGAGCAAAAAAGCGCGCTGTACCTCCATTTTCGCATGGAGGATAATCCATCCCTGTCCAAGCAGATGCTGGCGCGGTATCGCGGCCTTTATTCCGGCACCTTCTACGAGCGCTTTGTGCTGGGTAAATGGGTGGCGGCACAGGGACTGGTTTACCCGTTTATGACACAGGAACGGTTTTGTGCGGTTCCGCACGGCACATTTGAAGCCTTTGCTATTTCCTGCGATTACGGCACGGTAAACCCTTCGTCCTTCGGCCTGTGGGGCAGGCAGGGAGCTGTTTGGTACCGAATTGACGAGTATTATTATGATTCGCGGCAGACGGGAATTCAGCGCACCGACGAGGAGCATTATGCCGGTTTGGAAGAACTGGCGGAGAACCGGCAGATTGAACGTGTTGTGGTCGACCCTTCCGCCGCAAGTTTTCTGGCGGTCATCAGCCGGCACGGCAGATTCCGCGCAGTTCCGGCAAAAAATGAGGTACTGGACGGTATCCGTTCCGTCGGGGTTGCGTTAAAGCAGGGCGATATTCAAATCTGCCAAAACTGTACGGACAGTATTCGTGAGTTTGGGCTGTACCGCTGGAATGACAGTACCGGACGCGACGCGCCGGTAAAAGAAAACGACCATGCCATGGATGATATCCGGTATTTCGTCACAACCATACTGGAACAGAATCATGGCGGTTTTTTCGCGATTGCCGCAAAACGGAGATGAATAGGAGAATAGAATGGGAATGTTTAAGAGCAAAACAAAAGGAGAACCGGCTGTGGCGCAATCGGTGCAGACCAGGGCGGTAAAAACGCCCTTTGCCGAGCTGAACCGCTATATTCCGTCGGAAGAGGGAGAGCGGCGGTTGTATGCGGCTCTGCGTGAAGCGGTTCCGGTCATTGATTCCGCCATCGGAAAGATACAGCGGTTGGTAGGGGAGTTTAACGTATCCTGCACGGATAAAAACGCAGAGTATCTGCTCCGTGATTTTTTGCAAAATGTGCAGGTGAACGCCTGCCAGCAGGGAATCATGAGCTTTCTGAACGGCTATTTGGGGCAGTTGCTCACCTACGGCACCGCAGTTGGGGAAATTGTGCCTTCGGTCCAAGGTGGCTCCATTGCGGCGCTCTATAACGCGAGTTTGGATGATGTGGAACTAAAACTGAACGGGTCACCTCTCCGTATGCAGGTATGCCGCAAAGAACCATTTGGGGAAAGCACGCCGGTGCATTACCCGGAATTGGTACTGGCCACCGCGCTGAATCCGGAACCCGGGTGTGCGCAGGGTATTTCCATTTTACGCGGACTTCCGTTTGTCAGCAGCATTCTAGTGAAAATCTACAACACCATCGGCATCAATTGGGAACGTGTGGGCAATGTGCGCTTCGCGGTTACCTATAAGCCGACAAATGACGTATCGGATCGCGCCTACGCGAAGGAACGCGCCCAGCAGATTGCGAGTGAATGGAGCCGCGCCATGCAGGCGGGCGAAGGAGTGAGTGATTTTGTTGCGGTTGGGGATGTGAACATTAAGGTGATTGGTGCGGATAATCCGATTTTGAACAGTGATATCCCGGTTCGGCAAATGCTGGAGCAAATCATTGCAAAGTTGGGAATCCCGCCGTTCTTAATGGGCCTTTCGTGGTCGTCCACAGAACGCATGTCCAGTCAGCAGGCAGATATTTTAACCAGCGAGTTGGAGGCGTACCGACGCTTGCTGAATCCGGTTATATCCAAAATTTGTTCGCTCTGGCTGCGTTTAAGCGGGTTTGACAGCCGCCACAGCATTGAGTGGGACAACATTACTTTACAGGATGAGGTAGAACTGGCGAGCGCAAGGCTGAAAAACGCGCAGGCGGCGCAGATTGAGCAATCCATAAAAGAGAGCAATGGGAAAGGGTGAGGTTGTGAGAGACGGATACATTCTGAAAAATGCGGACACAGGTACGTTGAACGCGGAAGAACTTGCGGCAATTAACCGTTATACGCGCAGAGCGTTTTCTTCCGACGAGGTTTATGCTTTTACAGTGGTGCTTTGCGACAACGAGGTGGATCGCGATTATGAGCGGTTCACGGTGAATGCGCTCCAAAAGTTGAGCGAACTGTACCTGGGCAAAACCGGAATTTTCGACCACAGCATGAAAAGCGGTGACCAGACCGCGCGCATTTATTCAGCAAGGGTGGAAACGGATGAAGGAAGGCACACGGCGGCAGGCGAACCGTACAGCCGTTTAGTGGCAAGGGCGTATCTGCCGCGCACGGCGAAAAATGCCGATCTGATTTTAGAAATTGAGAGCGGCATTAAAAAAGAAGTCAGCGTGGGCTGCGCGGTCAGCAAGGTTACTTGTTCAATTTGCGGCGCTGACCGAAAAACCGGCGGATGCAGTCATCAAAAAGGCAGAATTTACGGACAAGGGGAGCAGGGACAGCTTTGCTGCACGGTATTGGATGAACCGACCGATGCGTATGAGTGGTCGTTTGTAGCGGTTCCCGCACAGCGCGGAGCCGGTGTTATCAAAGCATTTTTACCCGGTACAGGGGAAAAGGGAGGAGCAAAAACTATGCCGGAAATTTTAAAAAGCATGCGCGAGAATTTGGGTGAAACGGTACTGAACAAACAGGAAGCAGAAGAACTGGTTCAATACGTGGACAGCTTGGAAAAGCTTGCGCAATGCGGCAGGCAGTACCGTGCGGATATTTGCAGCCATGTTGTGAAACTCTGCGCCATGGCACAGCCGGAACTTTCACCGGAGGTAATGCGCCGCACGGCGGAGGGTATGACGCTGGATGACCTGAAAGCGTTTGAAAAGGCGTTTCAGTTCCGTGTGAATGAATTGCTGCCTATGCGTCCGCAGTTGGCGGCGGGTGAAAAAAAGCCGAATGCACAGCAAAATGCGGAATTCAAGATTTAGCGTGCAACAGTAAGGAAAAGCGCAATATAAAATTAAATGGAGGAATTAGTATGGAAGTATCATTCAATGGTTTTGGCGAACAGGTTGCTACCTTTGAAGCGGAAAGCGCGGTAAAGGCAGGCAGCATGGTAAAAATGACGGCAAACGGAACCGTCGGAATCTGTGCGGAAAAAGAGCAGTTCTGCGGTATTGTGCTTTCGGCACGTGACGGCTTTGCCGCAGTACAGCTTGGCGGTTACATGGGGAATGTACCCTATATCGGCACGGATATGGCAGTCGGTTATAAAACCGTTGTGGCAGCGGCAAACGGCAAAATTCAGGTGGATGCTACCGGCAGGAGCGTGCTGGTAATAGATGTAGACACTGCGTCATCCACTTGTGGGTTTATTCTGGGCTAATCATAGTTAGTTAATTTAGAACTCTAATTATTCATTATTTAGGAGGAAACAGTATGGCGTTGTACGATACAATCAAATTGGAAAAAGGTATGTACGGAGTTCCGGGTAAAAGTTTTACCAAGGTATTGGAGGAACTGGACAGCTCCCAAAATTACGAAGGCGGCGAGCTCGCCGGTCTGGACGCTTATCAGCGCCAGTTAAAGCGCTTTGACATCAGGGTGGGCGGATCCGGTTCTGATGTCGTTGAAAAATTCTTTCAGACCGGTGACAGTGCCGCCCTGTTCCCGGAATATGTGAGCCGCGCGGTTCGTCAGGGTATGGAGCGCGCAAATTTACTGCCAAACCTTGTGGCGACCACCACAAAAATCGATTCGATGGATTACCGTACCATTACCTCCGCTCCGAGCGACGATGACAAGGATTTAAAATCAGTTGCGGAGGGCGCAAGCATTCCGCAAACAGTGGTGCGCACTCAAAATAATTTGGTAAAGCTTCATAAGCGCGGCAGAATGCTGGTTTCTTCCTATGAAGCCCTGCGCTTTCAAAAGCTCGATTTGTTCACCGTTACCCTGCGTCAAATAGGTGCATACATTGCCCGCGCGCAACTCAAAGATGCGGTGGATGTACTCTTGAACGGCGACGGCAACAACAATGCTGCTCCGGTAACCGCACTGACTGCGAAACCTGCATATTCGGATATCGTAAGCTTATGGGGTGAACTTTCTCCGTATGAGCTGAATACCATGCTCGCCTCTACCGCAACCATGAAAGATTTACTCAGTATTCCTGAATTCAAGGACGCAACTGCGGGCCTTAATTTTCAAGGTACCGGCAAGCTGATTTCTCCTCTCGGTGCGCATCTGCTCCACGTTCCCGCTTTGCAGGACAATACCGTCATCGGACTGGATAAAAACTGCGCTCTTGAAATGGTGCAGGCGGGTGATGTGATGACCGATTACGACAAACTGATTGACCGTCAGCTGGAGCGGGCAGCAATCAGCACAATTGCCGGATTTGCGAAAATCTTTGCGGAAGCGACAAAGGCGGTTCGTTACACGGTAGCGGGGTGACAGCATGGATGAGCAATTGATTTTAGCGCGTTTTATACTGCTAAGCGGCCTTAGCGCGGAACAGGCCGCCGAATGGCTGCCGCTTTGCAAGCAGGCGGCAAAGCAGATAAATGCCGGATTAAAGCCGGGCGTGGATACCGCCGCGCACAGTGAAGAACTGTGCATGGCGGGGGCGGCGCTCGTGTTTTATCGGTATTCCATGATACAGGATGTTCTGAACGAGGGAAGTTTTGCCGCCGGTGAGGTGAAAATCACGCGTAAATCGGCTGCGCCGGCAGCAAAGCAGCTATGGCGGGAAATGCAGGCATCCGTTGCAGGATTGCTCACGGACTGTGATTTTGTATTTGCGAGGATTTGTTCATGACGCGGCGGGAGTTAGTGGACAGCATGCTTGCGCGCTACGGAATTTCCGTGTGGATAAAGCCGGAAAATTCGGAGCAAACGGTTGATTGCCGTGCGTTTCTCCAGCCGCTTCAGTTTAAGGCAAAGCCTGTTTCCAATGAAATTGGTATGCCGGCGGGCAATCCGGACAAAAGTTATTGGCTGTATATCGGTTCGGCATCGCAAAGGCTTGACCAACAGTTCGGAACAGTTATCCGCACGGTGGGCCAAAGCTATCTGGTGATAAAGGCGAAAGGCGTATCACTGGGCGGAGAAGTGCTGTATATACGTGCCATTTTGCAGCCTTTTGTGGAATGATACGACGGCAGAGGAGGAAAAAGACATGGACAGGGAAAACCAGGACGATACAAAGGTGAACGTGGAACAGTTTTCACAAAGTATGGAGCAGGATTACCGCCGTTATCCGCACAGCTTTGAGGAGGAAGACGATTGAAACTGCAAAGGATGAAGTTTAAAAACTTTCAGTGGCCGCAGAATCCGGCAGAACTTCATGCAGCGCGGGAACGGGATATCCGTGAACTGCGCATGCCGTTTGTGGGCGGTGTTTTGCAGGATTATGGCAGGAAAAAACGCGTGATTACGGGAACTGGGGAGTTTAACGGCAGCCGAAGCCTTTCGGATTATCAGCAGTTGGAAGCGCTTTTTGCGGCGGGGGGCAGCGGATTATTATCCCTGCCCAACTCCGAACCGTTTATGGCAACCTTGGTTTCACTGGAAAAAATCGAAAAGTCGATGCCAAACTGTGTCACTTATCGTTTTGTCTTCTGGGAAGATCAAAGCGCTGCTGCCGTACAAACTTCACAGCATTCGTTCCATATTTGCGAAAAGGATGAAAATTTTTGGCAGATTGCGGCGGCATATGGCACCACAGTTGAGAAACTGACTGCGCTCAATCCACAAATACCATGGCCGAATCAACTGGGGGATGGGGAACGGGTGGTACTGCCATGACGTACTTAGGGTATACCCCAGCAGGGGATGAAATCAATTTGGGTGCTCCCCTTTCGGTTATCCTCAACCGGGAGGAGGATGCGCCCGCCGACGACTTTACCGGCCTGTTTCCCGTAATCTGCCCGTTGTCTCTGCCGCCGATTACGGTTATCCGCGTGTTTTCCGACGATTCTCTCATCTTTTATGGGATTGTGGATGAACAAACGGTTCAAACCGCCTCCGGCGGCAGTACCGTAAAATTGGCTGCGCGCAGCCGTGCCGCTTTTCTGCTGGATAATGAAGCGCTTCCGCAAACCTATGTACATCCTTCACTGAAAACTATTTTTGAGCGTCATGCCGCGCCGTATGGATTTACCGGCTGCCTTGGCACTCCCGGTGCTTACAGCGGTGAAATGACAGTGACGAAAGGTATGAGCGAGTGGCAGGTAATCGCGGATTTCTGCGCCTACTTTTTGGGTACGGTTCCTAAGATAACGCCGGACGGAATACTGGACGCAAGCGGCGAACAGCCAAAAGAAAGCTTTCGTTTTTCCAACATGGGGCAGGGAATTCCCTACCTTTCCCTGTGTATGTGCAGCAAGTATCACGCGCTTATCAGCGAAATATACGCCAAAACGGGCAGGACGGGAGAATATGCGCTAAAAAACGCGGACGAAAAGTCGACATCGCTCGGTGTGATGCGCAAGCGGTATTTGAATGCCGCAAAGAGCGGAAACGCGTATTTCAACAGCAAGCAAATGATGAAAGCGGCACACCGAAAGTTTCAGGAGATGGTTCTGGTTTGTCCGGGCGCGGTCAGTGCGGAACTGGGTGCGCCGGCGGCTGCGGAAGATTGTGTATGCGGACTTCTGGATGGTATGAGCATTGCCAAATTGTCCTATACGCTCAATAATGCCGGCGAATTTACTCGAATTACGCTGCGGCGTGACGACTAGAAAGGCGGAAGCATACATGTGGATTTCACAGCAGATAATAGCCGCACATAAAACTCAGCCACAGGCACAGCTGGGTACAGTTACGGGCAGCGAACAGACGGAAATTGCGGCACAGGGCACGGGTGAATACCGCCATGTTCCGGCAGCAGCACCTTACGGAATTGCCTGTCTGCCGCCCGACGGCGCACAGGCGGTCATCCTTGCGAGTAATGCCGGGAATGTTTGTGTCGGTACTTTAGCGGAAGCAAAGGACTTGCAGGCGGGCGAACTTATGCTTTATTCTGCGGGCGGTGCCAGCATTTATTTAAAAAACAGCGGTGAAGTGGTGATTAACGGTCAAGTGTTTGCCGCGAAAGGAGGATAGCCATTTATGGATACCGCGATTTCAAACGGCGATTGGGCGGTAAACGCAAACGGAATTCCTGTTGCGATTGGCGGTTTACAGGAACAACTGCAGCGCGCGTTTATCCGACTGAGCGTAAAACAGGGCAGCTTTGCGTATGATCCTTCTCTGGGCAGCCGCCTTTTCGCATTGCTGCCAAACGACAGCGACCGTAACGCAGCCGCACTGTTCATGGCGCAGGAAGCTCTAAAGGCAATGCCGCAGCTTACCGTGGAAGAGGCGGAATGTTCCGATTTACCGGACGGCCGACTTTCCGTAACGGTTTTTCTTCAGACAACGGAGGGGAACAGCAGTGTGACGGCATCTGTTCCGTGTATAGTATAAAGGGAGAATGTTAATGGAAACATATGATACAATTTTAGCAAGAATGAAGAATAAATTCAGCTCCCTTGCCGGATTTGAAGCGGACGATGCATCGGATATCGGCATTCGCCTTAAGGTACTGGCTGGTGAAATTTATTCTCTTTGGAATGGAATGGACTGGCTGAAACGGCAGGCTTTCCCGCAGACGGCGCTCGGGGAACAGCTGGATATGCACGCCTTGCAGCGCGGGCTCAAGCGTAAGCAGGCGGTTGCCGCGTCGGGCAGTTTAACATTTTCGCGCAAAACCGCGCTGGGGTACGATTTGCAAATTCCTGTTGGAACGGTTTGCTCTGTACCCGGTGAGAATCCTACACGTTTTATAACGGCGCAGGCCGCAGTACTTAACGCACAGCAGCTCTCCGTTACCGTTCCCGCGCAGGCGCAGGAAGGCGGTCAAAGCGGAAATGCGGCGGTAAATGCCGTTACGGTAATGGTAACTCCGCCTGCCGGGATCGAATCGGTTACCAATTCGGTGCCGTTCAGCGGAGGGGCGGACGGCGAAAGCGACGACGAACTGCGTGAACGCTTACTGCAAAGCTATGCGGAAATTTCAAACGGAACCAACGCGCAGTTTTACCGGGAGTACGCCCTTAAACATGACGGGATTCAGTCTGTTACAGTAAAGCCGAGGGCGGAGGGCAGCGGTACGGTTGCTTTATATCTGGCGGCAAAAGGGGCAGTGCCCAACGCAGATGTTCTTTCACAAATTCAAACGGAATTAAATCAGCTGCGTGAAATCAATGTTGATGTTAAAGTATATCCTGCGGCGATTGTGCAGCTTGAAATCTTTGTTTATATAAAACCGGAAACCAACTGCACATTTGATGCCGCAAAGCAGGCGACCATAACGGCTGTCAGCGATTATTTCAGTACGCTTTCTGTTGGAGAGCCGGTTATTCTGGCTCGTGTGGGCGAAGCAATCCTTCATACCGGCATGGTAAAAAATTATATGTTTGACGCAGCTTCTACCATGGACACCGCAGTGAAAGATACCGAGCTTGCGGTTGCCAGCCCAATTTGGGTGGATGAACTGAAGGACGGTGTCGGATAACGTGAATATACTGGATTCTATGACAGCCAAACTGAAACCAATCGGCTTGTACCGTTTGAACGGAAGTTCCCTTATCGACGCGGAACTTGAAGCTTACGCGGAAGGAATGAATCTTATTTATGAGGGTATCGAAGAACTGAAAAATGAAGTGTTTATTCCGACAGCCGTTGATTACGGTCTGTCTCTGCGTGAACAGGCGTTTGGCCCGAAGAAAGAGAATCTGGCGGTTGAGGATCGCCGAAGTATGCTGCTTTACCGAAGTGCGGTGACCGTAAACGACTATACACGCGAGAGTATGGAGCGGGCAATGATAGCCGCTGGTTTAAGAATCTCAATGAGCGAAAAAATTGCGGATAAGGAACTGTATATCAATTACATTGAGTCTCTTGGCGCTTATTCGACACAGGCGGAGATCATTGCAGCGGCAAATGAATTTCTTCCGGCGCATCTTGTCTGTGCGTTTGATTTTGGTTCCCTTACTTGGAATTTTCTTGATGCTCAGGACAATACGTTTGACAGCTTGGACGCACAGGAGTTGACCTGGAACCAGATTGACAACCATGCGTAATCGGAATTTCCCTATGCAATTTTTTCCTCAAACAAGATTCGTATTATTCCTTTGATAAATTTGCACATAATCTAAAATATTTTGAGAAAAAACGAGGAACCAACAGAAATTAACAGATAGAAAGGAAGAATTTCCGCTATGCCGACAACGAATAAAACCCCGCATTTAGGGTTAAATAATTGGGTGGGAACCGATAAACCGAAGCGCAGTGATTTTGTAGAAGACAATGTTCTGCTGGATACGATTTTGGGAAATCATTTGGCAGATAAAGCCGCACATCTCTCGGCGGGTGACCGCACCGCGTTGGAACAACCGATCGCAACCGGAATGCTTGCGGGCAACGGACAGGAAAACTGCGAGTTTGAACTGCCGTTTGCGCCGCGTGCCATTTTTGTTTTTCATCGCATCCGGCCAATGTCGGAATATGACCCAAATAAACAATATACGTATATCAATGCCGCCGCTGCCACGACGACCGCGAATACGCCCGGTATTCTTTTGGGCGGGAATCAAGTGAAACTCAGCCAATCGCAAAGTGCGCCGCAGACGGGCGGCTATTTTTTGAATATGAACTGCAGCGGCAATCAGTATTTTTACATTGCGCTGCGCTGAAAGAATGCGTATTCCGTCGGTTTTTGTTGACTGCCTGCATAAGATGTAATATTATGAATATACAAGATTACGGATTTCAAAAATCAGGCGTCTGGTCAGAATCTGTATTGAGACAGTGCGCTGAAATGCGATTTAATACGAATCTCCAATAAAAGTATTGATAAAAATCTGCGTCAAAACCTATAAATGCAAGGTTTCGATTTAATTTTTAATTTTATATACTTTTTAATTGAATAGTAGTATAAGAAAATGATATGAGGGAAAGCGCCAATGGAAATGTATGAAAATGACAGCAGACCGGAACTGGCACTGCTGGTTGAATTGGATACGGGAGATTATGACGTACAGGCATCCCTGGCGGAGCTATACGAATTGACACGCAGTGCGGGAGCGGAACCTTTCGGCGCTGTAACACAGAAGCGCCCGTCACCGGATACCGCCACCTGTGTTGGCTCCGGTATGATGGAAGAAATTGCGGACACCGTCAAATTGCATGACATTGATTTACTCATTTTTGACTGTGAGCTGTCACCCACGCAAATTCGAAATATTGAGAAAATCAGCGGAATCCGTGTGGTGGACCGCACCATGCTGATACTGGATATTTTTGCGTCCCGTGCAAAGTCAAAAGAAGGCAAATTGCAGGTGGAACTTGCGCAGTTAAAATATATGCTTCCCCGATTGTCCGGCAAGGGAACAGCGCTTTCCCGCCTTGGCGGCGGAATCGGAACACGAGGTCCGGGTGAAAGTAAGCTGGAGACCGACCGCCGCCATATTCACCGCCGCATTGACACGCTCAAGGAACAGTTGGAATTGGTGGAAAAGCACCGCGAGCAGATTAACCGCCGCCGTCAGAAGGACGGTGTAATTACGGTTGCGCTGGTAGGCTACACCAATGCAGGGAAAAGCACATTAATGAATTACTTGACGCAGGCAGGTGTACTGGCACAGGATATGCTGTTTGCCACGCTGGACCCTACCGCACGCGCACTGAAACTGCCCAGCGGTACAACTGTCATGCTGATTGATACCGTCGGCTTTGTACGCCGCCTTCCGCATCATTTAATTCAGGCATTTAAATCCACACTGGAGCAGGCAGCTACCGCAGATATCATTTTAAATGTATGCGACGCTTCCAGCAGCGAAGCACAGGTACATTTGGAAGTCACCCGCAATCTGCTTGCGGAGCTTGGGTGCAAGGATCGTCCAATTATTTCTGTTTTGAACAAATGCGACTTAGTGCCCAGTATTCACGATATGCCTATGATAGGAAACGCAGTTCGCATCAGTGCTGCCGCAGGTACGGGAATAGATGATTTATTGGATATAATTGAAAAAAATCTTCCGATTAAGACGGTACAGGTTGAATTGCTGCTTCCTTTTTCAAAAAGCGGACTTGCCGCGCAAATCCGTAAAGACGGGATTATCCTGAGTGAGGAATTCACGGAAAACGGACTGAAGCTTTTGACTTTAGTCAGCCCTGCCCTGCTGGAGCAGGTGAAGGAATACGAGATAAAATAATCATTTTAATATATGCTAATTTTAAAATATGAAAACCGACAAACAGCTTTTTGCAAAGTTGTTTGCCGGTTTTCATATTTTGCGAAAACGTGGGCAGAATAAGAAACGCTGATTTTTGTGAGAAAACATAAAAAGATCTTGATTGTTTTCTCATTCTTAAAACCAGAAAAATATTAGAATAAAAAGGAGATACAATTATGCAAAACAATATGGACATGGATAAAAACCGCGCAAATCAGAGCATTGGATGCACCGTGCAGCAGTGTGAATATCATTGCGAAAGCAAGGATTACTGTTCTTTGGATAAGATCAATGTGGGCACCCACGAACAGAACCCGACACAGGTTCAGTGCACAGACTGCGAGTCCTTCAAAGCGAAAAACGGCTGAATCTGAATATATAAAAAACAGGAGCCTGCCACGCGGCAAGCTCCTGTTTTACTGTGTATAAAATTGTTACCCGATGAACTGTTGAGTCCAAATGAGCTGGCCTTGCGCATTTTTTGCAATACCGACACCGATTTGGGTGAAGGAAGCGTTCAAAATGTTTGCGCGATGGCCCGGAGAATTCATCCAGCCTTGCATAACTTGTGCCGGAGTAGTTTGACCCATTGCAATGTTTTCACCGGCGGTACGATAAGAGATACCATATTTCTTCATCATGTCAAACGGAGAACCGTAGGTTGGGGAGGTATGGTCGAAATAATTCAGCTTTGCCATGTCTTGAGATTTTAATGTAGCGGTGTTTGTCAGCTGAGCATTGGCGGTTAATGGTTTTAAGCCGTTGGCAGCTCTTTGCTCGTTTACCAATTGAATCACTTGATTTTGGAAGGCAGAGAAGCTGGAGCCGGACTGTGGAGCCGTGCTCGGAGCTGTTGAACTAGCTGGTTTGCTGCTCGGTGCAGTAGAGGTGCTGGGTTTGCTGGAAGCGGCAGGAGCAGAACTTGCAGAAGGTTTACTTACTGTGGTGTTTGTGCTGCCGTTCTTGCAGTTGCCGGAAGCAATTACATATTTGTAGTTTGCATTATTTAAGATAGCAGCAAGGTTGTTGCTGATTGCACAATTCTGGGCGTTAACCGTGCAAATTTGTCCAGTTGTGCAGTTGCTTGGATTTTTCAGACAAATATTGTTGATGCAATTTTTTGTGCTGGTCGGACAGTTGGTTACGCTTACTCCATTTACATAATTAAACGGACAACTGCTGGATGCTGTATTGTTAGCAGTACCGGCTACTTGGTTGGTAACTGGAGTGCTTGTGGTCGGGGCAGCTGTAGAGTTTGCAGCTGCATTTTGAGTGAGCGGGCAGTTCTTTGTTGCTGCTGCGGCTGCTGGTTGCACGGATGCTTTCGCAGTCGGGCTGTTTGTGGTTGTATCCTTATTCGCAGCAGCGTATGCGGATGTACTTACTGTATTGGCCACAGTACTTTGCGCATTTGCAGAAGTAATGGTTTTAGCGGATACACCGGCTGTTCCTGCTACAAGAATACATGCGATAATCGCAATAATTTTTCTCTTCATTTCGTTGCTCCTTTTCCATTTCGTTTTATGTTTTACAAATCCCGGTTTGAATCTGTAAGGAATAGTTACAAAGTTGTAACATTTCCGTGCCCTTATAGTAACACTAACCAAACAAAAGCACAACACTGAAAATTATGTAAACCAGATCAATTTATGGAAATTGTTTTATAAAATTTAAATAAATATAAGATTCTAGGTATCACAAGTTTAAACGGGGGGCTAGTCCAAGATAGTTGATAACATTGGTGTAAATGCCCCATGGCAGAAATATTGTTATATACATATAGAATGTACTAATATCGCGTATTAGTTACTATGTTATTTATAGTATATTTGCATTATAAAGTTAAACAGTAAGAATATTGAAGATAATCTCATATAATTACAAAATATTACTAATTTATCCAATGATTGCCTTGAATCTATAAGATTTCACTAGAAATTCAGCTTGTTTTTCAGCTTTCTGTTATGGGTATGGCTATTGACGTAAATATGTCTCATCAGGTATACTTATTATGATAATTTTTTAACAATCATTGGAATAATGAATTATCAATTTTTTGGTGAAGTTACGAACGAAAAATGTGAGATTTTAAACTGGAGGAGACAAATGGAAACAAAAATTGACTACAGTACGGTAGACAAAATTTTGCAGCAGCATAACTACGACAGCACGAATACAATCTCTATTTTGCAGGATATTCAGCGTGAGTACCGCTATTTGCCGCAGGATGTTTTGGAATATGTGGCAGAGAAAATTCAAATCAGCACCGCTAAAATTTGCAGTGTGGCTACTTTTTACGAGAATTTCTCGCTGGAGCCAAAAGGAAAATATGTAATTCGCGTATGCAACGGTACGGCCTGCCATGTTCGTAAGTCCATTCCGATTTTGGAGGAAATGCGCAAAGTATTGAAATTGTCCGATAAAAAGAGTACCACGGACGATATGATGTTTACGGTTGAAACCGTATCCTGTCTTGGTGCGTGCGGTTTGGCTCCGGTCGTTACGGTAAACGACAAAGTTCATCCTTCTATGACTCCCGAAACGGCAAAAGAACTGATTAAATCCATTCAGGAGGCGGAAAAACAATGATAACAAACAGCAAGCAGTTGGAAGAACTGCGCGTAAAATATAAAAAGTCTTTGGATAGCGAATATAAGAAAGTGCTTGTCTGTGCGGGCACAGGTTGTGTTGCGGGCGGTTCCCTGCAAATTTTGGAACGTTTGCAGCAGATTATCGCGGATCGCGGCTTAAGCTATACAGTTGAGCTTTCCGATGAACCGCACGGCCCTGAAGTCGGCGTAAAAAAGAGCGGATGCCACGGCTTCTGCGAAATGGGGCCGCTTCTTCGAATCGAACCGTACGGCTGGCTGTATATTAAAGTACAACCGGAAGACTGTGAAGAAATCGTAGAAAAAAGTTTAGTCGGTGATGAACCGATCGAACGCCTTTTGTACAAGCAGGACGGCAAGGTTTACGCCAAGCAGTCCGAGATTCCTTTTTACAGCAAACAGACCAGAACGGTATTGGAGCACTGCGGACACATCAACACAGAATCCATTAAAGAGTACATTGCGTACGGCGGATACAGCGCGTTTGAAAAAGCACTGTTCCACATGTCACAGGATGAAATCATTCAGCAAATCTGTGACAGTAATTTGAGAGGCCGCGGCGGCGGCGGATTCCCGGCGGGCAAAAAGTGGACACAGGTAAAATCACAGGTAGAACCTGTTAAATATGTAGTCTGCAACGGTGACGAAGGTGATCCGGGCGCATTCATGGACAGAAGCGTTATGGAGGGCGACGCGCACCGTGTGCTGGAAGGTATGATGATTGCCGGTCTTGCGGTCGGCGCTCAAGAAGGCTATCTCTACGTAAGAGCGGAATACCCGCTGGCGGTAAAGCGCTTGAAAATTGCCATTGAAAAAGCAACCGAGCTCGGGCTGCTCGGCGAGAACATTCTGGGTTCCGGCTTTGACTTTACCATACATATTAATCAGGGAGCCGGTGCGTTCGTCTGCGGTGAGGGCAGTGCTCTGACCGCGTCCATCGAAGGACAAAGAGGTATGCCGCGCGTGAAGCCGCCAAGAACGGTGGAGCAAGGCTTGTTCGGCAAACCGACCGTTTTGAACAATGTTGAAACGTTTGCCAACGTTCCGCTGATTATTTTAAACGGTGCGGAGTGGTTCCGCGGAATCGGCCCCGAAAACAGCCCGGGAACCAAAGCGTTTGCTCTTACCGGAAACGTAAAAAACACCGGTTTGATCGAAGTCCCGATGGGCACCACACTCCGCGAAGTCATTTTTGATATCGGCGGAGGTATCAAGGGCGGCGGAGAAATGAAAGCGGTTCAAATCGGCGGCCCTTCCGGCGGATGTCTGACCCAGGAACATCTGGACCTGCCGTTGGATTTTGACTCTCTTAAAAAAGTAGGCGCTATGATCGGTTCCGGCGGTCTGGTGGTTATGGATGACCGCACCTGCATGGTTGAAGTTGCCAGGTTCTTCATGAACTTCACCCAAAATGAATCCTGCGGCAAATGTGTTCCCTGCAGAGAGGGAACAAAGCGTATGCTCGAAATTCTTGAAAAAATCGTGCAGGGCAAAGGTACGCTCGAAGATATTGATACACTGGAACTTTTGGCGGATACCATTTCCAGTACCGCGCTGTGCGGACTTGGAAAATCCGCGGCTTCTCCGGTTGTAAGTACCCTTAAATATTTCCACGATGAATATATTGCGCATGTTGTCGATAAGAAATGCCCGTCGCACAACTGCAAAGCGTTAAGAACCATCTTTATTGTACCGGAAAAGTGCAAAGGCTGCTCCAAGTGCAGCAGAATTTGCCCGGTGGGCGCAATTTCCGGCAAAATCAAAGAACCGTTTGTCATTGATCAAAACAAGTGCATCAAATGCGGTGCATGTATGGAATCCTGTAACTTTAAGGCAATAGAGGAGGAATAAAACACTATGGCAAAAGATTATATGATAATAGACGGTCATCGCGTTGAATACACAGATGAGAAAAATATACTTGCTGTAGTAAGAAAAGCGGGAATAGATCTTCCTACCTTCTGTTACTATTCCGAACTCTCTGTTTACGGTGCCTGCCGCATGTGCATGGTAGAGGATAAGCGCGGCGCGGCTATTCCGTCCTGCTCCACACCGCCAAGATGCGGAATGGAAATTAAAACGCATACCACAAAATTGCAGAAACACCGCAAAATGATTCTCGAGCTTCTGCTTTCCAGCGGTCATCACGACTGTACGACCTGCCAGAAGAGCGGTGCCTGCCGTTTGCAGGAGCTTGCGAGCCGATTCGGCATAAATTCCGTTCGTTTCCCGCAGACAAAAGAGACTTTGCCGATTGACGATTCTTCCGTATCCATCGTTCGCGACCCGAACAAGTGTATTCTGTGCGGAGACTGTGTGCGTGTCTGCTCCGAAATCCAGAATGTCGGCGCAATTGATTTTATGCACCGTGGCTCCAATATGGTAGTTTCTACGGCGTTTGATCAGACACTGTGCGGAACCAGTTGTGTAAAATGCGGCCAGTGCGCCGCCGTTTGCCCGACCGGTGCGATTGTTGTTACCAGAAACACCGATGAAGTCTGGAAGCAGCTTTATAACCCGAATAAGCGTATTGTGGTACAAATCGCTCCTGCCGTACGCGTTGCGCTCGGTGAAGAGTTTGGCTTAAAGAGCGGCGAAAATGTGATGGGCAAAACCGTTGCCGCTTTAAGAAAATTGGGATTTGACGAAATCTATGATACTTCTATGAGCGCGGATGTTACCGTCATGGAAGAAAGCAAAGAGTTCCTGAAGCGCCTGGAAAAAGAGGAAAACCTTCCGCTGTTTACTTCCTGCTGTCCTGCATGGATACGCTATGCGGAAACAAAGCACCCGGAGCTGTTAAAGAATATTTCCACCTGCCGTTCCCCTCAGCAGATGTTCGGTTCCATGGTAAAAGAGTACTACCGCATGGAAGAAAACAATGACGGACGAGAGACGGTTTCCCTCAGCATTATGCCTTGCACCGCCAAAAAGTTTGAGGCGCAGAGAGAAGAATTCGTTACGGCGGGCGAGCGTGATGTCGATTATGTTCTTACCACGCAGGAGCTGGCTTGGATGTTCAAAGAAGCCGGCATAACCTTTGCGGAACTGGAACCGGAGGCACCGGATATGCCGTTTGGTATGGCGAGCGGTGCGGGCGTTATTTTCGGCGTAACCGGCGGCGTAACCGAGGCGGTTATTCGCAGAGTGGTAAAAGATAAGTCCGCTGCGGCTCTCCACAACATTGGGTTTACCGGTGTGCGCGGCATGGCGGGCATCAAAGAAACTTCAATCAAATTGGGTGACCGTGTGCTGAAAATTGCCGTTGTCAGCGGACTCAAGAATGCGGAAGATTTGATTCAAAAAATCGAAAGCGGAGAAACGCATTACGACTTTGTCGAAGTTATGGCATGCCCGGGTGGCTGTATATCCGGTGCCGGTCAGCCGTTTGCACTCAAAGAGGGTAAGGAAAAGCGCGCAAAGGGCATTTACTCAACCGACAAATTGACCCAGATTAAACGTTCACAGGATAACCCGATGGTCGCTTCCCTGTATGAAGGAATGCTGAAAAACAGAACGCACGAGCTTCTGCACATCCGTTATACGGACGAAAAATAAAAAACGATTCCGCTTGCTGCAGGAGTCGACCTCCCAAGCTATTATGAAGTCACAGCGTTGAGTAATTCAGCGCTGTGACTTATTTTATTAATATGGTTTGAATCACCCGAATACCGGGAGTCCAGAGGTATTGCTTGTTGGAATTAATATGTATATATTAGGAATACATTGTCACAGAACCGATTTTGTTGTACAATCTTGTTAAGAGATGTTCGTTTCTAGTCAGTTAACTTTAGAAAACAACCAAGAAACAAGCGCGGCTGCGTGATGAAAATAAAAGGTATGGGTGAACGGAGGGAATACTTTGGACGACTTTGATGCAAAAGCAGTGCAGGCTGCAAAAGATGCACTGCTTTTGGACAGCTTTGTCCGGCAAAATGAATTTTTTATTTTAAGATGCGCGTCGTCTGCCGTTCACCGTTATGTAACCAAGAGTGACGACGAATGGTCGATTGCGCTTTCAGCCTTTGTGCAGGCAATAAAAGAGTATTCGATTGACAAGGGTCACTTTATGAGCTTTGCCCAATTGGTAATCAAACGAAAATTGATTGATTATATTCGTACGCAGTCTAAATACAGCACTGAGATTTCGATTGATCCGTCCAACTTTGATTTTAACCCCGATGAAGAGGAAGACGATGCGGCAATGAAAATTGCCGTGGCGAAAACGCTTGTTCATCAGCCGGACGATTCACTTAAACTGGAAATTGAAGCAGCCAATCAGGAATTTTCAGCATATGGTTTTTCTTTCTTTGATTTGACGAATTGCTCACCGAAAGCAGCAAAGACGAAGCTAGCCTGCGCCAAAGCGGTTGTATTTCTTCTTCAAAATCCGTTGCTGATGAAAGAAATGGAAAAGTCAAGAATGCTGCCAATCAAATCCATAGAAAAAAGCATAAAGATACCCCGAAAAATTCTGGAACGGCATCGAAAGTATATAATAGCAGCGACAGAGATTATGACGGGGGATTATCCCTTCCTTGCAGGCTACATGAAATACATAAAGGAGGAGCTGGACAAATGAAGGCAGTTATTGTTGAAATAAAAGGCCGCGATGTCGCAGCTCTGACGAATGAAGGCTGTGTAATAAAAATTAAGAACGAGGATTACTCGGTCGGGCAAGCGGTTGAAATTAAGGCGCAGACATCAAAAAAAACCGCGAAAATCATCGCTTGGGCCGCTTCTGCGGCAGCGGCGATTGTGCTGATCGATGTATCTTCTTGGGCATATTTGTCCCCTTATACCTATGTCAGTCTCGATGTAAATCCTTCCATTGAATATTCTGTTAATCGGTTTGACAGGGTATTAAGTGTTTCTGCCGTAAATGGAGACGGTACGGAAATTCTGGATCATTTAGATTTAAGAAATCAAGCAATTGACGAAGCGGTAAAAAACACCGTCGATAAAATAAGAAAAGCGGGCTATTTTGAAGGTCCCGATCCCGGTGAAATTGAGATTTCCACCTCCAGTAAAAATCAGCAAACAGCCGAAAATTTAGCAAAAGAACTCAAAACCACCGCACTGCAGGCAACAGAAGGTACTGCTTCTCCGGTGCAGGTGGAAGCGATCAGTGTGGGGCGTCAGCTTGTTTTAGACGCAAAAGGACTCGGTACGACGCCCGGAAAATTAACTTTGGTTCAAAAACTACAGGCGAGTGCGGCAGATCCCAACAGCATTGACATAAAAGAGTGGCTGAAAAAGCCAATTAAGTCCATTGCGGAAGCAATCAAAGAGAATAAAAAAGCAGAGAACAATCGAAACAGCAGTGTCGATAAGAAAAAAGAAAACGAAGACAGTTCAAGCTCAACAGCGGGCAAGACTGGAAGAGCAAGCAGTAAGATAACCAATTCTTCCGGTGCTGTACAGCAAAAGCCTAAAAGTTCCGAAAAAAGCAGTGCATCCGCAAAATCCAACAACGGCACAGCCGGACAGTTAAAATATAGCGGGAATTCAAGTGCAGTCAATAAAGGGGCCGCCAGCGCAAGCAGCCAGAAAGAGCAGGTTCCAGCCGAGCCGGAAAAATCAAATGCTGCAAGCTCCCAAGTAAAAACATTGGGAGAAGCAAATGCGAAGAACAGCAATCAAAATCAAGGCCGCAACCAAACCAGTGGAAAGGGAAATTCCTGATATCATGAGGAACGCCGCATGGGGCAGCAAGATTGGCTGCTCGATGCGGCGTTTTTATGTTGATTTGAAATATTTCTTCACGGCTTCCAGAAAAAAGCTTATTCCAGACTTCCGATCTGTTCGCTTTCAGGTACAGAAGTCTGCTTTTCCCTTTTGGCCTTTATCTCAATGGTAATCCAAAGAATAATGGGGATGATTACTTGGAAAGGAACCGCATAAACTGTGTAAATGTCCAGCCAATTAAACATTTCTTCTGTGTTTTTGTACATGACCGCTGACAAAATGATCAGAATTAATCCGCAGGGGGCAGCCATTGGTTTATAGTCTTTCATGCTGCATACTTTGGCAAGTCCGATGGAAGAGGCAAAAAGACAAATTCCAACTTTGACAAATCCAGCAAGAAAATAATTTGCACCGACCAGAGCTTCAAATCTGGTAAAAAATTCTCCAACAGAAATGACGCTTACGGTTTGATAAGAAGAGAAATATGGGGATTTTGAAAAAGTAGCCCCCAGCACGAAAAGGTTTCTCAAATTCGCGAGAAGAAGAAATATCAGGGAGATTCCAAATGCTTTCAGAAAGACTTTCCTTGGCTTATCTTCTGATTTAAGAAAAGAGAATATCGGCAGTATTACGACTGTTTCGGCAAACGGGAAGGAAACTACGCTGTAAGAGCTGGTGAGCAGAGTTGGAATATCCGTGGTAAGTACCGGTTCTACGTTGCTGAAATTCATGTCTTTGAGACAGAGAACGATTGTAAGAAGTATGAAAGTCATTAAGACAGGCAAAATGGCTTTCGATACGCTTCCCATATTTTTCACACCGCTGTATATTGTCCAGATGCAAAGCAAGATGCCGAAACATAAAATAATTATGGACGGTGTGTCTTTCAAAACCTGCACCCGCATGAATTCCGTGAAATTTCGAAAAACTAGAGCGCCTAAATGAAGAGCATACCAAGCATATAAAAAACAGATGACTTTTCCTGCAATTTTACCGAATACTTTGATGACAATGTCATAAAAACCTTCTCCCGGATATTTATCTAAAATTCTAAAGTAGATAAAGAATATTGGAAGTGCTAAAATGGCAGCAATCAGAATGCAAATCCAGGAATCCTGTTTTGCTTTTGTAGAAGTACCGATCACCAAAGAACTGCCGAACAAAAATAGAATGATAATCGATTGCATTTGCTTACCGGTTATTTGCTTGCTACCCAATATTTTCACCTCATTTCATTTTATAAAAATCAATCTATGCTGCCTGCATTCTCGGAACTTGATAAATTGTTATCCTTTTTCTTTCGTGTTTTTATTACAGCCGCAATCCAGATAATAACCGGCAGAATTACATGGAACGGGATGGTATAGAATTGATGATACTCTAACCATTTGAACATGTCCGGAACGTTAGCATAGTTTATTACTGCCAGAATAATCGCAACTAAGCCGCATGGTGCGGCAAACGATCGATAGTCCTTTATATTGCATATTTTTGCAATTCCGGCAGACGCAGTGAAGAGCAAAACACACATTTTGGTGAAACCTGCCAGTATCACACTGATGCCAATCAGTACTTCGATTCTCGTAAAAAATTCTCCAATTGATATTACACTGACTGCCAAATAGGATGTATAATAGTACCTCTGCATATTCGATAGCCCCAGAATCAAGATATTTCTTAAAAATGCAATCAGCAAAACTGCAACGGACAATGCCAGACCATTCAAATAAATTTTTTTTGGATTGCTTTGAGGTTTCAGGTAAAAAAATAGCGGTAGGCAAACAATTAGCTCTGAATAAGGCGTAGCAAAGGTAGTGTAAGAACCGGCAAGAATGGTTTTCAGATCGGTGCTGAACATCGGGGTTAATACTTTAAAGTCCATATCTTTTATTCCGATTAGGAAGGTAAAAATAACGAAGGTTGAAAGTATCGGGAAAGTGAATTTTGCAATTCTTCCCATGTTCTCCGGCCCGCTTTTCACACCCCATATTGAAATTAAAAGCATAGAAATGAGGATTGCGATTATGGGCGTTTCCGGCATATTTAAAATATGAATAAATTCCGTGAATGTTCGCGCGACCATACTGCACAAATGAACCGCATACCAAGCATATAAACCGCAGATAATTTTCCCGGCTGTTTTACCAAGTAAAATTTCAGTAATTTCAAAGAAATTTTTATCCGGATATTTTTGAAGGATTGCGCAGTAGATAAAAATCATAGGGATTTCAAAGATTGCTCCCAGTATAAACGTAATCCAGGTATCCTGCTTTGTTTTGGAAACATCCCCTATAACATAGGAGCTGCCCATCAAAAACATCATAAGAATAGCCTGCATTTGCCAGCTTGTTATTTGCCTGCGGTTCATTTACTTCCCTTCATTTCTTGTTCCCTATATTATTCCAAGCTGCCTATCTTCTCAGGGTCGGATAGAACGGTGCTTTTCCCTTTTTTCGGTTTCAGTTTGATTACTATCCATAAAATAATCGGAAGGATTAGTTCAAAGGGAATGGCATAAACCATATACATATCCACCCATTTGATCATTTCCTCTGTTCTTGAAAATAGAACAGAGGAAAGTGTTACCATAATCAAACCGCATGGCGCATTCATTTGCTTGTTTTTCGGAATATTGCATATATTAGCAAGGCCGATTGAAGAAACCAGAAGGCAGACACAAATTTTAGTAAAACAGGAGAGTAACACAATCGCGCCGACAAAAACTTCCATTCTGGTGAAAAAATCGCCGATTGACATGACGCTTACCACTTGATAGGAAGCCAAATAAAACATTTTGGTGGAAGGCAGGCCTAAAACAAGCAGATTACGAATACTAAGGGTCACCAGTAACGCTGTGGATATCAGAATCGATTTTACATATATTTTTGTCGGATTGCCTGTAGGCTTTACGAATGGAAATAATGCCATTATCAGGACCAGTTCCCCAAAAGGAAGCATCAACGTCGGAAAAGAACTGCCGATTATTGTTGCTGCATCAGTAGAAAACATGGGCTTGATATTGCTGAAATTCATATCTTTGAATGAAACAACGGAAGTCGTGATAATAAAAGCCACGACTGTAACAAAAGAAATTTTAGCTACTCTTCCCATGTTTTCGATTCCACATGCTACAGACAACATGCAAAGCAGAATCATAAAAAGTGAAATCACGATCTGCGGTGTTTCACCCAAGGTTAACAGCTGCATATATTCCGTAAACATTCGTAAATTCATACTGCCCAAATGGATGGCGTACCAAATATACAGGGTACAGACTACTTTGCCGATTATTTTTCCAAATACTTCGTTGATAATTTCAAATAAATTTTTCTGCGGATACTTTCGGACAATTGCGGAATATAGCAGGACCATAGGCACAGCCATCATGCCGGCCAGCAGAATAGTAAACCAGGTGTCCTGTTTTGCTTTTGAAGTCACCGAGACAAGTGATGCGCTCCCATGTAAAAACAGGACGATCAGCGCCAGCATCTGCCTACTTGTTATCTGTCTGCTGTTCAAGCGATTTCACCTCTTCTATTCCAAAGTCCCAATGTTTTCAAGTTCCGCCTGAACCTCAGCCGGCTTCATCTTTCGTGTCTTTATTAAGGCTATAATGAGCATAACAACAGGCAGTATCACCTGGAAGGTGAGTACATAAATGGGATGATAAACAATCCACTCTACAACTTCAATCGTATTTTGAAAGTCAATTCTGGAAAGCAGGTTAATGATCAACATGCAGGGTACTACTGCCTTTTTGTAGTCTTTTATATTGCATGTTGTCGCAAGGCCAACGGATGCTGTAAAAAGGAATACGAAAATTTTTATAAATCCGCCAAGCAGAACATTTATGCCGATCAGTACTTCCATTCGGGTAAAAAACTCCCCAACGGAAATAATACTGACGGATTGATAAGAGGCAAAATAATACATTTGGACAGAAGGAAGACCTAAAACTAATAAATTTCTAAGGTGTGCCAAAAGTAGAAGAATAATTGCGAGAATCAAACCCGTAATAAAGATTTTTTTAGGATTGTTCTTCGACTTGACACTTGGAAATAAAGTTAAGAATGCGATTATCTCACCGAACGGAAGGGAGAATACGGTAAATGAACCCTGTAAAAGAGGACCAAAATCGGTAGACAGCACTGGTTTTATATTATTAAAATCCATATCTTTGACTGATATGAGAACGGTAAATACAATAAAACCGGCCATTACCGGAAAAGTGATTTTTGCGATTCTCCCCATATTTTCCGGTCCACTGACTACCGCGAAAACAGAAAGCAGACAGATAGAGGCCGCAATAGCGATCTGCGGGGTTTCTGGCATGTTCATAATATGAATAAATTCTGTGAATGTCCGCAGCAC
Source organism: Bacillota bacterium (assembly GCA_023458755.1). Classification (GTDB taxonomy): domain Bacteria; phylum Bacillota; class Clostridia; order Oscillospirales; family Acutalibacteraceae; genus JAEWYE01. The sequence goes on along the minus strand of JAEWYE010000076.1, from coordinate 209,802 downwards.
CATACTGCCTATATGAACGGCATACCAAATATAGAGAATACAAATAATTTTTCCTGCTATTTTTCCAAATAGTAAAAGTATGATATCAAACAGATTCTTATTCGGATACCTTTTTATCAATGAGCAGTAGATAAAAATCATAGGAAGCATCATGAGCCCGCCTAACAAAAAGGTAACCCAGATGTCCTGATTTGATTTAGAGGATGAACTCATGACGAACGAGCTGCCAAACAGAAACATGGCAATCATAACTTGAACTTGTCCACCGGTAATTTTTTTATCCGTCAATTCATATCCCTCATTTTATTTGAAAGATAGATGTGAGAAAACTTTCAATTGCTTTATTCGGGCTGGGCAGTTGAACCCCCAGACCAATCAGAATATTCAAAACAAGAGTGATTGCATAGATAGGAATCGAGACATAAAGTGTTTTTTTATCTTTCTTTTTAATGGATGGAATAATGTCTGCTACGATAAGGATTCCATACAACAGCAGACAAATTAAAATGTATTCCACTTGGTTTACTCACTGCCTTTTTCTTTTATTTTAGCTGTGGCCGTATTTTCAATTTCAACCTTTGCGGTTACGTCACATTTTAATGAAGCGAAGATTTTATCCCATTCCGGTTCTACCTTTTGCCAAAAGACCGGGTCTGTTTGGTAAACGAGCGTACCGAATCCAAAAATATCACTGTCATATTGCTTTTGTACGCGCTGAATAATACCGGATACACCTTCCGTTAACTGCTTTTCAGCACTTTTTTGAATAACCTCAATTGCGTCTTTGGTCAGTTTACCGCCGCCGGTATTGTCTTCTCCCATGGCTGCTTTTACCTTTATGTCAATTTTCATAGAAAGTTGACCATTCGACATGACTGGGGTTATTTTGGTTTCACTTCCCGAAATTTCAAGGCTGATATTGGTATCGGCAGAATCCACCTTCGTCAAAAATAGCCCGCCTTTTACCTTACCTGTTGCGAATAAAAAGAATTTCGAGTCATCGTTGTCCAGAAAACCAATTAACTTGTCTTTTTTAAATACAGAAGTACCGGAAAGGTCAAGAAAAGAACCGGTTTTTTTCTTATCAATTTTAATGGAAGGCAGAACTAAGGATACTCCCTTTCCTTCCAGTTTGTTGTATGCCTGATACAATTCCACCTTAGGGCTTTTCGCTAAGAAGGAAATATCGTGATCAATCATATCTGCAATTTTAAAGGATGCAATATCTTCTCCTGAATTTTCTTTGTCTAAAATAGCTTCTGCTGTTTTTTCGTTGGATACCATAAGATTTAGAGTGAGTCTAGGTTCCGTATCACGGGCAAACCAGTCCAAAACCGGCTGGATTCCTTCTGCTGCCAAATCACTGCTGAGGATGACTACTTTGCAGTCACTGAAAAAAAGCTTTTTTTCCGAGGACTTGATGGCATTTCGAACCGCGTCAAAGACCGTATCACCCTCGGTTTCAATCAGCTTTGGTTTTGCGGGACTTTTTGACCCCCCGGACAGATCCAGCACTTCAAATGTGACATGATATTTTAAGCCTTGTTCGCCTTTGTCAATTGCCACACCGGCAACAATGCCTAATGTGTCCACTTCGCGGTAGTTCCAGCATCCGGTTAAAAACAGCATGGAAAGAACCAGCATGGAAAGACAGATAGCTTTTATCTTTTTCATCAGGAGTCATCCTTTGTCGTAAGTCTTGTTTTGTTGTCCGTCAGATATTTCGGGCGCTTTTTCATATACCACCACGGCGCTCTAATATAAAGGTCTTTATTATCCTGAAAGCCAGCGGCGGTAGCGTCACTCATAAGCGGAATCCCGAATGAATTCAAATTGTAAAGGTGAATGAGCATGGCGAGAACAGCAAACATATAACCGTATAACCCGAGTACGCCGGCGCTCATCAAGAAGATAAAACGCAGCAGAATAATAGGGCCTTTCAGTTTGGAAATCATCAGTCCGGATATACCGGATGCCGCCGCTATGATGATAATGGGGGCGCTTACGATTCTCGCTTCCACAGCGGCCTGCCCCATGACCAGCGAGCCAACGATACTTAGTGCCTGACCCATCATGGAGGGCATTCGGGAACCGGATTCTCTGAGGACTTCAAAAACTGCCATCATAAGGACTGCTTCTACAACGGTCGGAAACGGGACGCCCTGCCGTGCCATTGAGATACTTACGAGAAGCGGGGTAGGCAGCATTTCCTGATGAAATGTCACCAAAGCCACATAAATTGCCGGCAGACTGGTTGAGATAAAGAACGCAATAAACCGCAGAATACGACCGATGGACGCAAAGTAGTAACTCAGGTAGTAATCGTCGTCACTTTGAAAGTTTTCAACGAAAAACATCGGCATCGTCAGAACGACAGGGGTACCATCTAAAAACAGCGCCACTCTGCCTTCCAAAAGTTTTGCCGCGACCACATCCGGCCGTTCGGTGCTCCCAATCGTTTTTACCGGAGAAGCCGGTGCATCCCGAATCATTTCCGAAATATAGTTGACATCCAGCGTACCGTCAATGGAAAACTTTTTCAGCCGCTTTTTCAGTTCCGTCAGTACATCCTGATTTACCAGGCCTCCTAAATAGCAAATGCAGGCTTTTGTTTTAGACCGTGTACCGAAAGTCTGGTATTCCATCTTTAAATCAGGGGTTCGCAGCTTTCGGCGCAGCATGGACAAGTTTACCATAATTGCTTCTGTAAAGCCTTCGCGCGGGCCTCTAAGTACGCGTTCGTCTTCCGGCTCGGCGATCGATCGGACATTCCAGCCTTTTGTATTTAAAAGAAGAACTTCCGCATAGCCGTCTATGAGCAGCACGCAGTCACCGTAAATAATTGCCTGCTCAATCTTTTCCATATCGGAAGTCCGTTCAACGCTGTCGGATAATGTTACCTGTTTTGCAATTATGTCAACCAAATCACCGGATTTTCGGTTAAACCGGAAATGCAGAAGGGGGCGGATAATATCCTGGTTCATCAGCTTGTTGTCGACCATTCCGTCGGAATAGACGATGCAAAAACTGACAGACGAATCTATTTGATTTTCAATATCACGGGTTACAAGGGTTCCGCAATCTTTGAAGGTATCTTTGAGTAACTGAATGTTTTCCTTTATCTTTGTGGATAAAGGATTCTGTTTACCGGATTCGTTTTCGGCTTTTTCTGTGTTATTCTTGTCCATACAAACCATCCTTTTTCCTGCAGTTTCTCTGTCTCAAAGTTAATATCTGCCACGATTTGCTTATTATGCGTGGAATCAGAATATATAAACACAGCGGTGAAAAAATTATATAGATTGTGTTTTTACTTTTTCTATAATGCCTGCTAAATAATTCGGTATTTGGGATTTGACCAAAATTTTATCTTTACGGCATTTCCGACTCGATGTATCTTTAAGAACCAAAAGCAAAAACATTGTCAAATCCCTTAAAAAAATGTATAATTGGTCTGTTATAATTTTTGCGGCGGCCTTTGGGAAAAGAGCGAACAGCGAAAGGATGGTCATGAGAATGGGAAAAGTGATTTCGGTTTCCAATCAAAAAGGCGGTGTCGGCAAAACGACCACTACCTGTAATTTGGCGGCGGGGCTGAAGAGAAAAGGCTTTCGCGTGCTGATTATCGATTTGGATCCGCAGGGCAATCTGGGGTTCAGTGTCGGTGCGGATACGGAAACCAGCGCTTCGATTTACGATGTGTTGAAAGGCGATACAAAAATTCAGTTTGCCATTCAAAAAGCGGAGACAGCGGATGTGATTATTTCAAGTATCCTGCTCAGCGGTATCGAATTGGAATTTACCAATACAGGCCGTGAATTTTTGCTGAAAGAGGCCGTTAAACCGATTCTGGATAACTATGATTATATTCTTTTCGACACACCGCCAGCGCTCGGCATCCTTACCATCAATGCGTTTACAGCTTCGGATACGATTATTGTACCGATGCTTTCCGATATTTTCAGTTTGCAGGGTATCGCGCAGCTTTACGAAACGGTGGAGCGTGTAAAAAAGTACTGCAATCCGAACCTGACAATTGCCGGAATCCTTTTGACGAAATTTAATCCGCGCACACTTTTAAGCCGTGAAATTCGCGGAACAGCCGAACTCATTGCGCAGGATTTGAATATTAAGCTTTTTGACAGCTACATTCGCAACAGCGTTACCATCAGCGAAGCTCAATCCGTCCAACAGAATATTTTGGATTATGCGCCCAAGAACAACAGCGCAAAGGATTATTTGCAGTTTGTGAATGAACTTTTGAAAAAGGGGGTATAGTCAGCTGTGGCAAGGACAAAAAAGGAAATCGATAAAGAGCTGATGTATAAAAAGCTTATGCCGTCCAGCCCCAAGACGGCTAAAACAGCTTCACAGGACGCGAAGCCGGAAGAGCCTTCCACCTCGTATGTACAGACAACGGCACGTACCATGGCGGAAGAACCGCTGAACCAGCATAAAACGATCGTGCGCCGCGAGGTCGGTGTGCCGTTTATGGATACACAGGCCACCATACTGGTGAACACTATGGAAAGTGTTGTTCTGGAAAAGCTGGATTCGGTGCTTTCGCGTATGCAGTGCTGCAAATGTGACCGGTGCAAAAAAGATATTGTCGCTATGTCGCTCAATAAGCTTCCGCCCAAGTACATGGTTCTGGTGGAAGGACAGCCTACGCCGGATTTAAGCCCGCAGCTCAACGCACAGGTAATTGCCGCAATGATTCAGGCAGTTTTGGCAGTACGCGCTCACCCAAGGCATTGATATTATAGGATTCGTTTTCAAACATAAAAAAGCAGGAATACCGCGGCGGGTATTCCTGCTTTTTATATTAAAGAATTTCGTATAAGGTCTGTAAAGAGTTTAAAATTGCCGTGTGAAAATGTCGCTTTTTTCCAGCAGGCTCTCTACGGTGTCCAAACCGAGACGGTGCAGCAGTTCAATCACATACGGGTTGTCAATCGGTGTTTCGTAAGCTGCTTGTCCGCCGTATGCATTCACGTTCACTCTGCCTTCTTCACGGTTTAAAATTGCCTTCGGTCCGCCGACACAACCGCCGACACAGCCCATACCCTCCAAAAAATTGGCGGTAATGTTGCCCTCTTTCAGGGCGTTCAGCATTTCTTTGCAGGCAGGAATTCCGTTTGCCTGTTGGGTGCGAACCGCAATCGGACGGTTTGGATTCAGCCGTTTTACCGTGCTTTCCACCGCTTCGCTCACGCCGCCGGTTCGGGCGTAAATTCTGCCCGCTCTGGAGGAATGCTCACGTGCGTCGTCCTCCAGCTCAGAGGGGTCAATTCCGGCAAAATCAAAAATATCCCGAATTTCCTGAAAAGTGAGAACATGGTCGGTTGAATCTGCAATGTCCGGTTCACGTGCTTCTGCTTTTTTTGCGATGCACGGGCCGATAAAAACGGTAATGGCGTTTGGCTCCAGCAGCTTGATGGAACGCCCGCAGGCAACCATGGGGGAAACCGCGGCCGGCACATGGGGCATGAATTGATGGTACACGCGGCGTATCATAGCAATCCACATAGGGCAGCAGCAGCTTGTCAGCAAAAAGTCATTCTCATGCTGAATGGTTCGGTCAAATTCCAACGCTTCTTTCAGCGTGAGAATATCCGCGAAAAGCGCAACCTCAACCATGCCGGCAAACCCCAGCTGCTTAAAAGCGCTGCGCAGCTTGCCCGGCGTGACCTTGTCGCTGAACTGACTGATAAAGGCGGGCGCAATCATGGCGTAAACCGGGCCTTTCCCGCTGTGTATGTCTTCCAGTGTAGGCAGAATATCTTTGCTGTCCACCAGCTTTTTTGCTTTACAGGCTTCCACGCAGGCGTTGCACCCGACGCACAGATCTTTGTTTATGGTTACCTTTCCGCTTTCGTCCCGGCTGATGGCGTCAAATAAGCACCTTCCGGCACAGGCGGCCTGTTCTTCGGTGGAACAGTCACAATTTCCAATATTCCAAACCGGGGCAAACTGTTCGGGATGAAGCAGACAGTCTAATTGATGGGTGTCAAAATCAAGCTTGTGTATTTCTTTCAGTTCCTCTTCGGTTTTGTTTGCAATCGCGGCTTTCGTCAGCCGATTGTATAATTCGATAAAAGATTGCATGAAAACTCCGTCCCTTCTCTTATGATGCATTCTTATTTTGATTCAAAATATAGAATAAATTCAAGCAAAAAGTCTGTGATATGTGCTTTCATAAAGATTTTTCATTCCATATTCTTTTCAAAATTTATAGATTACGTTACTATTTTGATGGATCAATCATACCATAACTTGTCCAATAAGGGAAGGGGATGCGAAGAATCCGGCTTCATGTATACACACTTGACTTTTCAGAATAACGCTTGTACAATTTTATTCAGTCAGTTACGTTATTACAGGAAATTCATAATTGGAGGCCATAAAATTGGAAACACTGGATATTACACCGGAAGAGGAAGAAAAAATAATCAAGAGCATGTTTAGCTCGCTGGAACCTTTGAAATTAAAGGTGCTCACATCCAAAGCGAAGAAAAAAGAAGTCGTTATCAAGAAAATCGCTTCCCAGTTTGAAAAGGGAAAGACCTATACCGAAATGGAAGTCAACGGCATTTTAAAGCCGATTTATCCGGAGGATTATTCCACCTTGCGCCGCAATTTGATTGAACTCGGCTACATGGAGCGCAAAAGCGACGGCAGTGCTTACTGGTTGAAATAAGATACATACTTTATAATTTGGAGGTACTATGGACTGGATGGAAGTAGCAATCACCGTTGACGCGGCAGACGTGGACAAGGCGGGCGACATTGCTCAAATGGTGGTGCCCTACGGCATTTATATTGAAGATTATTCCCATTTGGAGCAGGAGGCGTGGGAGATTGCCCACATTGACCTGATTGACGAGGAACTGCTCAAAAAGGATCGCACCAAAGCGTTGGTGCACGTTTACATCAGTCCCGAGGAAAGCCCCGCCGAGGCAATCGCGTTTTTAAGCGAGCGCTATCACGCCGAGGGTATCCGGTACGAAATTACTACTGCGCCATGTGTCATGGAAGATTGGATCAACAACTGGAAAAAATATTTTAAGCCGATTAAGGTCGGCAAACAATTGCTTATCCGCCCAACCTGGGAGAACGAATATGAAGCGGGCGACCGGAAGGTACTCCATCTGGAGCCGGGACTTGCGTTCGGTACCGGTACGCATGAGACCACCCGCCTTTGCATGGAGCTTTTGGAACAGTATGTTAAGCCCGGCATGGAAGTGCTGGATATCGGCTGCGGCAGCGGAATCCTGTCTGTGGCGGCACTTCTGCTTGGCGCGCAGTCCGCGGTAGGCGTGGATATTGACGAGCTGGCGGTAAAAACCGCCGTGGAGAACGCAAAAATCAACCATGTGGAAGATAAATTCACCGGGATTTGCGGCAACCTCACCGAGAAGGTGAGCGGCCCGTTCCATATTGTCGTCGCCAATATTGTTGCGGATGTCATCATCATGCTCACAAGTGACGTGGAACGCTATATGCACCGTGATACGGTTTACATCATGAGCGGTATCATTGATACGCGTGAACAGGATGTGCTGGATGTGGTGGAGAAGAAATTTCACATCATTGACCGTAAAACCGAAAAAGGCTGGGTAGCGCTGGCGGCAACTTTGAAATAGCTTAAATGAGAATAAAGGCCCGGATTGAAACAGAGTCAATCCGGGCCTTTGCTGTGCTTACAGATATTGGCGAAAGTATGTCTTTGCCTGCTCCAAACAGATTTCTGCTGTGTGTTTGTCGGTCGGCAAAGCAAAATCGGAAAAGGTAATGGAATACCGAATGTTTCCGCTCATACAGTACACATAAAAGGTTTGGAAATAAGGACTTTCGTGTTGGGACGCGTAAGAAATTAAATTATATGCGGAGTAAGTCAACTCTTTTCCGCAATTCAAAATTGTAGTGACCGGAATCGTACAGGTATCGCTTTCCGCGGTCAAATCTTCACTGGAAGTGCCGGATTTTGACAAATCAATTCCTCGGAATTCCATTTGCCGGAATGTTTTTTGTTCGGAGCCAATATATTTGACAAGGATGGAATATCCGGTTCTTATAATGCTTTTTTCAGACGGCACTGCCGTTGCATAGTACTTGATACGGTATTGCCTGCCGTCCAAGTCGCTCAAAAAATCCGGCACCGCAATGGGAAAACCGATTCGGGCGGATACTTCACGAATGGAAGAACAGCGGTGCCTCGGGTATTCCGAGCTTTCGCTGCTGAATGCCAGCAGACACAGGGAAAAAACGCCGAACAGCACCATAAAAATTGTTGTTTTCTTCATGTTGTCACCCTTTCAAAAACTGTATGAATCTGTCTTGTTCAGGTGATTGCGATGGAGATTAGAATAGGGAATGGTAATATATAGTGTCCAACAGCATTCATATATGCTATCGGTTGGAAAATTTGTTCAAAATTTCACAAAGAAAGGGTTCTTCTGCGGCAGTAGCCAGTACAGAAGAACCCTTTTATTCGATGTCCGTATTTATTTATTCGTCCTGCTCCCTATAGTTGCCCAAGAAGGAGAAGCGCGGCAACTCGCTGTAAAGCGCGCAGAGCAGATCAAGTGTTTTTGGGTCCCGAACATTGCCGGTAAAGTCCAGATAAAAATCATATTCAAAATTTTTTCCGGCAATATTTTTGCTCGCGATGGGGCGTGACTCGATTTTTGTCAGGTTCAGTCCGCTCATGGCAAACCGCGCAAGCACGCTGTAAAGGGAGCCGGTGGTGTGCGGCAGCGAAAAGCACAGGCTGATTTTCTGCGCGTCGTTCGGAATAAACAGCTCACGGCTGATGGCGATAAAGCGCGTGCAGTTGGTGCTGCTGTTCTGAATATCTTCGCTTATAATTTGTAATCCGTATTCGTTTGCCGCCACGACGGAACAAATCGCGGCTATGCTGCGGTCCGCTTTCCCGGCAATCATTTTTGCCGCTGAAGCTGTGTTGGAATATTCCTGTGCCTGAAAGCCTTTTGAGGATATATAGTCGGAGCATTGCGCCAAGGCCTGCGGGTGGGAATAAACCGAACGAATATCTTCCAAACGAGTGCCCGGTGCCACTGCAAGGCAATGATGTACATGCAGGGTGGCGGCTCCTACAATATAAAAGCGATAGTTTAAAATGTAATCGTACACTTCACTGACGGAACCGGCGGAAGAGTTTTCAACCGGAACCAGCCCGAAATCGGCTTCATCGTTTTCAATTGCTTTAAATACGTCATGAAATGTGGTGTAAAACCGCATATCGCAATTTGGAAACAACTCCTGTGCGGCTTCGTGCGAAAACGCACCCGGCACACCGGGGCAGGCAATCTGCTTTCCTGTTGTTTTGCACGCAAACGGTGCTTGATTGACCAGATTACGGATTTCTCCGCCGCTTCCCAGCATCTTATTCTGCAAGGCGCGGCTGATACCCATAATCGTGGAATACAGCACTTTTGCTTCGCCGCCAAAGCCTTCCGCTTTTTCCGAGATGCTTTCCAGAATTTCTTCCTCACGTCCGGCGTTCAGTACCGGCAGATGCTGTTCCGCCTTTATTTGCGCAACCTGTTCCGCACAATGCATGCGCGCGATGAACAGCGGCAAAAGCTGGCTGTCTATTTGATCGATTTGTTTTCGTATTTCTTCCAGTGTCATGTGTTACCTCCAAAAGGTGCTGTGGCGTTCGTTCGGCGAATTCATCTGGATATATTGGCCGGTGCCGACTATACCTGCTTTTATGTTCCTAATATTTTGCGTTGCTGAGCATGTCTAATAACGCAATTGCCGCCGCGGCTTCAATGACGGGAACAGCGCGCGGTACAATGCAGGGGTCGTGTCGGCCATGCACGCTTAATTTGGCGTTTGTCTTTGCCGTCAAATCTACCGTATTCTGTTCACGTGCAATGGATGGTGTCGGCTTTACCGCCGCCCGGAATACGATTGGCATACCGTTGGTAATGCCGCCTAAAATGCCGCCGCAGTTGTTGGTTGCGGTTTTTACCGTATCGCCTTCATAATAAAACGGGTCGTTATTTTCACTGCCGCGCAGTTCCGCAGCAGCAAAGCCTGCCCCGAATTCCACACCCTTTACAGCCGGAACGCCGAACAGAATGGACGAAAGCACATTTTCCACTCCGCCGAACATAGGGCTGCCAATGCCCGCTGGCATACCGGTAACGGCGCATTCTACAATACCGCCCACGCTGTCCAGCGACATACGAGCCGCTTCGATTTTATCCCGCATTTCCGGTTCTTTGCTGCGGTCGATAAGCGGAAAATAAACGCAAGCCAATGCGTCCAACTGTTCGCCCGATACCGCAACCGCGTCGAAAGGCGTATCGTGTACGCCCGCAATCGCGGAAACATGCGCACCGATGTGAATACCGCGCCGCAAAAGAATCTGTCTGCATACCGCACCCGCAAACACAAGGGGAGCGGTCAGCCTGCCGGAAAAATGCCCGCCGCCGCGAATATCGTTATAACCGCCGTAGCGTACAAAGCCGGTGTAATCCGCGTGACCGGGGCGGAGCAGTACGCTTAGATTGGCATAGTCCCCGGAGCGGGTGTTGGTGTTTTGTATCATGGCACAAAGCGGAGCGCCGGTGGTGCGCCCATTTAAAAAGCCGGAAAGAATCTGCGGAAGATCACTTTCCTTGCGCGGCGTACTGGCGCTGTCCTTGCCCGGAGCACGGCGGCTCATCTGTACGGCAACCGAGTCCAGATTGATTTCTTCGCCTGCGGGCAAACCGTCCAGCGTAACGCCGATGGCTTCACCGTGGCTCTCACCGAAAATACTGATTCTTATCTGTTCACCCCAAGTTGACGACATCTGCGTTTCCTCCCAGCCTGTTGTAGTCCTCAAAAAACTGCGGGTACGATTTTTGGATGCTCTGCGCATCACTGATTTGCACTTCACCGTCCGCGTTCAGCGCGGCGATTGCCAGCGCCATGACGATGCGGTGGTCGTTGTACCCCTGTACACAATCCGCATGCAGGCGGGGCACACCGGTTATTAACAAACCGTCCGGCGTTTGTTGAATGTTTGCACCGAGCTTCGTCAAACCGTCCGTCATCGCGGCAAGGCGGTCGCTTTCCTTAATTCGCAGCCGTTCCGCGTGATAAATTCGGGTGTTTCCCTCACAAAGCGCGGCGGTTGCCGCCAAGATGGGAACTAAGTCGGGTATCTGTGCCGCGTCGATTTCCATTCCGCAAAGCGACTTGCTTTTTACGGTCAGAATATCCCCCCGCCACGCAATATCCGCACCGAATTGCGCAAAAAGCGCTTCGGCGGCTTTGTCGCCCTGTGTGGAGTTCCGGTTCAATCCCTGAATGGAAAGCTCGCCGCCCAACGCGCCCGCAGCCAGAAAAAATGCCGCTTGCGACCAGTCTCCCTCCACCGTATAGGTTCGGGGATGATAGCTTTGTCTGCCGCGAATGCTCCATCCGTTTTTGGTTGGCTCAATTTGAATGCCAAATTCACGTTGGATGGCAATTGTCATATCGACGTAGGCGGCCGATTCCAGCGGGGAAGAGAGCAGCAGTTCGCTGTCGCCGTTCAGCAACGGCAGAGCAAGCAGTAAGCCGGTTATAAACTGAGAACTGATATTCCCGGGCAGTACAAACCTGCCGGGAGTAAGCTGTCCGCTTATCCGTAAAGGAAGTCCGCCCTCCGTTTGGCAGACGATGCCGTGCGGGGGCAGACAGTCCAAATAAACGCCGATGGGACGCTGCGGCAGTCTGCCGCGCCCGGTAAATTCCGCATTCATGCCGAGCGCGGCGGCAATGGGTATAAAAAAACGCAGTGTGGAACCGGATTCTCCGCAGTCAATTCGCGCGGATTCCGTCCAACTGCCGGTAGTGTCAATTTTCAGTATTTGCTTTTCGTAATGTACTCTTGCACCCATGGCCTGTATGGCACCGATTGTCGCGCACATGTCGTCTGACAAAGAGATATTGTGTATCTCGCTCACGCCGTTTGCCAGTGCGGCACAAAGGATGGCACGGTGAGCCGCGCTTTTTGACGGGGGAACGGTAACCGAACCGTGAAGACGTGCGGGGGTGATTTTTACATCACGCATGGTTGTCCATCCTTTCTGCGCTCATGAAGCAGCATTTTATTGCTTGCTCTTTTCAAATTTATTACTCTAAACTGCCTTTTGCAAAGTCCAGCAGGTCGGTGCGCTCCATTTCAAACAGCGAAGCCTTCCCAATTTCACCGAGTAGAACCAGTTTAATATTTTTGCCGCTGCCTTTTTTGTCCATTGCGGTTGCTTCTACAATTTTTTCAATCGGCATTTCATCATTGACCGGAAGTGTATATTTTTTCAGAACTTTTTCAATTTCTTTTGCCGTACCTTTTTTGGTTGCTCCCGCTTTTTCGCTTGCGTGGGTAACCAGTACCATGCCGATACCCACCGCCTGCCCGTGAGAAAGCTTGTTAAAACCGTACAGCTTTTCCAGTGCGTGTCCGAAGGTATGCCCGAAATTCAGCAGCATACGTTCACAGGTATCAAATTCATCTTTTTCCACCAGCTTGCGCTTAATGTCGATACACTGGCAAATCATAGAGTCAAGATTCTCGGGCTTTTGCATATCTCCACTCTTAATCATGTCAAACAGCGAGCGGCTCATAATACAGCCGTATTTAATTGCTTCCGCCATACCGTCCGCAAAATAGTAGGGGGAAAGGGTATCAAGTGTATTAGGGTCGATGAGCACCATGCGCGGCTGCCAGAACGCGCCCACCAAATTTTTCCCCTGCGGAAGGTCAACAGCGGTTTTTCCGCCCACACTGGAGTCGATTTGCGCCAACAGCGAGGTCGGCACTTGTATGTACCCAATGCCGCGCAGATAGGTCGCCGCAGCAAAGCCAGCCATGTCGCCGGTAACGCCGCCGCCAAGCGCAACGATAAAGTCGCTGCGTGTATAGCCGTGTTCTGCAAGGCATAAGTAGATGTTCTGAATGGTTTCCAATTGTTTCGAGGGTTCGCCCGCCGGAAAGGTGAATCCGCCGGGCTCATAACCGTATTCCCGAAGAGAATCGGCAACGCGCTGTACATAAAGCGGGGAAACATGACTGTCTGTTACAATCAGCACCTTGCAGGGCTTGTATATTTCAGAGGCGCATTCGCCCACGCGATCGATTAAGCCTCGTTCCACTTTAATTCGGTAGCTGTCCGATGTATGAACGGTAATTTCCATGATATAATTGTCCTTTCCTGTAACTCCAGAAATATTGACCAGATAAGTAAAAGTATTACTTCCTTATTCCCCAAGCCTTTCCTTGACTTCGCGTCCCTGCTTCAGCAGTTCCGTTAAGGTATCACGGTCATTTTGTTCCACCGCGTTTTTAATATGGGTAATGTTGCCGATTAACGTGTTCAGTTCTGTTACCAGCGCAGTGCGGTTGTCCAGGAAAAGTTCGCTCCAAAGCTGTTCATTGATGCGCGCCACACGCGAAACGTCGCGGTAGCTTCCCGCAGAAAAGCCGTTGTGCTGTGGACAGCAGGGGCTCATCACATAAGCACAGGCGAGCACATGGGGCAGTTGGGAGGTATAGGCAATCATGGTATCGTGGTGCTCCGGTGTGGTAATTACCGTGCCGCCAAATCCGAGCGAAACGGCAATCGCTTTCATCGTATCCACCGCCCAGTCCGGCGCGCCGCACGGAATAAGCAGGTAGCTTGCACCGTCAAACAGGGCGGCTTCGCTTGCTTCGAATCCGTTTTTTTCTTTTCCCGCCATCGGGTGACCGCCCACGAATACAAAATGGTGTTCGTTCGAAAGCGCGGCCAACCTTGGGCAGATGGCGGCTTTAATGCCGCAGGTGTCGGTTACGATACAGCGCTCACCGATCAATCCGGTGTGTGCCGTAACAAAGTCGATAGCCGCCTGTGGGTAGGTGCACAGATATAAAATATCGGCATTGCGTATGTCGTCGTCCGTACCGATTTTGTCAATCGCGCCGCTTTTCAGGGCGGCCTCCAGTACTTGGACGTTTGTGTCGATTCCGGCGACTGTGCATTCCGTAAATTCTTGAAATGCCTTTGCAAGCGAACCGCCGATCAGCCCCAAACCGACGATTACGATTTTGTTGTCCATATCCGTCCTCCCGCAAGTTTAAGTATAATCTCTATTATACAATAAAAACTTGCGAAAATATAGCATTAATCTATTTTCCTTCCAAATGCGCGGGCGGCGTTGAATACGTGCTCCGCCACCTTGTCAAACTGATTGGGGGTAAGCGACTGCGCACCATCCGAAAGCGCATGACTTGGGTCGTTGTGTACCTCAATAATCAGTCCGTCCGCACCGGCGGCAACGGCGGCAAGCGCAAGCGGCTCCACCAGCCACGCAATGCCGGAAGCATGACTTGGGTCTACGATAACGGGCAGATGGGAGAGCTTTTTCAGAATCGGAACAGCGGAAATATCCAGCGTATTGCGCGTAAAGGTTTCATAGGTGCGGATGCCGCGCTCGCAAAGGATAACCTGTTCGTTGCCGCCCGCCATAATGTATTCGGCGCTCATCAGCAGTTCTTCAATCGTGCTGGAAAGTCCGCGCTTCAATAAAATCGGCTTGTTGATTTTCCCAAGCTCCTTGAGCAGTTCAAAATTCTGCATATTCCGCGCGCCAACCTGAATGATGTCCACGTCGTCGAACAGTTCCAACTGCGAAATGCGCATGATTTCGGTTACAATTGGAAGACCGGTTTTCTGCTTTGCTTTTGTGAGCAGCTCCAAGCCCTCCGCACGCAAGCCCTGAAACGCGTAAGGGGATGTTCTGGGTTTGAACGCGCCGCCGCGCAAAAATTGTGCGCCTGCCGCCTTTACGCGCTCCGCGATTTCACAGATTTGCTCTTCGCCCTCAACCGAGCAGGGACCTGCCATCACAGCAAGACCGCCTCCGCCGATGGTCTGCCCGTTCGGCAGGGTGATAACGGTGTTGTCGGGGTGAAATTTGCGGTTTGCTTTTTTGTACGGCTCCTGTACGCGCTTTACACTTTCCACAAACTCCTGCGCCGCAATGTAGTCAATGTCAATGGCTGAAGTGTCACCAATCAGGCCAAGCACGGTGCTTTGTGTGCCGACCCATGTGTTGACCTTTACGTCATAGTTGTTTGTTAAGGAATCGGTGAAACGCTGTAACTGTTCCTGTGTGCAATCCGGTTTTAACACGATAATCATAAAAAATCCTCCAAAATTGAAATTTGGGTACAAAAAAACGGAGCTACTGCTAGCTCCGTTATCGATTGTCCCCATATATGAGTAGAATATGGCTCTAATTTGAACAGGAAGCGTCACAGTTTATTTGATTGCATGCGTAAAAATCCCACGCCATAAAATAGCGGGGATAGCTAAAGCTTATAAATCGTTTTGCGACAAAAGCTTTTGCTGCACTCAAATTCATTGTGTTACCTTCCTAAACTTGAAGTTAAATTAACTATAAACAATTGTCAGCGCTTTGTCAAGGAAATTCTCGTGAATAGGGGAAATGCACAGTATCCGGATTCCGATACCCTGCCGATTATTATCGCTTAACAATCTTGTACCCCGCTTGGGTGATGGCCTGTTCAATTTGGGCAATGTGCGCGGAATCCTTCGTTTCCATTACCAAGCGCAGATAGCAGGCGTTGATGTCGGTATCCACGCCGGAGCGGTCATGGTGAACCGCAACCACATTGCCGCCGAGCTCTGCCACAATAGCGGAAACATCGCGGAGCTGACCGGGCTTATCCGGCAGTTCAATGGTAAGATCGGCGGAGCGTCCGGCTTTGAGCAGACCACGGCTGATGACGCGCGACAAAATGGTAACGTCAATGTTGCCGCCCGAAAGCAGGCAGGCGACCTTTTTGCCCTTCACATCCACCTTGTTGAACATGGCGGCGGCGACCGAAACCGCACCGGCGCCCTCGGCAATCAGCTTGTGCTGTTCAATCAGCGTGAGAATCGCCGTAGAGATTTCGTCGTCGGTCACCGTGACCACCTCATCTACATAGTTCCCGCACAGCTCATAGGTGAGGTTGCCCGGCTGTTTTACCGCGATGCCGTCCGCAATGGTGGAAACACTTTCGAGCATTTCCGCTTTATGGTGAGCCAGCGAATTTACCATGGAGGGTGCGCCGCATGCCTGTACGCCGTAAACCTTGCATTTCGGATTCAGTGATTTAATGGCAAACGCCACGCCGGAGATTAACCCGCCGCCGCCGACCGGTACAATCACCGCGTCCATATCCGGCAGCTGTTTTAAAAGCTCCAGACCAATCGTGCCCTGTCCCGCGATGACATCCGGGTCGTCAAATGGGTGGATAAAGGTGTAGCCGTTTTTCTCCTGCAATTCACGAGCTTTGCTGTATGCGTCGTCGTAGCAGCCCTTGACAAGCTGTACCTGTGCGCCGTAGCTTTTGGTCGCTTCTACTTTGGAAATCGGTGCGCCGTCCGGAATGCAGATAACGGACGGGATACCGTTCTTGTTTGCGGCGAGCGCCACGCCCTGCGCGTGGTTGCCGGCGGAACAGGCAATAACGCCCTTGGCCTTTTCTTCTTCGGTCAGCTGTGAGATTTTATAGTGAGCACCGCGCACCTTAAAGGAACCGGTTACCTGCAAATTTTCAGTCTTTAAATAAATTTCGCTTTCCGGGTTGATTTTCGGCGCGTAAATTAAATCGGTCTTACGGATCACTTCTTTTAATACATAGGATGCGTGATAAACTTTGTCAAGGGTTAGCATAACATACGCCAGCTTTCGTAATTAATTTTTCAATGCACTTGAGGGGCATCTCTTCTCCCTTGTTAAAGGGAGATGTCACCGCAGTGACAGAGAGATTTGTACCTTTTTTACTCTTGCTAAAGTCATAGAGAGATTCATTGCCTTAGCTACAGAGAGATTTTGTATTTTTATTTCTCCATTGCCATGGAGCCGGTACGCAGAATTTTTTCGATATGATAAGGCTTATACAGTTCCACAAAAGCGTTGAGTGTGGCGGCGTCGCCGGTCAGTTCCACAATCATGGTTTCAGAGGTAACACTGAGAATGTTCGCGTGGAACACGTTGGCGATTTCCACAAGCTGCACACTGTTTTGTTCCGTGCGGTGAACCTTGAGCAGCAAATGCTCGCGCACGATGGAATCTTCGCTGTTCAGTACGGTTACCTGTTCTACTTCCACCAGCTTGCTCAGCTGCATATCCACTTGCCGTACAATGCGTTCGTCGCCCTGTACGACAATAATCATCTGCGAATATTGTTCATCTTCAGTCTGCGCCGCCACAATACTTTTAATGTTGTAGCAGCGGCGGCTGAACAGCCCCGCAATCCGCAGCAGCACGCCGCGGTGGTTCTGCGCCAGCACCGAAAGAATGTATTCCTGCTCCTGATTTTCCATATATAAGCCGCCTTTCTTTTTCTTGTAGGGGCTGCATATCATGCAGCCCTGCTTACATTTCCAGCATAGGTTCCTCCGCCGAAGCACCTGCCGGAACCATCGGGAGTACGTTCAAGTCCTTGTCTATGTGGCAGTTGATGAGCGCCGGTTCGTTTTGCGAAAACACTTGTTTGAGTACGGGGTAAATATCCTCTTTGGTGTTGATTGTATATGCTTTCACGCCGAACGCCTGCGCGAGAAGTTCATAATTTGTGCCCTTTTCCAAGTTTGTCTGGGAAAATCGGCTGCCGTAAAACAGTTTCTGCCATTGGCGCACCATGCCGAGTACAGTGTTGTTAAAAATCAGTTCGATGACAGGAATCTGATATTTTGCCAGTGTGGAAAGCTCGTTGCAGTTCATATGAAAACTGCCGTCGCCCGCGATGTTGATGACTCGTTTGTCGGGGTTGGCAATCTGCGCGCCGATTGCCGCGCCTAAGCCAAAGCCCATTGTACCCAGACCGCCGGAGGTAATGAACCGGCGGGGGTGCCAGAACTCGTAAAACTGAGCCGCCCACATTTGGTGCTGCCCGACTTCAGTGGCAAGAATCGCCTGTGAGCCGGTCAGTTTGTTCAGTGCGTCGAACACAAACTGCGGCGTAATACCGTTGGGGTTATCGGTGCTCTGTGTCAAAGGATATTCCGTTTGCCAATCTGCAATCTGTTTCATCCAGTCTTTATGTTCACGGGAGGTAAGCTGCTGATTGAGCGCTTGCAGGATTTCTTTTGCGTCGCCCTTTAATTTGACATCCACCTCCACATTTTTGTTGAATTCGGCAGGGTCAATGTCGATCTGCAAAATGGGGCAGTGCTGCGCAAACAGATTTGCGTTGCAGGTTACACGGTCGGAAAAACGGGTGCCCACCGCCACAAACAAATCGCAGTGTTTCAGCGCAAGCGCCGCAGTTTTGGTGCCGTGCATACCCAGCATACCCATGTACCGGCTGCTGCCTTGGTCAAAGCCGCCCTGACACATGAGTGAGGAAGCAACCGGAGCATCCAGCTTTTCTGCCAGTTCTTTCAGCTCCTGCTCCGCTTCGGAAGCGATTATGCCTCCCCCGCAGTAGATAAACGGAAATTTGCTGTTTTTCAGCAATTCCAGTGCTTGTGTAAGGTGCTGTTCATCCGGTAGAGGAGCCTTTGGCATCACAGGCTTTTGTTTTGGAATAAACTCGTATTTCTGCGCGGTAATGTCTTTCGGTATGTCCACCAGAACCGGGCCTTTACGTCCTTCCTGCGCGATAAAAAACGCCTGCCGCAGGGTGTCGGCGAGATTTTGAATCTGTTTTACAATAAAATTGTGTTTGGTAATCGGCATGGTAATGCCGGTAATGTCGACCTCCTGAAAGCTGTCCAGCCCCAGAAGATTGAGGTTCACATTGCCCGTTATGGCAACCATAGGCACCGAGTCCATGTGGGCGGTGGCAAGCCCGGTTACCAGATTGGTTGCCCCCGGTCCGGAGGTTGCGATACATACGCCGGTTTTTCCGCTGGAACGCGCGTAGCCGTCCGCCGCGTGCGCCGCTCCCTGTTCGTGGGCGGTCTCAATATGATTGATTTTTTCACGATACTCGTAAAGAGCGTCGTAAATATTCAGAACTGCTCCTCCGGGGTATCCGAATACGGTATCCACCTGCTGTTCCAGCAGACATTCCATAATAATTTGCGCACCGGTTAATAACATAAGCTCCATCCTTCCTATTCGTGTGGTTTTGGACAAATAAAAAAGCCTCCGCCCCTATTTTTCATAGAGGCGAAGGCATAAGCTCCGCGGTACCACTCAATGTTACCGCCCAATCGGGCAGTCACTCTGCTGCATCCAACAATGCATCCTCTTTTAACGGTGAGAAACCGAACATCACTTACTCCCGTTCTCAACCTAACGGTTTCGGCTGTCTGCTCAAGGGTGATGTACAGCAAGCTCCTCGCTGCCTTACACCAAACGGCAGTTCTCTGTGGGGGAGTGGATTGCATTGTGTCCCTGTCAAAGCATTTTACTTTCATATTTAATTATTATTAGAATATGGTGTTTTTTTGGTTTTGTCAAGTATTATTTTAGATTATGAAACATGAAAGTTGAAATAAGCATACCAACACCATTTTACCAAAGGCATAAAATCTTAGACGCAATTATAGGGCTTGTCTAAGATTAGAATATGACATACTGTTGGCATATAGGAGTTGATATAATCTAGTAAATAGAGGAAATTTATTCCGAAAGAAGTGGAAAAGATGAATTTAACATTTCGAATAAATTCATTGTATGTATGTGTAAAAGATATTCAGAGGGCAATAGAATTCTATGAAAAATTATTTGGACAGAAAATTACGGAAAAAGATGAAATATACAGTGTTTTCGATATTCATGGTTTTCGATTTGGCTTATTTGCAAATCATAAAATGAATGAAACAAAAGCATGGGGGAATAATTGTCTGCCTAGTTTTGCCGTCAATGATATTGACTTCATTCAGAAAAGATTGGAAGAATTAAATTGTCCGATTGTTTTTCCATTAACGATTATAGGTGAAAATCGGGTCTTGGAATTTACTGATAGCGAGGGAAATGATATAGAAATTACTTGTCCTATTAGCAGGGCCTAAATTATAGATGGTAGGAAAGTTTTTCAGCAATTCTTCCCATCCGCTCATATGTAATCCATTCACACAGTTTTGAGGTTATTTTCCCATATTTTCGATAAATAAAATTAAACAGCAAATAGGGCACCCATTGCTCTTTTGCTTGCGGTATACGTTTGAATATATTCTTTGTAGAGTAGACTTTTTTGTAAATCCACAAATACCCATCATAGAGCTCTTTGGGTGACATGTTTTGGGGCTGAAATACAACATTGGCAGTATTGTATTTTGAAAGGTCATATTCAATAATTCTTCCGCTTTTCACATAATCATCATGAACCTTGGTACCGGGATAGGGAGTAAGAATATGCGACGTAACCGTTTCAATTTTATTTTTTACAATCCAATTCAAGGTTGTCTGGAAAGTCGTGGCATCATCCGCATCCAATCCAAATACAAAACTCGCGTTGATCATAATTCCGCGCTTATGAACTTCCTTCACTAATTTCTCGAATTTCGCAATATTGTTTTGTTTCTTGTGGACGGACGCAATCGATTTTGAGTTTAAACTTTCGAATCCAATGAATAAACTTTGACAGCCGGACTGCTTCATTTCGTCCAATAATTCTGGCATGTCCGCAATATTGGCAGAAACGGCGGCATTCCATTTTAGGTGCATGGGAAGAATGGCACGAACAAATGCAAGCGTCCATTTGGGGTTGCCGATAAAATTATCGTCGATAAACATGATATGCCGTTTCCCAATGGCCCTAATATCCGCGACCACATCTTCTATCGGACGGTTGATATAAAAATTTTTATATGCTTCACAGCTGTTGTAACAAAAATCGCATTGGAATGGGCATCCTCTGCTTGTACTGACAATGTTGCAATACAGATATTTTGAGCGGTCAATCAAATGATACGCCGGTGAAAGGATATCGCTGCCTTTTATTTTCCCGTCGCACCGATATATATTTTTTAATTGCTCGCTTTCACAATCTTTCACAATGTCCGGCCACGCTTTTTCTGCTAGTCCAACACAGACCGCATCAAAATATTTAGCCGATTCTTCCGGAAATGCGGTAATATGAATGCCGCCGGCGACAACCGGAATGCCTTTTTCCCGAAATATTTTTGCAATTTCCGCCGCCCGATTCACAACGTCCACTGTTACGGTGATCCCTACTAGATCGACCGGTTCATCAAAATTTATATCTTCTGCATTTTCATCTTCTATCCGTACGGTATGTTCGTTATAAAACATGTTCGCGATTGTTAATAAGCCAAGCGCGGGAGCCATTCTTGCCTTGAGCTTTGTGTCCATTGGGCGCAGAGCCATTTTAGGTTGGATTAATTTAATAATCATAAAATATCCCCCTATTCTGGCCCTCAATGGCCAATGTACTTAAATTTTCCCCAAAATTAACTTTAAGACTTCCTGCGGGGAAGCGTCGGCGGAAATAACTATGTCTGCCGCGTTTTTGTAGGCGGCAAGACGCTTGTGGTACAGGTCTTTCATCACCGCGCCGCGGTTCGGCTTTTGCAGCAAAGGGCGCGTGGTATCGCCTTCCAGCCGTTCCTGAATAACGGAAAGGGGCGTGTCCAGCATGAGTATGATACCGGTTGCTTTCAGAATTTCCACATTTCGCTGTACGGTAAGCGTACCTCCTCCGGCCGCGATAACCAGATTGCTTTCCTTCGCAAGCTCCTCAGCCGCCTCAGTTTCCAGTTCACGAAAATACGGCTCACCGAATTTTTCAAAAATACGGCTGACAGTCATTTGCTGCCGCACTTCAATATAGTTGTCCATATCTACAAACTGTCGTCCGGTTTTTTCCGCCAGCAGTCGGCCCACCGTCGTTTTGCCGCTGCCCATAAATCCGCAGAGAATGATATTTTTATTTGTCATTTTGATGATCTCCAAATATGCGGTTCATTTCCAGCACAGAGTCACGGCAAAGCTGCTGAATGTCGTTGATGTCATACTGTACGCCGTCCCAGATTTCGTGGGCGGCAGCCGCCTGCCACACCAGCATGTCCATGCCGCCGATTGCCGCCGCACCGTTTTCTTTTGCCAGCCTCAGCAGTACGGTTTCGTTGGGATTATACACCGCGTCAAAAACAGCCGCGCAGTTTTTCAGGATGGAAGTGCGGACGGGGCAAGCATCCACATTTGGATACATACCAACCGGAGTAGCGTTCATCAATACGTCAATGTTTCCGACGACTTCGTCGAGTAAACAGATATCCACCTTGGCGCCCTTGACACTTGACCGGATATCCCGGGCCAATTGTCTCGCTTTTTCCGCACTGTGCGGACGCACCGCCAGCGTGACCATGCCACCCGCCAGTACTGCCTCAAACGCCATCACGCGCGCGGCTCCGCCCGCACCCAGAATGACGTTTCGCCCGTTCAGCTTTGCTCCTCCCGCCTGCAAGGCCTTTAAAAAGCCGTTCGGGTCGGTAGTATAGCCGGTATAGACGCCGCCGTTATTGTGAACGGTATTCACCGAACCGAAAAGAGCCGCTTTTTCATCCAGCTTGTCTAAAAACGGAATAATCGCTTGCTTATGGGGAATCGTTATGTTAAAGCCGCTTAGGGACTTTAACTCCGGTATTTTTCCTTTCAGTTCATTTTCCGAGATATCCAATGCGACGTATTTTGCCGATTTTCCGATTAATTCAAACAGCCGCCTGTGAATAAAAGGGGACATAGTATGCCCGATTGGATGACCGATGACCGCATAGATTTGTTTTTCCATTTTCGGAAGCCCCATTTCATGAAGATCATTTGTGAAGTTCTTCTTCACGAATCAGAAAAAGATAAAAAATTTCACAATATATATTGACAAATCGTTGCTTTACTAATAATATGTGGGTAAGGAAATTGCCAAGGTTATAAATTGCCGGCGATTTTACTGTGGAAAATTGTAACACATATCATATGGATTTGTCCACATCGACGACCGGCTTTTTGGCGGGAGTCAAATATTTTATTTCTAAGGAGGCACTGACATGGTATTCGAAAAAGTTAAGGCTATTTTGAGCGAGCAGTTCGATGTCGAAGAAGATTCCATTACTCTTGAATCGTCTATCGCTGATGATTTAGGCGCCGATTCCCTGGACATTGTTGATCTTTTAATGTCCATCGAAGACGAGTTCGAGATTGAAGTACCCGATGAAGAGGTCGAAAACATTAAGACTGTTGGCGAACTTGTAAAATACATCGAGGATAACGTTTGATTTTTTTCATCAAACTTTAATCCGCTGTGCAGGCTGAATTGCGGCACAGCGGATTTTTACTGTTTAGGAACAAATTTTTGCAGAATTTTATGAGGATTCCCCTTTTTTCCTTGAAAATCCCCCGCCATGCCTTTATAATGAAGAATATATATGGGAATATGCTTTCTATGGAGTATATTCAATACGGAGTATAAAACGAAGGAGAGTTAAAATCGTTGGAAGGATTTGAATTTCTGGTTGATTTTACGCGCACAATTACTTGGGGACAAGTTGTCATGTGGTGCATTGGCGGACTGCTCATCTGGCTTGCCATTAAAAAGGATTACGAGCCTGCTTTGCTGCTGCCGATGGGATTTGGCGCTATTTTAGTAAATATTACATTGCCGACTACCGGTGTTATGGGCGATAACGGTATTGTGCAGTGGCTGTTTCAAAAGGGAATTGTCGCTTCGGAAGCATTCCCGCTGCTTTTGTTCATCGGCATTGGTGCTATGATCGATTTTGGCCCTCTTCTCAGCAACCCACGCATGCTGCTGTTCGGCGGCGCGGCGCAGTTCGGTATCTTTTTGACCGTGGTGCTGGCAATTCTGCTCGGCTTCCCGATGAAGGACGCACTCAGCATCGGCGTAATCGGTGCGGCGGACGGTCCGACCTCCATCTTGGTTTCACAAAGACTGTTCAGCAATTATACGGGCGCTATTGCGGTGGCGGCCTATTCGTATATGGCCTTGGTTCCGATTATACAGCCGGCGGCGATTAAGCTGGTAACCACCAAGCATGAACGCATGATTCACATGCCGTATAATCCAAAGAGCGTTTCGAAAACAACAAAGATTTTATTCCCGATTATCGTAACCATGATTGCCGGTTTGATTGCGCCGGATTCGGTTGCTCTCGTCGGTTTCCTAATGTTCGGCAACCTCATCCGCGAATGCGGCAAACTGGAGAGCCTGTCACAAACCGCACAGGGCGCTCTTGCCAATTTGATTACGATTTTGCTCGGCATTACCATTGCGTGCCAGATGCAGGCAAGTAAATTCCTGAATATCGGCACATTAGTGGTTATGGCACTTGGCTTGTTTGCCTTTATCTTTGATACAATCGGCGGCGTTGTGTTTGCAAAAATACTCAACCTGTTCCTGCCGAAGGATAAAAAAATCAATCCGATGGTTGGCGGCGCGGGTATTTCAGCGTTTCCAATGTCCGCAAGAGTAATTCAGAAAATGGCATTGAAAGAAGATAACCAAAACCACCTGCTGATGCATGCGGTCGGTGCGAACGTCGCGGGCCAGATCGGCTCAGTTGTGGCGGGCGGCATCATTCTTTCCCTTGCCGGCAGTTTGATACATTAAGGAGGATAAGAGGATGAATTTCACTTTATTGGCGGTTGCGTTCCAAAGCCTTCTGGGACCGGTACAGGATAAAGACATCTTCGGCTCCTTGGGGCTTATGCTCAAAGGTATGGTTGGTATTTTTGTCGTTATGGTTTTGATTTATGTTGTAATTTTAGTTCTGAGCAAAGTTACGGGCAGAAAGAACGAAGACGATAAATAGCCGCCTTGAATGCCGAACCGTGTGAATCTTCACGATGGCGGCTGACGATTCAGTATTAGAAATGACAGACAGGAGACCGGAAAATGGCAGATCAAAAGAAAATGGTGGAAGCCATCACTCCTATGGAGGAAGACTTCGCCAAATGGTATACAGACATAGTTAAAAAAGCGGAATTGATGGATTACACCAGCGTGCGCGGCTGCATGGTCATTGAACCTTACGGTTACGCAATCTGGGAGAATATTCACGACATTCTCGATAAAAAATTCAAAGAACTTGGCCACGAAAATGTTTCCATGCCGATGTTTATCCCGGAAAGCCTGCTCCAAAAAGAAAAGGATCATGTCGCGGGCTTTGCGCCGGAAGTTGCTTGGGTAACACACGGCGGTACCGAGAAACTGCAGGAGAGAATGTGCGTACGCCCGACTTCGGAAACCCTGTTCTGCGACCATTATGCCCGCATCATCCATTCCTGGCGTGATTTGCCGAAGCTCTATAATCAATGGTGCTCGGTTGTCCGCTGGGAGAAAACCACCCGTCCGTTCCTGCGCTCCGTAGAGTTCCATTGGCAGGAAGGCCACACGATGCATGAAACCGCGGAAGAAGCAAAAGCGGAAACAGAGCAGATGCTCAAGGTTTATGCGGATTTCTGCGAAAACCAGCTTGCAATTCCGGTTATTAAGGGCCGCAAGACCGACAAGGAGAAATTTGCCGGTGCGGAAGCCACTTATACAATAGAAGCAATGATGCACGACGGCAAGGCGCTGCAATCCGGCACCAGCCATTATTTCGGCGACGGCTTTGCCCGTGCGTTTGACATCACCTTCCAGGGCAGAGACAATTCCATCTGCCATCCGTTCCAGACCTCTTGGGGCATGAGTACCCGCATCATCGGCGGTATCATCATGACACACGGCGATAACAACGGCCTTGTTCTGCCGCCTGCCGTCGCACCGATTCAGGTCATCATTGTGCCGATCGCGCAGCACAAAGAGGGCGTTTTGGACAAGGCACATGAGCTGCAGGAAAGATTGAAGAAATCTTTCCGTGTCAAAACGGACGACAGCGACCAAACACCGGGCTGGAAATTCGCACAGTACGAAATGAAGGGCGTTCCGCTCCGTTTGGAAATCGGCCCGAAGGATATTGAAAAGAACCAGTGCGTTCTGGTTCGCCGCAATGACCGCGAAAAGATTTTTGTACCGCTTGATAATCTGGAGCAGGCAATCGCCGAGCAGCTTGAGGCAGTGCGCAAGGGCATCTATGAAAAAGCGTTTGCCCGCCGCGAGGAAATGACATATTCCGCTACCGATATGGAAGAGCTGAAAAAGATTGCCGACGAAAAGCCCGGCTTTATCAAGGCCATGTGGTGCGGCGATGTCGAGTGTGAAGAAAAGCTTAAGGAAGTAGCCGGTGTTTCTTCCCGCTGTATGCCGCTTGATCAGGAACATCTCTCGGATACCTGCGTTTGCTGCGGCAAGCCTGCCAAGGCAATGGTTTACTGGGGCAAGGCATACTAATCTATTATATATTGTTTATTGGGGGCGGACTTATGTCTGCCCCCATTGCTTTTTCAAACGGAATCTTATTTTTGAATTTTCTATTTAAATATGCAAATAAAAATTCCTTGGCTGACAATAATGGCAGCCAAGGAATTCGTGCTTTGTCTTTTTTGTTTGCAGGCTTACCTGTCAAAATTATGAAAGTAAGTTGCTGCCTATCAAGAATTACTTTGCAGAAAACTCCTTAGAGACAATTACTTTTTTGTTACTGTCTAAATAGCGAACGACAACTACTAGATTTTCCTCTGAAACGGACTGCTTCAATGTCGTTGCCAAATTCTGAAAAGTGGAAGCCTGCTGTTCGAGTTGGCTATTCATTTTCTTGGCGTCGAGCTTAACAGTACTTGGATATGTGTAAGAATAAATGATCTTATTACCGTCTGTACTAAGATCGAACTTAATTCCCTCCTTGGCCATTGAATCAGTTAGCGTCTTTATAGTAGTCTGCATTACGGGCATCTTTACAAATTCCTTAAGAGATGGTAAAAATGCTGCTTAACTTTCTGCCTTTGATGGAGCCACTTCACTGGAAACAGCCGCTTCGCTGGAAACGGGCTCTTCACTGGAAATAGCTGCGTCACTGCTGACTGATGAAGAAATAGCTGAGCTGGAAGATTCCATAGAAGAAGCTTTGGAAGATGCCGATGATGCACAGGCGGACATTAAGACAGATGTAGTAATTGCTAGCGTAACAGCTAACGATACCTGCATAATTTTCTTCATAAATTTACCTCTTATCTATTGTATTGCTTAAAATTCTATATCATTTGGTAAAATGTGTCAATGATTTATTCGCATAAAATTAGAATTCAGTGCTTTGCAATAAAAAAGCAGAATGAGTAAAATTAAACCTATGCGAATTGACGATGGATATTATTTACAGTACAATATGTAAATGATAAAGAAAAATGGGGAAATCCGCTATATGGAAGCCGATTTTTTTGTTTCAATAAAATAAATTGATTTTAGCTTGTAACCTTTCTCATATTTGAAACGTATTTGTTGTGAAAGGAGCTGATACCATGAGGGAACTGTCGCAGCGCGCGTGCGACGATTTACCGGCGAAATACGATGCTTACGGCAATATGCTGTTTAGGCTGTGCATGGTCATCCTCTGCAACAAGGAAGACGCAGAAGACGCTGTGCAGGATACCTTTGCAAAGTATTGGAAGGTTCAGCCCAACTTTAACAGTACCGAACACGAAAAGGCCTGGCTTATTCGGGTTGCATCCAATTGCAGCAAGGACAGGCTTCGTTCTTTATTCCACCGACGTGCGGTTTGTCTGGACGATATTGAGGAATACGCCGCAACGCCGGAACAAACTTGTGTTTTGGAACAACTGATGGCTTTGCCGCCCAAATACAAAACCATTCTCCACCTTCATTATGTGGAAGGATACAAGCTGGGCGAGGTAGCCGATATTTTGGATATGAAAGAAAATGCTGTAAAAGTTGCGCTGTACCGTGGCAGAGAAATGCTTAAAATTAAATTGAGAGAGGAATATGCATGATGGAACAGGAAGACCTGGTTCGTGCGGTCAATAAAATCCACGCAAGTGCGGAACTTCGGACAAAAGCAATCAGCGGGCAGCCGGCACCGCGAAGAAACCCGGCATATGCTCCGCTGTTCAAAGGTGCCGTCTGCCTTGCGGCTGTGGCCGTGATTGCGGTGGGTATTTTTGCCGTCCCGAAAATTTTAAAGCCGGTGGTTTCGGTTGCACCTGCTTCACAGGGCAGCTCGACAGAAGGCACGGGCAGCAAAGCAAATACGGCAAACGGACTTTATCAGGACAGCGAAATCCAAAATATTCTGGTGCTGGGTTTGGACGGACAGAAAGGCGATACTGCCCGCAGCGACAGCATGATGATACTGTCCATTGACAAACGGCACAGCAAATTGAAAGTAACTTCTTTGCTGCGCGATATGTATGTAAGATTTGAGGATCCCAATATGGATAACCGACTCAATGCGGCCTATACGCTGGGCGGAGCGCCGCTTGCTGTCAAAACGGTTGAGAACAATTTCGGTTTCCGTATTGACAATTATGTAACCGTTGACTACGGCGGATTTGAGAAAATGATTGACCGGATAGGCGGCGTTACCATTGACGTTACGGAACCCGAAGCAAAGCTGATCAATCAGTACTCCGGGGAAGCCGCCAGTAAAAGGATAACGGCGGGCAGCGTTTTATTAACCGGCAAGCAGGCACTGTACTATTCCCGCATCCGCATGATTGATACCGATTTTGGCCGTACCGAGCGGCAGCGCAAGGTAGTTATCAGTATTGTAAATAAACTGAAATCCTCTGGTACTGCAACCGCTTTGAGTGTCGTACAGGATATTTTCCCGTCTGTTACAACCGATATGAAAAAAGATGCTTTGATCGGACTCGTAAAGGATTCCTTTACTTTCTTAAAGTATCCGATTCTGCAGAGCCGACTGCCGGCGGACAACACTTATAAGTGTGAGAATGTAAGGGAAATGGCAGTACTTGTACCTGATATACAGGCAAATAAGCAGGCTGTTATGAAGTTTGTTTATGATGTGAATGTGGAATTCCCTGAGCAGCCGAAGAATACAAGCGGCAGTTCTGTAATTTCGGAATCAAAACCGGTGAAATAAAGCAAAAACACTAAGCAAACTTTGGGACAGCAGGCAGTTGTGGTAAAAACGTAAGTTCCTTATATATAAAATCTCATTTCATCTCACAGAAAAGGGCCGACCGCGCGGTCGGCCCTTTTCTGCTGCCATGAATTGCTTTCTTACGAAAAAACATGTATAATAGAAATAAAGAGCGAACATACTTATAAGGTTACGGAGGAATTGACAGATGATAAATAAACTGTGGAAAATTCTTGCCATTGTTTTGGCTGCAGCGGTTATCTATTTCATTTTTATTGAAAAACAGAGATATCACGCGAAAAAGCTGCTAAAGATGATTCGCGGAACGCATGACAGCGACGAGGTTCTGGCTGCCGGGCGCAAAGGCTGCCGCTCTTTATTTGACGACGATTACTTAGGAATATAAGAAAAAATACATCTGGTGATATTCAACAAAAAAGTCACAAAAAGTTCTTGCAAAAAATAGAAAATGGGACTTGCCATCCTGCGTGTAATATGGTATTATAATCAAGCACGACTGCGACAGATATGCGATGAAGCGGGAGGTTGCGGCTGAAACAGGCCGGTTTTTCCGTGGAGTATGTCCGATTTTAAACCGGGCGACAGATACTTTGAGCGTGCGATGAGAAATAGAATAATACTGTTTACTTGCGCTGTATTATCACTATGCCCTCATTCTGCTCAGACGTTTTTTATGCCGAAACACCCGGATTAACTTGAAAAAGTCAATCCGGTTTTTAAATGCCAAGTGGAGAAACACCCGGCACAGTGTTAGGATTTAAAAAGCGCCGCCCGCCAACTACAATAAGGAGGCGATTACAGTGGCAGTCAAAGAAAAAATCAGGATAAGAATCAAAGGGTATGATCATCAGTTGGTTGATCAGTCGGCTGAAAAGATTGTGCAGACAGCGAAGCGTACAGGTGCCAGAGTTTCCGGCCCAGTTCCGCTGCCGACAGAAAAGCAGATCGTTACGATTCTGCGTGCTGTGCATAAGTACAAGGATAGCCGTGAGCAATTCGAGATGAGAACACACAAAAGACTTATCGACATCCTAAGACCGTCAAACAAAACCGTTGAGGCTTTGATGGGATTAGAGCTCCCTGCCGGCGTTGAGATTGAGATTAAACTCTAGTCTTCAACCAACCAGTAGATGGGGTCAAGTTGGTGAAAAACCAACCAATAACCTGCATAGGAGGTAAAATAATGCAAAAAGCTATTATCGGCAAGAAGGTTGGCATGACGCAAATCTTCGACGAAAAGGGAAATGTCATCCCTGTAACTGTTGTAGAGGCCGGTCCCTGTGTTGTTTCACAGAAAAAGACCGTTGAAAACGACGGCTACAATTCCATTCAAATTGGTTTTGGCGATCTGAAAGCTCAGAAAGTCAACAAGCCAATGAAGGGCCACTTTGCGAAAGCAGATGTTGCGCCTAAGAGAACTTTAAGAGAGTTCCGACTGGAAGACACAGACGCTTACAATGTGGGCGACCTCATTAAAGCGGACATTTTCGCAAACGGCGACAAAGTTGACGTGAGCGGTACCAGCAAAGGTAAAGGATACCAGGGTGTTATTAAGCGCTGGAATTTCCAGAGACTTAAGGAAACACACGGTAGCGGACCTGTTGCCCGTCACGGCGGCTCAAACGGCTGCTGCTCGGATCCGTCCAGAGTGTTCAAAGGCTTGAAAATGGCCGGTCACATGGGTGCCGAGAAAGTAACCGTACAGAACTTAACCGTTGCCAAGGTAGATGCCGAAAACAACCTGATCGCTATCAAAGGCGCTGTTCCGGGCCCTAATGGCGGTATCGTAGTTATTCATGACAGCGTTAAGGCGTAAGGGAAGGAGGAATTGGTATGCCTAAAGTAGCAGTACTTGATATGCTCGGCAAGGAAGTTGATACCATTGAACTTTCTGACAGCGTATTCGGAATTGAACCCAACACCACTGTGATGCATGATATGGTAGTCAACTACCTCGCAAATCAGCGTCAGGGCACACAGTCAGCACTGACCCGCGCCGAGGTTTCCGGCGGCGGCAGAAAGCCGTGGAAGCAAAAAGGAACCGGTCACGCAAGACAGGGCTCCACACGCGCTCCGCAGTGGACACACGGCGGTATCGTTTTTGCTCCGAAGCCGCGCGATTACAGCTATTCTTTAAATAAAAAGGTAAGACGTCTTGCTCTTAAGTCCGCATTGTCCAGCAAGGTCATTGACAAAGATATGATCGTACTTGACAAAATCGAACTGGATGAGTTCAAGACCAAGACCATCGCAGCAATGCTTAAGGCAATTGGCTCCGAGAAAAAGGCTCTCATTGTTCTCCCAGAGGTGAACAAAAAGGTCGTTGCATCGGCAGCAAATATTCCGGGCGTAAAAACAGCAGTGGTCAACACCTTAAATGTATACGACATTTTGAATGCAGATAAATTTATCGTTCTCAAAGATGCCGTGTCTCAGATTGAGGAGGTGTATGCATAATGGCAGCACAGGACATCATCATTCGCCCCATTATTACTGAAAAAAGCATGGCCGGTATCGGCATGAAAAAGTACACCTTTGAAGTTGCCATGGATGCCACCAAAGTTGAAATTGCAAAAGCTGCAGAAGAACTCTTCGGCGTTAAGGTCTGCAAGGTTAACACCCTGCACGTAAGAGGCCAGATGCGCCGTCAGGGCAGAAGCGAAGGCTACACCAAGAACTGGAAGAAAGCCATCGTCAGCCT
The DNA here is from genome assembly GCA_023458755.1 of Bacillota bacterium. GTDB lineage: Bacteria > Bacillota > Clostridia > Oscillospirales > Acutalibacteraceae > JAEWYE01. Next base: position 178,095 of record JAEWYE010000076.1, on the reverse strand, counting down.
GACCGAAGACAGCAAAACAATTGAATTCTTTGAAGGCATGATGTAAATTCCTGCCCACCTTAAGGCAGGGGCAAAGTATGGGAAATCGGCAAATTCCCGCAAAGCCATCATGAGGAGTGTGAAACCGAAATGTCTATTATCAATTTTAAGCCTACCACAGCCTCAAGACGTAATATGTCCGTTACGGATTATTCCGGTCTCTCGAAAGTCGATCCGGAAAAAAGTTTGCTGGCTCCGGTCAACAACAAATCCGGTCGCAACAGCTATGGTAGAATTACGATTCGTCACCGCGGTGGCGGAAACCGTAAAAAATATCGTATTATCGATTTTAAGCGTCAAAAGACCGACGCACCGGCAACTGTACTCACTCTTGAGTATGATCCGAACCGTTCCGCTTTCATCGCACTCGTGCAGTATGAAGACGGCGAAAAGAGATACATCATCGCTCCGCACGGCCTGAAGGTCGGCGACGTGGTTGTCTCCGGTGCCACAGCGGATATTAAGCCCGGCAACGCATTGCCGCTCGCAAATATCCCGACCGGTACTTTTATTCATAACGTTGAACTGTATCCCGGCAAAGGCGCTCAAATCGCCCGCGCAGCAGGTATTATGGCTCAGCTTATGGCAAAAGAAAACAACATGGCGCTCTTAAGACTGCCTTCCGGTGAACTTCGCAATGTATCTGTGGACTGCATGGCCACAATCGGTCAGGTCAGCAACATTGATCATGAGAACGTGAAAATCGGTAAAGCAGGACGCAAACGTCATATGGGTTGGAGACCAACCGTCCGTGGTTCTGTTATGAACCCGAATGACCATCCGCACGGCGGTGGTGAAGGTAAATCTCCTGTTGGACGCCCCGGACCTGTTACTCCTTGGGGTAAACCGGCTCTCGGCTACAAGACCCGTGCCCATCATAATCGCTCCGATAAGTTTATCGTGAAGCGCAGAAACGGCAAATAAGGCGTACAGAAAGGAGCTTACGAACTATGAGCAGAAGCGTTAAAAAGGGTCCTTACGTACAGCCCGTGCTGCTGAAAAGGATTCAAGAAATGAATGCGGCCGGCGAAAAGAAAATCGTGAAAACATGGAGCAGAGCTTCCATCATTTTCCCGGATTTCGTTGGTCACACCATTGCGGTTCATGATGGCCGCAAACATGTTCCCGTATATGTCACCGAAGACATGGTTGGACATAAGCTCGGCGAGTTTGCACCGACCAGAACTTTTAAGGGACATTCGGGTTCCAAAACTACGGCGTCGAAATAACGGCCGAAAGGAGTGTATAGCATGGAAGCAAGGGCTTATTTAAAGTACGCCCGTATTTCTCCCCGAAAGGTGTCCGTTGTGCTTGATTTGATTCGCAACAAGCCGGCAGACGTGGCAATGGCTATCCTCAAGCATACCCCAAAGGCCGCCTGTGAAGACTTGCAGAAACTGTTAAAGTCGGCCATGGCAAATGCAGAGAATAACCACAATATGGATGTTTCCAGACTTTACGTTGCAGAATGCTTCGTGAGTCCGGGCCCGATCCTCAAGCGCATTCGTCCAAGAGCGCAGGGTCGCGCGTTCAGAATATTGAAAAGAACTTCGCACGTAACCCTCGTGCTCAAGGAAAAAGAATAGGCGGAAGAGGAGGTAAACTATGGGCCAGAAAATAAATCCACACGGCCTTCGTGTGGGCGTCATTAAAGATTGGGATTCCCGCTGGTTCGCAAACAAACGTGATTTTGGCGACACACTTGTTGAGGACTACAACCTCCGCAAAGTGCTGAAAAAACAATTGGCAGCAGCCGGTGTTCCGAAAATTGAAATTGAGCGTGATGCTTCAAAGGTACGCGTTCATATTCATTGCGCAAAGCCGGGCATGGTAATTGGCAAGGGCGGCACCGAGATTGAAAAACTTCGTCTCCAGTGCGAAAGCATCCTGAAAAAGCCGGTTGCCGTTAACATCGTAGAGGTGAAAAACCCAGATGTAAACGCTCAGCTGGTTGCAGAAAACATTGCACAGCAGCTCGAAAAGAGAATTTCATTCCGCCGTGCCATGAAACAATGCATTGGCCGTGCCATGAAACTCGGAGCAAAGGGTATCAAAACTCAGGTTTCCGGTCGTTTGGGCGGTGCTGAAATCGCCAGAAGCGAACAGTATCATGACGGTACCATTCCGCTTCAGACTCTCAGAGCCGACATAGACTACGGTTTTGCCGAGGCAGCCACAACTTATGGCCGCATTGGTGTAAAAGTCTGGATTTACAGAGGCGAGGTCCTTCAGGATAACCGCAAGCCTCGTAAGGAAGGAGGCAGTAAATAATGCTGTTGCCGAAACGTGTAAAATACCGCAGAGTTCACAGAGGTCGTATGACCGGTAAAGCTCTTCGCGGCAATAAGGTGACATACGGTGATTTTGGCCTTCAGGCCTTACAGCCGGCATGGATCACATCAAATCAAATCGAAGCGGCTCGTGTTGCTATGACACGTTACTGCAAAAGATTTGGTCAGGTATGGATTAAAATATTCCCAGATAAGCCAGTTACCGAAAAGCCAGCTGAAACCCGCATGGGTTCCGGTAAAGGTTCACCGGAATACTGGGTTGCAGTCGTAAAGCCGGGCAGAGTTATGTTCGAAATCGGCGGTATTCCAGAGGAAACTGCCAGAGAAGCTTTGCGCCTTGCAGCAAACAAACTGCCGATTAAGTGCAAGTTTGTTAAGAAGGAAGAAACGGGTGGTGAGCAGTAATGAAGGCCTCAGAGATCAGAGAATTAACTACAGAAGAGCTTGAATCCAAATTGAAGGACCTCAAGGCCGAGCTTTTCAACCTGCGCTTCCAGCTTGCCATTAATCAGCTCGATAACCCGATGCGTATTTCAGCTGTCAAAAAAGATATCGCCCGCGTGAAGACAGTTTTGCGCGCAAACGAAATCAAGGACAGCGCTAATGCGTAACGGAAGGGAGGATTAAGCTGTGAGCGATAGGAATATTAGAAAAACCGAGGTCGGTAAGGTCGTGAGCAACAAGATGGATAAAACCGTCGTGGTTGCTATCGAAGACAGCGTAAAGCATCCGCTTTACAACAAAATTATCAAGCGTACCGTGAAACTGAAGGCACATGATGAGAACAATGAATGCTCGATTGGTGACCGCGTGCGTGTGATGGAGACTCGTCCCCTTTCGAAAGAGAAGAGATGGCGTCTTGTCGAGATTATAGAGAAAGCCAAATAATGAAACTTGGCTTTATGCAAAGGAGGAACGCACTGTGATACAACAACAGACCTACCTCAAAGTTGCCGACAACACCGGCGCGAAGGAGCTTATGTGCATCCGCGTTCTCGGCGGTACCGGCAGGAAGTATGGTAATATTGGCGACGTTGTGGTTGCTTCCGTTAAAAAAGCAGCACCCGGCGGCGTTGTTAAAAAAGGCGACGTTGTAAAAGCAGTTATTGTTCGTACTGCTTTTGGCGTTCGCCGCGATGATGGAACGTATATCCGCTTTGATGAAAACGCGGCCGTTCTCATCAAAGACGATAAAAATCCGAGGGGCACGCGTATTTTTGGGCCAGTGGCTCGTGAATTGCGTGATAAAGACTATCTTAAGATTTTAAGTCTTGCCCCCGAAGTGCTATGATGGGAGGTGCTCACTGATGAATAAACAAGTTCATGTCAAAACTGGTGACACCGTCATCATTTTAAACGGCAAAGAGCGCGGTAAGCAAGGCAAGGTTATGGCCGTAAGTCCGAAAGAAGGCAAAGTCATCGTTGAGGGCCGCAACATGGTTTCCAAACATGTTAAGCCACGCAAGATGGGTGATCAGGGCGGTATAGTCAAAGCCGAAGGCGCAATCTATGCCTGCAAAGTTCAAATCGTTTGCCCTCGCTGCGGCAAGCCCACACGTGTCGCACATAAAATTTATGAAGACGGCACCAAGGAACGCATTTGCACCAAATGCGGCGAGTCGCTGTAAGGAGGATAAAACATGGCCAGACTTAAGGAATACTACAACCAAGAAGTCGCTCCTGCACTGATGAAGAAGTTTTCTTATAAAAGCGTGATGCAAATTCCAAAGCTTGAGAAAATTGTCATTAATGTTGGTGCCGGCGAGGCGAAAGACAATTCTAAGGCTATCGACGCCATTACAACGGACATTTCCACAATCACCGGTCAAAAACCGATGGTCTGCAAGGCGAAAAAATCCGTTGCGAACTTCAAGCTCCGTGCGGGCATGAATATCGGCGTTAAAGTAACACTCAGAGGCGACAGAATGTATGAGTTCATCGACAGACTCTTCAATGTCGCTCTCCCGCGCGTAAGAGATTTCAGAGGTATTAACGCAAACTCTTTTGATGGCCGCGGCAATTACAATATGGGCATTAAAGAACAGCTCATTTTCCCTGAAATTGAATACGACAAAATCGACAAGGTCCGCGGAATGGATATTTGTTTCGTAACGACCGCAAACACCGACGAGGAATCCCGCGAGCTGTTAACACTCATGGGCGCCCCGTTTGCGAAATAAGGAGGGATTATTGTGGCCAAAACTTCTATGAAGATCAAGCAGCAGAGAGGTTCCAAATTCTCCTCTCGCGAGTATAACAGATGCAAAATCTGTGGCAGGCCGCATGCCTATCTTCGCAAGTTCGGAATTTGCCGCATATGCTTCAGGGAACTTGCCCACAAGGGTGAAATTCCTGGCGTAAAAAAGGCCAGCTGGTAAAGCTTAGCAAAGGAGGTAACGGTATGCAGATTACAGATACAATCGCCGATTTGCTCACCCGTATTCGCAACGCGAATTCCGCAAAGCATGATTCGGTTGACATTCCCGCTTCCAACATGAAAAAGGCCATCGTGCAAATTCTTGTTGATGAGGGCTATGTAAAGAACTTTACGGTAGTAGAGGACGGCAAGCAGGGTATTATTAAAGTTAATCTCAAGTATGGCGAGGGGAAAACCCCAGTCATCAACGGCCTGCGCAGAGTTTCCAAGCCAGGCTTACGCATTTATTCCAATGCCGAAGAACTGCCAAAGGTTATTAAAGGCCTTGGTATCGCTATTATTTCTACTTCTAAGGGTGTTATGACAGACCGTCAGGCACGCAAAGAGAATATTGGCGGCGAAGTTCTCGCATTTATCTGGTAACAAGGGGGTGCAATTATGTCGCGAATTGGAAGAAAACCCATAAATATTCCCGCTGGCGTCAATGTAAATATTGACGGCAACGTCATCACAGTGAAGGGACCGAAGGGTTCCCTTACACAGAAATTTCATCCAAACATGAATGTTTCTGTAGACGGCAGCGAAATCATCGTTGCCCGTCCTGACGACGAAAAATTGAACAAATCTTTGCACGGCTTAACCCGTACACTCATCCACAATATGGTTGTCGGTGTAACAGAAGGCTTCAAAAAGGAGCTGGATGTAAACGGTGTAGGCTATCGTGTACAGAAGCAGGCCAAAAACTTAGTGATGAATCTTGGTTATTCTCATCAGGTTATTGTGCCGGAAGTCGATGGCATTACCATCGAATGCCCAACGGCTAACAAAATTGTTATCTTAGGGCCCGACAAGCAGCAGGTTGGTCAGTTTGCCGCGGAAGTACGCGAAAAACGTCCGCCGGAGCCGTATAAGGGCAAGGGTATTCGTTATGTTGGTGAATTTGTCCGCCATAAGGAAGGCAAAGCCGGTAAGGGCGCTAAGAAGTAATTAAAAGGAGTGAATAACTAATGGTGAATAAGGCTGACACAAACAAAGCCAGACTTAACCGTCATCGCAGGGTGCGCGGTAAAATTTCGGGTACAGCAGAGTGCCCTCGCCTAAACGTATTCCGCTCCACCACTAATATCTACGCCCAGATTATCGACGATGTCAAGGGAGTTACTCTTGCAGCAGCTTCCACACTGGACAAGGATTTCACTGGTAATGGCGGAAACAAAGATGCCGCACGTAAAGTTGGCGAGCTTATTGCCAAACGTGCCGCTGAAAAGGGTATCACCGAGGTCGTTTTTGACCGCGGCGGCTATATTTTCCACGGCCGCGTCAAAGAGCTGGCCGAAGGCGCCCGTGAGGGCGGCCTCAAGTTCTAAGAAGGAGGAATACTTTTGGCTAGAATTGACGCAACATCAACAGAACTCAAAGAAAAAGTGGTTGCTATCAACCGCGTATCCAAAACCGTAAAAGGTGGTCGTATCTTTAAGTTTGCTGCTCTTGTAGTAGTTGGCGACGGTAATGGCACAGTTGGTTTTGGTATTGGAAAAGCGGGTGAAGTTCCGGACTCAATCCGCAAGGGCATTGAAGACGCAAAGAAAAATCTGATTAAGGTTTCCCTGCGCGGCACAACAATCCCGCATGAAGTCATCGGCGCTTACGGCGCAGGCAGAGTACTGCTTAAGCCTGCTGCACCTGGTACCGGCGTTATCGCCGGCGGCCCTGTCCGTGCAGTTGTTGAATCCGTTGGCATCAAGGATATCAGAACGAAAGCTTTGCGTTCCAATAATCCATGTAACGTAGTTCGCGCAACACTTGAAGGACTTTCAAATTTGCGCACAGCCGAGCAAGTTGCGGAAACCCGCGGCAAATCGGTTAAAGAAATTCTTTAATATAGGGGGTAGCAATATGGCACAGCTTCAAATTAAGCTGATAAAAAGTCTTATCGGCAGCAAAAAGGACCAGATTGCAACCGCCCAGGCCCTTGGTCTTAAAAAAGTCGGCGACTGCACCACGCAGCCTGATAATGCACAGACCAATGGCAAGGTGGCCAAGATAATCCACCTCATCGAGGTAAGCAAAGCGTAAGCAAGGAGGTGCGAGTAAATGAAGTTGCATGAACTGACTGCAATACCGGGTTCTACACAAGAACCAAAGCGTATTGGAAGAGGACATGGTTCAGGACAAGGTAAAACTGCCGGCAAGGGCCACAAGGGTCAAAAAGCCAGAGCGGGCAGAGGTATGCGTCCGGGATTTGAAGGCGGTCAAATGCCTTTGCAAAGACGTATTCCAAAAAGAGGATTCAACAATATATTTGCCAAGAACATCGTGACAATCAATGTGGGTACGCTCGAAGTTTTCGAGAATGGTGCAGTAGTTGACACACAGGCTTTGATCGATTCCGGTCTTGTTAAAAAGTGCTGCGACGGGATTAAAATCCTTGGTAACGGCAATTTGACAAAGAGCCTAACTGTTAATGTCACAGCTTTTTCTGAGGCTGCAAAGCAGAAGATTGAGGCTGCAGGTGGGAAGGCTACGGTGATCTGAATTGTTCAAGACAATACGGAATGCCTGGAATATTCCTGATCTTCGTAAAAAGATTCTTTTTACACTGTTTATCATTATAGTGTTTCGTTTCGGTTCGGTCATCCCTGTACCATTTCTTGACGTTACCGCGTTAAAGTCTTTGATGCAGAGTGTGTCCAACTCCGGAACGGCATTGGGGTATATCGATATGCTCACTGGCGGTGCATTTGCAAACGCAACCTTGTTTGCAATGTCCGTCACCCCGTACATCAATTCTTCCATCATTATGCAGCTGCTTACAGTAGCGATTCCTCCGCTGGAGAGAATGGCAAAAGAGGGCGAAGAGGGCCGCAAAAAGCTGGGCACTCTTACCCGCTATGTCACGGTTATCCTTGGTTTAATTCAGGGTGCCGCTTATTTCTTCTTCCTGCATCAAAAGGGCGTCACACTGTTTAACAGCGGATGGTCCCAGGTATTTGCGGCAATCGTCATTATCATGGCGTTTACGGCCGGTACCGCGTTGATGATGTGGCTCGGCGAGCAAATCAACCAAAAGGGCATTGGCAATGGTATTTCCATTTTGCTGTTTGCCGGCATTGTCGCAAGACTGCCTTATACATTCAGCAGACTGGGCAGCTATATTGGAATGGCAAATGCGGATCCTACCGGATCCGGCAAATATTATTTCTTTGTACCGCTGTTCATTATCATTTTCCTTTTGGTCATCTGGGTTATCGTTTTCATGAACGATGCAGAACGCCGTATTCCTGTGCAATATGCAAAACGTGTTGTCGGCAGAAAAATGTACGGCGGGCAGAGCAGCCACATACCGATTAAAATCGGTATGTCCGGTGTTATGCCAATCATTTTTGCAAGCTCGATCCTTTCCATTCCAAGCACGATTGAGATTTTTACTCAACCAACCGGTGTTTGGAAGACGATTACAGAATCCCTGTCCAGCACAGGGTGGCTGTATTCAACTTTATATTTCATTTTGATCATCCTGTTTGCTTACTTCTATGTGACCATTCAGTATAATCCGATTGAAATGGCCAATAATCTACGTCAGAGCAACGGCACGATTCCAGGCATTCGCCCGGGTAAGCCAACATCTGATTTTATTGCAAAAATTCTTTCCAAGATTACTCTTATCGGTGCGTTATTCCTTGCGGCAATCGCCCTGCTGCCAATCATTTACGGTCAGACGACCGGAATGGCCGGCATGTCAATCGGCGGAACATCCATCATCATTTTGGTCGGTGTTGCGCTCGAAACCGTCAAGCAGATGGAGTCGCAAATGATGATGCGCCACTACAAGGGATTTCTTGATTAAGAAGTCGGCGACAAAGGAGTGAAGAGGAATATGAAACTCATACTTCTCGGCGCACCAGGCGCCGGAAAAGGCACACAGGCAGAAGTAATCTGTGAGCGCCTTTCAATTCCAACTATCTCTACGGGTAATATTATCCGTGAAGCGCTGAAGAGCGGCACTGAAATGGGAGTTCGCGCAAAGTCCTATATGGATTCCGGCAAGCTTGTTCCGGATGAAGTTGTGATCGGCATCATCAAAGACCGTTTAGCAAATGATGACTGTAAAAACGGTTTTATTCTGGACGGCTTCCCGCGGACAATCCCGCAAGCCGAGGCTCTGGACAAAATGGGCATTGTTATCGACAAAGTCATCGATATTGAAGTTCCTGACGATAAGATTGTCGAGCGTATGTCCGGACGCCGTGTCTGCGAGAGCTGCGGAGCCAGCTACCACCTGCTTTACAAAAAGCCGGAAGTTGAGGGCAAATGCGGCAAATGCGGCGGCACCCTCGTTCAGCGCAAGGATGACCATCCGGATACAGTGAAGGAACGCTTAAACGTTTATCACGAGCAGACCGAACCTCTAAAAGATTACTATTCCAAGCAAGGCAAGCTCTGTATCGTAAATGGGCAAGAAGAAGTGGCGGATACAACCCGTCTAACGCTTGCCGCTTTAGAGGCTGAATGATGATCGTGCTAAAAACCAGCCGCGAGCTCGAAGCAATGCGGGCAGCGGGAAGAATTGCAGCGAGAGCGTTAAAGCTGGCCGGTGAATCGATCGAGCCCGGTGTTTCTACTTGGGAAATCGATCGAATTGCCCGCCATTATATCGAGGAACAGGGAGCCATTCCCACTTTCCTCGGTTATGGCGGATTCCCGGCAAGCGCCTGTATTTCCATTAATGATGTAGTCATCCATGGCATACCGAGCAAGGGCCAGATCGTTAAAAACGGCGACATTGTCAGTATTGACATCGGCGCTACTTATGACGGATATGTGGGCGATAACGCGTTTACGTTCCCGTGCGGGGATGTGAGCGCAGAAGCGCAGGCTCTCATGGATGCAACGCGCGAAAGCCTTTATGAAGGCATCAAGGCCGCGAAAGCCGGCAACCGGCTTGGCGACGTTGGCAGCGCGGTTCAGCGGTATGTTGAAGCTCGCGGGTACTCGGTGGTACGGGATTTTGTCGGCCACGGAGTAGGCGCGAAAATGCATGAAGATCCAAGCGTACCAAATTACGGCACACCCGGAAGGGGTGTTCGTCTGTTACCGGGCATGACAATTGCCATTGAACCGATGGTAAATGCCGGAGTGTATACCGTAAAAACATTGAAAGACGGCTGGACCACCGTTACAACCGATGGAAAGCTGTCCGCTCACTTTGAACATTCTGTTGCGATTACCGCAGACGGTCCTGTTATTTTAACATTGCCGGATTAAGGAGTAACCAATGGAATTTGTAAGAGGGCTTGTTGTTCGGTCAATTGCGGGGCACGACAAGGGCGGATTTTTTACCGTGCTGGAAGTCAGCGCACCTTATGCTGTCATTTGTGACGGCAGGCGGCGCAGTCTTGAACATCCAAAGCGCAAAAAACAAAAGCATCTTGCCGTAACCAATACGATTCTGCCGGACAGTTCAATGGAAACCAATCGTGAAATTCGCAATGTCCTGAAGCCTTTCGGCATGCAGGGCTGACTTCCACAAGAGGAGGGTATTTATGTCAAAACAGGACGTAATTGAAATTGAAGGTACAGTCACTGAGGCTCTTCCGAACGCAATGTTCAATGTGGAGCTTCCAAACGGTCACATGATACTGGCGCACATTTCGGGTAAACTTCGGATGAACTTCATCCGCATTTTGCCGGGCGATAAGGTTACGGTTGAATTATCACCATACGACCTTACCCGCGGACGTATCACATGGCGTTCCAAATAATCGCAATCGATTCGTAATAAACCACATCGCTATCGCTAAGGAGGGCGCACAAATGAAAGTAAGACCTTCTGTAAAGAAAATTTGTGAAAAATGCAAAATCATTAAGCGCAAGGGTAAAGTCATGGTAATCTGTGAAAACCCGAAGCATAAGCAGCGCCAGGGCTGATGGCGCAAACCAATTAACATGGAGGTGCAACCAGTATGGCTCGTATAGCAGGTATTGATCTGCCAAGAGATAAGCGCATCGAGATTGCTCTTAGCTACATTTATGGTATCGGCCGTAAAACGGCCTGCGACATTTGTGCAGCAACAGGTGTTGATCCGGATATCCGTGTAAGAGATCTTACAGAGGATGATGCGACAAAACTCAGAGAGTATATTGATAAAAATTGCCGCGTAGAAGGCGACCTTCGCCGCGACGTCGCATTTGACATTAAGAGACTGATTGAAATCGGTTGCTATCGCGGTATTCGTCACCGCAAGGGCTTGCCGGTAAGAGGCCAGCGTTCGAAAACCAATGCGCGTACACGCAAAGGCCCAAGAAAAACAATGGCTAACAAGAAGAAGTAAGCGAGTTAGGAGGGATTCAGTAAGATGGCAGCACAAAAAGGCGGTAATAAAAAAACTACCGCAGTTCGCAGACGCCGCGAGCGCAAGAATATTGATCGCGGAGCTGCTCACATCCAGTCCACCTTTAATAACACGATTGTTACAATTACGGATGCTCAGGGTAACGCAATTTCTTGGGCGAGTTCCGGTGAATTAGGATTCAGAGGCTCCAGAAAGTCCACCCCTTTTGCCGCACAATCCGCAGCTGAAACCGCAGCGAAGGCAGCGATGGAGCACGGCATGAAAACGGTTGAAGTTTATGTTAAGGGACCGGGAGCTGGCCGTGAGGCCGCTATTCGTGCACTGCAGGGCGCAGGACTTGAAGTCAGCATGATTAAAGATGTAACCCCGATTCCCCACAACGGATGCCGTCCTCCGAAGAGAAGACGCGTCTAGTACAAAACCGATTATAGGAGGTGCTACCACAATATGGCAAGATATACAGATGCTGTGTGCAAACTTTGCCGCCGCGAAGGCCAAAAGCTGTTCTTAAAAGGCCAAAGATGCTATACAGATAAATGTGCGATTACCCGCAGAGCTTATGCTCCCGGCCAGCATGGCCAAGGACGCCATAAGACTTCTGAATACGGCTTGCAGTTGCGTGCAAAGCAAATGACAAGACGTTATTACGGTGTTCTTGAAACACAGTTCAGGAACTACTATGAAATGGCTACAAATAAAGAAGGTAAAACCGGTGATGAACTGCTCTTCATCTTAGAGAGCCGTCTTGATAACGTTGTTTACCGTCTTGGCTGGGGAAGCTCCCGTGCGGAAGCTCGTCAGCTTGTTGTTCACAGCCATTTTACCGTAAATGGCAAAAAAGTGGATATCCCGTCCTTCCTTGTAAAGGTCGGAGATGTTATCGCAATCAAAGAAAAAAGCCGCTCAAGCGAAAAATTCAAGGCTGTGCTCGAAGCGAACTCCGCACGTCCTGTAGTAAAGTGGCTTGACCTTAACCGTGAAGCTTTCGAAGGCAAGGTTATCGCTGTACCGACCCGCGAGGATATTGATCTTGCAGTCGATGAGACTCTCATCGTTGAGTTGTACTCCAAGTAATGCCACTCGTTTTTCAGGCATAATGTACATGATGGCAAAGCAATTTGCTTATGTGTGGAGGAGGTTCACTAATGATCGAGATCGAAAAGCCAAAAATAGAAACCGAAGGTTTGTCTAACGACGGAACTTATGGCAAATTTATTGTAGAACCGCTGGAACGCGGATTCGGTACCACCTTGGGCAACAGCCTAAGGCGTGTGCTTATGTCTTCACTTCCAGGTGTAGCCGTTAACTCTATTAAGATTGACGGTGTGGTTCACGAATTTTCTACCATACCCGGCGTTAAAGAGGATGTTACCGAGATCGTGCTTAACATTAAGGGTTTAATCGCGAAGCTTCACTGCGATGGCCCGAAAACAGTAGAAATCAGCGCCGAAGGTCCTTGCGACGTGACGGCTGATTCCATTAAGTGCGACAGTGAGGTCGAAATCCTGAATCCGGAAATGCATATCGCAACTCTGGGTGAGGGAGCAAAATTGTATATGGAATTAACCTTGGATAAGGGCCGTGGATACATTTCCGCGGAGCGTAACAAGGCTAACATGAGCGCCGGTGTCATTGGTGAACTCCCTGTTGATTCTATATACACTCCAGTTCTCAAGGTAAACTTTAACGTAGAAAACACACGCGTCGGTCAAAGCATCGATTACGATAAGCTGACCCTTGAAGTGTGGACAAACGGAATTATCAGTGCGCAGGAAGCAGTTTCTTTGGCTGCCAGAATTCTTACCGAGCATTTAAATCTTTTTGCTGATCTGTCTGACAAAGGCAGCAACACTGAGATTATGGTCGAGAAGGATGACAAGGGCAAGGAAAAGGTTCTTGAGATGACGATTGAAGAGCTGGATCTTTCGGTTCGCTCCTTCAACTGCCTGAAACGTGCTGGTATCAACACAGTTGAGGATCTCATCAATAAGTCGGAAGACGATATGATGAAGGTTCGCAACTTAGGACGAAAATCTCTCGAGGAAGTTATCTGGAAGATGGCTTCACTCGGCTTCAATCTTCGCAAGGATGATGAATAATCCTTGTTCCAACCTAAGGTAAAGGAGTGATATTTCGATGCCCGGAACCAGAAAGCTCGGAAGAGAAACCGCAAGCAGAACAGCCATGCTGAGAGCGTTGGTAACCTTTCTCTTTGAGAACGGTAAAATCGAAACCACAGTTACTCGTGCGAAAGAAGTACGCAGCTTAGCCGAGAAAATGATTACGATTGCAAAAGAAAATAATCTTCACAATCAGCGCCTTGTAATGGCTTTTGTCACAAAGGAAGACGTTGCACACAAACTGTTTGCTGAGATTGCACCAAAATATGCTGATCGTAACGGTGGTTATACCCGCATTAGCAAATTAGGGCCTCGCCGCGGCGATGCTGCTGAAATGGCTATTATTGAATTGCTGTAATTTCTGTTATAAAAACGAAAGCACCTGCCGTCTTCGCGGTAGGTGCTTTTTTGTTGTAAAAACAAAAGAGGCTTTTGACAGAGAGGGAGTGCAGCGCATCCATCCTGCTTCACTGAGAAATTATTATAGAAAAGATAAGTGACACATTCGTATTGAAAAAGAGTAGAATAGAAACCCAAAATATTAATTTCGGTAATGATAATTATAGATTTGTTATATTTTAACAATTAATTACAGGATGCAATAGGAATATATTGTAATTATGCAGATACTGTATTATAATATAATAGTTTGGCTGGTTCATACAGATTGAAAGAAGATCGCATTTGTTTGCATATTCAATTTCATAAAATCAAAAGGGGAACTGCTATGAAAAAAAATCAAATTCTCATCATTGATGACAGCAGATTCTCCGCAAAAATCATCTCCAACATTTTGGAAAAAGCGAACTTTGACGTCATTTATGCGGCGACAGGCAAAGAAGGTCTGCACACTGTGCGAAAAGAAAAACCGGATTTGGTGTTGCTTGATGTCGTTTTGCCCGATATGAGCGGATTTGACGTCTGCCGCATTTTAAGGCAATCGGAAAATAATAATCTGATGCCCATTATTATGCTGACTTCACAGGACGGCCAAGAAGATAAACTGATTGGCCTGGAGTTGGGAGCGGATGACTATATTGTCAAACCTTTTAATGAACGTGAAATGATCAGCCGAATACGAAATACCCTTCGAAGGATCGACAAGAACAGAGGCGCTAATCCACTGACAGGGCTACAGGGAAACCTTGCGATTCAGGCGGAAATTACACACCGGATTGAAAAAAATGAACTCTTTGCGGCAATTTATGCCGATATTGATAATTTTAAGGCGTTTAATGATATGTACGGTTTTGCTCAGGGAGATGCGGCCATTCAGCTTACAGCGGATATCATTACCGAGAAGGTGCGTACCCTTGGCGGAGACGATGATTTCATCGGGCATATCGGCGGTGATGATTTTATTGCGATTACCGAGCCGAATTGCGCGGAGGTAATTTGCTCAGGGGTTGTTTCCGAGTTTGACAGCAGGATTCGGGAACTGTATACCAAAGAGGATTTGGAAGCCGGCTATATTTTTACCTCCAGTCGTACCGGAGAAAACATGAAATTCCCGATTATGTCCATATCTCTGGCAATCGTTACAAATGAATACCACTCGTTTTATTCACATTTGCAGGTAGCTGAGGTTGCGGCAGAGTTAAAGAAAAAAGCAAAAACCATTCCGGGCAGCGCCTTTGCGAAGGACATGAGAAGGTAATAGTCAGCAACGTATGTTTTCAGCATGATGAATTAGCCTGAAATACAATGCTTCATTAAAACAAAATTAAACCGGCACCTAGCTTCATGAAAGAAGTCAGGTGCCGGTTTTCGCATATAAGTACAACTTTTAATGTAATTTTATTTAATTACGCGAACGCGGATAATGGCATCCAGCTTTTTCAGGCTTTCTACCGCGGCATCGCTGACATCGCCGGAAACATCCAAAATGGTGTAGGCGTAATCCTTTTTAGATTTGCTCTGCATGTTTTCAATGTTGATGTTCGCGGAAGCAAGCGCGCCGGAGAAGGTGCTGATGGTATTCGGAACATTGCGGTGAATAATGCAAATACGCACGCTGTTATCACGCGGCATGCTAATGGCGGGAAAATTCACCGAATGGGTAATATTGCCGTTCTCCAAAAAGTCAATCAATTCATCGGCAGCCATGCACGCACAGTTATCCTCCGATTCCGGAGTCGATGCTCCAAGGTGCGGAATAGCGATTACGCCTTCTACGCCAATCACATCGTCGGACGGAAAATCGGTTGCGTAAGCGGCAATTTTGCCGGTGCCCAGTGCGGCGATAATATCGGCGGAATTGACAAGGTCACCTCTCGCAAAGTTCAGGATCCGTACTTCATCCTTCATCTTTGCAATGGATTCCGAGTTGATCATTCCTTTGGTATCTGGAGTAAGCGGTACATGAATGGTGATATAGTCCGAATTGGCATATACTTCGTCCAGCGTGAGCGCGTGTTTAATGGAACGGGAAAGTCCCCACGCGGCATCTACGGAAAGGAATGGGTCATAGCCGTAAACGTTGATGCCGAGGCTTTTGGCTGCATTTGCGACCAGAATGCCGATTGCGCCAAGGCCGATAACGCCGAGCGTTTTTCCTTTGATTTCAGGGCCGACAAAAGCTGATTTGCCTTTTTCAACTAATTTGCCGACTTCGTCGCCTTTGCCCTTTAAGGTTTTTGCCCATTCAATTGCCGGAATTACCTTTCGGGAGGTAATCAGCAGACCGGCGAGTACAAGTTCTTTTACAGCGTTCGCGTTTGCGCCGGGGGTATTGAAAACAACAATGCCCTGTTCGCTGCATTTGTCAATCGGAATATTGTTTACGCCTGCGCCTGCTCTTGCAATCGCCAGTAGATTTTTCGGGAGCTCCATGTCGTGCATGGCAGCGGAACGAACCAAAATAGCGTCCGGATTCTCAACCGCTTCACCGCAGTTGTAATCCGCGCTGAAACGATCAGTGCCGATTGCCGAAATTTTATTGAGACATTTTATGTTATACATGTTATCACCTGTCATTCCATATTTTAATTTCAGTAAAAAACTATGTACAGGAATTGATCAACCGTTATTCTTTTCAAATTCGGTCATGAACGCAACCAGTTTTTCTACGCCTTCAACCGGCATTGCGTTGTAGATAGATGCGCGCATACCGCCAACGGAACGGTGACCTTTCAGGTTTACAAAGCCGGCTGCAGTAACTTCTTTTACGAATTTAGCATCAATCTCATCGTTACCGGTGACAAATGGGATGTTCATTAAGGAGCGGTCCTTCGGTACAACCGTACCCTTGAACAGCTTCGAATTATCCAGAAAGTTATAAAGAATCCCGGCCTTTTTCTCGTTGAGCTTCTTCATTTCTTCCAGTCCGCCGATTTCATTTTTCAGCCAGTCAAGCACCAGCATGCAAATATAAATGGAATAGCAGGGCGGAGTGTTGAACATGGAGCCGTTTTCGGAATGGGTTTGGTAGTTGAACATGGTTGGCGTTATTTCCATTGCATGACCGATCAAATCCTCGCGAATGATCACGACCGTTAATCCGGCAGGACCCATGTTCTTTTGGGCACCGGCATACAAAACGCCGAATTTGCTTACGTCAATCGGCTCGCTTAAAACACAGGAGGAAATATCCGCAATCAGCGGGACATTTCCGGTTTCCGGTAATTCGGTGAACCGGGTGCCGTAAATGGTGTTGTTCAGACAGATATGGAAATAATCCGCATCTTTGCTGAAAGTTGCGGGGTCAAGCTCCGGAATATAACTGAATGTTTTATCTTTGGAAGATGCCACAACGTTAGCAGTACCATAGCGTGCCGCTTCCTTGTAAGCTTTGGTTGCCCACTGACCGGTCAAAACAAAGTCTGCTTTGTTTGAGCCTGTCATCAGGTTGAGCGGAATCATGGCGAATTGTGAGGAAGCGCCCCCCTGCAGGAACAAAACTTTATAATTATCGGGGATATTCATAACTTCGCGAAGTAAACTCTCCGCTGAGCCGATGATTCCCTCATACACTTTAGATCGATGGGACATCTCCATTACCGATTGACCACTGCCCTGGTAGTCGAGCATTTCGTCGGCCGCGCGGCGCAGCACAGATTCCGGTAACATGGACGGACCGGCAGAAAAGTTGTAAACGCGTTTCATTAATAAGTACCTCCATCATATGAATTTTTGAATGGTGCCTGCTTTTTTTAATCGTACCCCACTGTTTTCAGCAGAAATTGTGTTAGCAGGCTTAATGCCAATAAGATTATTATATCGCTTTAGCATAGTGTAGTCAATCGAAAATCAACGAATACCAGCTAACTTTCACTGAATTATGAATTTCTTATTGTGTGAACTTGCAAAAATGTACAAAATACAGTGAAATCAAGTATTTCGTGGATGTATGCAAATGAATATTTGGCAGAAAAATATATTCTATATTTATTAGTTGACATTTTACGGTAATAGGAATAAAATATATAATATGGTAAATATTTCTTTAGAACTTTATATTAAAAATTAGAGGAAAATTTAAAAATGAGAAAGTTTAGAAAGACAATTATCTCTTTTGCTTCGTTTTTAATATTGCTTTTAGGAGCATCAGCGATGTCTGTAAGTGCAACAGAGACTCCTTGCCAACATGGATATCTTACTTTTAACGACCATCAATTGGTTGGGGGTGTTGGCAATTATGGTAATTACCGAAGATACAGTTATATTTATCCGTCCGCATCAAGTTATAGTCAAATCGTACAGACGGCATTATCACAATGGACTAATACTTCAGTATACACATCAATATCGTTGCGAACAACTTCTGTTAAAAGCCAAAGCTATTTTGATATAATAAGTTATCCAGAATCAATTGATGGTTCAACTGTGTTAGCTGAAACATTTCAGTACACATATGCTAAATCAAATGGTAGAAAAAACCCCATGATTGAAAATTGGGGGTGGAGTGAAATTGAACTGTACGATATAGCATTAAATGGTGATCCTGGTCAATACGGGAGTACTTATAATCAAAAATTAAAAACTGTAGCTCATGAATTTGGTCACGCTATGGGATTATCACATGCTGATGATCCTGGCAAATTAATGGCACAATCATGGAGAGGCGGAACAGTTACACGTGCAACTAATTATGAATTATATACAATTAATCATATTTATGGCTAAAGTTATAAATTGAGAAAGGTGATAGTTATGAAGAAACTGCTTGGCATATCCTTAATGTTAGTTATACTTTGTCTGCTTTTTGTTGGTTGCAGTACAGCTGGCAAATCACAATCATCGGTATCCATCAAAAAGGAACAGGTAAAAACACAAGCAGAAGACAAAAGCACGACTATGATTGACAATACTGTGAAATTCAACAATAGCCTTGATATAAGTGGAAAATCAGTTATTATTAGCAGTGAGCATATAAATGGAGTGGATACTTCACAAAATATAAGTGAAGTAGTAGATTTAAAACAAAATTCCAGTTCAATTATAAAAGGCACGATTAAAAAAGTGGAATATATTGATTATAACAGCAGACCGGTAACAATATTAAGCGTACTTGTAACGAAAGACTATAAAGGTAAAATCCAACCGAATACACTCATTTCCGTTATAAAATCGGGCGGATATATGTCACTCAAATCATTTGTGGATGAAAGAGAAGGAAAATTTACAATTGTAGACGATAACAAACAAAATCTTTCCCAATTTGAAATCCATAAGAGCGATTACGAAAAAGGTATTATGAACGAAAAAAGTGCCAATGATAGTATTACTCAAGTTGGGGATGACAACATTTATTACCTTAGTAGTACTGATAAGAATTCCGGAATATTACAAGGCTGCTATCGGGTAACGGGTGGCAGTGATCTTGGCGTTTTTGCTGTAAGCGGTAATACTGCAAAAAGATATTTAGATAAAGGAACCGAAGTCAAAGATACAAAAAAGGAACAAACTGGATATTCCGTAAATGAACTTGTTCCGAATGCCTAATCCATCATATGCTATTATTTAAAATCCGGGGCTACAAAAGTGGCTTCGGATTTTTTGATGCGCTGATAATAAATGGAGCTTTTATTCTTTGATTTTCTATTTCCTATTTTAGGTTATATATGTTATAATGTCCATAATTAAATAGTATCTGGCTTGAATTATTGTAATATATTTATGATTATAGGGGGAAAATCTATGAAAGTGCGTGACATTGTTCAGATTTTAGATGCACAGATATTGGCGGAGGGCAATCTGGAAGCAGAAGTGCATACAGCCTGCGGCAGCGATATGATGAGCGATGTACTCGCTTTTGTAAAGGATCAGGCGGTTTTGCTGACGGGACTGATGAACCCGCAGGTTGTTCGTACAGCGGAAATGATGGATATGCGCTGCATCATTTTTGTGCGCGGCAAAGAGGTGGACCCGGCTGTTGTTGCTTTGGCGAAGCAAAAGGATATTACCGTTTTGCAAACACACTACCGCATGTTTACTGCTTGCGGACTGCTTTACAGCAATGGTTTGCGGGGAGGGTGTGAGAACGAATGAGCACCCTTTCCTTATGCTATACGGTTCCCGGGGATGATTTTACCCGTGCCGGAGAGGCGTCCAGCAATGTGAAGCACAAGCTCAAGCAGCTGGGCTATGATCCCGACGCGATTCGCCGTGTGGCCATTGCCATGTATGAAGGCGAAATCAATATGGTGATTCATGCGGGCGGCGGTCAGGCGTTTGTTGCAATCAGTCCCGATAAAGTGGAAATGACGCTCATCGACCATGGCCCCGGCATCGCGGATGTGGAGAAGGCCATGCAGGAGGGTTATTCCACAGCGCCGGATAAAGTGCGTTCTCTTGGATTCGGTGCCGGCATGGGTTTGCCCAATATGAAAAAATATACGGATACTATGAAGATTGAAACGGAGATTGGCAAAGGAACGAAGCTTACCATGACGGTTCTTGCAAACAGAAAAACTGAGGTGAGTTGATTTGGATCGTTTTTTTCACTCGGTTACCTTGGACAGCGACAAATGCGTCGGCTGTACCAACTGTATTAAGCATTGCCCAACCGAGGCAATCCGCGTGCGCGACGGCAAGGCGCAAATTATATCGGAGCGGTGTATTGACTGCGGCGAATGTATCCGCGTTTGTCCCCACCACGCAAAAAAAGCAAAATATGACCATTTGGATATGCTCGACTCATTTGCCTATAAAATTGCTTTGCCCGCCCCGACTTTGTACGGGCAGTTCAATCATTTGGACGATATTGATGTTGTGCTGACCGGCTTAAGAAATATGGGCTTTGACGAGGTCTATGAGGTGTCACGCGGAGCGGAACTCGTTTCCGAAGCAACACGCAGATTGATCCAGAACCTGCCGAAACCGGTCATCAGCTCCGCATGTCCGGCTGTTGTACGGCTTATCCGCGTGCGTTTTCCCGATTTGTGTTCCCATGTACTTCCGCTGTATTCTCCCATGGAAATGTCCGCTTACATAGCCAAACACAATGCGGCGGAAAAAACGGGGATACCCATTGAAAAAATAGGTGCATTCTTTCTTACGCCGTGTCCGGCGAAAGTGACGGATATAAAAGTTCCGATCGGCGGTGAAAAGTCGCAGGTGGACGGTGCGATTGCCATCAGTGAAATTTTTCCGCGGCTTACTCAGTACATGGAAAAAGAAGAGCAGGTGGAACAGCTGTCCAAAGCAGGCATTATCGGAGTTGGGTGGGCGTCTAACGGAGGCGAAGCGGCCGCTCTGCTCAACGATAAATATCTTGCAGCGGACGGTATTGAAAATGTGATTCATGTATTGGAAGAACTTGAGGATGAACGCATCCGCGAGCTGGATTTTATTGAACTGAACGCCTGTTTCGGCGGCTGTGTCGGCGGTGTGCTTTGTGTGGAAAACGCATATGTTGCAAAAGCGCGCCTTCAGCGGCTGCGCAAGTATCTGCCGGTTTCACAAAACCATCTCAGTGCCGCCCAAATCCCGGACTATATGGCTTGGCGCGAAAAGTTGGAATTCGCTCCCGTATTGAAGCTTTCCAATGATATTAACGAGGCTATGCGCATGATGGAGGATATTGACCGCATCTGCGAGCAGTTTCCCGGATTGGACTGCGGTTCCTGCGGCGCGCCGTCCTGCCGTGCGTTGGCAGAGGATGTGGTACGCGGTTTAGCCAAGGAAAGTGACTGCATCTTTATCCTGCGCGAACAGATACAGGATTTAGCAAACGAACTTTCATCCATCGGTGGTTTTGTACCCAAACGCCGCGAGGATGAAAAGTAAATCCGGAAAAGGCAGACAAACAAAACATAAGGGAAGGGCAGGGATTTTGCCATGACAGTAAAAGAATTGTCAAATGTGTTATATGCCAAGTTCTTGGCAGGGGGAGACGATGCCGACCGCAAGGTAACCGGCTGTTATACCGGCGATTTGCTAAGCTGGGTAATGGGCAGGGCAAAAAGCGGAGACGCGTGGCTTACGGTAATGGGCAACATCAACGCGATTGCGGTTGCCTCCCTGACAGACGCAGCCTGTATCGTGCTGACGGACGGTGCCGCGCTGGATGAAAACGCGCGTGCCAAAGCGGACCAGGAGCATATCGCGGTGCTTTCGGTTGAACAGAACAGTTATGAAACCGCTGTGAAAATTTGGGAGATACTTCGGTAATGCCGCGCCTATTTTATGATTTGCATCTTCATTCCTGTCTGTCGCCGTGCGGGGACGAAGATATGACGCCCAACAACATTGTCAATATGGCAATCTTGTTGGGGTATGATATTCTTGCGCTTACCGACCATAATTCCTGCCTGAATACACCGGCAGCCGTAGAGGCGGGGAAACGCGCCGGATTGACCGTGGTTCCGGGCATGGAGTTATGTGTGGAGGAAGAAGCACATGTGGTCTGTCTTTTCCCGACCGTACAGGATGCGATGGAATTTCATGCTTTTGTTGCCGCCCGCAGCGTGAACATGAAAAATGACAATCAAATTTTCGGCAGACAGGTCATCATGGACGCACAGGATTGTATCATTGGCGAGGAACCGAATTTACTGATTAGTTCCGCGCAGATCAGTGTGAACGAAGTGATGAGCGCGGTTCAAAGATACCACGGTACGGCGTTTCCGGCACATGTCGACAAAAATTCCTACAGCATAATTGCAAGTTTAGGCGTAATCCCGCCGGAAGCAGGATTTTCGGCAGCGGAAATCAGCCGAAACGGGAATGTACAAAGGCTTTGCAAAATCAATCCGGAACTTAATGATAAAATTTTACTTTGCAATTCCGATGCGCACTATCTTGAAAATATGCCGGAACCGGCGGCGTGGTTGGATTTGCCCGAAAAATCGCCGGAATGTCTGGTTGCGGCTTTAAACGGGGAAATCAATATTATTTGGAGCAGGGGATAGCGATTTTTCCATTGCTTGATGGATGCGTATGGAATATTGAAGAAATAACACAGTTTTTTAAAAAAAATATAGATTTTAAAACTTTGTTATGATACAATAAAAAATAGCGTGAGTGCGAGACAATTTGTTATATTTTTAACAAATTTTCGCTTGTATTGAAAAAAACACAGGGAGGAAAAACCATGCAAAAGCGTATTAGCAATCTGCCTTTTACCGGAACAAAAGAGCAGGAAAAACAGCTTTTTGAAATCATTGAAAAGCATAAGAACACGCAAGGCGCAGTCATGCCGGTTTTGCAGCAGGCTCAGGAAGTTTACGGTTATTTGCCGATTGAAGTGCAGACGATGATAGCGGAAGGTCTTCATGTACCTCTTGCAGAGGTATACGGCGTATCCACTTTTTATTCGCAGTTTTCACTTACACCGAAGGGCAAGTACAATGTTTCCGTATGCCTGGGCACAGCGTGCTATGTAAAGGGAGCGGCCGCTGTTTTGGATAAAGTGACCGGTATCTTAGGAATTCAGCCGGAGGAATGCACGCCGGACGGCTTGTTTTCGCTTACTGCCTGCCGCTGCATCGGAGCCTGCGGTCTGGCACCTGTACTTACCATAAACGATGATGTTTACGGACGCCTTACACCGGATGAAATTGAAGGCATTTTGGCGAAATATCAAGAATAACATGCGTGAATTATCACTGAATGTAATGGACATTGCGCAAAATTCCATTTCGGCGGGTGCCGGACTGATTCACATTGACGTAACAGAAAACGATAGGCTGGATCAACTGGAAATTACCATTGCCGATGACGGAAAAGGCATGAGTAAGGAGCAGGTCGACCGTGTGACCGACCCGTTTTATACCACCCGCACCACTCGGAAAGTGGGACTTGGCATTCCGCTTTTTAAAATGGAGGCCGAGATGACGGGGGGCAGCTTTTTGGTTCAGTCGGAACTTGGCGGCGGAACGACGGTGACTGCCTGTTTTGTGCCGTCACACGTGGATATGATTCCGTTAGGAGATATCAATTCTACGATTTTACTGCTCATCACCTGCAACCCGGACCGGGATTTTGTGTATCACCGCATTGTCAATTCTCAGAATTTTACCCTTGATACCCGCGAACTGCGCAGGGTTCTTGGGAATGAGGTAGCACTCAACACTCCCGATGTTGTGGAGTGGATTAAAGAATTTTTACAGGAACAAACAGAGAATTTAAGGAGGGAATCCATATGAAATCGTTAGCCGAACTTCAGGCTATTCGGGATAAGGCCCGCGCTCAGATTGAAATGCGTGAAAACCATGACGGCGCCGTGCGTGTGCTTGTCGGTATGGCAACCTGCGGCATCGCCGCCGGAGCGCGCCCAGTTCTGACCGCTTTTGTGGATGAAGTTGCAAAGCGCGGCTTAAAGGATGTAATCGTTACGCAGACCGGCTGTATCGGTATCTGCCAGTTTGAACCGGTTGTGGAAATTGTCGCTCCCGGTCAGGATAAAGTCACTTATGTAAAAATGACGCCGGAAAAGGCTCTCAGAGTGGTGAACGACCATCTCGTAAACGGCAATGTGGTAACGGAATATACCATTGGTGCCAACTATTAATAAAGGAGGAAGCAAAATGTATCGTTCCAATGTACTGGTTTGCGGCGGTACCGGCTGTACTTCCTCAAACAGTGAGCAGATAATTGCGAAGCTGCACGAAGAAATCAAGGCAAAAGGTCTTGAAAAGGAAGTAAACGTAGTTCGTACCGGTTGTTTTGGACTTTGCGCGCTGGGCCCGATTATGATTGTATACCCGGAAGGCGCGTTTTACAGCATGGTAAAGCCGGAGGATGTCCCCGAAATCGTGGAAGAGCATCTGTTAAAGGGCAGAATCGTCAAGCATTTGCTGTATCAGGAAACCATTGTTGACGAAAATACCATTAAATCGCTCAGTCACACCCCGTTCTATGAGAAGCAAAAAAGAGTTGCGCTTCGTAACTGCGGCGTAATCAATCCGGAAAAAATCGAAGAATACATAGCGGTCGACGGTTATCAGGCCTTAGGCAAAGTTTTAACCGAAATGAAGCCGCAGGAAGTTATTCAGACCGTTTTGGATTCCGGTCTGCGCGGCAGAGGCGGCGCGGGCTTCCCGACAGGACGCAAATGGAGTCTTGCGGCGGCAAACGCGGCAGATCAGAAATATGTTTGCTGCAACGCTGATGAAGGCGACCCGGGCGCGTTTATGGACCGTTCCGTACTCGAAGGCGATCCGCACAGTGTAATCGAGGCCATGGCGATTGCCGGTTACGCAATCGGCGCATCGCAAGGCTATGTGTATATCCGCGCGGAATACCCGATTGCCGTAAAACGTTTGCAGATTGCAATCGATCAGGCGCGTGAATACGGGTTTTTAGGGAAGAATATCTTTGATTCCGGTTTTGATTTTGATATCGGTCTGCGTTTGGGCGCGGGTGCGTTCGTGTGCGGCGAGGAAACCGCTTTGATGACTTCCATCGAAGGCAAGCGCGGTGAGCCGAGATGCCGTCCTCCGTTCCCGGCACTCAAGGGCCTGTTTGGCAAGCCGACCATTTTGAACAACGTGGAAACCTACGCGAACATCGCGCAGATTATTTTAAACGGACCGGAATGGTTCGCAGCCATGGGTACTGAAAAGTCCAAAGGTACCAAAGTGTTCGCTTTGGGCGGAAAAATCAAGCATACCGGTCTTGTGGAAGTCCCTATGGGCACTACGCTGCGTGAAATCGTTGAAGAGATCGGCGGCGGCGTGCCAAACGGCAGAAAGTTCAAAGCCGCGCAGACCGGCGGCCCTTCCGGTGGATGTATTCCTTCCACACTGATGGATACCCCAATGGATTATGACAGCCTGCTTGCCATTGGTTCCATGATGGGTTCCGGCGGTTTGATCGTAATGGATGACACCACCTGTATGGTGGATATCGCCAAGTTCTTCCTGGAGTTCACCGTGGATGAATCCTGCGGCAAATGTACCCCATGCCGTATCGGTACCAAACGCCTGCTTGAAATTCTGGAAAAGATTACGAACGGCAATGGAACATTAGAAGATATTGACCGTTTGGAGGAGCTTTGCTATTACATTAAGGAAAACGCACTTTGCGGTTTGGGACAAACCGCGCCGAATCCGGTGCTTTCCACCCTGCGGTATTACCGCGACGAATATATTGCGCACGTTACCGAGCACCGCTGCCCGGCTGGCGCATGCAAAGCGCTCACCAATTACTTTATTCTGGAGGATAAATGCCGCGGTTGCACGCTCTGCGCGCGCAATTGCCCGTCGGGTGCTATTTCCGGTACCGTGAAGAATCCTCATGTAATCGACCATCAAAAATGTATCAAGTGCGGTGCCTGCATGGAAAAATGCAAGTTCGGCGCTATTGTGAAGAAATAGGAAGGAGTGTGCCAAACATGGATATGGTCAATATTAAAATAAACGGCATGCCCCTCTCGGTACCGAAAGAGTCTACTGTTTTAGAGGCTGCCAGATATGCCGGAATCGATATTCCGACCCTTTGCTTTCTGAAAGACCTGAATCAAATCGGTGCCTGCCGTATGTGCGTGGTAGAGGTTAAGGGCGCCCGTTCGCTGGTTGCCTCCTGCGTTTATCCGGTAAACGAGGGCATGGAAGTTTTCACAAATACACCAAAGGTTCAAAAATCCAGAAAAATGACGTTGGAGCTGCTCCTTTCCGTGCATGACCGCAATTGTCTTGCCTGCAAGCGCAGCGGAAACTGCGAGCTGCAAACCCTGTGCAATCAGCTTGGTGTGGATCAGTCTGACCATTTTGACGGCGCGAAGCCGGCGGCGGAAAAAGATGAATCCACTCTGCATCTTGTGCGCGATAACGGAAAATGTATCGTCTGCCGCCGTTGTGTTGCTGCCTGTGCAGACCAGCATGTCGGCGTAATCGGAACGAACAGCCGCGGGTTTGACACCCATATCGGCTGTGCCTTTGAGCACCCGCTTTCCGACGTTACCTGTGTCGGCTGCGGTCAATGTATTGTGAACTGCCCAACCGGCGCACTCACCGAACACGATCAATGTGCCGATGTGCTTGCCGTACTCAATGATCCGGAAAAAACGGTGATTGTGCAGACCGCGCCTGCAATTCGTGCCACTCTCGGCGAATGCTTCGGCATGCCGATCGGTACCAATGTGAAGGGCAAAATGGTCGCCGCTTTGCACCGCCTTGGCTTTGATAAAGTGTTCGATACCGACTTCGGCGCAGACCTCACCATTGTTGAAGAAGCGAACGAGCTGATTGAACGCATCCAGAACAACGGCCCGCTTCCGCTTATTACTTCCTGCTCACCGGGATGGGTCAAGTTCTGCGAGCATTACTATCCGGAATTGCTGCCGAATGTTTCTTCCTGCAAATCACCGCAGCAGATGACGGGTGCCATGATTAAAACATGGTACGCACAAAAGAACAATTTGGATCCGAAAAATATTGTCGTTGTCAGCGTGATGCCCTGCACCGCGAAAAAATTTGAAGTGCAGCGAGACGACCAAAATGCGGCAGGTGCCGGTATTCAGGATGTGGATATCGCCATTACAACCCGTGAACTCGCCCGCCTGATCAATCTGGCACAAATCAATTTTGCCCGTCTGCCGGATGAGGAATTCGATTCCGCCATGGGCGTTACCACCGGCGCGGCGGCCATTTTTGGCGCAACCGGCGGCGTTATGGAGGCGGCTCTCCGTACCGCTGCGGATACGCTGGAAGGCAAATCTTTGGATTCTGTAGAATATGAAGCGGTGCGCGGCACCGAAGGCACCAAAGAAGCGCTTTATCAGATTGCCGGCATGAATGTAAAGGTTGCTGTTGTGAGCGGCTTGAACAATGCCAACGAGCTGCTGAATAAAGTGAAGAACGGTAAGGCGGATTATCAGTTTATTGAGATTATGTGCTGCCCGGGCGGTTGTGTCAACGGCGGCGGTCAGCCGATTCAGCCGGCATCCGTTCGCAACTTTACCGACTTAAAAGCAGAGCGTGCCAAAGCGCTTTATGAGGAAGATCAAAATCTTACGCTGCGCAAGAGCCATGAAAGCCCGATTGTGAAACTGGCCTATGAGGAGTTCCTTGGTAAGCCGGGAAGTCACAAGGCGCATGAGGTTCTGCATACCACCTATGTAGCGCGCAAAAAGTATTGATTTATCATTTATAGCGGTATTTTCAGGTGATTTGTTTTATACTTTTCCGTACTGTCGAGCATTGTGCGCTGACAAGAGGGGATGGGCGGTAAAACCCGCCCGTTCGCTCCGCTGGGGGGAGATTGCCTTTGGGGCAATAATCAGGGATACGGAGAAAATCATTTGTCCGCTGTAATAAAAATTAAGAATTCCCAAGCGATTTTGTTGCTTGGGAATTCTTTTTGCTGTATAATAAGCAAAAGCCTTTTAGAAAAATTTACCTTTTACGAGTAAGCTTTCGCCAAAGCGTAATAAGCAGTGGTTCCCTAAAAAGTTTTTAAAACCTTACGCCCAAGAGGAGCGAAAAAGGGCGGATTTGCCGCCCTCATCCCCTTGGATAGCGTGCGGGAGCGCGCAATAAGTTGAGCGAGCAGAAAACAGTTTTCAGCGAACTTTCATTATTTATTTTAGCTGTTATAGTAGCAAAATTATAGGAGGAAACAGCATGGAAAAGCGTCACTTTCTACGCGATATTTTGGTGATCGTTTTAGCGGTCATCGGTTTTGCATGGTTCACGATTCCTATTTTTTATGGTGTCCTGAATATCGGCAGTGCCGCGGCTATGGCATTTTGCCTGTTTATTTTACTATATGCTATCTTCCATTCTGCAATAAAAGCACACTTCCAAAATAAAAAGCCTGCAAAGATTATTCGTATAGTACTTACCATATGCATCAGTTTAGGCGTTTTGTGGGCGGCAATACTCACCGGCTGTATGATTTTCGGAGCAAACGCAGCGCCGCCAAAGGATGCGACGGTGGTTGTTTTGGGCAGTCAGGTAAAGGGTACGGAACCAAGTCTGGATTTATTGCAGCGTATCAATGCTGCTGCCGATTATCTGAAAGCAAACCCACAGGCAAAATGCATTGTAAGCGGTGGACAGGGCGAAAATGAACAGGTTACGGAGGCATCTGTTATGCAGCACTGTCTGGTCAGCAGCGGCATCGACGCTTCGCGCATTTTCACGGAAGATACATCCACCACTACGCAGGAGAATCTGGCCAATTCGCTGAAAATCATTGAGCAGAAGTCACTCAGCAAAAACATTGCGATTGTCACGGATGAATACCATCAGTTCCGCGCCGGCATAATTGCCCGCCGTACAGGATTGACACCATATTCCGTCTGTGCCCGTACGCCTTGGTTCATTTTCTCCGCCTGTTATGCCCGCGAGCTGCTTGCCATTACAAAAATGCTGGTGCTGCCATAAAGCTTATTTTGGAAGGGAGTTTTTTTATTATGGGAGACACACTGTTTTGTTCTCTTAGCGTGCAGGAGACGGTCAATCTGATACACCATGCTATTGTGGACGGGAGTATCACCGGCGAATGTATTGATTCGTATTCTGTGCCGACACCACATGGTGGAATCTGTGTTGTTCTTGTTTATGAAAAACATTATTATCGTGCCGGAAACCGACTGACGCTTACTGTGGTTGTGGATGATTTTGCGGGAAGAACAAGGGTTCACACGGTCGGCGGCGGAGGCGGCGAAGGATTGTTCCGCTTTGATTGGGGTGCATCCGAAAGTTTTTCGGCAGTAGTCGACAATGCTTTGGCACAGTTTCGGGTTTAAGGGAGCGCACAACATGGAAATTATTGATTTGAATACATGGGACAGAACAGTTTAACAAGGACAATTCCGTTCCCAGAATCGCGTGGGGCAAGTACATGGATGCGTTGCAAAGCGATTTAGATGCTTTTGAATAAATCATCAAACAGAACCAATCTACTAAAAAAGGTCATGGCGGTATTCCCACCATGACCTTTCGTATGTTGTTTTACAAAAATAAAGGGATTGTACTGCCTTTCGTTCTATTTTTGGAAGTCTGCATGAATGTTGCCGCTTTTGGTATTGATAATCAATTCGTTGGCGGCACCGCTGTTTAGTTTTGTATGGCTCGCATTGCTGTCACCGTTTACGCGGATATTGCCGGATAACGCGGACAATCCATAACTGTATTGGTCTTCCGAAATTGATGTTGAAAAATTAACGTTACCGGAGCTTGCATCCAAATTGGTTTTGCCTTTCAAAGCGCCTTTTAAGTTGATGGAACCGCTGCTGCATTTGGCGGTTAAGCTGTTGGTGGCTATATCCTCCGCAGTGATATTGCCGGAACGGCTTCCGAAATCCGAATTGCCGATACTGCTGTTTTGAACGGTGGTATTTCCGCTTAGGCAGTCGCTGCTGAACTTTGCGGCAGTCAGCTTTTTCAAATCAATATTGCCGGATGCGGCGCTTACCGAAAAATTCTTAGTGGATAAATTTTGAATGCGAATCCAGCCGCTTTTGGATTCCAATTTCACACTTTCTGATTCCGCCTGTGCCTGATTGATGTTTTCGAACACTGCATTTCCGCTGCTCAAGGCAGCAATCAGAGTATTGCTGGAAGCATCGCGCATGGTCAAATTTCCGGAAGACAATTGAATATTGGTGGACTGAGCGGAAAAATTGCTGATATCTATATTGCCGCTTGCGTTTTTTATGGTAATATCCTTCAGCGATACATTTTGGGGTAAATACACCTTCAGTGTGTTCGGATGCCAAAGAATACCGAAATTCAGGCTGAAAAACGAATCCTTTTCCCCGTCCGAAGCCTTTAGGGTACCGTTTTCCACGGAATAGGTGGGATTGCAACTATTGTAATAATTGATTTCAATCCCGTAGTGTTCAGATTGCACAAACTCAACCTCAAAGTTTTTTGTATCCAGGTTTATGGATTCAAACGACTCCAAGTTTAAATCTTTCAGGGTATGCAGCTCACCGTTGGCAATATGAAATCCGTTACGGTCTATGTTCACTGTTTTCGCACCTCCACAAAAATATCCAAGTATACCTAAAATCAGTCCCAGTGCCATTGCACTTCCGGCAATTACTTGTACGGTATGTTTTCGGCTGTTCATTGTGCGTCCCTCCTTGGCAGGTATTTGCTGATCATACTGGCAATTCCGCCGAAGCCTTTTTTACTTAGGTTGACGACCGCAAGGCAGAGCATTACTCCTGCCCCCAGCAGGAATAATCCACAGCCCACGTAAAAAAGAGTAATCGTCGGGTTCTGCGCGATGACACAGATACCGACCAGTACACATGCGAGGCCGGACACTGTAAAACTAACCGCCACTGCCGCAAGAGAAAAAAGCAAAGCAAATACGACGAGCACCAGTGCAAATGCAACCAAGGCAAGCGCCAGCGCAACTGGAACCGCAATCGGAGAGGCAAATACCGCCAACAGTACTGCCCATACGGTAGCGAGTCCTTTTTTTGCGGACGGAGCGGTCTGCATGTCGCGAACCGCATATTCGGCGACAATCTGCGAAGCAATCTGACGCGGATTCCCCAATTTTTCAATTGCTGCGGCATCATTCTCCGCACCCGCGTCATCTAAATATTCCGCATAATAAGAAACGGCACTGTCGATTTCTTCCTGCGGAAGATGCGCTAATTGTTTTCGAAGTTTTGAAAGAAAATCATCCCTGTTCATCTGCCACACCCCTCAATAGAATTTGATCCACTTTCTGTTTATACGTCAGCCAATCACTGCAGTATTCATTCAGCCTGTCTTTGCCTTCCTGAGTAATGGAGTAATACCGTCGGTTTCGTCCCTGATAAGGCTGGTCATATGCGGTTAGACAATTATCCTTTTGCAGCCTTCGCAGCACAGGGTAAAGGGAAGATTCCGATACATCCATAATACTTTGTATCCGTTGGGTAAGCACATAGCCATACGTATCTTCCTGCGATAAAACCGCCAGTACGCAGGCATCTAAAAGCGCCGACCCCAATTGAAAAACCATGAATTCACCGCCCTTTTGCTCAACAAAAAATTCATATCCGATATTTATATACAGATAAACTTTTTGTCACTGATATTGTTAAATTTATCCCTGAAATTTTTAACTCAACAATATTATATGACGTATAATATTGTTTGTCAATAAGTTTTTAAGTGTTTTATCATAGCAGAAGAAAACCCGCCGGCTGCTGTGAGGGATGGATATTGCTCTATATTTTTCCTGTCGCATAAAAAGGCAGATTCCAAACTTCCTCCAACAAAAGGGAGAGAGTTTGGAATCTGCCTTGCCACATGCGATATTTGCAAATTCAAACGATTATGTTATAATATGTAAAGCTCAAACGGAACTTATTTGCCTGCCTTTTTAATTCCCATGCGGCCTTCCGCGCTTTGAATCAAGTTAAAAAGCGAAGTGGCAAACAACGGGTATTCTTCTGCGATGAGTTCAGGGGACAGAGTCGGCACGTCTTCTTTCGCGAGACCTTCCAAATCGCCTGCGTCGTCACCGCCCGCAATGCACTGCGCGTTTGCTTCCGCAATGCATTGAGCCGCTCCGGCCAGACCGTTATGCGTTTTAACAGGTGCCGCAAACATGCCTTCCGGATTTTTGGAGTTCGCGGAATAAAGAGTGCGGAATACTTTATAAACGGCAAGCGTCAAATAGGCGGATATTTCCGCTGTAAGACCTTTGTTGTTGCACTTCTGCAAAATACTGTAAACAATGTTCAGCGAGTTTGCAATGAGCTTTTTATTCAAAGTTGGCAGCAGGCTGCCTTTCATAACATTTTCCTTGCCCGCGGCATCCGGCTCCGGAATATCTTCCACCGTAAGGGTTGCGCCGTTGCGGTGCGGTGTTCTGCCAAGCAGATAGTCACACGAAACCTCATAAAAGTCCGCGGCTTTTACCACAAAGTCCAGTCCGCATTCACGTATTCCCTTTTCGTAATGAGAAAGCAAAGCCTGTGAAACATCCAATGCCTCTGCCGCTTTCTTTTGACTTAATCCGCGTTCTTTCCGCAATAATGTTATGATTCTTGGGAAATTACTGTTCATTTTTGGCAAACCCCCGTCGAATATTGCATAAACTTAACATATTGTAAAGTATATAACAAATACAACGCTTTGTAAACCGCTATATATCGTATATAGCACAAAAAAGGAGTATATATCATGAAATCCTATACCATTCATCTCATTCGGCACGGTGTGACGCAGGGCAATCTGCTCGGCCAGTACATCGGCTCTACCGATTCACCGCTTGCGCCGCAGGGCGCAGAACATTTGCGCGAACTTCGGGTAAAACATGATTACCCCACCGCGCAGGCTTATTATACAAGTCCCTTGACACGCTGTGTGCAGACTATGAAAATTCTGTATCCGCATGTGCAGCCGGTTGTTATCGAAGGCTTTCGAGAGTGTGATTTCGGTGACTGGGAAGGGAAAACCGCACAGGAACTGGAAGAGAACCCGGATTTCGCTCGCTGGGTAGAGAACGGTACTTCCGCGACACCTCCGAATGGGGAAAGCGGAGCGGTGTTTATGCAGCGCGTGTGTTTTGCATTTGAAAAGCTGGTGGAAGATATGATGCGCTCCGGCACAACATCGGCAGTAGTTGTGGCACACGGAGGCACCATTATGACCATTCTGTCGGCATACGGAATCCCAAAGGCGAATTTTTATGACTGGATGGTGGAGAACGGCTGCGGCTATTCCCTGCGTATCACACCAGGCCTGTGGATGCGTTCTATGGTTGCGGAAGTGTTTGCGACCATACCGGCACAGCAGGAGGAAACCGCGGATCATACCGTAATCGATTTGGCGCGTGAGGCCGCAAACCGCGCATACGGGAAAAAAGATACTTGACAAACGGCTTTGACCATGCATATAATAAAAGAAAGTTAATATTACCACAAAGACAGTGAAGGGAAAAAGACATTCGGTCAAACGGAAAGAGAACCGGCGGTTGGTGAAAGCCGGGGTTTGCCCCTTTGTGTATAGCTCATCCCGGAGTTGCCGGTTTGATGCCCATTTGGGCGTTAGAGCCGGACGCAGCGGCAGCGTTAAAGGCCTGAGCCTTGTTTGAGGCTTGCAGAGGGCTGCTTTTGCGGCCGAATTAGGGTGGTACCGCGGATAAGTTATATTCGCCCCGAACGTAGTTTTTACGTTCGGGGCTTTTTTTTGTTTGTCCGCCCCTTGTTGGAAGAATGTGCGCTGGACGCAGAACAAACAGAACAACATTTTTCAAAGGAGTTGTCACGTATGTATCAAGGTTGCAAGAAGTATATCCCGTTTCAGCCGGTCAGTTTGCCGGACCGCCAGTGGCCGGAGAAGGTAATCGAAAAAGCGCCGGTCTGGTGCAGTGTCGATTTAAGGGATGGCAACCAGTCTTTGGTTGACCCCATGAATTTGGAAGAAAAACTGCTTTTCTTTCAGACATTAGTCGATATAGGGTTTAAAGAGATTGAAGTCGGATTCCCCTCGGCATCCGAAACAGAATATGAAATTCTGCGCACGCTCATTGAAAAGAACCTCATTCCCGATGACGTTACCATTCAGGTGCTCGTACAGGCAAGGGAGCATTTGATCAAAAAGACCTTTGAAGCCATCAAGGGCGCGAAGAATGTCATTGTGCATTTTTATAATTCCACATCCACCCTTCAGCGCAAGGTGGTATTCCATACCGATATGCAGGGTGTCATTGATATCGCCGTGGATGGTGCAAAGCTGGTAAAGCAGCTCACCGATGAAGAAGTCGCGCGCAGCGGAATCAACATTCGCTACGAATATTCGCCGGAAAGCTTTTCTGCAACCGAAATGGATAACGCTGTGCTGGTTTGTGAAAAGGTCATGGAGGCGCTGGACGCTACACCGGAAAACAAGGTAATCCTCAATTTACCGAATACAGTAGAAAACAGCACACCAAACCGCCATGCCGACCAGATTGAGTATTTCTGCCGCCATTTGAAGAACCGCGAATCCGCGATTATCAGTCTGCACCCTCACAACGACAGGGGCACCGCGACCGCCGCTACCGAGCTCGGTATTCTGGCGGGTGCAGAACGTGTAGAGGGCACCATTTTTGGCAACGGAGAGCGCACCGGCAACGCGGATATCATGGTCGTCGCCATGAACATGTATACGCAGGGCGTTGACCCGATGCTGGATTTCTCACAAATAAATAGAATCAAGGATATTTATGAGCAGTGCACCAAAATGAAGGTGCATGAGCGCCACCCGTATGCGGGTGAACTGGTGTTCACCGCGTTTTCCGGTTCGCATCAGGATGCAATTAAAAAAGGCGTGGACTACATGGCAAAGAGCGGCACCCAGTATTGGGAAGTACCGTATCTGCCGATTGACCCGGCCGATGTGGGCAGGGAATATGAACCGATCATCCGTATCAACAGCCAGTCCGGAAAGGGCGGCGCGGCGTTCGTCATGCAGCACAATTTCGGCTATTGCCTCCCGAAGGAGATGCACCCCGAGTTCGGTGCAGTCGTAAAAGCCGCCTGTGACCATGCGGGCAGGGAGCTCCAGCCGCCGGAGATTTTTGATCTGTTCAAGCAGGAATATCTCGAGGTAAAATACCCGTATAATCTCAAAAGCTACAAACTCCACGAGGAGAACGATACCGAGAACGAAACGGTGGTGCAGTTTGACGGTGTTCTGCGCTTCAAACACGAAGATCACGCCATCAGCGGCAAGGGCAACGGCCCAATCGACGCATTCTTTAACGCGATTCAGACAGTAGGCATTACAGATTATAGCTTTGTGTCTTATCATGAACATGCGGTAACAAAAGGCGCCGACTCCAAAGCACTTTCTTATATTCAGCTCACCGCACCGGACAATCAAACCATTTTCGGTGTCGGTCTGGACGGAAACATCAGCTTAGCGTCCATTAAAGGCGTGATCTGTGCTATCAACCGTTCCAAAAAGGATGCATAAGCGAGCGTGAAAATCAGGTGCCGCTTGCCGGTATGAGGAGAAATCAATGAAAACAAGGTACGTCATACCAACATCATGGAGTTGCAAAGCTGAAAGAAATAATACGAATCTTTAAGAAATTATTTAGTATAAAAAAGAAAGCTAGGTGTTTGAAATGAAAGAATATAACATCGTTTTGCTGAAGGGCGACGGAATCGGACCGGAAATCGTGAATCAGGCAGTAAAAGTGCTGAACAAAACCGCTCAAAAGTTTGATTTTAAAATCAACTATAATGAAGCGCTTCTTGGCGGCGTGGCCATTGACGCGACCGGTGTACCGCTGCCGCAGGAAACCGTTGATAAATGCAAGGCGGCAGATTCCACCCTTCTTGGTGCGGTCGGCGGGCCAAAATGGGATACCCAGCCCGGCAATTTAAGACCGGAAGCCGGTCTTTTGGGCATTCGCGGCGCTTTGGGACTGTTTGCGAACCTGCGCCCGGCAGTTATTTTTGAGCCGCTCCGCGCATCCTCTCCGCTCCGACAGGATATCATCGGCGAATCACTCGACATTCTAATCGTGCGTGAGCTGACCGGTGGCATTTACTTTGGTGAGCGCGGCCGCAAGACCGTAAACGGCTTTGAAGCCGCCTTTGATACTGAAATGTATACCGTGCCCGAAATTGAGCGTATTGCCCGTGTGGGCTTCCAAATGGCACAAAAGCGCAGCGGTAAGCTGTGCAGTGTCGATAAGGCGAACGTCCTTGAATCCTCCCGCCTGTGGCGCGCAACGGTTACCCGTATCGGCGAAGAGGAATTCCCGGATGTTGAGCTTTCCTATATGTACGTGGATAACTGCGCGATGCAGCTTGTCCGCAATCCAAAGCAGTTTGATGTTATTGTGACTTCCAATATTTTCGGCGATATTCTTTCTGACGAAGCGTCCATGATCAGCGGCTCTATCGGTATGCTTGCTTCCGCCAGTTTGAGTGAGGGCAAGAGCGGCCTGTTCGAGCCGATTCACGGTTCCGCGCCGGATATCGCGGGTTTGGGTGTTGCCAATCCTCTTGCGACGATTCTATCCGCCGCTATGATGCTCAAATACTCGCTTGACCAGCCCGCGGCAGCCAAAGCAATTGAGAATGCGGTGGCAAAGGTACTGGAAACCTACCGCACGGTCGATATTTACACCGAAGGCACAACCAAAGTCACTTGCGAGAAAATGGGCGATCTTGTCTGCGAATTGTTGTAAAAAACAGTCGTTTCGTTTATAATGTAACATAGAGAATACAGACGAAAGAGGGATTGCGAACCGCGACCCCTCTTTTTATGCCTACTCGCTTCGCACAGCCTTTTAGTCCGTTAACTTTAGAAAACATCCAAGAAACAAGCGCAAAATCTTTGATATATGGATTTTACGCTTGTAGATTGGTCTTGTTTTCAGATGAACTGACTATATCATTTCTGGAGGTTAAAATGCCGGAAGAGAAACAGAATACAGAACTTACCTTTCGCAAAGGCGTGAAAGACGGGTTGCCGATTTGCCTCGGTTACCTATCCGTTTCTTTTGCCTTTGGCATGATGGCGGTGCAGGGTGGCCTGCCTGTTTGGGTAGCTATGCTGATATCTATGACAAACCTGACTTCCGCCGGTCAATTTGCCGGTACCACGCTTATTCTTACGGGTGGTTTGTATATTGAAATTGCCGTTGCCACATTCGTTATTAATATTCGCTATATGCTCATGTCACTTTCCCTTTCCCAAAAGGTGGATGCGGCCATGACCAATTTGCAGCGCTGGATTCTATCCTTCTGCGTAACGGACGAAATATTCGCGGTCGCCATTCAGCAAAAAGGCAGTATCAACGCGCGCTATTTTTCCGGTTTGGCTTCCATGCCCTATCTGGGGTGGACACTCGGCACATTTTTTGGCGCGGCTGCAACCGGAGTTCTGCCGGAATCGGTGCGAAGCGCGCTCGGTATCGCCATTTACGGCATGTTTATCGCAATTATCATTCCTCCCGCAACAAAAACGCGCCCCATCGCGATTGTGATTCTTATTTCTGCCGTGCTAAGTTGTTTCTTCAAGTGGGTTCCGCTTTTCGATCAACTTTCGAGCGGCTGGGTGATTATCATCTGCGCGGTAATCGCGTCGGCGTTCGCCGCCCTTCGCTGGCCTGTGGATGATACCGGAGAGGGGGAGGAGCGGGAATGAATTACACGCGAATTCTCATCTGTGTGCTGATTATGGCACTGGTTACATATATCCCGCGTATGCTGCCGTTGGCTATTTTTAAGAAAAAAATCAATAATCGGTTTATAAAGTCCTTTATGGCATACGTGCCATATGCGGTGCTAGCCGCCATGACTTTTCCCGAAATTCTGTACTGCACTGCCAATATGTACGCGGCGGCGGCAGGGTTGGCAGTCGCGCTGCTGCTTGCTTATAAGAATAAAGGACTGCTCACCGTTGCACTCGGTTCTACCGCCACGGTTTTTGTAGTGGAGCAGGTGCTGAAATTTGTAATAAAATGAGGGACTTTATCAAACAATTTGGAATACGGCTGACATAATATACATATTGTATAGAATATTCACGGGAAATGGGGCTTTCTGCCGTGCGCAAGCATACAGAGGGCCCAATTTAATGTAGAAAATAATATTTTATGTTGCATCTAGGAATTTATGAGAATATAATTTAATTAATATATTTGAAACTAAATAAATATTCAATGTATGTGAGGAGTATTGTAATGAAATTAAGTACAATTAAAAAATCACTTGAAGACATTATGGTGCATTTAAATGTGCAAGCTGCAATGAATTCCAACAATACATATTATATTATATCTAACTGGATTGAAATATCTGATGCTTTATATATCCTTTATAGTTATGATTTTTTGAGACCAAGTGTTGAGGCGATATTTAGCCGGGGAGTAAACTATCAAGCTAGGACTCCTTCACTTTCAATTGCTGCAGGCACTGATGTTCAGCAATTTAATAATCTTTTAGAAATATTAAAAGCTAAATGCAATGCTATTATTGATGTTTCCGCATCATATGTAAAACCAAATGAAAATCAGCTCGAAATTAAGCTACCACAAGTTGACAATATAGATGATTTAGAGAATATTTTAGATAAATTAAATAAATCTTTTACCCAATGTCCGTTATTTGAAGAACCTTTACAAATTAAGTTTGATGGTGTTGAATCAGGTTCAAGTTGGCTAATTATTTCAATAGTTTGTATTGTTGGTGGGGGCCAGGTTTTGAAACCTGTAGCAGATTTCATTAAATCTTGTTTTGAATGCAGAAAAATTTTTGCAGAAACAAAGAAGATTGATTTAGAGTCAAGATTATTACAACTTCAAATAGATGAAGAAACAAGAAACCAGATTATGAAGAAGAACAAAGAATTGGAAAATGACCAACTTAAGCAGACTTGTTTGGAAGAAGCTAAGAAAATTAACCCAGAGAAGGCGAAGGTTCTTGATCCTGAAGAAGTAAAACGACTAATTTATTCGATGGATAATCTAACCCAATTATTTAATCGTGGAATGGAGATTTATCCTTCGAGTAGTGTTCAAGCTGAAGTAAAAGAAATATTTCCCGAAAAAGAAAAATACCCTTGCTTTCCAACAGGCAACGGACAATTACCAAGCGGCTTACAAAAATAATGTATTATAGCACCCCGGGCAGCGCAGCCGCCCAACCCCACTCTTTAGCGTGCGGGAGCGCGCAGCAAATCGGACTTTCTGTTGTGTTAAGGAACGCGTATCCTTAACACGACAAGAAGTCCTTTTTCGTTTAAAAATAATATTGTCCGCTTACTTGCAAATTCCACAAAATACCTATATGATAGAATTAATGTAAAATATTGTATATCGGCAGGAGACCGATCTATTCTGCTGCCTTCGTTTAATTGATTCTTTAATTTTTTATCAGAGATCTGTGTCATACAAACTGGGGGGGAACTATGGGCAGTCTGTTTTGGGGCTTTTTCTTTATTCTGTTGGATTTTAACCTAACTTTTAATACCTGTGTTTTGGGTCTGCTCCCGGATTTCGTAGGTTTCCTTTTGATTTTAAGCGGACTGAAGGAATTACAGAAATATTCTGCTGAATTTGTAAAAATACAGTCGGTTGTTATACTCATGGCAGCTTCAAAATTCGTCACCTATTTGCTGGATTTAACAGGTGTTACGGCGCAGAATCAAACGGTTATGGCAGTTGTCGGACTAATTTTTCTGCTGTTTTACTTGTACATCGAATACGCGATTATTTGTGGTATCCGGGATATGGAGCGGATTTTGGAAATGGATTGCAACGCAAAGCCGCTACTTTCCCTGTGGAAAATCATTGCGTGTTGCAGTATTCTTTCGAATCTGGTTTTTATTTTTGCACCTGCAGTATCCATCCTGTTCTTAGTCGTATTAGTCATTGTGGACCTTGTCTTTTTATTTACCTTTTATCAAGCAAAAAAGTTATATGATCAGTGGCATCCATAAGATATATTGTCGAACAAAAAGGATAATCTGGTAATAAATATACAAAATGTATTATGATATTCTATAAAAAGGCGGCAGGCAACAAAATCCCTGCCGCTTTTGTTATGTTTTGTCTGCATTATTTGACTTCTTGTTCCAGATTT
This sequence comes from Bacillota bacterium, assembly GCA_023458755.1. Lineage (GTDB taxonomy): Bacteria > Bacillota > Clostridia > Oscillospirales > Acutalibacteraceae > JAEWYE01. The sequence continues at coordinate 137,983 of JAEWYE010000076.1, read as the reverse complement.
TCAAAAACTTTTGCATAAAAGAATTCCGACAGGCTCATTCCCAGACCGTCGCATATTTTTTTAACGGTAGATACAGTCGGATTTCTGCTACCTCCACGCACAATGTTATTGATCGTAGATTGCGTAATGCCGCAAATTGTACTTAATTTATTTATGGTAATATTGTTTTTTTCGCAGAGTTCAAGAATACGCAGCGCGACGGCATCCTTTATATTCACCATATCACAGCCTAACATTTCATCGTTAATTCAATTTTTACAGTTTAAATATTGAAAGATTAACCATACATGGTTAACGTATTCGAAATTAGTGTGATACAATAATTTTACATTGTGGAAAATAGGAGGTCGCATTATGGAACAGAAATTAAGCGATCAGCTTCGTATGACAAGAATGTCCCGCAATCTGACACAGCAGCAGGTTGCGGACAAGCTGCAGATAGACCGCTCAACGTATACCTATTATGAAACAGGCAAAACAACGCCCAGCATTTTTACTTTAATGAAACTCGCTGAGATTTTTCAAGTTCCGATTGACTCAATTTTGAATATATAATCAGTTAATTAGAAAACAGAGCCAATCTCCAATTTCTTGGATGGTTTCTAAAGTTAACCGACTATAAAATAAGGGACGGTTGAAAATTTCCAACCGCCCTTTTTCAAACATGTTACAGCCATTCCAGTTCCAGTTCTTTCACCATCTTTTCATACCGTTTGGCACATTCCTGCTGTCGGTCATGTTCAATGTCGTTAAGACAAGGGGAGAGATAATTTTTCCAGATTCCGCAATAAACTTCGTCTTTATGTGGGGAACAGTCAATTGCATTCACTATCATAGGTGCAAACAGATAGTATTCGCGGATTTTTGCCCTGCCGTCCGAAGTTTGTAAAAGCCAATTGTCACGAAAACCGCGAAAAGCGTTTAACTCGTAGCAATCATCTGGCTTATGAAGTGTTTGACAGGCGGCAGTTGTAATAAAACAAAGCTTTCTTCGAAAGCCGGAATTGATTTTTTCAAAGGTTGCTTTCCCGAGTGGGTTCTGCGGATATTCTTCCTTCCATTTGGCAAGGAAAGCGTCCGCCAGCGGATCCGAAAAGTCGGAGCGGTATTCCAAAACGGTGGGAATGAAGAAGGAAACAAGCATATAGATATAATTTACAAAACGATAGTCGTTTGGCTTTTTAATTCCATCTTCCGCAATCGTTTTTTGAAAGCGGCTGAAAAGTGTTTCAGCAAAGCTGTCCACCACTTCGCTGCTGTTTACCGCAGCACGGCACGCACTGTCGAACTTTTCCATTGCGGGATGAAAAGCAGCACAGTTTTCCTGAAATAAGTTCGGGTAGGATGCTGCGTTATAGTTCTGCATTTTTATGTGCGAGTTAAACAAATCTTTAGGCAGGTTTGCTTCCGCCTGTGCGAGCAAGTCTGCGGAATCCTCCTGCGTTTCGGGTTTTGGTTCCAAAACTTTGTGTACATCTATTGTTTGTGCGCAGTACATGCAGGTAATGGTTTCGGCATTATCCGGAATGGGCAGCTCTTTTCCGCAGTGCGGGCAGTTTGCTTGAACATAGTTCATTTTTATGACCATCCTCTCGCAGGAAGGCGAGTTTGAAAGAGAATTCTTTCAAACTTGTCCCCTTCAGATTTGTATTTAGGAAGAAATTGTGGCTGATACTTCATAATAGCATATAATTTTACAAAAATATTTTTATACCGTAATATTACGGGATTTGAATATCTTTTTTGCCATGCTGATTTCTTTGCGCGTCGGCTCGGGAACATCCTTTAATGTAAAATCGATACCGAGGTTTTCCCATTTGTAGACACCCATCTTATGGAAGGGCAGCAGGTCAACCCGCTCCACACAGGTATAGCCTGTCAGAAAATCCGCCAATCGTTCAAGCTGTGTGCGTTCCAGTGTAAAGCCCGGAACCATTACGTGCCGAATCCAAACCCGCTTTCCGGTTTTCTCACAGTAATCAAGCAATTCGATTGCGTTGCGGTTATCCTGCCCGGTCATTTTGCGGCACAGTTCACTGTCAATGGCTTTCATATCCAGAAGCAGCATGCCCGCAAGGTCGACCGCAGGCTTACATTCAGAAAGCGGAACTGCTCCGCAGGTGTCCAAAGCTGTGTGAAGCTTGTTCTCTTTACAAAGCTGAAGTACTTCACAACAAAATTCTGTTTGGAGCAGCGGTTCTCCGCCGGAAAGCGTTACGCCGCCGCCCGCTAAGAAATTTTTGTAGCGCAGAATATCTGCGACCAGTTTGTCTGCCGTTATTTCTTTGCCGGTTCCGCAAGTCCAGGTGTCGGGATTATGGCAGTAAGCACAGCGCAGCAGGCAGCCCTGTAAAAACACAACATAGCGAATGCCGGGACCGTCCAGCGCGCCGAAGGTTTCAACCGAATGAATGCGTCCTTTTACACGCTCCATGGATTAAAACCTTTGATGGAAGGTACGGCTGATGACGTCCATCTGTTGTTCACGGGAAAGCTTAACAAAATTCACCGCATAGCCGGATACGCGGATGGTAAGCTGTGGGTAAAGCTCCGGATGCTCCATCGCGTCGAGCAGAACTTCGCGGTTAATGACATTTACGTTGATGTGGTGACCGCCTTCGGTGAAATATCCGTCCAGCAGTTTGGTCAGATTCTCCTCTTTGTCCGGTTCCTCTTGACCGAGTGCGTTCGGTACAATCGAGAACGTGTAGGAAATACCGTCTTCACTGTAATCGTAGGGGAGGTGAGCCACTGACATCATAGAAGCGACGCAGCCGCGGCTGTCGCGTCCGTGCATCGGGTTTGCACCCGGGGCAAACGGCTCACCGCGTTTGCGTCCGTCCGGCGTGGAACCGGTCTTTTTGCCGTAAACGACGTTGGAGGTAATGGTCAGAATCGAAAGTGTCGGCTTGCTTCCACGGTAGGTACGGCATTTTTCCAGCTTATGCATGAACATTTTCACCACGTCGACCGCAATGTCATCCACACGCGGGTCATTGTTGCCGAATTTCGGGAAGTCGCCCTCTACCTCAAAATCAACGGCAAGGTTGCGTTCGTCGCGGATGGGGCGCACTTTTGCGTATTTAATGGCGGAAAGGCTGTCCGCTACCACGGAAAGCCCGGCAAGACCGCAGGCACAGGTGCGTAAAATCTGATTATCATGAAGAGCCATTTGTATTTTTTCATAGCAGTATTTGTCGTGCATGTAGTGAATCACGTTCAGCGTGTTGATATAGAGCTTCGACAGCCAGTCACAGATGGCATCGAACTTTTTCATAACGTCGTCATAATCCAGATATTTGCCGTGAACAGCCAAAAGTTCCGGCCCAACTTGATCGCCGCTGACTTCGTCCCGTCCGCCGTTAATGGCATACAGCAGAGCCTTCGCAAGGTTCGCACGCGCGCCGAAGAACTGCATTTGCTTGCCAACTCTCATAGCGGAAACACAGCACGCGATGGCGTAGTCGTCGCCGAATTTTTTACGCATCAGGTCGTCGTTTTCATATTGGATGCTGGAGGTCTGAATGGAAAGTTTGGTGCAGTAATCCTTAAAGCCCTGCGGAAGACGCGGACTCCACAGAATCGTCATGTTCGGCTCCGGCGCGGGTCCTAAGTTGACCAGCGTATGCAGAAAGCGGAAGGATGTCTTGGTAACCATGTGTCTGCCGTCCGCCGCAATACCGCCGATGGATTCGGTAACCCAGGTTGGGTCGCCGGAAAACAGTTCGTCATAGGTCGGTGTCCGCAGAAAACGCACCAAGCGCAGCTTCATGACAAAATCATCGATGAATTCCTGAATCTGTTCCTCGGTATATACACCGTCCTTCAAATCCCGCTCCGCAAAAATGTCGATAAATGTGGATACGCGTCCGAGCGACATGGCGGCGCCGTTTTGCTCTTTTACCGCCGCAAGATATCCGAAATACAGCCACTGAATGGCCTCTTTTGTATCCTTCGCGGGCTTTGAGATATCAAAGCCGTAATCGGCTGCCATTTTCTGCAGGGCTTTCAGCGCGCGTATTTGTTCCGAAAGCTCCTCACGCTGACGGATGGCTTCTTCATCCATCACGTCAAAGGTCAGACCGTCAAAATAGCTTTGCTTGTCCTTAATCAAAAAGTCGATGCCGTAAAGCGCAACCCTGCGGTAATCACCAATGATGCGTCCTCTGCCGTAAGCATCCGGCAGGCCCGTAATAATCGCGTTGTGGCGCGCTTTTTTCATTTCGGCGGTGTACACGTCGAATACGCCGTCGTTATGGGTTTTGCGGTATTGAAACACATGCTCCACCTCGGGGTCAATGGTGCGGTTATAGGCTTTTAGCGAGGTGTGCACCATATGCATGCCGCCAAACGGCATAATTGCCCGCTTAAGCGGAGCGTCTGTCTGTAAGCCGACAATCAGTTCTTTTTCTTTGTCGATATATCCGGGCGCGTAAGCCGCAATATCAGAGATTGTGGAAGCATCAATATCCAATACGCCGCCAGCATTACGCTCCTTTTTTAAAAGCAAGGTGACTTCTTCCCAAAGTTCTTTGGTACGCCGGGTAGGTTCTGCCAAAAAGCGGTCGTCTCCGTCATAAGGAGTAAAATTATGCGCAATAAAGCTATGGACATCGACATTGCGCGTCCAGTTTCCGGTTTTAAATTCAGTCACAGTAACCGCCGTTTCTCCAGTGGCGAAAAAATCGAATAGCAAACACCAACATCGCCACTGGGTGTGCCGGTGCTGTCGGTTTTATGTTTGCATGAAGGCATGCACAGCAAATACGAAAATCACACTTGCACACACAAACAGTCGGCAAATGCAAAACCAAACAGAACTGCTTCAAAATCAGAAACAGCTTCGCTAACCCGCTCCTAAGTCTGAAAGCGGTTAAAATTTTTGCTATGCATGTTTTTACTTGAAGGGAATATTCTGCCAAGGAATACGCTGATAAGTCAGTGTTTCCTTAGTATTCCTTTCATTCAATTAGAAATTACAGATTTTAATAACCAAATTTTCCATAAAGAGATTCGTCGTTCTGAACCCAGTCGTCCACATGAACAGCCGTAAATTCATTCTTACTGTTTCTTGTTACCACACGCACAATTCCGGCATTGATAATCAATCGCTTGCACATGGAGCATGGCGCTGCGTTCTCTACATATTCACCTGTTTTGGCATCTTTTCCCGCCAGATACAGTGTTCCGCCAATCATGTCGTTGCGGGCGGCACTGATGATTGCATTTGCCTCTGCGTGTACCGAACGGCAAAGCTCATAGCGTTCCCCTCTCGGAATGCCAAGGGTTTCGCGCACGCAGATACCGGTATCCATACAGTTGCGGCGGCCACGCGGCGCGCCGGTGTAACCGGAAGACACAATTTCATCATGGTTTACAATAATTGCTCCAAAATTGCGGCGCAGGCAGGTGCCGCGCTCCAAAACGGTTTCCGCAATATCCAGGTAATAGTTTTCTTTATCTCTTCGTGTCATTTGATTGCACTCCTTTCCATTTTATTTTTCCGTAGCTATGGTACTATCATATTGCAAACGAGCGAAAATATCAATCCTTTTCCGCAATAAATGAAAAAACAGGTCGAATTTTTTCAAAGTCAGCATCCTTTACATCTTTGCACAGGAATGCTAAAATAATAGAATCAAAAGGCCAAGTACGGGGGCTGCCCGGCACTGGAGGATTACATGAACAATTTATCGGACATTTCCACCATTAAGAGTATTTTATCCCGCCACGGGTTCAACTTTTCCAAATCATTGGGGCAGAATTTTTTGATTGACCCTTCGGTTTGTCCGCGCATGGCGGAAGAATGCGGAGCGGATACAAATACGGGAGTCATTGAAGTCGGGCCGGGGGTCGGCGTGCTCACATGCGAACTTGCCAAGCGTGCCGGAAAGGTGATTGCGGTGGAGCTCGATAAAAAACTGCTGCCGGTTTTGAGTGAAACGCTTGCGGAATTTAAAAATGTAACAATTCGGAACGATGATATTTTAAAGGTTGATTTGCAGGAACTGATACAAACCGAATTTGCGGGTATGGATGTGATTGTCTGCGCAAATTTACCGTATTACATTACGTCCCCGGTTATTATGCGCCTGTTGGAGGAAAAACTGCCCATCCAGTCGCTTACGGTTATGGTACAGAAGGAAGCGGCCGAGCGAATTTGCGCCATGCCCGGAAAACGCGAATGTGGTGCGGTGAGCGTGGCGGTGCGCTATTATGCCGAGCCGGAGATTCTGTTTCCGGTTAAGCGGACAAGCTTTCTGCCGGCGCCGCATGTCGATTCCGCAGTCATTCGGCTGACCGTCCGCCCGAGTGCGGAGATTGCGGTACGGGACGAAAAGCAATTTTTCAGTGTGGTAAAAGCGGCGTTCGGACAGCGCCGGAAAACTGTATTAAACTCTGTTTCTGCCGGGCTTTCGCTCAGCAAGGAGAAAGTCGGCACCGCACTCCAACGTGCGCAAATCGCGCCCACTGCGCGCGCGGAGCAGCTTTCCATGGAACAGTTTTCACAATTGGCAAATGCATTACTTGAATAAAATTCCGATTATCTGCGAAAGGATGGTTCTGTACATGAAAGATTCTGCAATAGCAAGGTCCTTTTTTGAGATCGGCATCATACTCGCTTTGGCATCCATGGTTTTCGGCCCGTTTGAAATCAGCGACTGGTCAATTGCATGCGGCGCAACGGCTTGCTTTTTAGCGGTTGCAGGCATATATTTTGCTTTTGAGAGCTGGAACGAGTCCGATACCCCGGTACAGACGATACCCAAAACGGCGGAAAGGCAGCCTAAAGACGCTCCGGAGGAAAATCTGCCCAGCAGTAAGTAACCGAACCGATTCATCCGATTCAAAAAAACAGAAGCGAAGCTGTTAGCTCCGCTTCTGTTTTTTGTAGTCTTAACACGAGTAGGGGAAATCGCCAAATAAAGCGCGATTATAATAATGTAACGTCAAAGGAATGCGTTGCCGATTCATTTGGCGCAAGAATTTTCACACCGCGTTTGTGTTCAAAAATATCATCCTCATCGGTGCAGGTGCAGGTGCCTGTCCAAGGCTCAACCGCTACGAAATTGCCGCCGTTCTTGCTTGACCAGACAACAAGGTAGTCAAAACCGGCAAAATCCAGCTTTACTCCTCTGCCGGTTTTGGGGTTGTACATTTTTGCAGAGCGGGATTTTAACTGGTCAAACATTTGCAGATCGTAGCTGAACCAGGTGCGGTCAAGCGGGAATACCTTCTCGTTGTTCAGAATCAACGTGCGGTGTTCTACATCAATCAAATTCGTTGCTTTTACAGCGCGCGGGCAGCATGCATATTCTTTTTGATCAAACTCAATCACATACTCTTCAAATGCTTCCCCTTCAAACAGTGGGCAGTTAAAGCCGGGATGCGCACCTACAAAATAGGGCATCGGTTCGCTGTCTTTGTTGATTACGGTGTATGCGGTCGTCAGCGTTTTATCTTGCAGAGAATACTTTACCTGCAGCTCAAAATCATAAGGATAACTTTCCTTTGATTCCGGCGTGGAGGAAACTGAATAGGTAGCGGAATTCTCTGCACTGTCAATCAGGGTAAATTCCATTTTCTTCACGATGCCATGCCGACCCATTTGGCAGGTTTTATTGCCGCCGACAACAGCAGTATTATTGCGCAGACTGCCGACAATAGGGAAGAGAACAGGTGACTGTGAGCCCCAATAGGCGGCGTCTCCCTGCCAAAGGTACTGCGTACCTTCACTGTCGGTAAGAGAGGTCAATTCGGCACCGAACGATTTAATTTCCGCGCTGGCTGCGCTGCTTTTAATTTTTTGATTCATAAACAATTCCTTTCGAAACAATCGAATTTTCGACTGTTTCCTTCCTTATATTGTGCTTGATTTTGATTCGTTTATTCCAGTTCCGTTTCGTAGGGGTTCGGTTCCTCCGGTAAGAGCGGTTCTGTATATTCGGATGCAGGATTCTGATACTCACTTGCTTCGGAAGAAACGCCGTCTCTCAATTTGAACTGTGCAACCAAATTGCGGAGCATTTCCGCCTGTGCTGACAGTTCTTCGCTTGACGCCGCGCTTTGCTCCGCCGTTGCCGAATTGGTTTGTACCACCGCGGATATTTGCTCTACGCCCTGTGTGATTTGCTTAATGGCGATGGCCTGTTGAGCGGAAGCTTTATCAATCTGTTCAATTTTTCCGCCGACAAGCTGAACTTTTTCTTCCGCTTCTGAAAACAGTTTAGCGGTCCGGTCTGCAATTTTGGAGCCGTCTTCTACATCCTGTATGGAACCTTCAATCAGTTGGGTGGTTTGTTTTGCCGCACTCGCGGATTTACCGGCAAGGTTGCGAACCTCATCGGCCACAACAGCAAAGCCTTTTCCGGCTTCTCCCGCTCTTGCGGCTTCAACGGCTGCGTTCAGGGCAAGAATATTGGTTTGGAATGCGATATCCTCAATGACTTTAATGATTTTCTTAATCTCATTGGAGGAGACATTGATTTTATTCATTGCGCCCAGCATTTGCTGCATTTGCTCATCGCCCTGCTGCATGCCGGTTACCGCGTTCTTTACGTAACCGGTCACAAGGTCCACATTTTGGGCATTGTGTCGCAAAGACTCCGAAATTTCTTCAATCGTTGCGGAAAGCTCTTGGATGGAACTTGCCTGTTCGGTCGCACCCTGCGCAAGTGCCTGCGCACCGCCGGATGCCTGATCCGCACCGCTGTTGACCTGCTCCGTTGTGTCGCTGATGGAGGTAAGCGTTTCGTTGAGCTGATTTGTTATTTTCATAAAGGAGTCTTTAATCGGAGCAAACTCGCCATGGTAATCCTGCGTAATTTCCGTCGTCATATCTCCTTGTGCCATCAAGTCGAGGTTGGCGGAAATGTCACTCACATAAAGCTTTAAGGTTGCAGCCGCGCTTTTTAACGAATTGGCAAGCGAGCCGATTTCATCTTTGGAAACGTATGTAATATCCGCGTTCAAGTTGCCCTGCGCAAGATTTTCCGCGGCATCCGCAATTTCATGAATCGGTCGGCTGAGGGAGCGCGAGAGCCAGAAACCGAAGAGTACCGAACCGAGAGCACCCAGTATTGCAAAGCCCGCTAAAGCAACCGTCATAATATTTGCCAGCTCGTTATTGGCGGCATTGCTGGCTTCGGCATTTTCCACCCTGCGGTTCATACAAACCGTAAAATAATTGATTATTTTGGCGTTTGCCGTTTTATAAGAGTCCATATACCCCAAAGCTTTTGATTGATCTCCTGCTTTCATAGCCGTTACGATTTTTTCAAAGGTTGGCTGCAGAGTACCGCTGAATCTTGTTTTGGCATCATTAAAGAACGACTTGATTTGCGGGTCAGTGACAGTGGGCTCATATTTTGCGATTCCGTCCTGATAATCCCTTAGATATTCCTGCGCCTTTAAATCCAGTGTATTTACCTGAGAATCCTGATCGCCATAGAGAACATAATCTCTTGCCAATCCCGCCATATTGTTCACACTTGTAATGACGTTAGAGATTACGGGAATCGGTGCGGTTTCCTTTTCATATAGTTCTTGACTGGAAGCGCGCAGTTGCTGAATGGCATAGATACCTGCGGCTCCGATAACGGCAGATACCAGGGAAACCAATAAAAAGGCGGAAATGAGCTTTGCAGAAATCTTCCTATTTTTCATTAAATAGAGATTCTTTGTTCTTTTGCTTATTTTTGCTTCGCTGAAGGTTCTTTTCTTTTTCATTACAATCCTCTTATCCAAATCCGCCGAACAAATTGAAAGTGACAGCAAAGTGGTTATGAGTGAGACTATGTAAGACCAAATGTCTTGTTCGGCAGGTAATATAATAGTACAAATGCGAAATGGTTAATTTTACCGTATAATACTACAAGGAAAAAACTGCTTTCACCAACAGTTTTTTCCTTGTATGCTCTATATTTATCGCTTTCCTACTTTTACAACTTACGAATACGCAACATTATTTGCTTGCGAGTTCTTTCACCTTTGCAATCTGTGCATCATTCAGGTCTAAAACATCGCTGTTGTTAGCGCCCGTAGAAGAATCTTCCACTAAGATAAGCTTGGTATCCTTGTTGGTAACGGTATTGTGCCACAGGGTGCGCGGAATGTTGTAAACTTTCATAGGCTCCATGTATTCTGCCTCTATTACCAATTCGCCGTTTACCTCGTTTGCATACAGCAGAACGCATTTGCCCGCCAGCAGAACAAACAATTCATCTGTTTCGTTGTGGCGTTCCAGGCAATTGGTGTTTGCAATGTCGTTTGCCGGCTTCCAGTTTTTAATGCCGACCATCCATTTTTCGTTTTCAAATACACGGGTCAGGCCTTCGCCCTCATATTCATACTTTGCAATTTTCATGAAGAAATCTCCTTGCTTATTTTTTAAGTGATTTACATTGAGCTGCAATGTTTTCAGCAGTTAAGCCGTAAGCTGCAAACAGCTCTGCAGGTTTGCCGGATTTGCCGAACTTATCTTGAATACCCACGCGGGCAAATTTCGCGCTGGAATTTCCGGCAAGAACTTCGGCAACAGCGGAACCGAGACCACCGATAACGGAATGTTCTTCCGCAGTCACAACCGCACCGCATTTTGCTGCCATCGCGAGTATGCACTCTTTATCAATTGGCTTAATGGTGTGGAAGTTCACAACAGCTGCGCTGATGCCATCGGCGGCCAGCATTTCTGCAGCCTGTAAAGCATGAGGAATCATAAGACCGGTTGACATGATGCAAACGTCGGAACCGTCTCTCATCACATTTGCCTTGCCGGGGATAAACGGAGTATCCGGTGTTGTGATGGTATCGACAACCGGACGGGCAACACGAATATAAACAGGTCCGTTAATTTCGGCGGCTGCAAATACTGCCTTTTTCATTTCAATAGGATCGCACGGTACAAAAATGGTCATACCCGGCAATTCTCTCATCAAAGCGATATCTTCAATACTCTGGTGGCTGCCGCCGTCTTCGCCGACGGAAAGACCGGAGTGGGAAAGACCAAACTTCACGTTTGCGTTTACATAGCTGATGGAATTGCGAATCTGCTCATAAGCACGGCCTGTGCCAAACAGTGCGAATGTGCTGGCAAAAGGAACCAGACCGGAATGTGCAAAGCCTGCGGCCGCACACATCATATTCGCTTCGGCAATACCGAAATTGTAAAAACGATCCGGATATTCCGCTGCAAAAGCGCTGGTCATAGTTGCATGTGCAAGGTCAGCATCCATTACAACAATATTACTATTCTTCTTGCCCAGCTCAACTAATGCCTCGCCGTAAGCAACTCTTAATGATTTACTCTCACTCATTGACCGTTACCCCCAGTTCTTTCATTGCGGCAGTGTATTCGTCTTTGTTCGGTGCTTTACCATGCCAGCCGAAGTTGTTTTCCATGAAGGATACGCCCTTGCCCTTTGCGGTTTCGCAGCAAATGAACTTCGGTTTTCCGCTTACAGGTGCCTTTAATGCTTCTGTAATGGCGTCAATGTCATGTCCGTTTACCTTAAAGCATTCAAAGCCGAATGCCTTGAACTTGGCAACGACATCGCCAAGGCTCATAACGTCATCATTGGAACCGTCAATCTGCAGACCGTTATGGTCGAGCATGACAACAAAGTTATCCAGCTTGTAATGAGCGGCAGCCATAGCAGCCTCCCACACTAAGCCTTCCTGAGATTCACCGTCACCGATAACCGTATATACTTTGTAATCTGCTTTCTTATGCTTAGCAGCAAGTGCCATGCCCATTGCGATGGAGATACCCTGGCCCAAGGAACCGGTGTTAACATCAACGCCCGGTGTTTTTGTCATATCCGGATGGCCTTGCAGATGGCTGCCGATTTGGCGGAGATTCCAAAGATCTTCTCTTGGGAAGTAACCCTTGTCAGCCAAAATAGCGTACAGGGCAGGGCAGGCATGTCCTTTGCTGAGGACGATACGGTCACGGTTTTCCGCCTTCGGATTGGAAGCATCTACGTTTGCAACTTTGTAATAAAGTGACATTAAGATTTCCACGCAGGAAAGAGAGCCGCCCGGATGTCCGGATTGGCAGGTGTAAAGCATTCTTATAATGTCTGCTCTAAGCTGCTTTGCCTTTTCGTTTAGATTTTCGTTACTCATTCTTACTACTCCTTTTATATCAGCCTTTTACTGCGCCGGCAGTAAGGCCTTCAACTAATCTCTTTTGTGCAAAGAAGAACATAATGCACACAGGGATAATTGTTATGATTCCTCCGGCTGTCAGCAGATCCCACTGAACACCCAGCTGACCAATCAAGTTCTTTAATGCGACAGGAATGGTACGGTTATTCTCGTTTGTAAACATAACGGCGAAGGTGTATTCATTCCAGGATGTCATGAATATATAAACACCGGTTGCAATCAAACATGGTATGACGATAGGAAGAATAATTTTCAAAAACGCGGTTGCCCTGCCTGCACCGTCAATCATAGCAGCTTCTTCAAGAGACAGCGGCAAGTCATTTAAATAGCCGTTCAGCAGCCAAACTGAGAAAGGTATGGTAAAGGTTGTGTATGCAAGTACCAACGCCATAGGGGTATAAAGAATACCGATGCTGCGCATGATGGCGTAAAGCGGAATCAACAGCAGAACCGTGGGGAACATGTTGTTGGTTAAAAACAGAATCATGAACGCTTTTTTGCCTTTGAAACGGTAGCGAGAGAAGGAATATGCCGCCAAAATGGAAACGACCAACGAAAGAATCGTAGTGGTAGTGGCTACAATAAAGCTGTTATACATGGGCTGCAAAAAATTGAAATCCATAAACAGCTTGCGGTAAGACTCAAACGTCAGGCTTCGCGGCCAATAGGTTACGACGCTGCCATAAAGCTCCTGCTCCGGCTTAATGGATGTTACAAAAGTCCAGTAAAACGGAAAAAGTAAAAACAGAAGGATCAATGCCAGCGGCAAATACAGGATGGCAATTCTTAAGAATGCTTGCTTTTTCTTTTTGCTGTTCATTTTTATGCCTCCTGATTCTTAAAGATATTCTTTAAATACGGGACTGCGATGCACAGCAGCAGCAGAGTAAGCACAATGGACATACTCGAAGCATACCCGAGGTTTAAGGAATTTGCTTTGTTGAAAATGTAAACGCTGAGTGTTTGTGAAGAATATGCTGGTCCGCCGCCCGTCATGTTGAAAATAACGTCAACAGAGTTTGCAACCCAGATAATACGCAGCAGCGTGGTAATAAATATGGTATTTTTAATGGACGGAATGGTAACGCGGAAAAGCTTTTGGAACCAGTTGGCACCGTCAATATCCGCTGCCTCGTAAAGCTCACCCGGAACACCCTGAAGGCCAGCCAAAAGCATGAGAGCAAAGAAAGGAATTCCCTGCCATATAATTGTTACAACGACAGACGGAAAAGCCGTGCTCTTTTGTGCCAAAAATGGAATTTTGTCCTGAATCCATCCGAATTTCAATAGTAAATCATTCAAGACACCATAGTTGCCATCGTAGATCCATACCCACATTAAGCCGATTAAAACACCCGGCGTAACCCATGGGACCAAACTTACTGCACGAACAGCTCCTCTGCCCTTAAATTTCTTATTTAATAACAAGGCCAGAATAAAGCCAAAAATAAATTGGAATCCAACACCGAAGATTACCCATAATACGGTTTTGACCAGTGATTCCCAGAATAGTTTATCTTTGAAAACTTCCATGTAATTGCTTAAACCAATAAAGTCAATGCTGTTCGGACGCCTTAGGTCATAGCTTTGAAAACTCATTAGAATTGCATTTACCGCAGGGACCAATACCATTGCCAGTACGATAATCAGTGCCGGCATAATTAACAGATATGGCCATATATTAATTTTTTTGCGGGGCAACCAAATCACCTCATTTTAAATCATGTGAGCTGCTGCGATTGGCAGCAGCTCACCATCACTTGCCTCTGCTTATTTCTTGTAAAGTGCGTTTTGCAATGTTTTCATTGCGTCTGCCGCCGAAGTATCGCCTGTAAGTGCAGCGGATACTGTGTTCGGCCAAGTTGTGCTAATCCACTCTGTGGTTGTATCAAGAATCGGGAGAATGCCTGCATATGGCTGACCGGCAATGGAAACCTTCATAAATTTGTTCTTTTGGAACTCATCCAGTTTCTGTACCTTTTTGCTTACCGGAACATTACCTGTGGTAACGCACCATTCTTCCTGACCTTTACCGGTTGCAAGGTAAGAAATCCACTCGAAAGTAGCATCTTTGTTCTTGCTCTTTTCAAACATAACGTTTTCGGTATCGCCCATAGATGTCCATTGGCCTTCGCCCTTCGGGAACACGAATGCGTCAACATCGTCGCCGAATGTTTTAATCATATCTGCGGAAGAACCGATGTGGTGAACTGTCATAGCGGTTTTGCCGGATTTGAAGTTTGCGATGATCTGGTTAAAGCCATCGGTTGTAGCGGTAGGCGGAACATAGTGATTCTTATAAAGGTCGATAAAGTCCTGCATACCTTTTACGGATTTTGCGCTTGTCAGATCAGCAAAGTTGCCGCCGGCTGCATAAATAAAGCTTCCCCAAGGTTCTTGGCCGCCCTTTGCGCCTCTCATACCAAAGCCGTAAACGTCAGTCTTGCCGTCGCCGTTGGTATCTCTAGTAAGCTTTTTGCAAGCTGTTAAGAAATCCGCATAGGTTGTCGGAACGGTTACGCCTGCAGCCTTAAACATGGAAGGTCTGTAGTAAACATAAAGAACCTGTGTATTCCAAGGCATAACATAAACGCTGTCAGTTCCGCTTGCCTTTTTCATGGTAGCATAGAGACTGTCATCAATGTCGCTCTTGTCGCTCCATTTTGCAATGTAGGAATCCAGGTTAGCAAGCAGCTTGTTTGCGGTGAACAATGGGGTGGATGTCAGTTTCCAGGAAGCTGCATCCGGTCCGCCGCCGCCCATTACTGCAGTGAATAAATTCTCACTGTATGCGCCGCCATCCCACGGATACTCCTGAGCAACGACTTCGATGTTGGATTTGTTTGAGCTGTTGAATTCTTTTACGATATCCTGCATCTTTGTGGAATATGCAGAGTTATCTGCCCAATACCAATAGGTGACTTTTGTTTTAGCGCCTGCTGCGTTGGATGTAGCTGAGGCTGCAGAATTGGATTCTGCAGGTTTACTGGAACAGCCGGTAAACATGGACACTGCCATTGCAAGTGCCAGAACAACTGCAAATGCTTTTTTCATTTCTTTTCTCCTCCTAATAATTTTGCATCTTCCATAGTTTGACGAATGTGTTTTTCGGTTTCTGACTTTGCTCTTTCAGAATCTCTCTCTTTAATCGCTTCAAAAATGTTGATATGACTCTGCAAGGCTCTCTCATAAGTACCCTGTACATTTGCGGTAACAAAATAACCTTCGTGAATAGATTCACAGATAAGTGGTACAATTCTATGCAAAACGTCATTCTGTGAACATTCCGCAACCGCCCTGTGAAAGGCCACATCATGCGGTACATGGTTAAGCTTTGTACTCTTTTCCGCCTGCACTTTTGCAATAATATCGGCAAGCAGCGCAATGTTTTCAGGTCTCGCTCTTTCAGCGGCAAGAAAAGCAATTTGCGGTTCAATCATCATTCTTGCTTCTAGGAGATTATCCAATAGTTTTGCCTGATTTGTGAAATCTAATCCTAAGGGATCTTTTACCAAACCGGGATGCCGCGTAATGAAAGTTCCTTTTCCGCGTTGTATTTCTACGACGTTTTCTGCAGTAAGTAGTTTGATTGCTTCTCGGATGGTTGAGCGACTGACACCGAACATCTGAGAAAGCTCCGTTTCGTTCGAAAGTTTATCACCCGGCTGCATACCGTTTTCAATAATCATTTCCCTCAGTCTTTTTGCTGCTGCGACGGATAATTCTGCATGCATTGTCAAAATTTCGCTCATTTCACTTGCCTCCCAAAAAATAAGATTGACTCTGGCAAGAGAAGTGAGCAGCCTGTCCGACATTGGACATTAGACATTAGACATCAGATGTCTTGCCATAAAAACAACTCTGTTTTCCAAGTTACCCCAATTTATGCCTATCATCACTCTCCAAATCCCAATTTTGTGATATGCGCTTTTCGGATTTTTGCGGATCGGATCTTCCAGTTAAAAAATCCGATTGCTATGGAAGCAGTTTAAAATATACCATAAGTTTTAAGTATTGCGGGTTAAAACTTAGTGGCTTTTACAATTTGCATTATACAATAACCTGTCGAATATTGCAAGCATTTTGTGCATATTTTTTAAAATTCAGATTTGAGCATAATTATTTTGTATAAAACGCCATAAACCCATATCATCAGGCAAATTTGCCGATAATATGGGTTGTGCTTCTATTTCAGAAATTAGGATGGCATTTAAAAGCTCTTATGAAAGAGTGGTGCGGGCAAACGCAAGACTATTAACCGCTTCACGGGTAAGATCTTCAATTTGCTTGAAATCGTGGTCATCAATCGCTTTTTCCGGTACCATCCAGCTGCCTCCGCAGGCAAGCACATTTTTCAAAGCCAGATATTCGCCGACATTTTTTGCGTTGATTCCGCCCGTTGGCATGAACATAAGATTTCCGTAAGGGCCGGAAAGAGCTTTGAGCATCTTCACTCCGCCGACTACTTCGGCCGGGAACAGTTTGACCACTTCCAAACCGAATTCCAGGCAAACTTCAACATCGCTTGGGTTTGCACAGCCAGGAATAATGGTGACGCCATTTTCCACACACCACTTAACCACCTTTGGGTTGGTACCCGGGCTGATGACCAGCTTTGCACCGGCATCGACTGCACGTTTTGCGTTTTCAACCGTAAGAATGGTTCCTGCGCAAACACATACTTCCGGCACATTTTTTGCAATCTGCCGAATGGATTCTTCCGCCGCGTCCGTGCGGAACGTAATTTCCGCCGCGGGAAGTCCACCTTTGCAAAGCGCTTTTGCCAGATCGACCGCATTCTTGCTGTCGTTGATTTTTACGACCGGCACAATGCCGATCGACTGAAATTGTTTAAAAATATCTTTCATCATTACCTCCGCTTGTATCATGCTGTTCTTTTTCTTGACTGAAGATAAGTGTCCGAAAAGCATTCTGTACTGCGCAGCAGCGCGCCAGCCGGGAAGGGGGGAGAGCAGGACGTTTCTATTTCTTCCTGCTTATGAACAAATCAAGCTGCTCGCGTGTAGGTAAGCCCTCGTTGTCACCAACGGACATAACTTGAATCGCTCCGATGGCATTACCGCGGCTCACAGCCTCGCTAATGGGCAAGCCTTCCATTACGGCACTGACGATGCCTGTCGCGAATCCGTCGCCCGCACCCACCGTATCTACAACCTTTTCCACCTTGAAACCGGGTACATAAGTATGTTCTTGATTGGTTGCAATATAGGCTCCTTTTGCGCCGACTTTTACAATAACGGTTCCCACTCCGCGTTTTCTGTAATACTCGGCAACCTCTTCGGGTGTCGTATAGCCGGTTAGAATGGTTCCTTCATTAATACCGGGCATAAAATAGTCCGCGCCAAGTGCCAGTTCATTAATCGTTGCAATCATTTTCGCTTTGTCTCCCCAAAGCTGCGGGCGCAGATTCGGATCGAAAAATACAGTGAGATTATTTTCCTTCGCCTTTTGCATCAGGTATTTGGCTGTTTCTAAAGTCGTTTGGGAAAGTGCGGGGAAAATACCTGTCATATGCAGGCAGTCATACTCCGAAAAATCAATTTGATCAATGTCCTGCTTGCTGATGGAAGATGCCGCGGAATTTTTGCGGTAGTAGTAAATTTCCGGGTCTCCACTGCTGACCTTGGATTTGAGCATAAAGCCGGTCGTCCGTTCCTCGCTGAAGGTAATCAGTGAAGTTTCGATTTTATTCTGTTTCATGGTATTGACAATCTGTTTTCCGAACGGGTCGCTGCCCAGCTTTGTCAAATAACCGGGTTGATGTCCCAGCCGGCTTAGTCCAACCGCCACATTGAATTCCGCGCCCGCTACCGCGGTAGAAAACGATTTTACCGCTTCAAGCGGACCTTCTTCCTGTGCAATAAACAAGCCCATTGGTTCGCCGACCAACATGATTTTTGATGACATGAATGGATACCCCCATGTTTTGTACTGACAGAACGGAAAAATACCATTTATGCCGCTGGAAAAAACATACAAATGCAGTTTGTTCCGGTGGCATAAAAGAAAGACCTATTTACCATTCTTATAGCGTGACACCGTCTTTAAAGATTGCCAGATCGCGCTTATCGAATGCTTCGGATTTTGTTGTTTTCACTCCGGAGGCAACATCGATTACATAATCCAAAAATTCCTGCGCAAGCTCCGAAAGTTCGGTGCCGGACAGCAACCTGCCCGCATCAAAGTCAATCCACCTTGCTTTTTTGTGTGCCAGTTCCGAATTGCTTGAAATTTTGACGGTCGGAACCGGACAGCCGAACGGTGTACCGCGCCCAGTTGTAAATAATACCATATGCGCGCCAGAAATGGCAAGCGCGGTAGACGCGACAAGGTCGTTACCCGGCCCTTGCAGCAGATTCAGCCCTTTTTCACAAACCGGCTGACCATAGGCGAGTACATCGTTTACCGGTGCGGTTCCGCCTTTTTGCACGCAGCCGAGGGATTTATCCTCTAAGGTCGTAATTCCTCCGGCTTTATTACCCGGTGATGGATTGGAATCGATTTCCTGATTGTAGCTCATGAAATATTTTTTGAAATTATTAATCAAATCTACGGTTTTGCCGAAAATAACCTCATCGCGGCAGCGGTTCATCAAAAGGGTTTCCGCGCCGAACATTTCGGGTACTTCCGTTAAAATGGCGGTACCGCCCTGCGCAATCAGCAGGTCGGATAAAGCGCCCACAAGCGGGTTTGCCGTTATGCCGGAAAAGCCGTCCGACCCGCCGCACTTTAAGCCTACTGTCAAATGCTCCACGCTGCACGGTTCACGCTCGAACTGAGAAGCATATTTGCATAGTTCTTTGACGATGCTTACCGCGTCCGCAACTTCATCTTCGTGTTCCTGGCAAACCAGAAATTTCACACGGTCACTGTCATAGTCACCCAGCACTTTTTTCAGTTCGTCGATATTGCTGTTTTCACAGCCTAAACCGAGCACAAGCACGGCTCCGGCGTTCGGATGACGGATTAAGCCGGATAGCGCCAGTTCGGTGTTGAGTTTATCCTGCGAAAGCTGGGAACAGCCGTACGGATGGCTGTATGAAAAAATTCCGTCCAACTCAGGAGTTAAAAATTCTTGAGATTCATCCTCAATCTGCTTGGCGATGGAATTCACACAGCCGACCGTGGGAATAATCCACACTTCATTGCGTATACCCACCTTGCCGTCTTTCCTTTTGTAGCCCTGAAAGGTTTTCGGCGTGACAGGTGCCAGCGGTTTCAAGTTCGGCTCATAGGTGTAGTCGAGCAAATCGCCCAGTCTGGTTTTTGTGTTGTGGGTGTGTATCCAGTCACCGGCAGCGATATCACATGCGGCCGTACCAATCGGGAAGCCATATTTTATAATACACTCGCCTTGCGGAATCGCTTGAATCGCGATTTTATGTCCCGCAGTGATGTCGGAGTTTACCGTGATGGTTTGGCCGTCCACCTGAATGTGGTCGCCTTTTTTCAAGTCCTGCAGAGCGACCACAAGATTATCCTGCGAATTGATTTTAAACGTTGTTCTCATAGGATTTATTCCTTTACAAGCGCTTCAACAGTCGCTGTCATACCATTCTTTTTAACAGAATCCAAGTTTTCACAGACCATATCGACAAATTTATTGTACTTGGTCAAATCTTCACACCAGAAATCGGTATTGGATGCAAACGCGGTAACAAAATCACGCGTGGATTTGCTCTTGCTGTTTGCGGCAAAGAACTCCAGCACTTTTTTGTCATCTTTAATTTCGTATCTTTCACCGTTGCGGTCACCAATCAGCACGCCGTTTTCCAGTTTGTCCGATGTGTAAAATGCCATAAGAGCCGCAAACGAGAAGGTCAAATATTTCGGCGGTGTTTGCGTTTTAGCGTAATCGTCTTTGAATGTCGGCAGAATTCTGGATTTCCATTTGGAAACGGAGTTGAGCGAAATGGAAAGCAGAGCATGGTTTACGAATGGATTGTCAAAGCGCTCATACACTGCGTTTGCAAAATCGACTGCTTCCTCTCTTGGCAGTTTGACGGTCGGGACAATTTCATCGAATACGATTTTATCCATCAGCTTGCGGATTACGGTATCGTGCATGCATTCACGCACGATGTCTTTTCCCATAAGATAACCGGCCAGAACAGTAGAGGTATGCGCACCGTTCAAAATGCGAACTTTTCTTTCGCGGTACGGTTTCTGATTTTTGGTGAATACGACGTGCATGCCTGCTTTGTCCAGCGGGAATTCTTCCGAAATATCTTTTTCACTTTCAATAACCCACAATGCAAATGGTTCGCCGGTGTCAAGCAAGTCATCCTGATACCCTAAGTCTTCCCAAATTTTCTCGGCTTCTTCTCTTGGGTAGCCGGTAATGATACGGTCAACCAACGTGCTGCAGAAAGTATTGGAATCGCAGACCCAAGCTTTGAATTCTGCGCCCAGATTCCATAAATCCACATATTTTAGTACGCATTCCTTCAAATGGATGCCGTTGTCTTCAATCAGCTCAACCGGCAGCATGATAAGCCCTTTATCGGCAGCGCCATGAAATGCGGTAAACCGTTCAAATAAAAATTTGGTCAGTTTTCCCGGATAGGTATTGGGAGGTGTTAAGCCCAATTTATCTTCCGGATCATACACAATACCTGCCTCTGTGGTGTTGGAAACAACAAACCGCAGCGAATCAAGATGTGCCAGCGCCATATATTCGTCATAATCGTTGTAGGTATCCAGAGCTTTTTGCACACTGGTAATCACACGGTTTTCCACATAGGTCTCACCGTTCATTCTGCCGCGCAGAGAGATGGTGTAAATATTATCCTGCGCGTGAAAACGCTCCAAACCGCCAAAAGATATTGGCTTTACAATTGCAATGTCGCCGTTGAAAATTCCTTTTTCATTAGCAACGTCTATCATGTAATCGACAAAACCTCTTAAAAAGTTGCCTTCGCCAAATTGGACTACTTTAATTTCTCTGGGTTTACGGCTGTAAAGTTCGTTGATTTTTTTCATAATATTTGTACCCCTAATCATTTTGTAAGTGCTTACAATTGATATTGTACCATTTCCAATCAAAAAGTCAAGATGAAAGTCGACAATTTTTAATTTTACTCTGATTTCTAATCGACATTCGGTTTAAACAATAAGATTTTAATTATTATGCCCATAAAGTGTTCCTTTATTGCCGAAACTTTTGCAAGGAATCAAAAATATTTTCTCGTATTCTTGCAAGATTTAAGGTTATCTATTGATTTATTGCGCAAAATAGACTATACTTTTTGTAAGTGCTTACAAATGAGGTGGCGAAATGAATATTTATGATATTGCGGAACGCAGTGGAGTGTCCATTGCTACGGTTTCCCGCGTGCTGAACGGCGGTCAGAATGTCAGCCCAAAAACGCGCGATAAGGTTCTGGCAGTCATACAGCAGGAAGATTATACTCCCAATGTATTTGCCCGCGGGCTTGGACTAAACTCCATGAAGACAATCGGCGTACTGTGCACCGATGTTTCCGACACGTTTTACGCAAAGGCGGTTTCACTTGTGGAGGGCCTGCTGCGGCAAAATGATTTCGGCGCTTTGCTGTGCTGTACCGGTAACGACTTGGCCGATAAGAAAAAGTATCTGGATATTCTGTTAAACAAACGAGTCGACGCAATTATCTTAATTGGTTCTGCATTTAAAGAAAATACGGACAACTCGCACATTGAAAACGCAGCAAAGCAAGTGCCGATTATTATCATTAACGGCTTGGTCGAACTGCCCAACACCTATTGTGTTCTGTGTGATGAGCACTCTGCCGTCAGTCAGAATGTACAGCTTTTGCATGAGCAGGGTCATAATGACATTTTATATTTATATGATACCCTGACATTCAGCGGATGTATCAAAATAGCGGGCTACAAAGACGGTCTGCAAAAGAGTAATCTCGCATTTCAGGATACACTAATGGTAAAAGTTCCAAAATCAATACAGGATGTTACCGCGAAAGTAACGGAGCTGCTGAACAGCGGACTGAAATTTTCAGCGGTGATGGCTTCGGAGGATTTGCTGGCAATCGGCGCGCTCAAAGCCTTGCAGAATGCAAATAGCAGCATGCCGGTGATCGGCTTTAACAATTCTATTTTATCGCAGTGTTCCTCACCCGCACTTACAACGGTTGATAATATGCTGGATACGCTGTGCCCGACCGCTGTGAATATGCTTGTGGATATTTTGGAAAGCAAAATCGTGCCGCAAAAAATTGTAATCTCTTCAAAATTAATCGAGCGTGATACCTTTCTAACAAAGAAATAAACAGTATATTGGAGGAAATCAAAATGAAAAATTTTATGGATGAAGATTTTTTACTGTCCAATGATACGGCAAAAACTCTTTACAATGATTACGCAGCAAAAATGCCGGTCGTCGATTATCATTGCCACATCAACCCACAGGAAATCGCGGAAAACCGCAAGTTTGAAAATATTACGCAGGTTTGGCTGGGCGGCGACCATTACAAATGGCGTATGATCCGTTCCAACGGCGTTGACGAAAAATATATCACCGGCAACAGCACCGACCGTGAAAAGTTCCAAATGTTTGCCGAGGCGCTTCCGAAAGCAATCGGTAACCCCCTGTATCACTGGACACACCTTGAATTAAAACGGTACTTCGGCTATGACGGTGTGCTGAATGCCGATACTGCAGAAGAAGTATGGAATTTGTGCAACGCTAAGCTAAAAACCGATGCAATGAGCGTTCGCGGAATAATTGAGCAATCCGATGTGAAGCTGATTGCCACAACGGACGATCCGATTGATACATTGGAGTGGCATAAAGCAATTAAAGCGGACAGCACCTGCAAAGTGAAGGTTATCCCAGCATGGCGTCCGGATAAAATCATGAACATTGAAAAGCCGACTTTTGCACAGTATGTTGCTTCCCTTTCAAAAGTCAGCGGCATTGAGATCAAGAGCGTAAAAGATGTAAAAGCAGCGCTGTTAAAAAGACTGGATCTATTCGACGAAATGGGCTGCAAGGCTTCCGATCATGGCATGAACTACATCATGCATAATCCGGCAGACGAAGTGCAGATTGAAGAAATTTTTGCAAAAGGCATCAGCGGAAAATCAGTTACCGCAGATGAAGTGGACAAATACAAGTATGCTATTTTAATGTTCCTGGGCAGACAGTATGCAAAACGCGGCTGGGTTATGCAGATTCACTACGGAACTATCCGCGATACCAACTCCGTCATGTTCGATAAACTCGGTCCGGATACCGGATTTGACTGCATTGCCACGCATAACTGCGCAGAAGGTATCGTAAAGTTCTTTAATGCCTTAAATGAAACGGATGAACTGCCGAAAACTGTTTTGTATTCTCTGAATCCGGCAGACAATCAAATGCTTGATACCGTCATAGGCTGCTTCCAGGGTACTGCCGCGGCCGGTAAAATGCAGCACGGTGCGGCATGGTGGTTCAGCGACACCAAAACCGGCATGCTTGATCAAATGACCAGCCTTGCGAATCTTTCCGTTTTGGGCAACTTCATCGGTATGCTCACGGATTCCCGCAGCTTTCTGTCGTACACAAGACATGAGTATTTCAGACGCATTCTGTGCAACCTGATTGGTACTTGGGTGGAAAACGGCGAGTATCCATGCGACATGAAAGCGCTCGGGAAAATGGTGCAGGATATTTCTTTTAACAATGCTGTTCGCTATTTTGGATTTGAACTTTAAGAAAAACTGAAAAATAAAAGTGTAAGTAACGAAGCCCGCCGGAAATGAATCTGGCGGGCTTTTTGTATTTACGTTTCGCTGAGGTTTATTGGATAGGTATTCGGCACATATATCTTTGAATCGGTCACATTATAATGGTAAATATTGACACAACGCGGAACGCGTTTTATAATTTTATCAGAAGGGAAAGGGTGGTGTTCATTTATGAAAGCCGATCAAATAAGGACACAGGCGCTGAATCTTGCAAGAGCGGAAAATGAAAGGCTGGTAAAGCGAAGAAAAGCGCTTGAAACCGCTAATATATCGCAGGTGGAATACCAGAAAAGGCGGATGGAAATAGACCGGGAGTCCCAAGCAATATGGGAGCTGCTAGGACGATTGAATTAGGTACATGCATATTTTCTACATATTTTGCACGAAATTTATTCTGCGCCATTTACTTCATCTAAACGGAAGCTTAACGTGCGTGATAAGCTACATCTCTATCCAACTTCGGAACTAACTTCTTGAGCGTATCCCGCATTTTTCGCATATGCTGTGCTGACTATATCCTCCTGATAAATATTCCAATACCGCTTGCTTTTTTAGCTCCGAACTATTGCCGAAACTGCATCAATGGTAATCCTACAAACAATGAGTGTCAGCCTTTTAATTTGTATTGACATCTCTCTCGGTTTTTGCTATCATAGTCAAAAGCTTTATAGGGTTCCGCAGTTGACAACTGGTCTGCACCGAGATAAAGCACGCAGAATACTGCGTTCACGGAAGGATAAAAGCCTGGGAGATACCTATCTCTCATGGCTTTTTTATTTTGCACATTTTTAAAGGAGTGAAGATTATGCATTGGTTATTTTTAGTCATAGCGGGAATTTTTGAAATGGGTTGGGCTGTCAGCCTCAAATACTCACAAGGATTTACAAAACCTGTTCCGAGCGTTATAACGCTAGTAGGTATGATCGCTAGTTTCTACTTTTTGTCCTTGTCTTTAAAGCACCTTCCACTTGGCACGGCTTACGCTATTTGGACGGGTATCGGCACAGTTGGAACGCTCATTTTAGGGATTGTCTTATTTCATGAATCAATTAGCATCCCTCAATTTTTATGTGTCAGTCTTATCATAGCTGGTATTATTGGCTTAAAATTATTATCGCCTCAATAATTTAAATACTAACCGACTACAGCTTGCACGTTGATAGATCAATGCCTAGCAGGGTAGGAGCCGTACAGAGTGACGCTTTACCCGATACGCCAACGCAGTCAATCAGATTCAGACGTTCCTTTCCGGGATAAAGTCGTAGGCCACGCCCAACCATCTGCGTATAAAGGCTATTTGACTGTGTAGGCCGTGCTACGAGAACCGTTTCAACACGGGGAATATCAGTTTCCTCGGTGAATAACCCTGCACTTGCGGTTAAGCAGCCGTCACGCGCTCCGCAAGTGCACTGCAGGGCATTAACGGATGAAGAACAAGGTTGGATAGTAAATACGCCCCATAGAGCGCAAAGAGCGGCAATGATTATGACGTATTCCAGCTTGCGCCGCGGTGAGCTGATACCACTTACTTGGGGAGATAAAAGGCATAAAGGCACGATACCGGCCCCGGCCGGCCTGCTTGTTTGCCCGTCGGTAAAGATGAATTAATGTCAGACATGGCGTGGCGTACTTTATGGGCAAGTTATATGAAGGATTTAAACTTTAAATATGACAATCGTATGGACAAGAAAGGAAATTTGGCAAAATCAAAATACAACCCAAATGGAGTGATTATGACAATACCCCCGATTACAGCGCACTGGCTTCGTCACACATTTGCGACCATGCTCTATCTCGCCGGCGTAGATATTTTAACGGAAAAGGATCAACTCGGGCATGCTGATATAAAAACAACTTTAGAAATATATACTCATCTTGATAAGATTTATAAGAAAAAGAATATTTCAGAGTTAGATGATTATTTGAAAGAACAAAAAGGCTAAAAACGTGAACCACCCATTTGCAATTCATCGGTACTTTTTGTGCTTTTTAACGTTTCAAAAAGAAAAATAATAACCGCACCAAAAAGCCGAAGAACGGCTATCTGGTGCGGTCTTTCAGTGGAGCGGAAAACGGGATTCGAACCCGCAACATTCAGCTTGGGAAGCTGACGCTCTACCGTTGAACTACTTCCGCATGTTTGCTTATTCTATCACAAAAACAGCTTGGATTCAAGAGGGGAGGAAGACGAACCAAAGAAAATCTTCAAAAAAATCCATTCAAAAACCTTTATGCAAAATTACAATATCAAGTCGAATTTTGTTGTTATTTTGCCTCTCGACTTTACATAATATTTTATCTTGTTTTTTGCATTTCCACATTCTTCAACACTTTCCACTAAGTTTTCAACTTTATGAGCTTGTATAATGCTGAATTTCTTTCCCTTTTCCACCTAAAGCAAGTTATTCACTGGTAAAACTTGTGGAAAATACTAGAGTTATTTAGTTTACATAACGCTATTCCATTTCATTATACTTTTCATTTTAAGGCTTTGAAATTCCGCCTTTGGTAACCTAATAGAAATCCCCTGTATGCATGACAAAGTCAAAAAATAAATGATAGGAAGTTCTTTCGGTAAACGCTTTACTAGCTGACTATTCGAAAATTCTGGATTCCCGTAAGAAAGCGAACAGCCCACCAAAACGGTGAGCTGTTCGCTTTATATAGGAAGATATGTAAAGAGACTTGTAATCAAAAGAAAAGGCGTGTATCCTGCATGATAAAATACAGGGTACACGCCATTGTGCATCTTGGACTTAAACTATGTTATTTTTCGTACTAAATTAGCGAACGCTGAACAGCAAATCGCCGTAGGTTGGATATGGCCAGTATTTCTTGCCGACAACAACTTCAATATCATCCGCAATCTTGCGGGTAGCTTCCATCTGTGCAAAGATGGTGTTGCGGTAGTAATTGGCTTCCTCCTGAACATCCGCAAAGCCGGTAGCCTTTTCAACGTCGGCAGAGAGCTTCTCGGTCTCTTTGTAAAGGTCGGAAGTAAGAGCGGCAATCTTCTTAATCAGGGACTCTTCCGGTTCTACGGGGATGCTGCTGCAAACCTGTTTCTTGTTAACAGCAACTTCGCTCAGATCCTTCATATAAGAGCATGCTGCAGGGATAATATCTTTGTAAATCATATCCAGCATGGTTAATGCTTCAATGTGGATTTGTTTGGAGTAGTTATCAAGAGTGATTTCATAACGGGAACGAACTTCGGTTTCAGAGAGAACGCCGAACTTCTCGAACATCTTAATGTTCTTGTCACTGATATAGTAAGGCAGAGCTTCCGGAGTGGAACGCAGGTTCAGCAGACCGCGTTTTTCTGCTTCTACAACCCACTCGTCAGAGTAGTTATTGCCGTTGAATACGATACGCTTATGCTCTTTAATGTTTTTCTTAATGAGATTGCTGAGAGCAGCGTCAAAATCGCTTGCTTTTTCCAACTCGTTGGCAAATTCGTCAAGAGCTTCCGCAACGATGGTGTTGAGCATGATGTTCGGGCATGCGATGGAAACCGTGGAACCGAGCATACGGAACTCAAACTTGTTGCCGGTGAAAGCAAATGGGGAAGTACGGTTGCGGTCTGTGCTGTCTTTCGGGAACGCAGGAAGAACATCCGCACCGATTTTCATGAAGACTTTATCCTTGTTCTTATAAACGGAGCCGTCTTCAATTGATTTCAGTACATCGGTCAGTTCATCGCCAAGGAACATGGAAACGATAGCCGGAGGAGCCTCGTTGGCACCAAGACGGTGATCGTTGCCTGCGCTTGCGACAGAAATGCGGAGCAAATCCTGATGCTCGTCAACCGCTTTGATGATAGCGGTAAGGAATAACAGAAATTGTGCGTTCTCACGGGGAGAATCGCCCGGCTCCAACAGATTTGCACCGGTGTTGGTGGAAATACTCCAGTTGTTGTGCTTGCCGCTGCCGTTTACACCTGCAAACGGTTTTTCATGCAGCAGGCATGCCATACCGTGGCGGGCAGCCACTTTTTTCATGACTTCCATGGTCAGCTGGTTGTGGTCGGTTGCAACGTTGCTGCTGTTAAAAATAGGCGCAAGCTCATGCTGAGCAGGAGCAACTTCGTTATGTTTTGTTTTAGCAAGGATGCCGAGCTTCCAAAGCTCTTCATCCAAATCCTTCATGTAGGCGGAAACTCTCGGCTTAATTACGCCGAAGTAATGATCTTCCAGTTCCTGGCCCTTTGGCGGCTTTGCGCCAAATAAGGTTCTGCCGGTGTAAATGAGATCTTCTCTTTGTTTGTAAGCTGCTTCGTCAATGAGGAAGTATTCCTGTTCCGGACCGACTGTTGTCAGAACGCGGGTAGCTTCGGTGTTGCCGAATAATTTCAAAATTCTCATGGCTTGTTTGTCGATGGCGTTCATGGAACGAAGAAGAGGAGTCTTTTTGTCCAGTGCCTCGCCGCCGTAAGAACAGAATGCGGTAGGAATACAAAGAGAACCGTCCTTCAGGAAAGCGTCGGAGGTTGGATCCCAAGCGGTGTAGCCTCTAGCTTCAAAGGTTGCCCGCAAGCCGCCGGACGGAAAGCTGGATGCATCCGGTTCACCTTTAATCAGCTCTTTGCCGGAGAATTCCATCAGAACTTTGCCGTTGCCCACCGGAGAAATAAAGCTGTCGTGCTTCTCGGCAGTAATGCCGGTCATAGGCTGGAACCAGTGAGTAAAGTGGGTTGCACCGTTCTCAATTGCCCAGTTTTTCATCGCGTTGGCAACTACATTTGCCACATGCGGTTCAAGAGGTTTACCCTCTTCTCTTGTCTTCTGCAGAGCCTTATAGGTATCCTTTGGCAGCCTTGTTTTCATAATCGTGTCGTTAAACACCAAACTTCCAAACAATTCCGGAACATTGCTCATTTGAATTCACTCCCTACATAAATTTAAGTTCTAAACTATAAAAATAAAAAGCGCTATGGATTAACACACCCACAGCGCCTTTACTGTTATAGGTTTATTATAGACCGATGGATTGCTCTTGTCAACGAAAAATTGATTAAAACGAACTTTTTGCAAGATATAACTAAAATAAATGCAAAATTTCTTACAAAATTAAGTATTTTTAAGGAATTCCATTAATTATGCAAGTTTGACTTCAAAAAAATTCAGTAAAAACCTTGACTTTTCATCTATATACTTTTATTATAGAACCTGACAACTTAATAGCGCCAACCTTTATTATAGGAAGCAATATGTAGTGAAATTCCATCACAGTTGAAATCAAAACAGAGCCGATGTAACGACTGTGTTTTGCAGGGAGGTAATAATTATTATGCAAAAAGAAGGAGAAATCAGAATCCCCTCGGGCTGTGCCATCTCCGGTATTTTTTCTCGCAGCGGCAAAAAAATGAATGGTGAGGCAATCATAAAATCAATTGCCACCATGCATGACCGTTCCAACGGGTTGGGCGGCGGTTTTGCGGCATACGGTATTTACCCGCGAAATAAGGATTTATATGCACTTCACGTGTTTTATGACAGCGTTGCGGCAAAAGATGAGTGCGAAAAGTTTATTTCCGCACATTTTGATTTAGAGGTCGCGGAGAAAATTCCGACCCGCCGTAACCCGAACATTACGGATGAACCCGCCATCTGGCGTTATTTTGGTCTTCCGTTTAAAAAGAAAATTGAGGATTCGCAGTTGGATGAGCGTGAATTTGTTGCACGCTGCATCGTAAAGATTAATACACACATTAAAGGCGCTTATGTGTTTTCAAGCGGCAAAAACATGGGCGTGTTTAAGGCGGTCGGCTTCCCGGAGGATGTGGGAAGATACTATTGCCTGGATCAGTACGAGGGCTATTGCTGGACGGCGCACGGCCGTTATCCGACCAATACTCCCGGCTGGTGGGGCGGCGCTCACCCGTTTGCCATGCTCGACTATTCGGTCGTACATAACGGCGAAATTTCCAGCTATGACGCAAACCGACGCTTCATTGAAATGTTTGGCTACAAGTGTACGCTTCTGACGGACACGGAAGTCATCACCTATATTATTGATTATTTGAACCGCAGACAGAACCTGACTTTGAAAGAAGTTGCCGATGTAATCGCGGCTCCGTTCTGGAGTGAGATCGACCGTATGCCGGAAGATCAGAAGAGAAAGTTCCTATATCTGCGCAACATTTATTCCAGCCTGCTCATTACCGGACCGTTCTCCATTCTGCTCGGATTTTCCGGCGGCATGATGGCGCTGAACGACCGTTTGAAACTGCGCTCTATGGTGGTCGGTGAAAAAGACGATATGACCTATGTGGCAAGTGAAGAATGTGCCATTCGCATCATTGAGCCGAATCTCGACAAAATTTGGGCGCCAAAGGGCGGGGAACCCGTCATTGTAACACTCGAGAAAGGGGTGCAAGCATAATGCCTATCGATTACATTTATCCCGAATTTGAAGTAATAAGAAATCCGCAGCGCTGCATCGCCTGCCGCGTGTGTGAAAGACAATGTGCCAATGAGGTGCATTCCTATGATTCCGAACTGAACGTTATGAAAAGCGACGAATCAAAGTGTGTGGACTGCCACCGCTGCGTAACTCTTTGCCCGACCAGAGCATTAAAAATTGTAAAAACCGACCATCAGTTCCGCG
The DNA here is from genome assembly GCA_023458755.1 of Bacillota bacterium. Taxonomy (GTDB): domain Bacteria; phylum Bacillota; class Clostridia; order Oscillospirales; family Acutalibacteraceae; genus JAEWYE01. Next base: position 107,455 of record JAEWYE010000076.1, on the reverse strand, counting down.
ACAACGCAAACTGGTCCGGTCAAACTATTCAGGAACTTTATCGCCAGGCCGGCACCGGCGGAATGTTGCTTTCCTCCATGGGTAATCCGAAGGAATATCCGGTTTACTGGGATAAGATCCTGATTAACGCTTCCCAGGTAACCAACCCTTCTATTGACCCGCTCCGCGAGCCGATGGAAACCAGAATCTTTTTGGGTAAAAAGCCGGATACCATCGAGCGCGACAAGGACGGGAACATTGTCACCACAAATCTTGCCCCGAACTTGGAACTGAATGTGCCGATCATGTTTTCGGCTATGAGTTACGGTTCCATCAGCTACAACGCGCATGAGAGCCTTGCCCGTGCGGCAACCGAACTGGGTACCTATTACAATACCGGTGAAGGCGGTCTGCATGAAGACTTTTACAAGTACGGCAAAAATACCATTGTGCAGGTTGCTTCCGGACGTTTCGGTGTGCACAAGGGCTATTTGGAAGCAGGTGCCGCTATCGAAATTAAAATCGGTCAGGGCGCGAAACCGGGTATCGGCGGACATCTTCCGGGTGCCAAAATCGTTGCGGAGGTTTCCCGCACCAGAATGATTCCGATGGGAACCGATGCTATTTCACCGGCGCCGCACCATGATATTTACTCCATTGAGGATTTACGCCAGCTTGTTTATTCCTTAAAAGAAGCCACCGCTTATAAAAAGCCGGTTATCGTAAAAATCGCGGCCGTTCACAACATTGCGGCTATCGCGAGCGGTATCGCGCGCAGCGGTGCCGATATTATCGCCATTGACGGTTATCGCGGCGGTACCGGTGCGGCACCGACCAGAATCCGCGACAATGTCGGTATTCCGATTGAACTTGCGCTTGCCGCTGTAGATGAGCGGTTGCGTGAAGAAAAAATCCGCAACAATGTGTCTTTGGTAATCGGCGGCAGCATCCGCAGCTCCGCAGATATCGTTAAGGCAATCGCTCTTGGCGCGGATGCGGTATACATCGGAACAGCCGCGCTCCTCGCACTTGGCTGCCACTTGTGCCGCAGCTGTCAGGCAGGCAAATGTAACTGGGGTATCGCGACCCAGCGCCCCGATTTGGTAAAACGTCTGAATCCGGATGTCGGCTATAAACGCCTTGTCAATCTTGTTTCCGCATGGCAGCATGAAATCATGGAAATGATGGGCGGTATGGGCATTAACTCCATTGAAGCGCTCAAAGGCAACCGCCTTATGCTGCGCGGCATTGGATTAAACCAGAAAGAGCTTGATATTTTGGGCATCAAGCATGCGGGGGAATAAAGAATGAAACGTGTATATGTCAATGAGAAATGGTGCCTCGGCTGCCACCTTTGCGAGTATAACTGCGCATTTGCGAACTCCGGCAAGGACGATATGTTCAAGGCGTTAAAGGATGTTCGCATTAACCCGAGAATTCAAATCGAAGAAAACGGAAATGGGGTCTGCTTTGCGGTTTCGTGCCGCCACTGCGAGGAACCCTTGTGCGTAAAAAGCTGCATCACCGGTGCCCTGAGCATTCAGGACGGCGTGATTACCGCCGACAAAACCAAATGCGTCGGCTGCTACACCTGCATTATGGTTTGCCCTTACGGCGCGGTTATGCCCGGCGACGACGGCAGTGTGATTCAGAAATGTGAACTGTGCACCAAAAACGCGGCGGGTGAGCCTGCCTGCGTGAAGGGATGCCCGAATAATGCCATTGTATTTGAGGAGAGGTGACTGAATTGAACTATGTAATCATTGGTAATTCCGCCGCCGCAGTGGGTTGTATCGAAGGCATTCGCTCGGTGGATAAAAACGGTTCCATCACCGTAATCACAAGTGAACCGTACCACACATATTCCCGTCCGCTGATTTCTTATTTGCTGCTTGGCAAAACCGACGAGCAGCGCATGAAGTACCGTGCGGACAGTTTTTATCAGGAGAACGGCTGCACCGCTATGTTCGGCGTAACCGTTACGAAGGTGGATTACAGTGCCAAAACCGTTCTGCTGGACAACGGCAAAACGGTCCGGTTTGACAAGTTGCTGATCGCCACAGGCTCCAAGCCGTTTGTTCCGCCGATGACCGGCCTTGACACAGTGAAAAACAAATTCACCTTTATGTCGCTGGACGATGCGAAGGCGTTGGAACAAGCGATTAACCAGGAGAGCAAAGTGCTGATTATCGGCGCTGGCTTGATTGGATTAAAGTGTGCCGAAGGTATTCAGCACAGTGTAAAAAGCATTACGGTTGTTGATTTGGCTGACCGGATTCTGCCGAGTATTCTCGACGAGGACGGCTCTCAGATTATGCAGGAACACATTGAAACGCAGGGTGTTCAATTTTATCTTTCCGACAGCGTTGCTTCCTTTACCCCGAATTCAGCCACACTGAAAAGCGGTGTGACCATTGATTTTGATGTTTTGGTGGTTGCGGTCGGCGTTCGCCCGAACGTGGAACTTGCAAAAGATATGGGTGCCGCTGTGAACCGCGGAATCTCCACCGACGAACACAGTGCAACCTCTCTTGCCGGTGTTTATGCGGCCGGTGACTGCGCCGAAAGCCATGACATTACGGTCAATCAGGATCGTATTCTTGCCCTTTTGCCCAACGCCTACATGCAGGGCGAAACTGCCGGTATCAATATGGCGGGCGGCGAAAAGACCTTCGACAAGGCAATGCCGATGAACGCAATCGGGTTCTTTGGTTTACATATCATTACCGCCGGCAGCTATGACGGTGAGGCTTATGTGACCAAGGGTGTCAATTCTTATAAGAAATTGGTGGCGAAAGACGGTGAGCTGAAAGGCTTTATTATCATCGGTGATGTGAAGCGCGCTGGAATTTACACCTCTTTAATCCGTGAAAAAACACCGCTGGATACCATCGATTTTGAGTTGATAAAAGAAAAACCGCAGCTCATGGCGTTTACCGCGCCGCAAAGAGCCGTAAAACTAGGAGGTGCCAAAGCATGAAAATCAATGCTGAAGACATGCACTTTCAAGTGCTCAACGATCAATTGAGAGCCACTACGGACCAAACCGTTACCATTGAAAACTGCATGGGGCAGCGTTATATTTGCAGTGGAATGGCGAAGAAACAGGTTGAAATTAACGGTGTTCCCGGCAACGCGCTGGGTGCCTATCTGGACGGTGCCTCCATTACCGTAAAGGGCAATGCGCAGGACGCCACCGGCGACACCATGAATGAGGGTGAAATTATCATCCACGGTTCCTGCGGCGACGCGACCGGATACGGTATGCGCGGCGGGAAAATTTTGATTCAAGGAAATGCCGGATACCGCGCGGGTATTCACATGAAAGCGTACCAAACCCATCAGCCGCTTGTCATGATCGGCGGTTCGGCAGGCAGTTTTTTGGGTGAATATCAGGCTGGCGGTACCATTGTTGTGCTCGGATTGAATACCGAGAAAAAAACGGTGGTTGGCAACGGCTGCGGTACCGGTATGCATGGCGGCAAAATGTATCTGCGCTGTGAAGAACTTCCGACAGATCTGCCGGTGCAGGTGGTAGCGGAAAAAGCAACCGACGAGGATATGAGTAAAATCGACGCATATCTGGATGATTTCTGCGAGCATTTTGGTGTAAGCAAAGATGAAATCCTCAGTAAGCAGTTCTTTGTGCTGAGCCCCAATACAAAGAATCCATACAAAGCACTGTATACGCAGAATTGATGAATATGGAATTCTATAGCTTTTAAATTGATAATGGAACGGATTTTTGATCCGTTCCATTTTTGCATTCTGCAGTGCGAAGATGTATAATCAAATGGTATGAGAACTCTGCGCTTATGCCTAAATAAAGCTTACTGAATAACTGGCATACGAGAGAATTTATTAGATAGTACGAGAAATCAAAAAAATTATGGCTTAAATGATCTACAAAAAATGCAAGATGTTTGCGGAAAAGCGTTCACAACCTTGCGCCCCAGCGGAGCGAAAAGGGCGGATTTTTGCCGCCCTCACTTCCTCAGTTGGCGCGCGGTAGCGCGCAATAGTTGAGTAGAGTGTGAAAACATTCTAAAAGTTTATTCAGTAGACATTAAATAAACAAAAACGAGGCCGTTATGCAAATATTAGTGGATGCCGATGCCTGCCCGGTTAAAGAAATCATTGTTCGGCAGGCAAAAAAGTTTCATATTCCCGTAACCATGCTTCTGGATACCAGCCATGAATTCTGTGACGGATACAGCACCGTCATCACGGTGGATAAAGGCAAAGACAGCGCCGATATCCGCCTAGTAAACTTGGTTCAGCCGGGCGACATCGTTGTCACGCAGGACTTCGGGGTGGCGGCTATGGCGTTGGGACGCGGTGCAAAAGCGCTCAATCAAAACGGGATGGTCTATGATGACAGCAATATGAACCAACTGCTGTTTGAACGGCATTTGGGGCAAAAAATCCGCCGCGCGGGCGGAAAAGCGGGAAAAATGCATAAGCGTTCCAAAGCAAATGACGAAGCTTTTGAGAATGCCTTGCGCGGCATACTGGAAAAACAGGAAACTTAAGAATGAAAATAATGTCGAAAAGAAATACAAGATGCAGGGAAATCCTGTATAATAGATTCTGTTCGGTCGGGCGGACCACCTTGCGTTGCTGTTTCGACTGCACCATTTTTCTATCTTTTTGAAAGCTGGATATCTTCAATGCATTTCGATTTTATGCATCAAAGCACGGAGAAGCGCCGCGAAATCATTTTGAACGGCAGTATTCCGAAAACTTTGATGTTTCTTTCTTTACCGACTTTAATGCTAGGTTTGGTACAATCACTCATGCCGCTTTCGGACGGTTTGTTTATCAACAATGTTTCCGGTACGCTGGTAGCAAGCGCGGTTACTTATTGTCAGCCAATTTTGAATATCGCGATTGCTTTGTCACAGGGGCTGGGTGTGGCGGCTATGGCACTTATTGGGCAGATGAACGGGCGCGGTGCATTCAAAGAGGCAAAGCATGTCAGTTTGCAGGTTGTGGTATTCGCTTTTTTGCTCGGTATCGCAATCGCGCCGCTCATGGTGCTGTTTGCGCTTCCAGTTTCTCACGCGGTCCCCAAAGAAATTTCACACAATGTATTTCTATATATCAGTCTGTATTCTTTGATTTTGCCTTTTGAATTTTTAGAGGCAATCTATAACGCAATTAAAAATGCGGGAGGAAAGCCGGAGGCAACCTTTATCCGGATGATTATTCTGCTTGGACTTAAAATTACGTTCAATACCGTTTTTATTGTTTTTCTGCGTTTGGGTATTGTCGGATGTGTCCTGTCCTCCCTGTGTGCAAATATTTTAATTTGCGTTTGGATGTTCTATGAGCTTTTTGTAAAGAACGGGGACGACAAGCTGGAGTTAACTGGGTTCCGGTTTGATAAAACAGTGCTCCGGCAGCTCATTCAGTTGGGAATTCCCTCCATGCTGACCAGTGTGATGCTGAATGTCGGATTTTTCCTCATTAACAACGAGGTTCAAAAATACGGGACGATTGTATTGAACGGACAAGGCATCGCTAATAACATTACAACGGTTTGCTTCATTCTGCCTTCGGCGTTCGGTTCAGCGGTCACGACCATGGTGAGTATGAACGTCGGTGCGGGGAGAGGCGCGCGGGCAAAGCTTTGCTGTAAAATCGGCTGCGTGTTCAGCGCAATAACCGCAGTGCTGATTATTGCGATTGTTGTTCCGCTTTCACCTTATCTTACGGTGCTGTTTACTAGGCAGCCGAATGTATTGGCTATTGCCAATAAGGCGCTGCATATTTACACCTATTCCGTGGTTGGATTCGGAATTTGTATGATTGAGCAGGGCGCGTTTGTCGGTCTGGGACGCACCAAGGTTCCGCTCATTACCGGTGTGCTTCGCATCTGGTTATTGCGGTATCTGTTTATTCTTGGTACCGAGCGGTTCCTCGGGGTATATTCCGTGTTTTGGGGCAATTTGTTTTCCAATTATCTGGCGGCAGTCATTACAACTGTTTTGATCCTTCGTGTTCGGTGGGTTTCTACTATACATTTTGACGGTGAACTGCAGGCCAAAGAACATAGTAAAGCATAAAGAAAAACCGGCATTCCGTTGTTCGATGGAACATGGACTGCCGGTTTTTGTGTAAAGTTCTGCTTATTGGTTTTATGCGGTAACAGTGCCCGATACACGAGCCGCGTTAATTTCACGCAGGCGGCGTTTGCGCAGAGTCTGCAGGCGAAAACGGTTGTACCGTTGAATCATCAAACACGGAACATTTGCGAGTATAATCAGAAAGGAAAAGAAAAGTCCGATCAGAAGCGGATTAATTAGCATCGTGATAATAATGCTCAGACAGCTTTTTCGGTGTGACCATTCACCGCGGCAGGTCTCCATGATAAATTCATCCAGATACTCGATAGAAACATCCGTCAAATGACGTTTTGAAAATCCGTCTTTTCCCACGAATTGTGGAATTCTGTCCTTCCAGATATTGATTTTTAATTTATCCTTGTAAAATCTTCCGCTGTGTTCCCATGATTTTGGCGAATACATCTCTTTTGATACGTCAAATGTAGATGTCGGAAACTTTATGGTGGCAACGAATATGATTGCATGCCATAAGCCTACCAGAAACAGATTCCAAAGAAACATATCCAATCCAGATGAAAATTTAATCATATCGTTTTCCTCTCTCTGTTGATGCACCTTGTACGGACGTTTGGCAAGCCGGCAGTTCATTATGTGAGTTTTTTCGGGCTGTAGTGCTGGATGTTTTCGCACACTTTTGTCAGCGTATGATAGAAGTCGTTGATTTCATCATTGGAAAAGCCGCCGAAGATCTGTCCGATATAATCGGTAATAATTAGTTTTGCCAGATTAAATTGTTCTAATCCGAGGGCTGTTGCCGAAACACGCATCATGCGGCTGTCATACTTGTCAACCTTCCGTGTGACCAGACCGGCTGTTTCCATCCGCTTAATTGTGACGGATGCAGTGGAATTTTCTACGTGCAAAACTTGTGCAAGTTCGCTTACATTCATTTCTCTGTTTTCACAGATTGTAAACAAATAAATATATTGAGCCGGATTGACATTGATGCCGGAGAGTGCTGCCAGCAAGCGCTTATCCTGATATTTTGCAATATCGCCGAAAGTCATAAAAATTGAAAAGGCAAGGTCTAAATTCATTTAGTTAGCCACCTAACTTATTATGGCAAATATAATAACAGATAAACCGATAAATTTGATAATAAAATGAGAATAAAAAATTATTTCGGCATTTTACTCTTTTATTTGATATATTTTATAAAATATATAGTAAGATATATGCAATTCATGATGTGAAATAGTATCAACAGAATTTCCATTTACAAAGGAGAGAGAATTATGAAAGCTTTATTCATCGGGGGAACCGGAACCATCAGTACGGCCATAACAAATTTAGCGGAGGCCAGCGGTATTGACCTTACTTTGCTGAACCGCGGCAATCGGGCGCAGAATGTACCGAACGGCGTAAGCGTGATTCATGCGGATATCAACGATGAAGAACAGGTGCGGCGCCTGCTGGATGGCATGCACTTCGATGTAGTGGCGGATTTTATCGGTTTCGTACCTTCACAGGCAGAACGTGATATTCGTTTGTTTTCGGGAAAAACAAACCAGTACATCTATATCAGCTCCGCATCCGCGTACCAAAAGCCGATGTCCCATTATCGAATTACTGAGAGCACACCGCTAGCGAACCCGTACTGGCAGTATTCCCGTGACAAAATTGCCTGTGAGAACCTGCTTATGACTGCGTACCGTGAAAGTGGGTTCCCGGTCACCATTGTGCGGCCTAGCCACACCTATGGGGATACATCCGTGCCGGTAGCGGTACATGGCAGTAAAGGCAGCTGGCAGGTACTTGACCGTATCCGCCGCGGAAAACCGGTTATTGTGCACGGTGACGGCCTTTCCCTTTGGACTTTTACGCACAATACAGATTTTGCAAAGGCCTTTCTCGGACTTATGAATAATCCGCACGCAATCGGTGAGGCGGTACACATCACCTCGGATGAATCCGTCACATGGAATGCTGCTTGTGAAACCATTGCCGGAATACTCGGTGCCGAGATAAAGAAAGTGCATATTGCTTCGGATTTCCTTGCAATGTGCGATCCGAAATTTGAAGGAGAGCTGCTTGGCGACAAGGCAAACTCCGTGGTGTTTGATAACAGCAAGATCAAGCGCCTGGTACCGGGATTTACCGCGGATGTCCGTTTCGACCAAGGCGTACGGCGTACAATCGAATATGTGATGTCCCATGCGGAATGCCGGATTCCCGACCCGGAATTTGATGCCTGGTGCGACAGGGTGATTTCTGCCTATACAAGCATAAAATTGTAGAATCCCACTTGTATTGGAATATTGAAAGTGCTAAAATCAAAATAATGGTACGTGAATTTCCGTGGATTTTTTGACATAAAACAAGGTCGGACAGGGGGGTTAGGATGAAAAAACCGATAGCCAGCTTCCTTTTGCTTTGCGTTTTTTTATTCTGCTCTTTTGCCGCCCCTCCTGCCGCAGCCGCCGATGTTCCGTATTTTACGTTTTATGCGGATAAAAGCGTGGTTGTTGCAAATGATGAGGTACGGATAAAGGTAAATGCAAATGAGAACGACTTAGCAGAAAATATTGCGGCGTTCCGCGTTATCGTCCATTTTGACAGCAGCAAGATGACTATTAAAAGAGCGGATACATCCTCTCAAGTACAACAAGATGCGTTTCAGTATCATGTGCAGGGTGATGACATCATCGGAATATACGCATGCGACGGTAAAACAGCACCAAAACTTTTCGGCGATTGCATCACCTTTGTTTTTTCGGTACAAGAAGGAGCAACAGTCGGAGAAACGATTGTTGCTGCGCAAATTGATCAAATGGTGGATTGGGGTATACACAAATTGAGTACGGTATGCAGTGGGGAAGTAAAGCTGCAGATTGCACCGCCTCTTTCTCCAAAAGCGTTGCTTGCATCTTTGGAACCACTTCAAGGTACACTGGAGCCGAGCTTTTCTCCGAATATCGCAGCCTATCATTTAAACTTACCCAGTTCAGTTACCACAATTGAATTTCACGCATCCGCTGCTGAAGGAGGAATAGTATCGATTAACCGCAAAACGCTTGGAAAAGCCGGCACAAATACCATAATTACGATCACGGTAACTTCAGCAGACAAAAAATCAAAATCGCAGTATTTTGTTACAGTCAGCCGGGCAGCAAAATTGACCGCAGAAGCATCCGGCAGTCAAGGCAGAACCGGCAGTGTATCTTCAGACATTTCGTCGAAGAAACAGGCGGTGCAATCAGGAACACGATCCGCCTCAGCTTTGTCAGCAGTCAGTGCCCCGCAAACCAAGGAAGCGGCAAATCAAGGTGACCGGAATTTGTATATAGTCGGAAATCAGATGCCAGCATACATGGTGGGAATGCTGGCTGCCGGTTTGTGCATGCTGGTCGGTATTTTGGCCTTTGTAGTTTTAAAAAAGGACAAGAATAATAAGCAATAAGATGCATACATTAAACTTGTATGCAAAAACATCCATACTCATAAGAAAACTGTAGGTTATAGACAAGATGCGTGCAAATTATAAAAAACACTTGCTTTTCTTAAAAACTTGCGCTATAATATTCTAGCACTCGAAAAGAAGATGCTAAATGAAATATCGCGGAGTGGAGCAGTCCGGTAGCTCGTCGGGCTCATAACCCGAAGGTCGTAGGTTCAAATCCTGCCTCCGCAACCATGCCGAGTGTTCTTATAGCATTTGAAAATGCCGTAAGGGCACTCGCTTTTTTATGTGATTATCCTGCCATCTGCGCTTGGGAGTAGCTTACGGCTACTCCTTTTCTTGTCTGTATCAGAACATCCGGTTCCGGCAAAGATGAAACATCTGGTATTTCAATGGAGCCGATACAATTATAATGAATGGTCAGCTTCTGGACGTATACGCCGTTCACCTTTTCGGCCTGATGGACTTCAATGTGATCGATCAGCTCATTCAGCATACGCGGCGTGAGCTTTCTGGCTCTGGTATATTTGCGCACGGTGGCAATAAACATATCCGTGCCTACCGTCCGACGGCTTTCCTTGTCAAGCTCGGTCCTGAGCGTTTTTATCCGCCCTGCCAATCCGCTCTGCTCGTCCTCATATTGCTTAGTCATTTTTGAAAACCGTTCGTCGGAAATTTTACCGGCCACGTTATCCTCATACATTCGATCAAACAGCCGGTCGATCTCTTTATCGCGGGCCAAAAGAGAATTGCATTCCCTTTGTTTCTTTTGCCGTTCAAGCTCTACCGCCTGCTGAGAATGTCCCATAACCGCTTTGACGAATTCATCCTCATACTTGCTCGCAAATTTTGTGAGCCTGCGGATTTCTCCCAACACGACCTGTTCCAGAAAGTCAACACGGATGTAATGAGTAGAGGTGCAAGTGCCCCGATTTCCTTTGTAGTTGGAACAATTAAAATACTTGATATCCGGATTGCCCTGATTGAAGTGATAATGCAGATTGTGTCCGCAGTCGGCACAGACTAGCAAACCGGAGAACATATTGGTGTCTCCTTCATTAGTTTTCCGCTTACGGATTTTACCCCGCTTCTGCTGTACTTTTTCCCATGAAGCACGGTCAACGACCGGGTCGTGCACATCCTTAAAGATAACCCAATTGTCACGGTCGTTATCAATCCGTTTCTTATTCTTGTAAGATTTGCTGTACGTCTTGAAGTTGAGAACGTCCCCGCAATACTCCTGCAAGGAAAGAATCTTGGTAATGGTTGAACTGTTCCACTTCGTGGGCGGTGCATCTTTATGCTTACCAGGGCGGTTGACACCTCGTGTCTGCCAATAAGATATTGGGGTCAGGATACTGTCCCTTTCCAGTGCGGCGGCGATCTGTTCCGGACCAAAGCCGTCTAGCGTCATTTGATAAATGCGGCGAACGACAACGGCGGCTTCCTCGTCCACAATCCAGCGTTTTGGATTGTCCGGGTCCTTGATGTAACCGTAAGGTGGCTGTCCCATTGGTTCTCCGGCATTTCCTTTGATCTTATTGCTGATACGCCGTTTTTTGCTGATATCACGGGCATACCACTCGTTGAACAGATTGCGGATCGGTGTCAGTTCATTTTCTCCCTCGGCGGTGTCCACATTGTCTGAGACCGCAACAAGCCTGATGTCATGATCAGGGAGGAATTCCTCCGTAAGTTTTCCAACCTCAATGTAGTTTCTGCCCAAGCGTGACATATCCTTTACGAAAACAGCCGCCGCGTGGCCTTCCTCAAGCTCTTGAATCATTGCAACAAAACCGGGCCGCTCCATTGTGACTCCGGAAATGCCATCGTCCGAGAAGTGGACAAGGTTGGTATATCCCTTTTCTTTGGCAACCTTTATTAATAGTTTTTTCTGATTGCTAATGCTGTAGCTTTCGCCCTCAAGATTATCATCGCGTGACAGCCGCTCATAAAGAAGGGCTGTGTCTTCCCGATTTTTTCTCTTGTTTGACTGTTTCATAAATCCCCCTTTCCGGCAGTCAAATAAGCAGTATTTACAGGATAAGGTATACCATATCGACCGCCGATTGTCACGCTTGCCGTGTTGTCACTTATGCTCAAAGCCGATCTGCGTCGGCTCTCATCAGTCTTATTAAAATGGTTCCCAGTGTGTCATGCCCTTCTGTTTTAAAAACAGGTTCGACAATGAAAGTCTTACCGTCCACCTTATAGGTAGATGTTTTATCTAAACGACTGCGCCCGGAAGCGCCGGGCGGTATATTACTGTTATGGACAGCAACTCTTGTATTTTCCATTATTATGCCTCCGTCCAGATAAAAAGCAGCCGCGCCGTATATTTCGTATTTGCACTGCCATCGTGGGCAATGCGGAGCAATTACGGCGCGGCTGTCCCTTTGTTTCGATTTGCGTTTATATTTACAGACATTCCGGACGAACAGGTGGCGTACCTGTTACCATAGGAATCGCACCTCCCTCCATGATGATGGCGGGCCGTTCTCATTGCCTGCGACGGTTTTATCACGCTCGGACTGTGACTGAACGGAAGTTTCATTGCATACAGATGATTGCCGCAGAGCCGCCCGCGCCTAAAAGACGCTGCTCTGCCTGCGGCGCTGGTGTTTTTCGCTTCTTTTCCGTTACGCTGAAATCCAATCACCCTCTCCCGCGTAAGGAAAGATCGTGGCGCACCCGCCGTGAGGCTCCCTGTATGCCGCTGCTTGCGGTATGTATCCAGCTTGTCCCTTATGAAATTTTCAAGGCTCAGCGAGGAATAAAAACAATTCCCTCATAAGCCTTTTCATTTTTGGGGCAAAAGTAAGTGAGCTTAAAGGGACTTTTTCAAAAACTTTTCCATGTTTTCAAGTCCCCGGTCGATAGCGTCACCAACCACAGCCTTACTGACACCCTCAGCTTTGGCAATGGCGCTTTTGCTCATCCCCAAGAAGTAGTGAGCATAGATGCGTTTGGCCTGCTTGTCCGGCAAAGAGGCAATGGCGGCATGAAGCTGTTCTGTCGTGACTTTACGTTCGTAGATTTCGCAGGGAGACAGAGAGGTGAACAGGATGTCCTTCTCAATGTCATCGCCCCGATCCAAAGAATAATACGCTTTATGGCGGTATCTCCGCAGGTAGTACGCGGCTTCAGTATGTTCATACGCATCCATGAGCGCCACAACCTCGTTCGGCACTTCGATGATGCAGTCGGTGGTATAGAAATCGGGATAATATTTCCGCAGATTGATTTTGACCATTTTACATTCCTCCGTTTCGATTTTTGGGTTTGGGCAAATCGAAACAGAGGTGGCGGGGATCGGCAACGGACTGAATACCCCTTTGTGCAGCAAAAAACGCCCAGTTGGAGCGAACTCCAATGTGCGTTGATAAATTGGAATATATTATTACCGTCAAATAAATAGGTAAAAAGGGCATACTGGAATGTTATCATTTAAGTAGAGTCGACAAGCACCCAAAATCTGATAAAATAAGAATGAGGAGAAAGGTGTTTGAAGATGAAAAGGTATAATAAAAAATTCAAAGCAGAAGCGTTGAAGTTGTCCGACGAAATCGGAGTAAAAAAGGCTGCAGAGCAGCTTGGCATTCAGTATTACACCATTACCGACTGGCGGAAGAGCCGCAAGGCTACGGAAGGGGCGTCAAAGCCTATCCTCACCGATGGTGAGATGCAAATACGCAATAGTCAACTTGAACGTGAGAATGCCGAGCTAAGGCATGCAAATGATATTTTAAAGGACGCACTCGGTTTTTTCGCAAAAGAACGGAAGAAGTAAGAACAGCAGAACGGCATCTGTTTGTAATGAAGTTCAAAGAAAAATACACCGTAAAAGAGATGTGCAAAGTTTTGAAAGTCAGTGAATCAGGCTATTACCGCTGCCCTCGCGAAATCACTAAGGCAACTACCGAAATACAGGAAAAAGAAAATCTGATCAAACGGGATTTCAGTTCGGACAAGCCGATGAAAAAGCTGCTGATGGATATAACTGAGGTACAATGCGCCGATGGCAAGCTGTATGTGTTTCCTGTTATGGACTGTTTTAACGGCGAAATAGTTGCCCTTGAAATGCGTGAAAACATGACAAAGGAACTGTGCATTGATACGGTCAAACAGCTTGGAAGGTTGAAAGATGTAATTCTTCACAGTGATCGCGCAAGCCAATACACAAGCGATGCTTTTCGCGCAAAGCTTAAGAAAATCGGAATGATTCAAAGCTTAAGCGGGACCGGTCATTGCTATGATAATGCACGTATGGAAAGCTTTTTCGCTACATTAAAAAAGCTGTACAGAATACCGACATACAGAATGGCACGAGAAGAAGTAAAATTCATAATTTTCAGATATATATTCGGCTATTACAATACCCAGAGAATCACAAGTTTTAACCCATTTGGATTGCCACTTATAGCATATCGAAAGCTGATCTGTAAATCGGCAGCATAGAATACACGGTACAGGACGCTGTAAAATATGTTATCTTGATTTTTGGTGTTTTTCGACTGCACATTTCTTACAATTTCAGCAGAACAAAACGGCGATATACTTCCTTCCCGGAAGCATATCGCCGTTTTGTTGTCAGCAGTCCGTATAGTTCCTTGTAAACCGATCTAACAAACAGACCCTGGTCACTGTCAACGACTGACCCTTGAAACTGAGATTAGGTGGGACGAGTTCTGATACGAAGAAAATGGGGGCAACCATTTCTTGTTGTATGGCAGCCCCGGCTTTTCTGCTTTACTCTTTGATTTCAGAACATGCCCGAAATGGAATTCTTGGTTGATACGTCTTTCTCTGCAGCGGTGTCAATTAGTGCGCCCGGAACCGGAACGAACGCGACGCGCGCGGCCAGTTGGTCGAGAAACCGGGTTGAATTTGCACTCTTAAACCTTTGGAAACCCAAGATCTTTGCCATGATAAGACTGGAGAACTTTTGTCACAGACGAGTGGGGGGAGTTTCAGCAGGGAACATCAACTTGAGTTGCTGACATTGTATTACTATTTTAAAAATGTATACTTGCATCTATTTTTTTGATAATCACCTTTTATATATGATAAAATCAAATCAGCTGCCACTTCCGATTTTTCTTCTTGAAGTACAATCTTTTTTCTGCTTTCCGGTAAAATTTCAGGTGAGCCGCAGGAACATACTGTGACAAAATTATTGGGATTTAAATATCTAGCTGCAAACAGGCTGACAAATTCATTAATCACGATTCCTTTTGCCTTGGATTTACCTCTAGAAAATTCAGCTAACTCTTTTACACTTTTAGCAAAAAGCAGTTCGATTCCCTTTTTATTTGCATAGCTGTCAATGATATTTAAAATTCCTTTGTTATTGCTTTTATATGAAATTATAAATTCGGGGTTGCTGTTCAGCAATTGTTCCGACTTTTCAAATGCTACATTATAATCCAATATTATTTTATGGAACAAGCAATCTTCCAGATAGCCATCGATAATTAAAACCGGAACATGAAAAATGTTGGAAATTTTATAAAAGATATCTTCACTAACATCTAATAAAATAACACCATCCAATTTTCGCTGTAAAACGACATTAAGTTCTGGACAACTGACGTCGACTTTTGTGAAAAGTACATGGTAGCCAAAACGATTTAAGATACGTTCGATTTGATTGATGAATTTACAATATATAAAATCCTGCCATGGGTTTTCTATGGTTAAGTCACAAACGCGTAAAATTCCGATAAGGCCAGATTTTTTGCCTGCAAGCGTGCGCGCGGTTAAATTGGGAATATAGCCCATTTCCTTACTGACCGTTAACACACGTTTTTTCGTCTCATCACTGATTTTCTGCCCTTTAACATGATTTAAGATATATGAAACCGTTGCAATTGAAACGTTTGATTTTTCCGCGATATCCTTCATCGTTATATTTCCCAAACTCCGCCACTCCCTTTTCAATGTTTGTTACTGAAGCGCTTAAATTACTTTATCACGATACGCCGTACCTTGTCAATAAGGGCGTTATGGGCCATCTGGTCGTCAAAAACGGGTTTAGAGAAATTAGAGTATATTAAAGAACTGCCGTTAAAAACAAAGCCTATCCACGCTGATCTATACCACACAGTCCCACTTCCATTAGCGATCGGCCAATATCTTCCGGAACAAGATATTGACCGATCGCCGGTACAAAAGCGAGAGATTGTTCAAAATACATTCTTTTGCTTTTTTTCATCCAACTGCTTTGTTTGCGGCATACACAATATCCGAATAACATCAAATTTAGGATTTTGTTTGCCGTTTGATTTCAGTATCAGTGCGGTGTCGGAACCAAAACCCGTGCCACCGATCGCTATGATTTGGTTTATGTCGGAAAGAAGACCGTTTTCCATGGCAGCTTGGGCAATTTCAAATGCAACTTTTGTACCTTGGGAAAAACTCCGCAATGCATTTGCTGTGTCCTGCTCGAAATAATGAACACACGGTACCGCCTGTATCTGTTTCTTCCTTAACTCGTTTTTTGCTTCTTCACTTTGACTCCAGCCAAATGTATCAACTCCTACAGCAATGATTTTTATTCCCGAATCATGAAAATAATCTGCGGCAAGCAAAGCGGTCTGGCCTGTTGTAGAGGCCAGTACAATTTCGTTCATATGATGCGCAAGCGCATATTCTTTAACAATCTTAAAGACATTTTCCGTGTTGGATTTTCCAGGTTTCTCAAAATAACAAATTTGATTGTTCATAACAGAACCTCCTATGTTTTCTAATTGCGTTGGATGATTAACTAACTTCCCGATTTTTTACATACAATCACTTTCTGAAGGCTTTTTACGGTTCCATGTATGATTCCTGCGGATGCGAGAATCGTTACTCCCAGAATTTTAAAGCAGTTAAAAATCCCCACCCATCCTGTCAAATATCCTGCCAAGATGCTTCCAACATAATTCATACCGTTGAACAGCATGGTGTAGGAACTAACGACCCTTCCTCTCATTTCATTTTCAGATTCCAAAAGGACAACGGAGTTTGATGCCGTTGCAAATGCAGTGATGCAGAACCCATAAAGAATGTAGAGAAAAGCAAAAACGATAAAATTTTTAAGGAAGCCGATCAACACGAATAAAACCGAGGTAATTATTGGAATAATTAGCAGAATGTGTTTCACAAAACGGGTGTCATTTTTAACAGACATGAAGATTGCACCTATTAGCGAGCCAATCCCCATGAAAGAAATCAGGAACGAATAACCTGCTGACTGCCCATTGACGTTTTTGACAAGAACTGGGGTCAACACATTGTAATTCATAGCTAAAAGTCCTACCACGGTAGAAATCAGAAGGGTTCCTAATAAGATTTTTTTGCTGCCGATATACGAAAATGCCTCCGTAATTTCTTTGACTGCATTTCTATTCTCCGTTGGATCCTTAACGGCAGTCTTAATCTTACAGACAAAAATCGTGACTGGGATAAAACAGAAAGCGTTGATCCAGAAACAAACCGAGATGTTGACAAACCCCATTAAGATTCCTACGAATGCAGGTCCAATGATCCGTGCACCGTTAAAAGCTACCGAATTTAATGCGATGCCGTTTGTGAGGGCGTCTTTGCCAACTAGATGATAAATAAACGTCTGTCTAGCTGGCAAATTAACAGCATTCGCGGCCCCCGTAATCAAACTGAAGAGAACAAGGTGGTAATATTTTATCGAATTCAGCCCGATTAGTATCGCCAATACCATAGACGCCGCAATCAATATGATTTGTGAATCAACCAAAACTTTTTTGTCGGAGAATTTATCAAGAATAATACCGCCGGCTACCGAAAAAAGAAAAAAAGGTATTCCACCTATTGCCAGCACCAAACCTGAGAGAAAAGAGGAGCCTGATATTTCATAAACCAGCCATGATAAAGCGGTTGTCTGCATCCATGTGCCGGTAAGGGAAATGCACTGTCCCGCCCAAAACAGTCGGAAATTTTTGCTTTGCATCGCGGGAAATTTTGTTTTTAACTTCTGCTTCATTCAGGATTTGACCAACCTTCTACGGTATAGCTGAGCTTTTTATCATTCTCAGCGCGAAATCTTCTGCACACAGCATGATGATGGCTGTCTATTTCAGCAAACGCTTTGCCATCGCCTGTGTGGCAGGTTATGGCAAACTGCACACCGATGTCCCGAGGAAGCGAGTACTGCCCGCCATAGGTGCGACCCGATATTTTTTGGACAATGATTTTATTGACTGTCAAATAGGCATTATCAGGAGTCTTTTCCGGCACTGTGATGGCAATGGAAACCGATACGTATTCGGACAGCGGATCGACAACTGTATACTCTGCGGAAGTTTCCAAACCACCATAGCGGTATGTAACCTTTGTGCTGCCTTTGTGTTTGGGCTGTATCATCCCATCCTGTCCGACTTCCAGAACTTCCGGATTTTCCACAAAATACTGACCTGTAAGGCCGGTCGTTTTGAATCCGGTACTAAATTGCAGCTCTGGATTGATGCGTACGGCTATTCCGCTCAACCCAACCATTTTTCTACCCGGCAGCCGAATGGATTGCAGGGTTCCGATATTTCCGAATAAGTACAGAAGGGGAATACTGAGGCGTTTCGACCAGTCTGTTTCCGTATGTGCTGCATCCGTGACCGCATAATAGGAAAGTTCGTCGATTGGTTTCCATCCGATCTCATACAAATGATCTGCCATTTTTCTGACATGCTGCGGCAAAATGTTCGCTTCGTATTCCCCCACATCAAGCCAAATTTTGACCGGAACTTTTTTGGTATAAAATTTGCAGACGGGAAACACATCCAGCGTGTTTAAATCCAGTTTTACAAAATAAGGGGAAAGAATTCCCACTTTTCCGAAAATTTCGGGATGCCGGAAGAGAATGTTGTAAGTTACAAGACCACCCATAGACGATCCCATTAATGCTGTGTGATTCCGGTCGGACTGTGTTCTGTAGTTTGCATCAATATAAGGCTTTAAATCGTGGATGATAAAATCTTCATACAATTCACCTTTGCAGCATTTTATTTCAGGAAGTCCTTCTATTTTGTTGGTACCGTCCATACTGTGCGTGTATTCGTTTGACCGTTCGACACCTTTATTATCGATTCCCACAATAATAATTTCGGCTATCTTGTTTTCGCGTATTAATTTTTCCACAGTTTCATACACATTCCAAGACTGATTGGAGTATGGGTTTGCGTTAAACAGCCCCTGCCCATCATGCATATACAGCACAGGATATTTTGCAGTGCTTGAGTAATAGCTGGGTGGAAGATAAATATGTATGTCTCGGTCGTTATTGAGTTTTTTAGCGTGAAAATTTTTCAGTAAAAGAACTCGTTCCATTGCATTTCCTCTTTTCTTTGGCAAAGATTATAGATCCTTCCAACTTTCAACAGTGCAGTTTAATGTTAAATCCTCAGAAGCTTTGAATCTTCGGTAGGGGATATCTTTTTTATCCTTATCTTGTTCAATTGAAGGATTGACAAAAGCGTCACCTCTGGCAATTTTGAATGTAAAACCACTGTCAGTTGGAATGCAAATTTTGACGGTATAAAGACCATCTTTCACCTTTGTCAGTCGATATTCGTTCAGAGTTAGAGGCTGGTCATCCGGAGTGTTTTTCGGAACCTTTACATTTACAGCTACGTTTACCATTTTAGGAACATTTTCAACAACTGTATAGATAGCGGCAGTTTCCAAACCATGTGAACGGTAGGTTACTTTTGTTTGCCCGACTTTTTTGGGGATGATGGTTCCATCAACGGATATTTCCAGAATGTTTGGGTCTTCTGGAATATATTGTGCGTCGATGTCACTCATAAGGAAGCCACTATCAAATTTTACTACAGGATTGGCACGAACTTGCAATCCTCCATTCAGACCGACTGTTTTACGACCATAAAGTTGCACGGAATCCCTTTGACCGATTTTACCAAAGAAAAACAAAAGAGGTGCGTGCAGGCGTGCATTCCAGTCCTGCTCAAAATGCGCTCCGTAAGGAACATCGTAATACGCAAGGTCTTTCTCCTGTTGGTACCCTTTTTCCAGCATTTGATCCACAAAGTGCCTGGTGTGGCTGATTTGCAAAAGATTTTCATATTCGCCGATATCTGCCCATATTTTTTGTGGTTTCTGATTTGTATTATAAATTTGATAGTTCGGCGTTTCCGCAAAACCGTCCGGATTTACTGACACGAGAAAAGGAGACATCATGGCAAGGTTTCCAAATACCTGAGGATTACGGAAGCCAAGGTTATAAGTTACGAGACCTCCCATAGACGAACCAATAAGTGCGGTATTTTCAGGATCGGTCAGGGTACGATAGTTTCTATCAATGTACGGCTTTAAATCATTCAGAAGGAAATCTTCATAAAGCAGTCCCTTAGCTTTCAAATGTAATGCGTCTACAAAAGGAATTCCGTCGAACGCATATTCACTTCCCCTCTCGTTGCCCATATTGGGGATTGCAACAATGATAATCTCTTTTATTTTACCATCCTGAATCAGTTGGTCAGCAACTTTATGTGCATTCCATGATCCGCCCGTATTTTTCGATTGTGCAAAAGCGTACTGGCCATCATGCATATACAGTACCGGATATTTTTTGTTAATGCTTTGCATGTAGCTCGGTGGAAGATAAAGAAAGATATCCCTGTCATTGTTTAATTTTGTCGCATGGAAATTTGTGATGGTTACAATTTGAGAATGTGGCTCCACTAAAAATCAGACTCCTTTTATTAGAAATTAACTTAAGCGCTTAAGTTAATTACAATATAACATATGCTACTATTTCTGTCAATATTGATTCGTAAATTTAGCAGATTTAATGACAAACAGCCAAAACAAAACTAAAATTTTTAAAATTATTAATTTTATATAATAGCTTAACTTTTTTGTGATGAGATAAAAAGTTTATGAAAATAGCTGGTTTCCAAGACTGTCTAATAACTTAACAAATTAGTGTTAAGTTATTAGTTAGTATAAAGTGCACAATAAATTAAATAAAAAATGATAAAATATTGACAAATAGCAATGACTATGCTATATTATTGCATGTAGGGCGGTGAAAGGTTGGCTTTCATAACTGAGGGAGGTTTCCCCTTTTGAAAAGTATCATTCGTAATTTAAGAAACCAGCTGAAAACTTTTTCGAAAATCCGGTTACTTTTTTTGGTACTCTGCATTGCAATATTTTTTAGCTGCTTTATCTATACGATAAGCTACCATGTTGACGCTTACAACAACGAGCAGGAAATGGAACAGCTTTCTTGCGTAGGCTGCAACGCAACTTACGAACAAGTCTCAACTTTACGAAACATATCCGAAAGTATTTCGGAAAAAGGTGTTCCGGAAAAGCAGAACGTATTGCCGCAGTATCAAGATTTGTACAAAAAGAACTCCGACTTTTTTGGCTGGGTGAAAATTGATGGAACAAATATCAATTATCCTGTTATGTTTACGCCCTGTGATCCGCAATATTATCTGCATCGGAACTTTCAAAAAAGATTTGAAAACCGTGGTTTGCCATTTCTGGATGGCAAGACAGATATAAAGAAAAGTTCCAATTACATCGTTTACGGTCACAGTATGAAAGATGGAACTGAATTTGCAGATTTACTTCATTATCAGTCAAAACGTTATTTTCAGGAGCATTCCGTTATCCATTTTAATACGGTTTATCAGACGGGAGAGTTCAAAATAATAGGGGTTTTGCTTACTAAGGTTTTTAATCAAAATGAGCACGTGTTCAAATATTATCAATTCAGTTATCCTGCTACTGACACGCAATATGAAGATTATGTAAATAATGTAAAAAGACTTTCCATATATGACACCGGAGTGACCGCTAAACCAGGCGAACAACTTTTAACGCTGTCAACCTGCAGCTATCATACGCAGGACGGCAGATTGGCTGTAGTTGCCAAAAGAATTAATTAGGTAATTGTTGCAAAGTTTTATTTTTGCAATAAATTATAATTATTTACAGATGAAAGGGTAGGTAAAAACATGAAAAAGTATTTTAGGAAAGCAATTGCAAGTGTTATGGCTATCGCATTGATGGTAGTCTCAGTCGGAGCGATCCCGGCTAATGCTGCCACAAATGGAGTAACAATCTACTTCAAGGACAATCAAAGTTGGGGCACAGCGTATTACTACGCATGTACAGCAGATACGGGTTCCACAATTGGTGCAGCATGGCCCGGTGCAAAGATGACTTCTATCGGAAACAACTGGTATTCCGCGACTATTACAAGTTCTAAAGCAATAAAAGTTGTTCTTAATAACAATGCAAAGCCCAAAGCCACGCAGACATCCGATGTAACAGGTACTGACGGTAAGGGCTTGCAGCCTGGAGGTACTTATTATCTTGTGCCGGGCACTTCTACCACATCAGCTAATGTAGCTGGCTATAACAACGGCGGTGTTACCGTCACAACAACGACTACAAAGCCGGCTGATTTTCCGGCTGCAGCAACGGCACCTGCCAGTACTTCTTCAACAACGCCAACAACTTCTGCAACAAAAGATGCAACACCTAAAACAGGTGACAGCAATACAGCTGCAGCAGTAGGTACGATCGGTGTTGTTTCTCTTGCAGCAGCATGTGTGCTGTTGGGCAAAAAAAAGGTAAAAGCTTAACTCATTTCATTGATGCTTGACAAATAAAATGAGCCGGAAGTGCTGCGGCAACTGCCAACAGGATTCCGGCTCCCCTTTGTTCATTAAGTTCTAGTCCAGTTCACACCTAATCAATATCCGGTTTTCTCCTTCCGCTTTGCCATAGTCCAGTGAAAACATTTTTTGCAATGTTTCAACAGCAGTATCGGCAATTTTTCGATTGGGAATAAAGACTTTTTTTGTATCTGGCAGCAGCATATCGGAATCGTCAAAATTCGACACGACAACAAGATCATGCCGATTGATGTATAGTTCCGTCTGAAGCCCAAGTATATCGCCCAATACAATTCCTTTTCCTTGCCGATGTGTTTGAAGAAATAGCCGTAAATCTGAATTTGAGGTATTGATAAAAACGTCATTAGGAGGAAATTCTCCAATAATTTGATTCTTTAAATTCTCATTACACATGTCTTCCATTACAAGAAACGGTGAATTTGTATTTAGCATGGTTTTTGCTTTTTGAATTGCGCTCTTATAATCCGGATAAATTTTACAGAATAAGCTGTCATTGATGTTGCAATTTAAAAAAAGGGCGGGTACATAGTATTGCTGTGTTATTTTATTAGCAATTTTACTGTCTATATCAATAAAAAAGACCGCGTCAAAGTTGTGTTTTGAAACGGTTGCAATTTCTTTTTCTGGATCTTTTGTTTCGATAACGATCGTTTCAAACCCAAGTGCTTTCATTTTAGAGTTTATTTTTGATGCGAGATCATAATAAGTCATTCTTTTTCCGAGGGTATCATGATCTTTGCAACTAATAATAACTCCAACCTGATTGTTTTTGAATTTTTTTATAGAATTGCTGCGCTTGTAATGTAAACGTGTAACGGCTTCCGCTATTTTCAAACAGGTGTCATGTCCAATTTTTTCATTTTCAGAGTGATTCAAGACATATGAAACGGTGGCCACCGA
This sequence comes from Bacillota bacterium, assembly GCA_023458755.1. GTDB lineage: Bacteria > Bacillota > Clostridia > Oscillospirales > Acutalibacteraceae > JAEWYE01. Next base: position 84,359 of record JAEWYE010000076.1, on the reverse strand, counting down.
AACATTGCACTCTTTTGCAATATCCCGCATGGATACTTTATGTTTTGCCACATAAAACGCCCCTTTGAATTTACTTTGAATTCAATTTTATCACGGCTTGGCAATATGTGCAAGAATAGAACTCAAGTTGAAATTTTATAATCAAATTTATATAAAATATTGAAACCGACGATCTTAGTAAATAGTTTTTATTTGCTATTTAAATAAGACGGAATAAGGGGAGGCTATACATTGACTAAAAAATCCGGTTCAACAATTTTATCCTGCCTTTTCTGGGGTAGCGGCCAGTTCTTTATCGGCAAGCAAAAGGTGAAAGGAATCCTATTTTTTGCTGCCCAGGTTTTACTTTTGGGAATAGAGTCAATTTCCGGTTATTGGTTCAATTTCTTTGCCGGACAGATTTCGAATTTTCAAATACGCTTGTACGGCGGTTGGTTCACACGGGGAATTTGGGGTTTCTTCACTTTAGGCACAGTACCCGGCGAAGATCATTCAACCTATTTAATGATTAATGGAATCATGTCGCTGATTTTTCTAATTATTTTTATAGGAATTTATATATGGAATATTGTTGATGCCTATCGCACGGGAAAAGCGATTGACGACACACACACTTACCTGAGTTCACGTGTATATGGAAAGAAATTATATCAGAAAATGTTCCCATATTTTGTGCTGGCGCCAATTCTTTTTATTGTTTTGTATGTTGTTGTAATGCCGATCATTTTTTCTGTTCTTACGGCTTTTACGAATTACAATGCGGACCATCTCCCTCCCGCCAATTTGGTAAAATGGGTCGGGTTGGATAATTTTACGAAATTAATCAATATACCGATATGGTCTCAAACGTTTCTCATTGTTTTGGCCTGGAGCATTATATGGGCTTTTCTTGCAACCTTTTCCACTTATTTTTTTGGCCTTTTCCAGGCATTGCTGATAAACAGCAAATGCGTCAAGCATAAATCGTTTTTTCGCTCCATTTACATATTGCCATGGGCGATTCCGGGTATGATTTCACTGCTGATGTTCCGAAATTTATTTAACGGACAATTTAGTCCCTTGAATCAATTGCTGCTTGACTGGGGGCTCATTCATAGCAGAATACCATTTTTGTCCGATGCTTTTATTGCGAAAATAACGATTGTCGTGGTGAATCTGTGGATCGGTTTTCCAATGTTTATGGTCATGCTGCTCGGTGTTTTAGCAAATCAGGATCCAACGCTTTATGAGGCTGCCCAAATTGACGGGGCAAATAAGTATCAGATTTTTCGACGGATTAAATTGCCTCTGCTGATGAAAGCGACTGCGCCTTTGGTAGTGATGAATTTTGTTGGCAATTTCAACGGATTCGGGTTTATCTATTTTCTTACGAATGGCGGACCAAACAATTCCTCGCTGCAATTCGCGGGTGATACCGATATTTTGATTTCATGGATTTATAAATTGACTCTGAATCAGAACATGTACAATATGGCTGCTGTTTTAAATATTCTAATCTTCATTTTAGTCGGTGTTGTATCTTACTGGAATTTGAAGAATACAGCTGCAATTAAGGAGATGTAAACGTATGAAGAAAAGAATAAGCTCCTTTTGGGTGCATTTAGAGTTAATTGTTGTAGCACTTTTCGTTTTAATTCCAATTATCTGGATTGTCCTGTCATCCTTTAGTCCGGGGGACAGTTTGGCTTCCTCTTCTCTCATACCTAAAAATTTTACGCTTTACAATTACGAAAGGCTTTTTAAAGAAACCAATTTTCTAGTGTGGTTTAAGAATTCTTTTTTAATCGCTACCCTTAATGCGGTAGTTTCAGTTGTTCTTATTATGATAACCGCATGGATCGTTTCACGTTTCCATTTTCGTGGCAGAAGGTCAGGACTGATTGCCTTACTGCTTCTTTCTATGTTCCCAAACTTTTTATCCATGACAGCGCTTTACACACTGTATTTGACGCTGGGCCTGTTAAACCATCCCCTTGCACTGGTAATTATTTATGCGGCGGGCGCAATACCGTATAATGTCTGGCTTGTGAAAGGCTATTTGGATGGCATCTCAAAAGAAATTGATGAGGCAGCCTATATTGACGGTTGTTCCTATTTTTCAACCTTTTTCAGAATCATTTTGCCAATGTCCAAACCAATTATTACTTATTGCGCGGTATCCCAGTTTATGCTACCGTGGATGGATTTCATTATGCCCAGCATGCTTTTGTCGACGGATAATGACAACACGACAGTTGCAATTGGCCTTTATAATATGATTGCCGGCAAGGAAAATGATAAATTCACCATGTTTGCAGCAGGGGCTATTCTTATTGCAATTCCAATAACAATTTTGTTTATTGTGTTCCAAAAATATCTGGTTCAGGGTGTTTCTGCCGGTGCAAATAAGGGCTGAATGGTGAATACCTTTTCGTTGTGGATTAAAATTAAGTACGGTTGTTGTTAACAGAAACGCGTTTTAATGATGTCTATTTAAATTAAAAATATATTTTGTGTCTTGTACACGGTGAAAGGATGAACAAATATGAAAGTAAAAAAGATTTTAGCGTTTACCTTATGTCTTTCCGTAGCATTCCCTTTGGCAGGCTGCAAATCTAACGTGCCGGTTAATACGACTAAATCAGCGGTATCCGGCAACACAAGCTCTGAAAGTACGGAAGCACTGACTCCGGAAAAGGGAGCAACATTAATGTTTCGTACTGGCGGCGATGACAGCGATTTAGCATGGGGTAAGGCTGTTGCCGAAAAGTTTAAGGAAAAGTATGGGGTTTCGGTAACCGTACAAAAAGGAACGATGGATAATCTGAAAAAAGCTAAGCTGGAAGCTGTGGCAAAATCAGGTGCGGATGTGTTTATGCTTGCACATGATCTGTCCTATCAGGCTATCGTACAGGGAATACTCCTTCCTCTCGACAACAGTACTGTCCAGGGGATGAAAAATGATGTCAACTCCATAGCCCTGAAAACAGTGACAAAGGATGGCAAATCTTATGGTGTACCGGTTTCTGTTGAGACATCAGTATTGTTTTACAATAAAAAACTGGTTAAAACTCCGGCTACAACATTTGAACAGATCTTTAAGGAAGCAAAAACCTACAATGATACAAAACAGAATAAATTCTGGTTCTTATTTGATGCGGATCAGGGAGCGTCTCTTTACCCAATGCTGAGCACCTATGGATATAATTTGTTTGGTACTGATGGCGTTGATGAAAGTAAACATAACTTCGATACTCCAGAATTTTTAAAAGGGCTGCAGGTTGTTCAAAAATTCCACGACCTAATGCCAATGAAAGCTGTTGATTCCAATAACACTGATTTTCTCAATAAGCAATTTTCCGATGCCAAAACAGGTTATATCTTGAGCGGACCTTGGGATGTAAAAAACTATAAAAAAGCGAATGTCGATTTTGGAGTAATTCCGATTCCAACCTATGATGGGAAACAGCCGAAGGCATTTTCCTACATCCAAAATGCGCATGTGGCATCTTACACCAAATATCCAAAAGCCGCTCAGCTTTTTGCACAATTTCTCGTTTCCAGTGAAAGTGCGGAACTACTTTATTCAAAAGCTTCCAAAATTACGGCTAGAAAAGAGGTTTCTAAGGTAAACGGACTTTCAACCGACCCAATCTCCGGTGCTATTTTAGAGGCGTTTCAAAAATCTGCTCCAATGCCAAGTGTAAAGAGGATTTCTTATTTCTGGTCTGTCATCGGTGAAATCGGTCCCGAAGTATTCGATGGAACATTAGCACCCGAAAACGCGCAGAAAAAAGCTGTATCGGAATGGAACAGCCTCATGCAGACCGAGTCATGAGTGCTTTTGAAAATACATTTTTCTTTCGTGGCTTTCGAAGATAAAAGCAGGAGGTTAATCATTGAACTTACAAGCACTTTATCATAACCCACAAAGCAACTATGCTTTTGCTTATAACAATCATGAATTACATATCCGTTTACGCACAGCAAAGGATGACTGTAAATCTATAATGCTGGTAATTGCAAAAAAACATGCATGGATGGAAAAACAAAAGTTCCAAATGAAAAAAGTCGCCACCGACCATTGCTTTGATTATTACCAGTATAACTATATAACGAACGATTCGCGGCTGGGCTATTATTTTCTCATATCCGACGGCGGAACAACTCGCGTTTATTCTGAATCCGGAGTAACCGAAACTTTCGACGATCAATACGCTTATTTTCATTACTTCCAGTACCCGTTTATTAATCCGATAGATGTCCATACCATTCCCCCCTGGGTTCATGAAGCGGTCTTTTATCAGATCTTTGTGGAACGCTTTTGTAACGGGGACCGCAGCAATGACCCCCAGAATGTCGCTCCATGGAGTGAGCTTCCAAAGCCAAAAAGCTTTTCTGGCGGTGATTTACAAGGTATCCTTGAGAAACTTGATTACCTGAAAGAGCTTGGAATCAACGGGTTGTATCTTACTCCAATCTTTGAATCGCCTAGTAACCATAAATACGACACAACCGATTACCGTAAGATTGACCCTTCTTTCGGGGATAAAGACCTACTATGTAAGCTTGTAAAACAGGCACATGAAAAAGGCATACGCATCATTCTGGACGGAGTGTTCAATCACAGTGGTTACTTTTTTGCTCCGTTTCAGGACGTTTTGAAAAATGGCGTTCAGTCCCAATATGCAGAGTGGTTTCACATTTTAGAATTTCCGGAAGATGGTGGCAGACCGAAATACCGTTGCTTTGGGACGAGTGCAAATATGCCGAAACTCAACACATCAAATCCACAGCTGAAAAAATATCTTCTTGATACGGTTGCTTACTGGATGAAAGAAACTGGGATTGACGGCTGGCGCCTTGATGTTTCTGATGAAATCGACCACCAGTTCTGGCGAGACTTCCGCAAATTGGTTAAGGGCATCAATCCAGAAGCCGTCATTATCGGAGAAAACTGGCATAATTCTTACCCGTGGCTGATGGGTGACCAATTCGACGGAGTTATGAACTACCCTGTAACGAAATCATGCATTCAATTTTTCGCATCGCAGGAAATCAGTGCAGAAGAATTTGCGGAGAATCTATCCAGCAGTTTAATGTGGAACTCGGATCAGGCCAATTTCTCCATGCTAAACCTTTTGGATAGTCATGATACCATGCGTTTTCTAACTTGGTGCCAAGGAGATAAAAAGAAGCTGATGCTGGCCATTCTGTTTTTGTTCAGTTATGTTGGAATTCCCTGTACTTATTACGGGACGGAAATCGGCATGGAGGGCAATGGTGACCCAGACAGCAGGCGTACCTTTAACTGGGATCAAAGCCATTGGGATAAAGATTTGATTGCCTTTTATAAACAGATCATTTCTTTTCGTAAAAAATGCAAACCACTTCAGTATGGCAATATACAAATATGGGCCAATAATGGGATCTTTTATCTGGAACGGGATTATGGTGATGAAAAAGTTTTGACCGCATTAAACAATACACAAGAGGGCAAAAACATTCTTTTGCCGGCCGGCAAAGCAATTGAATGGGTTACAACTGAAAAAACAGAAGACGTGCCTATGGGATTTCTAAAGCCATTTGGCGGACTTTCTTTTTACTACTCCATTTAAATTATACGACAAAATTAGTTGGCAAATTGTTAGAGCTTCCAAATTCATTTTACTGGGGTGCCCAACTTGAACTTAAAATTTGTGAAAATATTTTGTTACTGGCATTGCGAGGGAAGTCCAAAGAATAGGAACAGACAGTTTAAAAATTAGAACGGAGGATTTTTATGCCAAAATGGCTTAACGACGCAGTATTTTATGAAATTTATCCCCAAAGCTTTAACGATACAAACGGCGACGGCATAGGCGACATTAACGGTATCACGAAAAAACTGGATTATATTAAATCGCTTGGCTGCAATTCAATTTGGATCAATCCCTGCTTTGATTCCCCTTTTATGGATGCTGGATATGATGTTCGTGACTATAAAAAAATTGCACCTCGCTACGGCACGAACGACGATATGATACGGTGCTTTGCGGAGGCACATAAACGCGGAATGCATATCTTGCTTGATTTGGTTCCCGGACATACATCCGACCAGCACCAATGGTTTCTGGAAAGTAAAAAAGCAGAACAAAATCAATACAGCAACCGGTATGTTTGGACGGATTCCGTATGGAATCGTCCAGCCGAGTTTAACTCTATGTGCGGTGTAACAGAAAGAGACGGCTGCTACCTTTTGAATTTTTTCTCGTCACAGCCAGCCTTGAATTACGGTTTTAACAAGATAACCGCACCGTGGCAGCAGCATTATACAAGCCCGGACTGCATCGCGACACGAAAAGCAATGGAAGACGTTATGCGCTTTTGGCTCGATGCAGGCTGCGATGGTTTTCGCGTTGATATGGCTGCATGTTTGGTTAAAAACGACGACGATCACGCTGCGACCGCTGAAATTTGGAGAAATGTGCGCGAAATGCTTGACCAGAATTATCCGGAAGCCGCAATGGTATCCGAATGGTCCGATCCCGACAAGGCGATTAACCGGTCACGGTTTCACATGGATTTTTATCTCAATCACAGGGGAAACGGTTACTATTCACTCTTTCGCAAAACGAGCAATGACGGTAATCCACTCAGTTTTTTCAGCAAGCAGGGTCAAGGGAACATTATGGAGTTTCTGGATGATTATCTTCCGAAATACAATGTGTCCAAGTCAGAAGGATATATTAGCTTTATAACCTGTAATCATGATACGCCCCGTATGACACTTGGCTATGATAATTCGGAATGCAAAATCGCGTATTCTTTTCTTTTAACCATGCCAGGTGTTCCGTTTATTTATTACGGCGATGAAATAGGTCTGCAGTATTTTAAACTGACGAGTGTGGAAGGTGGCTATAACCGAACCGGAACGCGCACGCCGATGCAGTGGACAAATGGGAACAATTTAGGTTTCTCCAATGCAGATAAGGAAAAGCTATATCTGCCGGTAGATGGACGTGACTGCGCCCCCACTGTGGAAAATCAGGAAAAAGATGAAAAGTCGTTGTTGAATACTGTGCGAAAAGTGTTGGCCCTGCGCCATCAAATTCCAGATTTGCAGGCGGTTCCAAACTTTGAGGTAATTTATGCGGAAAAAGACTGTTATCCATTTGTGTACCGTCGTGGCAAATATTTTATAGCAGTGAATCCTTCCTGCCGTGAAGTGGAGATTCTATTAATGGAGAAGGGCGAACCTGTGTTCATGATAGGCAGCAGTACTTTAGAAAATGGTCATCTTATGATGTGTGGACAATCTTTTGCAATTTTTAAAAGCACTCAGAGCTGATATGTGGTCGTACCAATAGAAGTTTGCAATTCAATTAGGATGAGTGTTTCAAAGGGGTGTCCCCTCCTTTGGAAATCCACAGAATAAAGCGGCGATAGGCTACCCTCTCCGGGAGCATATCGCCGTTTGCTGTCAGCAGCCCGTTTTAAGGTCTGTGTGTAGTTTCTTATAAACTGACATAAATGGAGATGCAAATATCATATAGTTTTTGCTCCCAAGTACAGACGACAGGAGATTTACGGGCAAATAAAAGCAGATATAGGGCAGATATTACGAAAACTATGCGAGCAACGTGGAGTAGAAATAATAGAGGCACAAGCATGCCCAGACCATATACACATGATGGTGAGTATACCACCAAATTTAAGTGTAGCGCAGTTTATGGGATATTTAAAGGAAAAAAGTTCGTTGATAATATTTGATAGACATGCAAATTTGAAATACAAATATGGGAACAGACACTTTTGGTGCAGAGGGTATTATGCAGACACAGTAGGAAGAAATGCGAAAGTAATTGAAGAATATATCAAAAATCAGTTGCAAGAGGATATAGCATCCGACCAAATATCATTCAAAGAATATATAGACCCGTTTACAGGTAGCAAGGAAACAAAGACATAAAAACAGACAGCCGCTTAAGCGGCTACCTATCCTGACCGTTTCATTTAGCTATCCCTTTTCACAAGTCTGTATCCAAGCCTCTTCACTGTTTGAAGCAGTTTGGGATTCGTCGGATCATCCTCAATTTTCTCCCTGATATGACGGATATGTACCATAACAGTATTGTCGCAGCCGACGCTGTCCTCTCCCCAAACCTGTTCGTATAGGCGCTCTCTCTGCTGATGATCTTGTTTGGATTTTCGGCAAGGTAGCGAAGCACTTCGAACTCTCTTGCAGTAAACGCAAGCTCTATGTCATTTTATACACACGGCAGTCATCAGTGTCGATTTTTGCTTAAATGTATCTGCTGTTTTACATTATTTTTATCCGAGCAATCATATTTCTGCCTGCGCAGTTGTGCCGTTATCCGGAACACAATCTCTCTCGGGCTGAAAGGTTTCGTTATATAATCATCACCGCCGCTGCTTAAGCCCAATATTTTGTCTATATCATCGTTTTTGGAAGGCAGAAACATGATCGGACAATATGAAAATTCCCGGATTTTCCTACATACCTCAATCCCGTCAATATCGGGAAGCATGATGTCGAGAACAATGGCATCCGGCCGGTGCATTTTGCACAGTTGGATAGCTTCCTGTCCACTCGAGGCTTTAAGAATGTTTTTGAATCCATCTTTTTTAAGCACTTTCTCAAGCAAGTTGCCTATATCCTTTTCATCATCCACAAGCAGAATTTTATTATTTAGAAGGTTAACCCAATCAGAACTCTCCATTTTTTCACCTTCATGACAAAATCCAGCGGATGAGCTGTTTTCTACTGATTATATCATCATGTTTGTTTATCAATTATATGCCGATGAGCATACGTGGTTATCAACAATTAGTGATAAAAATGGCAAGCAATGCTTTGTGGTACCCACAAAGCTAAAAGGCCGACTTCCGCTTCCACGGAAACCGGCCTTTTGCTTGTTGGTGGCAGCGCCCCCAACCCCCTTTGATCGCACAATAAATTGTGCGGCTGCGCGTCCTGCGGACGCTTTAGATGCTAAAGGAGCATGAACTGTATATCGTTCATGCTCCTCACGCTTATTTGAACACTTCTTTTCATTATAAAAAATGAAACGTTGGCTACCTTACAATGTCGACTTTAGCGTATTCCAGTTCGTAGCAACCCGCAATTCTACACCATCCTCCAACGCCTTGAAGTGTTGTTTACCGCAGTGAATTTTAAGCTGTTCTTTTGTCCGCAAATCCATAAAGTTGGTGCTACCCTTTGTCTCCAAAATAAAGTATAATTTCTCTTCGCCATTTTTGGTCAGATACACTGCCCAGTCAGGATTATAGGTGCCAATGGGTGTTTCAATCTTAAAACGATCAGGTATTTTGAAGAACATCTTTACATCCGGGTCATTGTCCAGCGCGACGGCGAAGGGACGTTCAATAGTGCTACTGTCATAGACAATATAGTCGTAGACACTATGTTCAACCTTGACCGCATTGCGATCAAGGTTGGCAATCAGTTCAGCAGTGTCAAAAATCTCCTGCACAAAGTATTCCTTACCATCCAGTTTTACATAGCTAATACCGTCGATAGCCAGAGCATGGCGGTTGCTTCGGATGATCTCCGTAGCCTTTTCCAGGAAGGCTTCCGGATTGTTCAGAAAGTCGCTACACCGCCCGCTACGTACAAGAATTTCATTGACCGTAACAGGCGTCAAAAGTGTCTCATCACTGATAGCAGTAATCAGGTCAGGTAGTGTCTGATAGGAATTATCGATATCCATTGTGCGCATTTCGCGCTCCGTGTGATATATACCAGCTTTTTCAATATGAATATCCGCTGTCTGAGAAATGAGCCGTGTTTTTGGAATGACTGGCATTTCCTGCAATGCCTTGATGCAGTTTTCAATCAGCTTATTTGTGTCAATGTTAACGCGGTAGACTGTTTTCTGTTTGATCTTGTTCCACAGTTCCAGAAATTCCGGAGACATCATGACCTGCTTTTTGATGCGCACTACCACGTCCTTGGAAGCGTCGCGCACCGGAGGCCTGCGGTCAGCATTCGCAATAATCGTCTCAAAACGATTCCGCGCGGTCTCGTACTTTTTCGGTAAATCAAGCGTTCCGGTATTAAGGGCGTTTTTCATCGTGTCTTTCATCTTGCCAGCGCTGGTGATGTAGCCTTTTTTCTCAAAATGTTCCATCAGCTCCTGTGCATCCTCATAAGTCATCTGTTTTTCCTCGGTCACAGTTTTCGTGTAGATCGCACCAGCAAAAGTTTCCGGCACAATGGTATCCGTATGTTCAATTACCGCGGTTACAGTTTGTTTGATCTCGGACAGTTCTGCCGGAAGGATGATTTCTTGCGGTTTTACAGCAGTATCCACTTTGCCGTTCGCCGCAATGACCCCGCTAGCCTTGAGAGCTTCTACGACTTTCTCTGCCTGTTCCGACGTGACAGCCTTTTCAACCTCTCGCTTGTCTTCATAAACCATACCAGAGAACAAATCGAGTTGTAACATACCGAACTTCATGCCGGTGTCGTCCTCAATTTCCTTTTGCAGGTTATCCGCAAACTCCGCGAAACTCTCGGTTGCCATAACATGAAGGATATTGATATTCCTATCCTCAATCCGTTCACCATCCTGATTGACGCACAGGCGCATACCGCGTCCGATCTTCTGACGGCAGGTAAAAGTGGATTTTTGATCAATCAGCGTGCAGACCTGAAACACATTTGGATTGTCCCAACCCTCTTTCAACGCAGAATGGGAAAAGATAAAGCGCAGCGGACAGTCGAAGGACAATAACCATTCCTTGTCGCGCATAATGGTGTTGTAGGTGTCATCGTCCGCCTGTGTGTCACCCTTGGTGTCCTTCAGGCGTCCCTTCTTATCCTGTGAAAAATAACCGTTATGTACTTTAGAGACATCGGAAGTGAATCGCTCCCGTATGGGAGCATACTTTGGTTTTGCAATCAGTTCGGAATAACATTCCTCAAACATTTTAGCGTAAATGCCGGGAGTACCGTCCTCGTGGCGATATTTATCCACTTTATCAATGAAAAATAGCGAAAGAACCTTAATACCCTTATTGGTGTAACGTAATTCTTTATCAAGATGTGCCTCGATGGTGCGGCGGATTTGCACTCGTTTAACGATGTCCTCATCTACGTCACCGATGGCTTTGTTCAGCGCCACTTCTTCGGTGTTGCCAAATTCGATATGTTCATAATCTGGGGTACAATCAATTCCAACGATGGAATAGCCCTCGTAAAGATCCCGTTCCCCAGAAAGCAGGAACAGATCATCACCTGGTTTGACAGTTAGCGTCTTGCGAGACACAATGCTATCTTTACCCTTTACATCGATCTCTATCTTAGCGCGGAAGCCCTTGTCATTTGAAACGGAAAGCAGGCGGACATACGGCTGGTTGAAGCCACCAGCCACCTGATTGGATGATACGGAAATCTGCTTAACCAATCCCATCAGATATGCGTCCACCGGCGTCAGACGATAAAGCAAGTTAATCTTCTCACGGTGTGTGGCAGAATAGCGTAGCACGCACAGTGGGTTCAGGGAGGCAATGGCATCCTTTGCCTTTGGTGTATTGTCCACACTCTGCGGCTCATCAATGATGACAATGGGGTGAGTATCTTGAATGTACCGCATAGCGGTCTCACCATTCAATCTATCCTGTGCCTGATTAATGATATTCTCGGATTTTTTGAAAGCGTCAATATTTATGATCATAATTTCGATGTTGGCGCTTGTGGCGAACTGCCGCACATCGGAGAGCTTTGCGGAATTGTAAATAAAATACCGGCACGGCACATTGTCATATTGCAGTCCGAAGTGCTCTTTCGTGACTTCAAAGGACTTATAGACCCCTTCGCGAATGGCGATAGAAGGTACAACTATGATAAACTTGGTGAAACCATATTTACGATTTAGCTCAAAAATGGTTTTGGTGTAAACATAGGTCTTGCCAGTACCCGTCTCCATCTCAATACAGAACTGCATATCCGACGCATTGGGTGTCATAGGTAAATTATTACGTTTCTGAACAGTGTGCATATTGTCAGAAAGCGTTTGCGCGTCAATATACAGAGCATTGCCTATGCCGAGACTATTCATGAGCGACATCTGTTTCTCTTCTACCACAGAAAAGGTACTTCGCGTTTTTTCCTGCCCGGTGAACAGATCAACCACGGCGTTCATCGCATCGGTTTGAAAATCCTGATTTTTGAATTTAAGTTTCATATAACCCCAACTTTTCTTAGACAGTATCAAAGCATATTAAAATTGCCAATCCTCAATTTGACAAAGCTCATTAATATCAATAGCCTTTACGCCCATGTTTTCGGCAACCTTTGGTATCTTATAAGGGCTATCTTGATTTTCTTCAGTAATAATAGTTAAGTGGTACTCCATTGCGGTAGCAATTAGGAACGCATCCCCCGATGATTTTACTTGTTTGAAGTCCACAAGCTTTGGATTATTGGAAACAACTCTGGTTACATTTTGCTGTATGGATTCGTCAACGGGAAGAATAACGCACTGTTGGTTTTGCAGCCAGGATTCCAAATCCTTATCTTTAATCTCGTCGGCTATTTCAGAAGATGTTACTATCTCTTTTTCTTGAATTAATTGTTCTATACGTTTCCATAACCCTCGATATACTGTCCGCCTGTGGGGTTCGTTGTCCTTCTGGGAGAAAATAGACGAGCTGTCGATAATGTATTTATACGGCAGTTTTTTTGAGAATAGACTCATCTGACGTACCATTTCGACACCTCCCCAAGAAATTTGTCCGCATACTTTTGGCTGATTCCAAGATAGCGTGACACATCTTGTTTGCTGAAAACGTCTTCGGTATAGCCCTTGAACAAAGAACGACATAGGCTTGAACTTGTTCGGTCAATTGCTTCTCTATCGGGATATTTTGGTATCGTTGGTGCACGCCCTTCGGATCGAGCTATTCGCTGTTCTTCTTTTTCAGTTTCTATTAGCTTTCGAAATTCGTCATTATAAGCAGTATATTCCACTTCATTAATGACCCCATTGTCAAGCAACCTTCTGGAAATAACCTCCTTGCTTACTGAAAAATCATTTGCTAAGTTTTGAATATCAGAAATTGTAAAATTTGAAGATAGGTTCCTGCTATGCAGTTTAGCATACAATGCATCTCTTGGTACAAGCAACTCGCCTGCAACAGCATTGCAAAATATTTCTTCGGCGTTCTTAGAAAATGCACTTACAAATTCATTGCATAGCGATGACTGACGATTTAGCAAATGAACCAGTTCATGGATAATAGAGAATGTCTTTGCCGGTGGACGATCTTTCTCATTGATTCCAATGATGGGTATGACGTCATCAAAAATGGCCAATCCCCGAGCTGTTTCCAAATCGACATCCGTAAAACATTGGATGAATACACCTTTCGCCTCAATCTGCTGGCGCACATATAAATAAAACTGGCGGGCAGATGAGTTTTTGAATTGCTCATCCAGACTAATCTCGAAGAATTTTCGAATTGCCGAAGCTACTGCCACATCAGTCGTATTTGTATCAATCGCTACATTAAAGGGGGAAATAGGCTCTTTTAACTCTTGCTTTACGGAAATTAGTAGGTCACGGGTTTCAAGTAAATCTGATATAGCAATATTTAAAGAACTTTCGTTTTGACTATATCCGTTTAGAAGGACGCGACGATTAACAATTTTAGGAAGCTGCTTTTTGGGAACATCTTCGGGTTTCATATATAACCCGGCAAAAGGAATATGCAAGCAAGATGCAATTTTTTTTGCCTGATTAAAAGTTGGCAGAGTTTCCGAGGTAAGATTAAGCCATCCATCAACTTTTGAAGTTGGCTTGCAACTGATTTTATCTGCAATATAAGAAACTTCAACTCGCTTTGTTTCACAGATCATCCTAAGAGTTTCCTTGTTTATTAAAGCTTTTAATATCGCCACAAAATCACCTCCCCCTTAACTATATAGGTGCATTTACACCAGTTTCAGTTCTATACCTTTATCTCGTAGAATATAGTAGGCGTTGGCCATGGCAGTGTCGTCGGCGAAACTGTCGCGGGCAATGACGACTATCGCCGCAGCATATTTAGCGATTGTCTCCACATCGGAAGGCTGAATACTCTCAGCTAAGCAAATGAGCAGCGTGCAGCCCATACCTACAGTGTAGGCAGATTTGCTGTTTATCTCAATTTTAGAGACCGGACAAGTCAAGGGTGCACCAAGCTTTAGCATAATTTCACAGACCATGTCCATCTCGGATCGATCGGGCTTCACGCGGTGGATCATGCCATTCATACGTTTATATAGAATGTTGAGCTGATCGTCTTCAATTGGTGTATCATCCCATGTCTTCAGGTTTGAAGAATCCAATTTATACACTCGGAAGCCAATATCCAACGGTTTCTTGTCATCCTCGCCAAGCTGCATTTGACCATCGGTTTCGGTCAGTTTTCTTCCCGCACGGCGGATACGCTCTTTGCCAATTTCGCAGATGTTCTTATAACCAGCTTTATAGGCTTCGCTGTTCTCGTCGCAGATTTCGGGAAGCTGCACAAGGATAAAACGGCGGCGGCCTCCGTCTTCTGCATTAAGCTGCATGACTGCATGGGCGGTTGTGGCCGAGCCTGAGAAAAAGTCAAGGACGATATCGTCTTTCTCCGTAATCTGAGAAATTAGCTGTTTAATGATTAACGTCGGTTTAGGAAAGTCAAACCAGTGTCCTTCAAACAAACTCGTAATCTCTTTTGTAGCAGTGTTGGTATACGTACCTTCTTCAATAATTGATGAAAAGCCTGGTAAATTATCAGAAAGCTCATTCAAGAAGGACTTCTTACGTGGCCTTCCGTCTGGCATATCCGGCCAAATAATTCTATCTTCATCAATCAACCTTTTCATTGTATTACGGTCGTATCTCCAGCCTTTTGCGGGGCAACCGTAATTAACCCCATTGTGCGGGTTTACTAAATCATAATGAAGATTCGGACGAGCATCGGCAGTTGCTAAACCAACCATATTTGCGCTTGCCCAAGGGCCCCTAACGTCATTATCTGGATTTAGATATTGATCAACCTTACGCTCTGTGCCGCGAAACACTCTTTGACCACATTGCTTTGTATAACAGACAATATATTCGTGATCAACAGAAACACCGGTGATATTTCGGTTATCTTTGTTTTGCCTGCTATGCCAAATAAACTGAGCAACAAAATTTTCCTCGCCAAACGTCTCATCACACAATTTACGCAAGTTGGTTATTTCATTATCATCAATGGAAATAAAAATCACACCGTCATCCCGTAAAAGGTTCGCAGCAAGACGGAGACGGGAATACATCATGTTAAGCCAGTTGGTGTGGAAACGTCCCATAGTCTCAGGGTTTGACTTGGTAGTTTGTTGCGTGACCTCCTTGTACCGCGCCATAGGGTCAGCAAAATCATCGGCATAAACAAAGTCATTGCCGGTGTTGTAGGGCGGGTCGATATAGATCATCTTGACCTTGCGGTAGTAGGAAGTCTGTAAAAGCTTTAGCACTTCCAGATTATCTCCTTCTATGTAAAGGTTCTGCGTCGTGTCCCAATTGACGCTTTCCTCCGGGCAGGGGCGCAGCGTACCAGTGGAGCGCTTTTGTGCCAGCTTTAGGCACTCTGCCTTACCCTTCCACTCAAATTTGTATTTTTCAAAGTCGTTGTCGATATACTCGCCGCACAACGACAGTAGCTTGTCAATATCCAACTTATCTTCCGCAAAGCATTCTGGAAATGCCGCTTTTAACTTGTCCATGTTGGCTTTTTCGAGGCTCATGCTCATCCCATCCAGTATTTCAGGCATTTTCTTTTCCCTCCATCATCAAAACGGCAATTCTGGTTCAGCAAATTGATTTTCTTCCATAGTTGACTGTATTTTTTCTAATGCTGACTGACTCAGTCCGTTTAGACTTTCCAAAAAACTATCTATTAATTTATACTCTTTTGTGTTGCCATACGAAGTCTTTGCACAAGGCTCAATAAATTTCCGTATCTCAAACTTTGAAAGCACTTCGGTATAGTTTTGAGAAAGGGTATCGTTTAAAGTATTAATTTCTTCCCAATTCCTAATCATCTTAATTTCTTGATCACTTTGCCAGCCCGCGTACAATTTTTCCCTCTGCAAATCCATTATGTACTTAACAAGCAAAATTTCCGGCTCTGAAAAACCTTTGATTATCAAATTGTCAACAGCGTTTCCGCTTTTTATTAAAGTTGTTACTGCTTTATGTCGTGTGCAATTCTTTTCAAAGATATCAACGGCTTTTTGTGATAACTTTCTTAGTTGTCTATAAGCATTTATTTCCATTTTATATATACTGGCGTGTGTAAAGCCTCCGTCGATAAATATTATAATTTCATCATCTATTAATACATCAAATGCTTCTTTTACCGATATTGTAACTTTCTTATTTTGAAGCCAGTCACTTATTCGTTTAAGATCATCGCTTATAGAATTGGTTTGAGTATCATAGAAGTAATTAAGTACAAGCAACTCTCCATCAGAAAACTCATTTGACAAAATTCTTTTCTCTAACACGTTGGTTTCACTTGGTATAGCTGAAGGCTCTATTTTTCTTGCTTTAATAACGCTGTCATATTGTTCAATCAGGTGATCAATGTTGGCATTGAGTTTGGCATTTGAAGATACAAAATCAGGGAAAAACTTCTTTACAATATCACATATCGCGGAAATATCGCTCTTACTGTTAAGCCGCCTTATTTTGTACTCGCTATTCAGAAATCCTTCCATAAGACTGTCATCAATTTCAGGTAATGCTATCACTATCTTTTCTGTATCGAGAAACCAAATGATTCCTGCCTCGTTTTGGCAATATGCACTTTGATAATAATCAGCGGATAACAA
The DNA here is from genome assembly GCA_023458755.1 of Bacillota bacterium. Lineage (GTDB taxonomy): Bacteria > Bacillota > Clostridia > Oscillospirales > Acutalibacteraceae > JAEWYE01. The sequence goes on along the minus strand of JAEWYE010000076.1, from coordinate 67,504 downwards.
AGCAATGTTTAATACGCTTGCTTTCAGATTTTCTTTAACTTCCAAAGATATTTTTTCTTCAATATCATTTCCAGGTAGTGACGAACAAAAAATATTACTGTACGAAATATCGCAAGAGGTTAAAAAGTTTTCAATAATATCGGCTAACTTTTTATCGGTGCTCCTATGGCTGATAAATATTTTCCTTGTTTCTTTCTTGTCGGTGACTAATGGCGTTTCCGCATTCATATGATCATCTTCATTTACTAAATATAATCTCAAAATGCCCAACACTGAATTCGCATCACGAAGTCCAGTACCATTTTTTAGCAAAACAGCATCCTCTATATTCGGAAGCTCTTTCGAAAAAGCGTTTCGGATTTCAATGATTGTATCAAACAAATCATCTTCAGCTTGATCAGTTGCATATGGTTCAGAATGGTTATAGGTATCAACTGCATTTGACAAAGAGTTAATATAATTCTCGACGAATTGTCTCTTGGCTTGCGTCATAGCCTTTGACCTCCATAATTAATTCTCTTCCGTGAAATTTTTCCCGTGTCTGTTCGTATTGAGCCATATGTTCATATGCAATTATCTGGCTATATGTTTATGAATTAAATTGTGGCACAACAATACATTGGTCGAGTTGCTTATGTAGAAAAGAAATTGTGCAGAGAATATCTACAGCATCATTTTCATTAATGGTCCACTTAATTTTTGGCTCATGGGCAGTTACATTTCTGACCATAGAGGTTATACCACTTAACATTTGGTGTAGCCCATTTTGCTGATTTTGCTCACTACTTGTTTGTAGTTTATTAATAGCAAGATATGGAGAATTGATTTTGAATGCTTCATCAAACAATTTGTACCCATCCGAAGATAACGAAGTCATCTCCCTGACCCGGTCAGATAAGCTCTTTGCTGCTTCAAACACGGCATGAAAGTAGTTTTCTTGGAGCAGTTCTTCCTTGCAGTATTTTAGAACACATTCATGCACATTCCTCTGACGTAAAATACGTTCCAAGTTCTGTGTTCTACGCTTCACTTCATCAATGGTTGTCGCGACAGTAGTGAATCGCAGAGTGCCATCTCTTTGTATTTCTAATCCGGCAGTAAGTAATACTTGATTTACATCTGTTCGAAATCCTTCGTATTTTTCTTTTTCATTCATGAAAAGGACGGGCTGTAGAGCTTCTTTGACAAAACGAAGAATCGCATTCGGCGATTGATCTTGATTTTGACGTTCAATAAAACTATAATCCAACCGACGCCACTTTGTAGATTGGTTACTTTTATCTTCAATTTCGCATTGGAAAAGAAGTTTTGTAATTTCGCTTCCAGTCATATAATCGCCAAGAGCTTTACTCAGTGCTTCTATTTGCCCACGGTTGAAGCACCGTACTTGCTGGCTCATAACCAACCCTCCACTCTTACAATTAATTCTTTTATGGCCTTCACGGCCAGCTTTTCTTTTTTATCAAGCACGATAACTTTCAAAGGCGTTTGAGCGTGTAGTATAAGTGAAACGGCATCTACATCTCAGTGCGGATTTTTTACCGTCAGCCTTGCCGCACAGTCCCGCAAACATATCTTTCAATCATCGATATCTTCAAACTCACAGATATCATCCAGTGTACAATTAAGCGCCTTGCATATCTTCCCGAGGACATCCATAGTGACATTCTCGCCGCGGTTGAGTTTACGGATCGAAAACGAACTGATACCGGCCTGCTCCATTAAGTCTTTTTTCTTCATATCTTTATCAATAAGAAGTTTCCAAAGCCTTTTGTAGCTTGCTTTCATTTTGACACCTCTTTGTCGGAATGTGAAAGTAACATAAATATTGTAGCATTAAACAATGTATAATTCAACAATAAACATATTGATCAATATGTTTTTGTATTCATGTAATTCTATTCCCATATATTCTGGAGATAATTGAGGAAGGGAAGGAGAAACGAAAAAAGACATCATAGTGGGTAGGATCTGGTTTATCATCACATTACGCTTTCATTTTGGAGATTTGATTTACGAGCATCATTTTGTTACAACACATTCTTTGGGCGCTTTCGAAGCATGGACTGCTCACGAACGCTGTTTGTGCTCTTTTTCTTTCTCTGCTTTGCGCCTGTCGGTGCCGAGTAAACGGTCCACATTGGCCTTGACGGTCAAAAGCTCTCTTATCTCGTCGCGTGCCTTGCGATAATCAGCGTAAGCCGCTTTTTTCTCTGCCAGAAGTGACGCATATTCGGCCTGTAAGCTCTTGACGGTGGGAAGCTTTTTCACGCCCAGCTCGTCAAACGCTTTTTTCGCCGCCTTGTGCAACAGGATGTCGCTCTCATGCTCCGAAAGAAACCTTTTCGAATATCCCGCCTTGCGATAGGCAACATAGGTATCGCGGGTTTTGGCGTAATTGATGATCTGTGTTTTCAGAACAGCGATTTCGGCCAGCCGTTTTTCAGCCGTTTTAATTTGTGTGGAAAGTTCGTTGTACTGGGCAGTTACCGAGGCTGTTTTAGCTGCAAGCGCATCGTACTCCCGCAGATTGTGCTCGGTCAGATAATTCACTGTCTGTGCCATCTGCTTGAGGTTGAACACCTTGGCCCAGCGTTCGTAACCGATGCCCTTCCCGGCGCGGAGCTTGGCCTGAATATCCACCAGCAGATTGACTTTTTTATCCGGCTCGGGCCGAGTGATTTTCTTGCACGGCTGATGTGCCTTTTTACCGGAAAGAACGGCCCGAAGTTCCGCTTCACTGTAGCCGTTGCCCAGCGTATCCAGCCGGATAAATCGCTTTTGATTCTTCCCGCGCAGAGCAGGGATTTTTTCCGGTTTGATTTCATATCCGGCGTCCCGCAAGAGCTTCAGGAGCGCGTCAAAATCGAGGGGCTTTTGAACCAAAGCCACGTCTATTGCCACACGCAAAAGTTCACGGTTGGAGGGCCTTGCCTGATCGCCCAGCCACTTGTTATAGCTCTTGCCGTGACGCTTCGGATTCTCCACGATGGACAGCCCGTTCTCAATGCACAGCGTATCATTCAGCCGTCGCACGGCCTTGGTACTGCCCCAAAAGTTTCGGAACTTCCGGGTGCAGTCGAGGGACGTGGAGTTCCAGATGATATGATTATGAACGTGGTGTTTGTCAATGTGGGTACAGACAATGAAAGCGTGATTCCCGTTCGTAAAGCGTTTGGCAAGCTCACAGCCGATGCGGTTTGCTTCCTCCGGCGTGACCTCGCCGGGAACAAAGGACTGTCGGAGATGATAGGCGATCACATCATCCGCGCCGCGCGTCCTGCCGGTGAGCGCGGCATACTGCCGTTTGGAAAAAAGGAACTCGGCGTCGGCTGTGCGGCTGTCGCATTCATAACCGGTGATGAGCCTGCCGTAATCCGTTTTCTCCGGATTCTCCGCATAGTCAATAATGTCGCTGATTGCCATTCCGACATCCCGGCCTTTGCCGGTATGCAGCGGCATCAGCCGGGTTGTTGCCATAAACACTCCTCCCCATAAAATAAAAAAGGAAGCTAAGAAGCTTCCTACAACATATATGCAAATTGACCGGTTAGGCTCAGTTATTTCTTTTTAGGACAAAGAAATATGGATAACTTACAAATTGTCATTTAATCTGCTATAATGTATGTAATAATTTGCCGAATGAAAATGAGCTATCATAGAGTTTGTGGGTAAGTGTAGATAATAGCATTATGGGAAGCTCAGACTGTAGCATGTAAGACTAAATTCGTATACGCTTTCAAATAAGGGAGGTATGTTTATGGAAAGTATGCAGATTGCAGCATTATCAAAGATAGCAGATATTTTGGCTGATAATAATAAAAGTCCTCTAATACCTGAAACTGATGTTTGGAAGAAGATATTTAGTAACGCAGAATTGGAATATTTATACGCAGAAAGAGAGCCACAATTTAGAGTTATTTCTAATTCATCTGAAAAATATTTTAATGATAAAACGTATAATGCGCTATATGAATCATTTAAAGAATTGCAATACAGCTTTGATGGTTTGGTAAAATTAATGAACAGTATTGCCAGTAAGATGTACATATATCGCGTCTTCTTAGAAAATGCCGAAAAAGAGATCAAGAGAGAATTATCCCGAATTAAAGGAAATTATTTAGATGAAATACTTTCATATTTGGATGGTACACAGAGAAATCTTATTTTGAACAAGTATTGTAATTCATCTTTTCGGGTTCTAAAGTGTAATTTGAATGTTATCGGGTTAGATGTCGTTTTATATAATCAGGAATTTGGCATTCAACCTTTTATAGAAAGTAGTAGCGAAAATATTACAGACTTAAATGTTATATCACAATGGTTATATTCGAATTATAATAATGTATTCAAAAGCTATGAAGATGCAAAAAAAGCTTATAGTATTGGCGATAAGGTTGGTTGTATAACGCATTGTAGAAGCGTTATAACAGGGATATTTTCATATAAAAAGGACGACGGCACGGAATGGTATCGAGGGCTTCAAAAAGTATGTAATAGCGATAGGAATATATGTAATATCAATACTGCTAAAAATATACCTAAAATTCGATATGAAGTACATAGTCCTAAAGTGGAAGAACGTTATCAATATCCAAGATTCAATTTGATTAATAAACTATATGTATTTACTTGTGATTTGGGTGCTCATAATAATGAAGGTAATATTAGTGGCGATGGCGAAATAGATTTTGAAACAACTATGATGGAGGATGCCTTACTTGCATTACGAATGACAGAAGACGTATTAATCTGGTTATATCAAACAGGTCAGATGAATTAGTGCATAAGCGCTATTTTGAGAACTGTGCATTATGTCAATACTTAGATTCCATACAGTTGATAAAAAAGCGCGGAACTTTCCAAAAAGCTCCGCGCTTTTTTAATTATCAGACTCGCTTCTTTAGCCGTAAACCCGATCCTGAATTGCGTATCGTAAATCTTGAATTTTGCCGATCAACCACGCCGCCGCCATCGGGATTCCGAACGGACTAACGAGAAACGCCATCACCAGCAGGATGATCCCGTTTGTAACCTGATGGGTGATCAGCGCCAGTACACCGAAGATGCCGAGGACCGTTCCAGCAAGGCCGAACACCCACGCCGAGCAGTATAGCAGACCGGAGCAGATCCAGACGAAAACGGTCAGAACCACAATGAGCGGAGCGACGAGTATTTTCAGTATCAGCCTCATAAAATCGGACCCCTTTACAATTTCTAATACAACTATAACGCCTATGCTGTTTTTTGCAAGGATGCGGCAAAAAATAGCGGGGTGGCTTATATGGTGTAAACCGCCCCGCTTTTCGGGCCATAAGCCCTTATTCTATTTTCGCAAGCACAGCTAGAATATTGTTAGCCGCCTGCCATAACCGTTCTTGGTTCTGGACGATATCCTCCAAATCCGTGTCATAAACGCGCCCCATTTCATGCACCCGTTTAGTAAGCTGGTTCAGGTTGTTGCTGGATCGGCGCAGGAGCGAAACCATCTCCTTTAGTTCCGGAAGTTCCAGCCTGACAGCATATCCGTCGATAGCAATTTTGCGGAGATACGCCGCCATATTTTTTGTGCCGAGCTGTGCCATCTTCTGTTCAACCATTTCACGCTCCTGTGGGGTTACACGGAATTTGAGCTGAATTTTCCGGTTGCGATTTGCCATGTTACAGCTCCATTTCTTTGCCCTTGGATGAGGCAGGCGGCTTTGGCTCGGCGTGTGTTTTTTGCAGTTTTTTCGGACGGACGGCTTGCATTCGCGAAGCGGCTGGTCGCGGTTTTCATCCTTTTGAATGAACGCAAAAATTCCTTTCCGATCCTTGAGTGTGGAGAATGACAGAGACTTGAACGGCAGCAGCGCGAACAGACGGTCCTGATCTTTTGTGGAAGCGCGGATCAGAAAATCCGGCGAGAGCTGCGCCATGTAATGTGTACCGCTTGGACTGTTCGGCTCACGTTCGGATTGCAGATGCCGGAGCAGCCGCGCGGCCTCCGACTGAATATCCTCTTTGGAAAGAGGCTGGGTCAACAGGTATTCGCGCCGCGCCTGGTTAATAAAGATATCCGTGAGGCCAGGATTGCACGAATCCACTTCAAACTCTGAGCGCCGGTCATCCCCGAAATAATCCTTATCTTCAAAGACGGGAATGGTTTTCGCCCAATCCTTGTTGTCGCGGGAAATACGCCCGTCGAAATCCTTTTGATGTGCCGTATTCGCCAGCACATAAAACATCCGTTCATAACCGAATTGATCGGCAACCTGTTTTACTGCCTCTTTTCCGAGGCAGTTATCGCGGTAATTGTCCCGGATGGCCGTTTCGATTGCATTCTTGCAGGCCACGTTTGCCTTGTGGGACGCGCGGTATTGTTCCAGCTCATTATTTCCCCGCGCATAGGCAGCGGGATATTTGTAGACGGGAGTGTTCAAAAGCGCCTGACGCTCTGCCGCCTCCATCTGTATCACGGCATTGGCTTTATCCGTGACACAGTCCAAAACCGCCTCCATATATCCGGTTTCCCGGCTTTCAAACTCCGAAAAAATATCTCCCAGGGGGCTGGGAGATTTCAGCAGCGCAGTTGCCTGTTCATCGGTCAGATCGTTGTTTTCAAGGGATATCAGGATGTCCTCCCGCACGGTGTATTCATAGGCTTGTTTTAGAATTTCCTCCGGTGCCTGCGCAAGCAGCCCCTTCCGGAAGTCGTCCTGCTCCTCAAACATTTTTTGGTACAGCGCGGTATTCAGCTCTTCGCTTGTCATATTATCTTGCCTCCGTTTCTTTTTTGTGGGATTTGCCAGCCAAGCCGTGAACACACGGCGTTTTCAGGCTCTCCAGCACGGAGGGCCTTTCACTTCTTTTCAGAACCTCCGATGCCTGCCGTTGTGCGGGTGCGCGGCTGTCAATATCCAGCAGTGCGTTCAGCTCCGCGAGACGGTCGCTCTTTTGCGCAAGCTCCGCTTCCTGCGGAAATGGTTTGCCGATCTCGGCCTTTGCCGCCTCCACCTGTGAACGGAGATTATCGAGCTGCGCGTGAACATTTTGCAACCGCTTCGGCATGTCGGAAAGGGCGTTGTCGATACGGATGAGATTGCCGCGCGCGTCCTTGCCCAGCGTGACGCGGTGACTCATCTGCCCTTTGAGGGTAAGAATAAAATCCTGTCCGAAACCTTCCACGGATAGCGACACGGTAAAGCCCCGGTAACTGCCGATTTCTATTGGTTCCAATCCTTTGACTTCTTTGCAGGCTTCCAGAATGGCAGCACCGGCATTGTCTTTGTCTGTGAGGGAATCGCCACGCACCACCATTCCGGCAAAGCCATCCTTTGGGTGCGGGTGCGCCTCCAGCGTTGCCATATCCGTTTCCAGACCTTTGATGAACCCTTTGTTGCGTTCAATTTCCTCCGGGAAGTATTTGAGCAGATTATCTTCCAGCCGAAATTGTTGGCTCTGATGGTTTGCCTTCATCAGTTTCAGCTTGGCCACGTCCATGTCGAGGTCCATCTTCTCCTTGATACGCTCATCCCCGGCGCACAGGGCCTTGATTTCCGCGTAAGAAAGCGCCGTTTCGTCAATGTCCTCACAGGAGCGGACGGGGCTTTTGCTGGTCATGATCTGCGAGATGAATTTCTGCTTATTTTCCACAGTTTGCCAGATGTACGAATCGAATGTCCCTTCGGTGACGTAACGGAAAATGTGTCCTTCGGGATTGGTGTTGTACTGCCGGATGATGCGCCCGGACCGCTGTTCCAGATCTCCCGGCCTCCACGGGCAGTCCAGATCGTGGGAGGCGATCAAAAGGTCCTGCACGTTCATCCCGGCCCCCATTTTGGCGGTGCTGCCCATGAGGATGCGCACCTGTCCGGCGCGCACTTTTGCGAACAGCTCCTTTTTCTTGACTTCGGTGTCGGCGTCGTGGATAAACGCGATGTCACCGGCGGGGACGCCCCGCGCGATGAGCTTGTCGCGGATGTCCGAGTAAACGCTGAACGCTTCCGGCGCGTCGGCCTCCGGCGTGGCATCCTGCAAAGCGTGAAGCTCCGTGCCGCCCGCGAGCTTCCCACCGGCCCGGACCGCCCGCTCCTCCTTGGCGGCGGCGTGGCCTTTCGGGGTGGAAATATCGCAGAAAACAAGCTGCGTCAGCTTTTTGTCCTGCCCGTCGTGCCAATAATGAAACACATTGTTGACGCACATATTTACCTTGCTGCCGGGATTATCGGGGAGCATGGGGTTGATGACACGCTGATCGAGGCCGAGCTTGCGCCCGTCCGACGTGATTTTGAGCATGTTGTCCAAATGCGGGTCAATGTTGCCGGAATGGACGGCGGCGGCGCGCTCCGAGAGTTTTTTTACCATCTCCTTCTGGATTTCCGAGGGCTGCGCGACTTCGTTGTGGTACACGGCTTTCGGTGTGGGAAGGTTGAGCTGGTCGGCGGTCTTGATGTCCGCCGTTTCCTTGAACAGCAGCATCAGCTCCGGCAGGTTGTAGAACCGGGCAAAACGTGTCCGCGCCCGGTAGCCGGTCCCCTCCGGGGCCAGTTCGATGGCCGTTACGGTTTCCCCGAATGTCGAGGCCCAGCAGTCGAAATGAACGAGGTTCCGCTCTTTCAGGGTTTCATACTGGAGGTAGCGCATCATCGTATACAATTCCGTCATCGAGTTGCTGACCGGCGTCCCGGTGGCGAACACAACGCCCCGGCTGTGCGTGATCTCATCGAGATACCGGCATTTTAGAAACATATCGCTGGATTTCTGCGCGTCGGTGGTGGAGAGGCCCGCCACGTTGCGCATCTTGGTGTAGAGGAACAGATTTTTGTAGTTGTGCGCCTCGTCAACGAACAGGCGGTCCACGCCGAGCTGCTCAAAAGTCACGACATCATCCTTGCGGGAGTTGTCGTTCAGGCGTTTCAACCGGGCCTCAAGGCCCTTTTTCGTGCGCTCTAACTGCTTGATGGTGAACTGCTCCGCACCGCTGTCTTTCAGTTCCTCCAGCCCGTTTTCGATCTCCCAAATCTGCTCCTGAATGAGCCGTTTTTGGCGTTCCAGAGAGACGGGGATTTTTTCAAACTGCGAATGGCCCATGATGATCGCGTCGTAGTCGCCGGTGGCGATCCGGGCGCAGAATTTTTTGCGGTTGCGTTTTTCGAAGTCTTTTTTGGTGGTAACAAGAATATTGGCCGAAGGGTACAGCCGAAGAAATTCGGAAGCCCACTGCTCCGTCAGGTGATTCGGGACGGCAAACAGGGACTTTTGGCACAGTCCCAGCCGCTTGCCCTCCATCGCGGCGGCAATCATCTCATAGGTTTTGCCCGCGCCCACGACGTGTGCCAGCAGGGTATTTCCGCCGTAAAGCTGGTGCGCCACGGCATTGAGTTGATGCTCCCGCAGCTTGATTTCGGGGTTCATACCGGGGAATACAAGATGCCGCCCGTCGTATTCACGCGGGCGGCTGGAATTGAACAGCTCGTTGTATTTTTTCGTCAGGGTGCGGCGTCGGTCCGGGTCCTTCCAAATCCAGTCGTGAAAAGCGTCCTTGACGGCCTGCTGTTTTTGCTGGGCGAGGGTGGTTTCCTTGGAGTTGAGGACGCGGCGCTCCTTGCCGTCCGGGTCGGTCACGGTATCGTAAATCCGTGTGTCCCGGAGATTTAGCGAATCCTCCAGAATCCGGTAGGCGTTGGCCCGGTCGGTGCCGTAGGTGACATAAGCCGCCACGTTGTTGTACCCGACGCTGTTTTTATTGGAAACAGACCATTCTGCCGTAAACGAGGAATAATTTACCCGGATGCCGTCGCGCACACCGGACGGCGGGTTGAGCAGTTCCTCCATGAACTGCTGGATGTACCCCTTGTCAATCCAGGTCGCGCCGAGCCGCACTTCGATTTCCGAGGCGTCGAGATCTTTCGGCTGTGCGGCTTCCAGCGCCTCAATGTTTGGTGCAATTTTATCGGCAAGGTCGGGCCGCATTTCCGCGAGAGCTTTCGCCAGCCGCAGCTTGCGGCGCACATTGCCGGAAAGATATTCGTCGGCGGTGACAAATGGAATATTGTCCAGCTTGTAAAAAGCTTTTGGAACGCTTGCCGGGTCCTGTTCGCCCAAATCGCGGAAGATGACGCCCCGCAGCTCATCGGCCAGCGCCTCTGGCGTTTTGCCGGTGAGGGAGACCATGTAATCCATGTCTACCTGAGCCTTTTCCGCGATGGAAAGCGAGAGAGCTTCCGATGCGGTGTCCACGGAAGTGACGATTTTCCGCTGACGGATGGTGCGCTTGGTGAACATGTCGGCCTTGCGCTCCAGATTTTCGTCCTCGTCGATCACTTCCAGAGAGCAGAGCAGATAGTACGAAGAATCCTCCGCAAACGCGAGGCTGTTGCCGCGCGAGTTGATGAGACCGTATTTCGCGGAAAAAGCGTCATAGAGCCGGTTTAGTTCTGCTTGTGTCCTTTTGATTTCCGTGTCCGAAGCAGATTCGTCGAGCTGCTGGTTGATAAGCTTTTGCACACAGTCCCGTAGTTCCACCATGCCCATAACGCGGGCTTTGGCTGTTTCGTTCAGCTCCGGCCGCACCATGCGGGAGTTTTCCCGGTAATACACCTTGCCGTCAACGACGGTATAGGAATAGTTTTTCACGTCGGGGCCTGCCGGAATGGAATCGTCGATTTCTTCGTTCTCACCGAGATCGGGCAGTTCCACTTCCACAATCTGCCCCTGAAGGTGGGAAACCGCCTCATGGAGCTGTACGGAAAGATCGGCGTCGGGGAATGGTTCGCACGTCGTTTCCTTTTTATCGCCGTGCATCTTATCGTCCCATTGGATCGTTCCCAACACCATTTCGGGATGATCGGCAAAATAGCTGTTGACGGGAATTCCATCTTCGGTCTGGCCGAGATGCACCCAATCCGGTTCAATGTCGATAGGGCGGTCGCGCTTCTGAAGAAAGAGAATGTCGGTGGTGACTTCCGTTCCGGCGTTGGCCTTGAAAGCGTCGCTGGGAAGCCGGACAGCCCCCAGCAGCTCCGCGCGCTGGGCGATGTACCGCCGCACCTCCGGCGACTGTTTATCCATCGTGTAGCGGCTGGTGACAAATGCGATCACGCCGCCCGGACGCACCTGATCGAGCGTTTTGGCGAAAAAGTAATCATGAATCGGGAAACCGAGCTTGTCGTAGGCCCGGTCGGAAACCTTGTAGCTGCCGAACGGCACGTTGCCAATCGCCAAATCGAAAAAATCTTTCCGTTCGGTAGTTTCAAAGCCCGCCACAGTGATGTTGGCATTTGGGTAAAGCTGCTTGGCGATCCGGCCCGTAATGCTGTCCAACTCAACGCCGTAGAGCCGGGACGCCGCCATGCTTTCCGGCAGCAGGCCGAAAAAGTTTCCAACGCCGCAGGCCGGTTCCAGAATGTTTCCGGTCTGAAAGCCCATGTTGCCGACAGCTTCATAAATGGCCTTGATAACCGTGGGGCTGGTGTAGTGGGCGTTCAGGGTGGAGGCCCGCGCCATTTCATATTCCTCGGCGGTCAGCGCGCCGACCAGCTCCGTGTATTCCTTGGCCCATGAAGCATTATTCGGGTCGAACGCCTGCGGGATGCCGCCCCAGCCGACATAGCGGGAGAGTGTTTCCTGTTCCTCCGGCGTCGCCGTGCGGCCCTCGGCCTCGATCTGTTTCAGGGTGCGGATGGCCGCGATATTAAAGCTGTACTTGGTTTTCGCGCCGCCCTCGCCCAAATGGTCGTCGGTAATGCGGAAGTTTTCGGCGGCGGGCTGCTCCGGCGTAAACAGGGCGGTGTTGCGTTCATCCTGCCGGATGCCGTTTTCAAAGGTGTCGCGGTTGACCACTTCATGGCTCCACGAATAGGGGCCGGTGTCGATGCGCACGTCCTTTTCCCCGACGTACCCAACGGTGCCGGACAGCTCCTGCCCGCCGTAATCCAAAACTGCGTGATCGCCCGGTTGATAGGACGGTTCGCCCGCGAGACTTACAGGCTCCCGCAGGACCGGTTCATGGGAAAAACCGTCCTGTTCCCGCTGATACAGGGTGCGGAGGATGGGGGCGATTTCTTCCCAACGGGCGCTCCGCTTGCTGCTGTATTTGTCGTGAATATTGACCTCGAAACCCGTGGTGGTGGCAAAGAAGTCCGCCGTGTCGCCGGTGGCTAGTTCCATCGTGTCGGAAGTTCCGGCATAGGTATCGGAAAGGCGCTGGGCCACGCGGGTATAGCCCTCGTTTTCGCGCAAATATCCCGCGATATTCTCCTTGTCCCGCTGTTCCAGCAGGCCGGAGGTCAGAGCCTCGCGCAGATCGGCGTCCGTGTGTTCCAAGTCCGCAGCCAGAAATTCCGTAATGGGGCCGTTCCGGGAATCCCGGCGTAACAGGCGTTCAAAGTTTTCCCGGCTTTCGGCGCGGAAAATGGGATAGGCAAGCGCCGGGTCGCGGAGCTGGACGTCGGAAGTGCCGATGTCGGTAATTTCAAAGGGCTTATTGTCCAGATATACCGTGTCGCCCACCTTGTAGGGGAGCGGAATTGCGTCGCTGTCTGGAATCGCTCGCTGGACATCATCCCTCTGCTCGCCGGAAAGCGTCAAGACCATATTATGAAAAGTGATGCCGTTCTCAATGGTGTCACCGCTGCGGGTGATTGGCTGGCCGCTCAGATCGGGCGGCGCGGGCTGTTCTTCCTGTGTGTAAAAACGTTCTTCCCGGATGAGTTGGGCGATTCGCCGCTGCACCTTCGGCCAAGGCAGATCCGTCGATGTTCGGCCCATGGTCACAGGAAACGCCGGAAGATCGTCGCCGTATTCGGCGCGCAGAAACACCGCCGTGTCCTTGTCGCGGGCATGTTCCCGCATGTACTCGGCAACGGCGTGTTTGCTCTCGATGTCGCCGTTCCACTCCTGAAGGGCGGCGTCAATGTCAGCTTGGGCCGTACCGTGTTTTTCCGGCTTCTGCGTAGAAGATATAGAAAAAGCGGAGGGCTTTTCGCTCTCCGCTTCATCAATCCGCTGTATTTGTTCCTGCTCCGACGGGAAGAAACTTAATTGTAGATAAGCTCCGTCAGAATCGTTTCCTCGGCCTGCGCTTTCAGGTTGTTCATGAGGCCCACCCAGCGCATCGGGTCGGACGCTTTCAGGCTCTCCGTCACGCCTGCCGACTTCATCAGCTCCGGCATCATGCACTCCAGCCGCGCCGTTGCCGTCCGCTCGATCTCCAACAGGTGCGGGTACAGCTTCTCCGACAACAACAGGCTGTTGTACAGCACCGGACGGTGCTCCTTCAGGTAATTTTTTCGCATCCTCCCGTATTTCCCGATGCTCTCCGTCTGCTCCGTGATCGTCAGGTCCGGAATCAGGTAATCCCCGTTCTTGGTGTAGGTCAGGTTGTTCTCCATGTGTGGCGCTCCTTTCCGCGATGTGTTCGCGTTCATAATTTTTAACGGTGACTTCGATCTGCCGCAGCACCTTTTGACTTTCCTCGCTGACCGCTGTGCCGAGGGCGGCGACGGTAGAGGGCGTGTTGAAATCGAAGATACTCAGAAAATCCTCATGCTCAAAGTATTCGTCGGGTTCCAGCCCGCAGCGGGACAAAACCGCGTAGGTGGTGCTGACGGCTGCGGCGCTTCGGAACTGTGCTCCGATGTTGAACTCATCATATTCCTCTAAAAAGCTGCCGTCAACGATGTGGAGGATGTCGTATTGATGCTCCTGCCAATATTCATTCGCCAACTGTCCTGCAATCTGTTCCATCTGGTCGACAAGACCCTTTTCGCCGGGAATAGCATACTCCTGTTCCAGCGCCGCCGCAACCGCGTCCTCATGTTCTGGACGGTACTGCCAAAGGAATGGACGGCGAGAATTCTCCCTGCCGCCCGTATCGGAAAGATCAAAGACGTACCGAATCCTCGGCCTGTCGCCGGAAGCGTCGATGAGGGCGATCCCTTTGCTGCCGCGCCGGATATACCGGCGCATTTTTTCATTCCAAAGCTCATAACCGGCACAGGCCGTTGCATCGGGGCGCTGGGCATAGATCATGAGCTGCTCATGATACGGATACTTGTAGAGCCGCGCGGCGGTTTTCAGAAAATCCGTCCAGCTTTCATGACTGGCGGTGATCTGCGTCGCCGCGTGGTCGGCCATCTGAGCCAGAGCCTGCACATTACTTGGCATATGAAAATCCTCCTTTCGGTCTTTTGGGTAAAAAAAGAACAGCCCGAAGGCTGCTCTTTCCGTTTTGGTGACACGATCAAATTGGATTGTTATGACAACAAATCAGGTGTTGTCAATCTCCGGATTCACTTTTGCTGCTTTCCATCTATTTGTGAAACGTATAGCAGCTTCTAAGGCAGATAAGATTTTCTCAATTTCTGAAAGAAAGCCCTCCGATTCCTCAGAAAAAGCATCATGCAAAGAGGAGTATATTTCGGCTGCGTTATCCATAGCTTTTTCAACGTATGTGTCTAATTTTTCGTCGTAAGCCTCTGATGCATATTCTCTTTCCATGATATCATTAGCTTCATCTTCTGTATCGAAAGCGACGAGTCGATACAGTGTACCACCTTCGGAAATTGTTTCCTTTAGCCATTCAATGTCAAGTCTGTCAAAACGCTCTTTGAGTTGTTCAAGATCACCATTATATTCTTCGTCCTCTTCATCGTAAGTGTCATCTGCAGCTCTACATACAGAATCAAGCTCATCGAGATCTCTATAAAGGGCTTCAAGGTCGCTTACATCCATAAATACCGAGTCCGCCACAACCATTTTGGTTCTCATATAGTCTGTATACAAATCTTCTAGCATCTTATGATGGTGATGCTGGAATTTTGCATAAAGGGACAAAATGAAAAGCTGGAAGGAACTGAAATTCTCATCAAAATAAGATAAGGAATTTTTCCGTACCCTATTGAAGAACTCACTATATAATTCCTGAATGAAATCTTTGTCTTCAATCAGAACTCCTGCCTCAATATTATCTTTGCTTTCATTAGAGTAATTTGCTGAACCGATATAAAGAATATTTTCCGTACCAATCAGTTTCGCATGATTTTGGACATTGAATAACGGAGTAAACTTACCTGGAAAATTATCTGGATTCAATTTTGAAATATAAATCTGGATATTCTGTCTTGCAGTGGAGCGCATTCTACGACCAGCGTCTGTATTATAATATTCAGTCATGCGTGAAGGCACATTTGTTATCATTTGAACATCTGCTTCTACGTTTTTCAGTGCGTCCAGAAGCGCATCGTATCGTTGATTCCTAGAGATGTTATACGTAATAATTCTGATGATTTTCGCAGTCGGAAAATCTTCAAGAACCTCTCTATAGTTCAAATCCCCATCGAGTGATACAAACCTTCCGCCATTAAACGAAAGTTCCATGTGATGTTTCCTCCTTGCCCGCATTGATGATCTAGATGGTCTACACAGCCTGCCCACAATGTCGTCGTCAAATTCCTGTTTATCTATCAGTATAATGTCTATTCAAAACAATGTCACCATAAAATTGTACCTACTTTTCATTTTCTCTTTCAAAATCCGGGAGCAGGTCAAGTTTGGCGTATTCGGTGTCGCTCATATTCCGGAGTTTTCCCAGCGCGGAATCCGTCAGGGCCAGAAGCTCCATTTCCTCCGCGCCAAGATAGCCGCGCATCTGCGTCAGTTCCGCGATCAGTCCCTCCCGCGTCCCAGTATTGTAAATGCACATCAGGTTGATTTCATCGTTAGTAAACATATCACCGCTCCATTTCCGCGCCTCTGTCGGGCGCTGTTTTTTTATGTTCCCGGCTGACCGGTTGATTCCTGAGCTGCTCCACAACGGATTTTTTCTTTTCGTCGTTTTCCCGCCGAGACGCCTCGGCAAGCTCCAGAAGGGAAATCGGCTGGCCGGTTTTGGCCTGCTGCTCCAGCTCCGCGACAGTGGGATTTTTTCCGTTGTCGATGATGCCGTCGATCATGTCGTAATCGTCCTCCATCGACATTTCCGCACTTTTCAGGTAGTTTTCCGGTTTCAGAAAGGCCGGAATCTCCTGAAAACCGAAGCTGTCCACATAGTGACAGGATACAACGCCGTTCTGCTTTAGGGCAACGATGTCGCTGACGGACAGGCTCGGCCTGTGATAATCGGCGGGATGATCGTTGTTGAATCTGTCCCACAAAACGGCCAGTTCTTCCTCCGTATTGCCGGTATCGGTAAGCGGGGCGGTATAGGCAAGATCATAATTGCCGTGATCCACGGAAATGCCTTTGGATTCCAGCCAACTGAGCGGTTCAAATCGGATGTCCCGCAGTTCGTCTTTATCCTTCACCTGATAAATGGCGAAAGCGTCCTGAGAGGTTTTCAGAAAAGCGGCTTCCCGCTGCTCCTGATGTTTCATCCGGTTCTCTATAGCGGATGAAAACTCCCGGCTGTCCTCCCATTCCTCGCGGCTCACGGTGAAAAGGCCGCTGTGGGCCTGAATCTCATCCGGGTCGAATGCCATGCTTGCGCCGCCGTCCTCAATCATGTAAATGGTGAGGTCCTGCTCAAAAAGCTCC
Source organism: Bacillota bacterium (assembly GCA_023458755.1). Taxonomy (GTDB): domain Bacteria; phylum Bacillota; class Clostridia; order Oscillospirales; family Acutalibacteraceae; genus JAEWYE01. The sequence goes on along the minus strand of JAEWYE010000076.1, from coordinate 50,989 downwards.
AGCGCCCGGTCTTTGGAAAGGGGCAGCAGGTCCCCGTCCAGATACCCGCAGGCTTCCAGATTGGCTACGGTCAGATCCGAATCCGGCATAGGGTATTCGTCCAGTGCCAAATCCGGCGCGTCCGGCAGCATATCCGCCGCTTTCGATTGGTCGGGCGCTGTCCGCGTCTCCAGTGCGTCCGGCTCACGGTCGCCCAAATTATTTTTACGGATATATTCCTGTACATCCTGTTCACGCACGGCGGCGATATCCCGGAGAATGTCAAGCGGCACCTTTTCCGAGGTTGCGGGAGTCAGATGTTCAAGGGCAAGCGTCTGTTCGTAAGCGGTCGGAATGGAACTGACGCCTTTGTCGGCAAACCCGCTTGCCGTTTCCCGCAGGCTCTCCTTATCGTAAAGGGTATAGCCGTATCCGTCCTCATTTTCCTTCAAATAAAGATAGGCGGCGTTGTCCATCAGATACACCGCCTCAGTTTCCCTCGGCGGGTAGATTTTTTCGATTTCGTCCAGCCGCCGCAGAAGTTCATCCGGGGACACCGCGCCCTCGACCTTGGCGGCATTGAAAATGGCCGCACGGGTGTCTTTTCCGTAACCGCTTTTCAAATCTTCCACGGTGGCCAGGACTTCTTCCTCAATGGAGTTGAGAGGAAACGGCGGTTCCATGACGGAAGCTGTGTACCGGTATGCGTCCGCGGCAAACTGTTCCAGAACGGTATCATACTCTTTCTGAACCTCGCGGAGATTTTGGTCGATGTCGGAAATCAGGCCGGAAGCGGTCTTGTTGATCGTTTCCAGAGAGGCCCGCAGCTCCGGCAATTCCTTGTCCTTGCTCCATGAAGCGATATAACCGAAGCTGTTCTCGCCGGTCTGAATGCCGTAATACAGGCAGACGGCGTAGGAGACACTTTCGGCTTCCACTTCCTCGGTGCGCCGGTCCTTCGGTTTGGACGATTCGGCGGTTTCATCACTCTTGGCGGCGGCAAGGTGGGCCTGCTCGTAATTGTGCAGCGTGGCGTGAGTGATTTCGTGGACGGCGGCGGAGACGGTTTGCACCTCGCTCATGCTGGACCGGATGGCGATACGCTGGTCTTTTTCGCTGAAATAGCCGTCCGTACTCGGTTCCATTCCCTCAAAGGCAAGCGGAACGGGGGACGAACGTCGCAGCGCTTCCATGAAAATCTCATATTGCTTCACATTTCCCGTGAGATCATTGGCCAGCGTCGGCAGAGGCTTCCCCTCGGTCTGCGATACGTCAAAGACCGACACCACCTTGTACATGGGGATTTTGATTTCTTTTTCCTCCATGATGATGCTGCCGTCCGCATCCCGCATGGGAATTTTGGTATCGGGGTCGAGCTTTTCTTCCTCGATTTTCTTTTTAAACGGCGTGGGCGCGATGATTTTGATACCTTTTTCGCCCCGCATGACGTTCCGGCTGAACTGATCGCGCCATTTGTTGAACCCGGCGACAAGAGTAGCATCGGGCTTTTGCATGTAAATCAGCATAGTGTTATTGACGGAATAGCGGTGAAAACGAGACATGGTACGGAGGTACTGCGCGTACCGATCGCTCTGGAACAGGCTTTGGATGCCCTGTTCGATGCTGTCGGTGATCTCTTTCAATCGTTCCTTATTCTTTTCGGCCATAGTGTGCTCCTTTCGCAGATCATAGAATTGAAAAAAGCGCGCCCCCGCACAGGCCGGGATAAACCCATGTGGGAGCGCGCTCATTATTTGTCTTCGGAGCGTATGCTCCTGCTGGGAGGGCGTATTTTCGCTGCTTTAGCCCGCAAACTGTCGGCTTCGCGCCGTCGGTCGCTGTACGGTTCCCGGACGGAAACACAGCGTTTGGGGACGAGATAGCTGACGGCCCCGCGATGCTCCGGGTGCTCCGGTTGTACCTTGTCGGGGTATTTCTCCGAAATCCGTTTGAGCTTTTGCATGAGCTTTTTATTGTGCGTGTAAACGCTGGCCGTCGCTTCTTCCTCGTTATAGCAAATGATCGTCTCCCGCTCATATTGGGTAAGTTTCATGATCCGCCACGCTTTTTCGTCCCCAAATCAAATTCCAGCTTGAAATTGACGCGCCCCCCGGTGTCCTCCAAAATCACCGTGGCGTCGTAAGTTTTGCCGGCCTTTTCGGAATAACATCCGGTGAGCCTTACGCGCCCATCCTTTAGGAACGCTGCGGCGACAGCTTTCGTCAGGACCTTTTTCTTGGCGGCGAAAAACCGGTTGTCCTTCCAAAGCCCGAAGCGGCAACCGTCGTTCTCGCAGAAAAAGCCTTTTTTGCTTTCGGTCACGCTGCCGCCGCAGCGGGGGCATTTGCCGATAATTTCCCGACCGGAGGGAAACGGCACCTCCGCGCCCTTGACCGGTGTGTATGTTTTCACCAGTTCCCGAAGCATCCCGGCGATGCCGTCCATAAAGGCGTCCGGTTCCAGTTCTCCGCGCTCTACCTGTTTGAGCCTGTTTTCCCATTCGGCGGTCAGCAGCGGAGATTGAAGCTGCTCCGGCAAAACGGTGACAAGCGACACGCCGACCTGAGATGGAATGAGATTGACGGTTTTCTTGGCCCTTTTCCGTTCCACAAAGCCGGTGGTGACGAGCTTTTCCAAAATGGCCGCGCGGGTGGCGGGTGTACCCAGCCCCTTACGTTCTGCATCGTCGGGCATCTCCTTCGCGCCTGCCGTCTCCATCGCGGAGAGCAAGGTATCTTCCGTATAATGCTTGGGCGGCGAGGTTTTGCCCTCCTTGACGGAAACAGAGGAAACAGCGATGTTCTGACCCTCTGCCAGTTCCGGCAGTGGTTTGTCGGCCTGTTCCTGAAAACAGGCTTTCCAGCCGGGAACGAGGACCGTTTTGCCCTTGGCGGAAAATCCATATCCGGCGCAGTCCAGCGTGACGGCGGTTTCGGCGTATTGGTGCGGATTTCCGACCGCACAGAGAAGCTGCCGGGAAACGAGCCGCAGAATTTCACGCTCTCCGGCAGGCAGCGCGGAAACATCCGCTTTGCCCGCGCCGGAGGTGGGAACAACGGCGTGATGGTCGCTGACCTTTGCGCTGTCGCAGACCTGACCGGCGTTGAGGTTTTCGGGAATATCCGCGCCGCAGATCGCGGCGGCGACGGAAGCAAGCACCGGAACGGTTCCTTCCATGTCGTTTGTCAGGAACCGGCTGTCGGTGCGCGGATAGGTGCAGAGCTTCTTTTCATAGAGCGATTGTAGATAGTCCAGCGTTTGCTGAGCCGTGTAACCGAGCAGACGGTTGGCGTCGCGCTGGAGAGTGGTCAGATCGTAAAGCGTGGGCGACTTTTCGGATTTTTCTTTCCGCTCCACGGCTTTGACAGTGGCCGTTTCCCCTTTGCAGGCGGCGGCAACGGCCTCGGCTTCCGGTTTCTGTTTGAGCTTGTCACCGGTGGCAGTGAAACCGTCGCAGTTAAGGTTGACCGTATAGAACGGCTCCGGCTGAAACGCGGAAATCTCTGCTTCCCGCTGCACGATAAGGGCCAGCGTCGGAGACATGACGCGCCCGACGTTCAGAGTACGATGATAGAGTACAGAGAACAGGCGTGTCGCATTGATACCCACCAGCCAGTCGGCCTTGGACCGGCATAGCGCGGACTGATGCAGCCCGTCGTAATCCTGCCCCGGTTTCAGATTGGTAAATCCCTGCCGGATGGCCTCATCCTCCAGCGAGGAAATCCAGAGCCGTTTCATCGGCTTGGAGCAGCCCGCCATGTCGTATACGGTACGAAAAATCAGTTCGCCCTCGCGTCCGGCGTCGCAGGCGTTGATGACTTCATCCACATCGTCTCGGCGCATCATGGTACGGAGAATACCAAACTGCTTTTGTTTGTCCCTGCTTACGATAAACCGCCAGTTTTCCGGCAGGATGGGTAAATCCTCGCGCCGCCATTTCGCGTATTTTTCATCATAGGTGTCGGCGCTTGCCAGCTCCGAGAGATGGCCGAGGCACCACGAAACGAGGTAGCCATTGCCCTCCAGATACCCGTCGCCGCGCTGCTTCGCGCCAATCACGGCGGCGATACTTTGGGCAACCGAGGGCTTTTCACTGATTACAAGTTTCAAATTTTTTCTCCTTTCATGCATTGGCACACAAAAAAAGAGCAACCGATTTCTCGATTGCCCTTGAGTATATAGCTCCATAACCGGAATTGCGCCGTTTGTCGGGTTACTTCTTTTTGACGGGAATCCATATCTCGCTGTAATATTTCTCATCCTGAATTCCCTTGGAATACTCGGCAGGATCACTGTACATTTCGATATTGTAGCCCGCCGCAATTTCATAGTCTTTACTGTTCGGCAGCCATTCCGAGAAGATTTTTTTGTTTACATCCTGTAAAGACTGGGGCATTCCGCCTTTGCAGGCAAAAACAGCCCAAGTGTATGCGGGGATGACCTTTGTAATAAAGCCTTCCGGAATTTCTGCTGCCGGATTGTAATTGTCTGCGACCAGATACTCGAATTCATCCGATCCCATACTCTCGTCAATACTGATTCCATACATTCCGCATATGTCCCGCTCTTTTCCGGGCTGATGGAGTTCCATCCAAAACTTAGGAATCTCTGTTTTCGCACCGTCATACTTGAATGTTCTGGATGCGCCCATAACAGTAAACGAATCTTTTTCAACAATCTTGTAATCCATAACATAGCCGCCTTCCAAAGTAAATTTGATTTTCAGCGGAGCAAAAGACTTAATCATTGCTTCGTCTTTTCGAACGGCAGTCGGTGTGACGCCATGAAAACGGGTAAATGCTTTGGTAAAACTGTCCGGTGAGTCGTAACCGTACTTGAGAGCAATATCAATGATTTTTTCGTCAGTGGAAATAAGCTCACTGCCGGCAAGAGTAAGCCTGCGTTCCCGGATATACTCTCCGACCGTAAAACCGCAAAGCATGGCAAATCCTTTTTGGAAATAGAAAGGTGATAATAATACCTGTTTTGCAATCTTTTCAACTGTCAGTTCGTCAGTGATATTGTCTTCAATATAGCTTATGGCTTCACCGATGCATTCAACCCAGCCCATGTACACATCTCCTTGCCTGTGCTTCTATCTTATTACTTTCAAAGCGGCTGTTCCCGACTTTTTCTGTTGTCTTTTGTCCGCAGATTAAATTCGACGTTTATAAACATCTTATCATTCAGATTCATCCAAAGCAAGCCGGAACGTTATCGCTCCGGCTTGCTGACTTTCGGCGTGATGATAAGGTCACGGTAACAGTCATGGGAATGGTCAGGACGGCCTTTCGGCGGGGCGGGAGGCCGTTTCTCCCGCCTGTACTGCGGCTTCTGCACCATCATCCGCTCGAAAGGGCTATCGGTGAAAAAGGTCATTCGTCCTCACGCTCTGTTTCACCGTCAGACGTTTCCGGCCCATCTTTTTGCGTTGCGTCATCGTCAGGAGCTCCCGGTTCATCATCCGGCTCGGATTCCTCATCCTCGTCCTCAGCGTAATCGTAATCATCCGGATCGGGCCTGTTTTTGTCCTTTTTACCCGGCTTGCGGAATTTGAAGAACCAGACCGCCGCGCCGACGAGAACGGCAGCAAGCACGGCAACCGCCGCGATTCCGGCGCTGCTGTTCTGCTGTTCTGTTCGGGAAACGGATGAAACCGTGGGCGTCGATGTGGTCGGCGCGGAGGATGTTTCCGGGGCGGAAGCGGTCTTGGACGAAGAAGAACCGGAAACGTCCTCGTTGTCGCTCTTTGCAAGCGCAAGCAGGTCCTTGTCTGTAACGGCGTCAAGGAAATAGACATTCTCGGCATTCTTTTGACGGTCGATAATCAGGTAAAAGACGTGCTTGCTCGGCGTGGTGACGGTGAAAAACTCCTTGCCATCCTCGTTGGTCACATTGTCGATCACCGTTCCGGTGCCGTCCGGCGTCAAAGGTTTGAGTGATGTCCCTGACGACGTTGTGGACGAGGCCGACGACGAAGCGGTGCTGCTCTGCGCGGCGCTTGAACTGCTCAAAGTCGGAGAGGTTGTCCCCGTGCTGTAGGCGAGAGCGTTGACGGAAAAAGCCACCGTACAGGACACGGCGGCCATCAGGCAGACGAATATGCGGATTTTAGATTTCTTCATGACTTTCCTCCTGTTTGTTCTGATCGGATACGGGCCGGTTTTCGCGGGATGCTTTCATGAGCGCCGACAGTTCCTCCGCCGTCATGCCCATACCCCGCACAAGGCCGACAATATCGAGATTTTCCAGTTCCCGGCGCTGCTTTTCCAGTTCCTTCTGCCGATTTTGCAGCGCGGAGATTTTCTCTGTGTTTTTTGCATACTCGGCGTCGATTTTTTTGAATTTTGGATTCACGGTTCATTCCTCCAATCTGTTATGGGTTCGGTAAACGTCCGAACGTGTAAAAATGGCTTTGCCAATAACTTGTTTTAAGATTCGAGTAGCCGATGGGGTCCCCAGCCGCAAGCATCATGCCGTTTCCAACGTAGATACCCACATGGGTCACGCCATCGGTATCGTAGGTATGTTCAAAGAAAACAAGGTCGCCGGGTCTTACGTCAGCAGGAGAAACCGGAGTGCAGATGTTACAGAGGCCCTGCGCTCCCAGCCGTCCCACGTTCCATCCGCTGTGATTGATCACCCACGATACATAGCCGGAGCAGTCGAACGAGGTTTTTGGGCTGCTGCCGCCCCAAACGTAGGGATAGCCGATATATTTCCGTGCCTCCGTAATCATGGCGGCAAACCGCGCGTCTGCCATCGCCTCTGGGGGAATGTCGTACTCCGTGGGCTTTTTGATGGTGGACGCATTCGGATAAGCAGACGAAGGGAACAGGTCGGGACGGTTGCCAAGAGTAGACATGTACATTGAGTACACACCGACCTGATCCTCATTCATGATGGAAATGGGAAGATGGGATAAATCCTCGTTGTGCAGTTTCACATTGCAGATGGTGTAGGTATAGGGAACCTGCCGGGTTTCGGTGTGAGTTATGCCGTCCGGGTCCGTCACGGTATCCGTTTCCGTGCGGGTTCGGGTTTCCGTCTCCACGGTCTGCGTCAGTTGGTATTCTTTTGAGAACAGCGTGGAAAGCGTGTCTCGGACTTCATCCAGCGTCCATTCGCCGCCGTGCCACGCGGTCAGGATGGAGATCAGCACATACGGGTCGTGACCGATTTTATCGAGCGTATAGTGATATTCGTCGTACCCGCCGTGCCTCTGCTCGTAATGGTTGATTTCGTCCTGAAGGTCTGCTTCTTTATGGGCGTAGGCGGCTTCCGCGCCGAGCATGGCGTCGTCCGTGGAAGGATAGGTGGACGCGGTAACACCGGACAGCGCCCCTTCCAGCAGAACCGAGCTGGAGGACAGGACGTTCAGAAGCAGCACCAGCACCAGAAAAACGCCTGCGACGATCAGAAAACCGTTCCGGTGCCGCCCGATAAAAGCTGCCGCCCGTCTGCTCTCCCGCGCCGCCGTTTTTGCGGTGTTTCCGGCAGCTTTCCCGGCAGAGCCTGTGAGCTGCCCGGCTCGTTTCGCGGCGGCGTACTGTTTTTTGACGGCCCGCTTCTGCCGCCAATGGGCCAAAGGATTTCCGGAGGGCTGCGGATTGTCCCGCGCGGCCTTTTTCTGCAAATAGCCGAGGTTGGCGCGGTCCAGCCGTTTTTCCGCTTTGGCCGATTCCCGGTAGGGTTTCAATTTGTGGGAGCGATGGGCGCTGCGCGCCAGACGCCCGCCCGTTTCGGCGGCTTCCTCACTTTTATGAGCGGCCTCCACGCCCACGTTTTCATCCTCGGACTGCCGGATTTCCCGGTGGAACCGCATCAAAACAGCGTTTCCGGGTGCGTCCCGGACGGCATGAGTGAGCTTGGACGGTTTTTTCTTGTCCACTTCCTCAAATTTCAGGTGTGTCGTGACCTTGCCGGTGGCCGGGTCAACGATGTGCTGCTTACGAAGGACCTTTTTTTTCGGGATTTTCGCCTGCGCTTGATCCGCTTTTGCCGCCGCTTTCTGCACTCTGCGGACAGTCTTTTTTAATACAGGGTCGGTTTGTTCATCCTTCATAAATTGCAGGCGGGGCGCTCGTTTTTCCATCACAGTCACCTCCTTTTGGGCATGAAAAAGCCCGCCACAGTGGGCGGGCAAGTCAGTTTATATGCTTTTTATTGAAACTATCTGTCCGGTGGTAATAACTGTTGTGGGCTTCATATACGCAAAAACTTCATCTTTATCATATTCACTCACAACGCTCAAAGCTAAAGCAATGAGAGCTAAAGCAATTTTGCTGTTGTCATAGTAGGCACATTCGCTTTTGTCATAGAACGTATACAATTCGAATTCGCGTAATGGAGCAACATACCTTATTTCATAGCCCTGTGACTGCTGGACCCACTTCCTTGACAAATCCAAACCCTTTAAGAAATTATCAAGGTTAGAGAGTATTTCCGGCCGTCTATCTACCTGCCCCAAGTAACGTGTAATATCCCTGATTCGAAAAAAGCAACTTATTTGATTATCATAATATATTTTTCTAGCAATACCTGTTAGTGGTGATGTGCTGTCATAATGTGTGTATGTAATATCGTACTCTTTTCCCTTATAGCACATCAGCTTTCTATCCGGATAGATTGAAATGCCATTCTCATCTAAAAAGCGCCTTAACGGAGTATCGTTGCTCAGTGCATATTGTAAATCACCTAATCCGATATTTCTTATCGAGGCGCTCTTATCATTGTTGCTTGTATAGTGTATCGCCAATGCTTTTATACTTGCGGTGTCAAGCATAGATAGATTTAGGCCACTCTCCTGAATAAGATTTTCTGCGGTTACATTTGAAGTGTCAACACAAATACTATCAATTATGGTGTTCCGTTCTAAAAAGTGTTCGATTTCAATCTGTGGAATCCGGGTAAACTCCACAAGAAATTGCATAGCCTTATCTTTTGAAGAAATATCAAAGTACATATACTAATCACCCCTTTTTACCTGTCCATTCTACCACAACCCTTCTCAAAAAAGCAGGGCAAATGCGGCAATTTTGGCTGTCAATTGCTCGCTTCATTATTGAGTCGCAATCTCACTTGGCCGCGTCGTCATAATCTTGTACAGCTCCGTGCCCTTCGGGAAATGGTCCACGAATGGCAGAATGACATTGCCGTAGAACAGCAGCCCTTCGCCCTCGCCGGAATGGGTGACATAGGAAAGCTGGTGCGGCGAGATGCCGAGCTGCTTGGCGAGAATCTGGCGGTCGCCGGATGCCTGATTGAGCATATAGATGTAATCTGAATTTTCAAAGATGTTTTCGATTTCCCGTGAGGAAAGAAGATCCTTGATGTTCTGTGTGATCCCGGTCGGGATGCCGCCCCATTTTCGGAACCGCTTCCAGATTTCCACGGAATAGGCGGCGGTCTGTTCTTCTTTTAAGAGCAGATGGAACTCGTCGATGTAGTAGCGCGTGGATTTTCCCACGGCACGGTTGACGGTGACGCGGTTCCAGACTTGATCTTGCACGATGAGCATTCCGATTTTTTTGAGCTGTTTGCCAAGTTCCCGGATGTCGTAGCTGACGACGCGGTTCCTTACGTTGACTGTGGTGCGGTGGTTGAACACATTGAGGGAGCCGGTGACGTAAATCTCCAGTGCCGTGGCGATGTACTGCGCTTCCTTTTCGTCCTGCCGCCGCAGTTCGTTGTACAAATCTTCCAGAATAGGCATGTTTTCCGGGCGCGGGTCGTTAAGGTAATTTCGGTACACAAGCCTCACGCAGCGGTCGATGACCGTCTTTTCCACAGGCTGCAATCCCTCCTTGCCGCCGACGATCAGCTCGCAGAGCGACAGGATGAAATCCGACTTCAAGGATAACGGGTTCTCTTCCTCGGAATAGTTCAGGTTGATGTCCATCGGGTTGATGTAATCGGTGGACGCGGGCGATATTTTGATGATCTGCCCGTGCAGGCGCTCGATCAGCGGGCCATATTCGGCCTCTGGGTCGCAGACGATGATATCGTCGTTTGTAACGAGGAACACGTTGGCAATTTCGCGTTTTGCGGCGAAGGATTTGCCCGCGCCCGGTGTGCCGAGAATCAGGCCATTCGGGTTTTTCAGCAGCTTCCGATCCACCATGATGAGGTTGTTGCTCAGAGCGTTCAGCCCGCAGTACAGCGCCTCGCGCCCGGTCTGGAACAGCTCCTGCGTGGTGAAGGGGATAAAAATAGCGGTGCTTGATGTGGTCAGGCCCCGCTGGATTTCTATTTGGTTGTACCCAAGAGGAAGTGAGGACATCAGCCCTTCCTCCTGCCGGAAGTCGAGCCGGGTCAGCGCGCAGTTGTATTTCTGCGCGAGGGAGCTTGCCTGAAACACATTGTTATCCAGCCGCTGCCTGTTTTCGGCCACGTTGAGAACGAGAAAGGTCACAAGGAACATGCGCTCGTTGCGGGACTGTAAATCCTGCAGCAGCTTTTTCGCTTCCTCGCCGTAGGTGGCAAGGTCGGAGGGGATGATGTCCATGTCGTAACCGGAACGGATGGCCTTTTTCTGCTCCTGAATCTTCATAGAATCGAGGTCCGTAATTTTCCGTTTTATCGTCTTAATGGCGCTCACCTGGTCGATGGACTGGATGTGCATGGTGACGATGAGGCTGGATTCCATGTCGAGAAAATCGGCCAGCATCCGATCGTTCAGTTCCGGAGCGAGAATTTGCAGGAACGACACCGCCCCAACCTGACGCCCCATACCGAACATATTTCCGCTTTTGAACTCGAAGGAAGACGGCGCGATGAAATCCTTGACGGAGAGGCCGGAGGGGGCCAGCCAGTCCCAAGAAAAACGGAACGGCTCCGGCGCGTCCATATGGAAGATGTCGTGCAACAGCCGCAGGCGGTCCGCGCCGTTCAGCGAAGCGGCTGTTACGCCGAGATGTTTGAAGTTATTCAGAATGTCGATCTCGATGCGCTCCAGCCGGGGCTTGGCCGCTTTCAGGCTGTCCGCTTCCACTCCGAAGGTCAGGTACTTGGTCTTGATCAGGCCGTTGTTGCCTTTAGCAAGCTGGTTCCGGAGCATTTCCGTATACTCCGAACGCAGACTGTCGAAATCGTCGCCCTGCGGCGGGATGGTGACGCTTTTCGCAAAGCTGTCCCGCGTCGCGGGGAGGTTCAGAAATGAGAGCTGAAATTTAATGGAGCTGTCGAAATAGTTGAGAAAGTCGCACCAGCCCTCAAAAATGGCGGTCTTGTCCTCGTTCTGGTTGAGCTGATAGTTGATGTCCTGAAACTGAACGGTTTTCGTGTAATAGCTGTCGGTTACACGGCAGATTCCGTCCGGAAACATCCGCTGAAATGGAATGCTGTCCTGTGCCGACTGCTTTTTCTTATCGGTCTGCCAGGCCTTTGCGGCGGCGGTTTCGATCTGATGCCTCTCGGCGCGGGATAACGACCGCTTTGCGGCCGTTTTTTGCTTTTTTACCGACAATCTGATGCACCTCCTTGTCGAGCTTACTTTGCCGCGCGAGCACGGCATAAAAATTGTTGGTCTGATAGGGCCGCTGCTTTGGCCGGAGAAACAGCACACGGGCAATGTTGCGGACGATTTTTTCCATCGGCAGACCGTTTTTCTCGTAGACGGCCATCAGGAAAAACGGCAGCATCACGAGCACCATGCAGAGGGATGCGACTCCAGCGCTGAAATCCGCAGGCCCCTTGAGCAAAAAGAAAAGCGGTACGCCAACAAGCGCGCCGCCGCTGAAACAGATAAGCTGCCGTTTTGTTAAATTGAACAGGACCTTCGTTTTCACGGCGGTTAAGTCCTTGGGTACGGGAACATAGGCCATTGAATCACTCTCCTTATAAAAGTGCAAAAAAATCTCCATTGGTATGGTGAGAATGGAAAGATATAAACGAGTATGATATACTAGTTAAAAACAAACTTGCTATTGGTAAGCCAAAATTTGAAGTGTAGATTATTTATATAATCCGGTATAACGACAAACCGGAAGTTGCTGGAGAAAGAAAATATGAATATTAAAATTATACCGTTGCGGGAAAACGATATAGCACAGTTCAAGAAAGATATGCAATCGGCTTTTCAGCAAGGCGCAGAAGATAGCTTCGGGGCAATGGATGAAGAGATTTTACCGGAGGGTCATATAAACCATTCTCTTTCATCGAAAGGTGCAGTTGCTTATGAAGCAATCGTTGATGGAGAGATTGTCGGCGGAGCAATTTTGGTGATAGATAGTGAAACACAGCACAATCATCTGGACTTTTTATATGTAAAAAATGGTGTTCACAGCCGTGGAATTGGGCAAGCCATCTGGAAATCTATTGAAAATCTCTACCCAGAAACAAAAGTCTGGGAAACCTGCACACCTTATTTTGAAAAGCGTAATATTCATTTCTATGTAAACCGTTGCGGATTTCACATTGTGGAGTTCTTCAATAAGTATCATCCCGACCCGAATGACCCAGATGAATCGGTTGAATTCACCGGCAATGAATACTTTGACGGGATGTTTCGCTTTGAAAAAGTAATGAAATAGACAAATCCCAATTTGGGGAAAGATTATGGTCATAACTGGAAGTGAAAATTTATTTACCAAGCTCAAGGCTTTCCGCCTTGAGCTTTTAATGTGCGTTGAAGATGGATTTTGCGAGGCTTCCGGTTTTGAAAAGCGTGAAACACAGCAGCACCGTGTAGCCCATGCACGTCCAGATCGCTTTGCTGATGTCCGTGCTCACGCTGATGCTTTTTACAAGAACGGCGTAAATCGCTACGCAGACGATGATGAGAAAGCCCTGAAAGCCGAGCGCAAACAGGGAACGAAGATAGTTCTGCCCCATGCCGCCCGACTCCCGGTTGAGCATCGTTGCCATCGGGATCGGCGCTATAGAGGTGGCTAAATAGATCTCTATCATCCTCCCATACACGATGATGAAAATGCAGATCGTGAGCGCCCACATGGTAAAGCCCACGAAAATGCTCTGGAACCACAGTCCGAACAGGGGACCGAGGTCCATTGCCATGAGCCGCGTCTGAAGGTTTGCCGTGACGGAACTGATGTCGATGGACGTGTCGGAAACGATGATTCCTGCCGCGCTGTTGACCACGCTCTGCGCCACGTCGAATATGCCCATGACGATATTCCATGTGTTGGTCACGATAAGGATGGCGCAGGCCGTTTTGAAAATCCACCGAAAAAAAACGGCGATTTCGATGTCGTGAAAATTGTTTTTGTCGGTGATGATCTGGATCAGCTCCAGTGTCATGACGAACGCGAGGATCAGGCCCGCGATGGGCATCATGACGTTTTCCGACAGGGTTCGTATCATGTTGTAAATGCCGGTGTTCCACGCCTGCGGCGTCGTTCCCACCTGAGAGGCGATCTGCCCGACCTGACTGTTTACGTTGTCAAACATGCCCGACAGGTTGTTCATGATGCCGCCGACGAGTATTTCTTTCAGCCATTCGGTAATCTGCTGCTTGATAAAATCCAAGCGACATCACCTCCTTTCCCGCGCCCCCATTCGTGGGGGCACGGAGTGTTTTGGCGTCGGCATCAGCCGAAAAGGTTAGAGAGCAGCGGAACCAGCGTAATGCCGATCAGGGCTACGCCGCCGCCCGCCATGAGCTGTTTAATACCTTGACTTTTTGCTCCCGGATTGTCGTTGCCGTAACCTTCCAGAAGGTTGATTGCGCCCCAAATGGCAAGGCCCGCGCCGAGGGCGATCACGAGGGTCTGGAGAACGCCGATTGCGGAATGAAAGAAACTCATAATACTACCTCCAATTCTGATTTTGAAAAAAAGAAAAGCCGCTATTCTGCGGCTTTGGGTTCCCCGGAGAGGTCAACGGAATACGTGTTGAACACATCGTCCGGTTTCGGTTTTAATTTGGTGGACAGAAACTTCTCAATATGGAAAGCGTTGCGGGGATCATAGTCGGACAGGTACTTGTAGTTCGGATGCTTTGTGATGTCGTACTTGTCCGAAAGGAAAGGCCGGACACCGCGAAGTTGAAGGATACATTTGCCGCCGTCGAGAACGGACAGTTCATCGACCGAAGCTAAATCCTTCCCCAATTTTTGATAATTGAGGCTGTGGGAAACCTCGCGGCCCCGGCTTTCGCCGGTGTTGTAGGTGTCAATCGTCTCTTTCCCAAGAGACTCGGTCAGTTCTTTCAGGGTCGTGCGCTCCTTGCCGCCGAGGAAGATGGCGCTGTCGCAGTTGCCGATAATCGTGTCGGCGTTGTCTTTGTAAAGGGCCTTGAGCTGGCTCTGCGCCTGCAAAACAAGGCAGGCCGAAATTTCGCGGCTTCGGATGGTGGCGATCAGCTTTTCAAACTTGGGAATTTGCCCGATGTTGGCAAATTCGTCAAGCAGGCACCGGACATGGATGGGCAAGCGCCCGCCGTACACGTCGTCGGCCTTTTCGCATAACAGGTTGAAAAGCTGTGTATAGGCCATCGAAACTAAAAAATTAAAGGTGTCGTCCGTATCTGAGATGATGATGAATAGGGCGGTTCTCCGGTCGCCCAGCGTGTCCAGCTCCAATTCGTCGTAGGCCGTCAGATCCCGAAGCTCCTGAATGTCGAATGGTGCCATTCTTGCACCGCAGGAAATAAGGATCGATTTTGCTGTTTTGCCCGCCGCCAACTTGTATTTCTTATATTGCCGGACAGCGAAGTGATTTGGTTTTTCTTTTTCCAGCGCCTCAAACATGAGATCCACGGGATTTTTGAATTCCTCATCATCTTCCCGAACCTCCGAAGCGTTGATAAATTCGATCAGTGTTGTGAAATTCTGTTCCTCGACCGGGGCCTCATAGTGGATGTAACCGATGAGCGCCGTATAAAGGAGAGTCTCGGCTTTTACCCAAAAATCATCTCCTTCCTTGCCCTCGCCCTTGGTGTTGGTAATAAGCGCCGTGACCAGCTTCAAAATGTCTTTTTCTGAGTGAATGTACGCGAAGGGATTGTAGTGCATCGACTTTTTGAAGTTGATGGTATTGAGGATTTTGATGCGGTAGCCCCTGCGCCGCAGCAGATTTCCGCACTCCACGACGATGCTGCCTTTTGGGTCCGTGACAACGAAGCTCACCGGATAATCTTTGGAATCGCACTGCATCAGGTTCGGCTTGATAAAAAACCGCGTCTTGCCGGAACCGGAGCCGCCGACGACCAGCACGTTTTTGTTCCGGGACGTCTTGGGGTCTTTCGGTCGGCTGTTCATAGTAAGCCGTTCCGTCTGCGTGAGAATGACGTTGTTTTCAAAAACAGAATCGATGTACGGTTTGATGTCCTCGGCCTTGCCCCAGCGGGCCGAGCCGTATTCCACGTTTTTGCGGAATTTCTTGGCGTTCCGGCCCTTAAAATAGACCGCCAGCCGGAGGGCGGCGGCAAGAAGGGCGCCCACAGCCAAATCAGCCGGATAAAAGCTCGGCAGCGTAGAGGAAAACGCGGTGGTGAGGCCATCCATCAGGTGCAGGAGCTTCCCCGAAGCGTCCGTGCCTGCGGCCAGCCGCCACGCCTGCCCGAACTTGGTGGCAAACAGAGCGACGAAGAGGTACGGCAGATTCATCAGAAACAGCTTTTTTGTTTTCTCACTCATCGCGCCCGCTCCTGTTCCTTGTGCCTCACACGGTCAACGGTATTCGCTTTGACCAGTTCTTTGAACTGCCGGAGCCGAGTGAGAACGGATGGCTTTTTCGTCCGGTTTACCGTTTTCGCCGTGAACTCGGTGAAAGCGGCGGTAAGCGCGTCCGCATCCCGCGCCTTGAAAAAGACAAGATATTTTGGCGGCGATACGCTGCGGTCCTTTTTTAAGGCGTAGTCCACGCCGTATTTCCGCGCCACGCGGTCAAAGGAACGGATGTTGCTGTCGGTGATCTCGATATTGGATACGCCCGCGTTCTGCCCGACGAGCTGTTTCACCGTCTGCCTGCCGTGGGGGATCACGGGACCGGCGCGGGCCTTGGCGTTTTTCTTCTCCTTTCGGTGGGTCATATATTTGGCAATCGCCGCTTTGAGCACCCGGCCCGTGAGCTTCGTGCCGCTGATGATGAGCGTCACGGAACGGTTTTCGATTTCTTCCTGCAAACAAAACACCTCCTGTCATGAGGGAACCGCCCTCCGTCACCGTTCGTCGTGAGAGGGCGGCTTTTTCTTTGTGGGAGAGGGATTCCTGCCATTCTTCTGTTCCTCACTCTTTTTCAGGAACGGAGTGAGAACGGTTTCCTTGCTGTCCATGTACATTTCCTCGGTTTTCTGCTGTGCCTGCTGAAGCTTTGAGATGGCATCGGTCACGTCGTTGAACAGAGAGTGGTACATTTTCTGATAGTCCGGCACGGTATCTTCACTCCTTTTCCGCGTCTTTTTCCCGACCCTGTCCCTTGACGGTGAGTATGCCGTCCAGCGTGGTGGCGGTGATGTGCAGCCGTTCCGCCGTGGCGATGTCGTTCTTCACGGTTTCGTCCACGTTCCTGCCGCAGACCACCAGCACATGAGCACGGCGCAGAAAGTTGCAGGCGATGTCGATGCCGTCCTTGTGCTCCTGCGGGATGGCGTCGTTGAGGAAAAGCGACAGAAACAGAACCGGGCAGATGGGCGAAAAGCCCGCGTCGTAAATTTTGCGACAATATTGCGCCGCGTCCTCGGTGTTTTCCATTTCATCCGCGCCCCACGGGGCGGTGATGTATGCGAGGGGTCGTTTCATGGTGAAATTCTCCTTTCCGATTTTTTGTCGGGTATGAAAACAGCCCGCAAGGGACATTTATCGTCCGGGCAGGCCGCTTCCGTACATGTCGTGATTGACTAGCGCCGAATAATAGCTGCTGATAGTGGTCGGTGCCTGATACAGCGCGGTGAGAATGTAGCTTCGAATATTACGGATATCGGTGGTGTTCTTGTCCAGGCACTCCAGCACGTATTCGATGTGGCTGTCGTCGAGCTTCAAAAGCCTGCTTTTCACTGTTTCGGCAGACATGTCCTCACCGGCAATCCGGATTTCCTTTTTCCGACTGCACACGGTGTCGAGCATAATGCCCACGATTTCATCCAGACGCTCCGGGTCGCATTTCTGCCGCAGAACGTCGTAGGAAATATTCTCTTTGATGATTTCACGGTAGGCATCCGTCGCATCCATCGAATCAGCCGGTGCCACATCTGACAAGCATGACGGATAGGATTGATACGTATTTGCTCCATACGTATTTGATTTTTTAGGGATATTAGTTCCCTTAGTATTTAATTGCGCGGGGTTTTCCGTATCCGGTTTTTCCATATCTGGGGTATCCAGATACGGCTTTTCCGTATCTGGTGAATCCGTATCCGGGATAGGCGTACCCGGCATTTTGCGCGGCTGTTCGTAAATAGTGTATTCGGTGTCCGTGATGCGCCCGTCTTTACCGCGAAGCTGGCGGCGCTCCATATAGCCCGCGTTTTCCAACTCCTTGAGCGCTTTTCCGATGGCGTCCACTCCCTCGCGACAGATGGAGGCAAGGCCCCGCGTGGTGTAATCCCAATCGTCCGGAAGGGAGAGCATCACGGACAGCAGCCCTTTCGCTTTCAGGGACAAGGCCCTGTTTTTCAGGTGATGGTTGCTCATGACCGTGTAGTCCCGCGTCCGTTCGACACGAAAAACCGCCATTTGTATCACTCCCTTCCATGTGACCGGCTTAATCGGTAATCGTGAAGTTTAATATCAGCTCATGGGACACATTCGTTGCTTTTGCCCATGCCAGACCAAATTTGGCGGTAAGCGCAAGATTCCCGGACGCTCCGTTCGCACCGAGCATCCCCAACGGGACTTCCGACGCGAGATCGCCCGTGTAAACGGGCGTTGTCCGGTCAACCGCCGTCCAGCCTGAACCGGTTGTTTTGCTGATTCCCACACCTTGCGCCATCTCACTTCCGGTCTGTGCCGCCGTCAGGCTGTTCCAGTCCGAATAGGACGTGGGGGCGGCGTCACCGATGCCGGAGATCGCTCTCAGTCCCTCGACGGAAACCCGTATGGGAAAAGTAGAATGGTTGGTGATCGAAATGTCAGGTGCGGCGAACGGCGTGTCACTGTTCGGGTCAATGGAATAGCTGACGCTGACCGGATGCGTCACGGATACCAATTCGTCTACGGGATAATGAGCGACTGATGAAATATTTCCGGCATTGTCCACGGCGGCAATATGGATGTAAAACCTGCTGCCGGACGGGCGGGAGAAGGTATAGCTGCCAGATGTAGTTGTAATACTTCCGTCCGGGACAGTATCGGGGCTGTTGTCCACTACGATGGAATAGCCCTTCATGCCGGTTTTTAGGGATATCGATATGACTGGGGAATCGTATTTCGCGCCGTCGTTTTGTCCGGAAGCCTCCACATAATATTGATACCCGGTGGCATTGTCCTGCGAAGAATAGTTGACGGTGTACTGCGTCCGGTCGGAATTATGTGTGACGCCGGAAATGACCGGTTTGTCCGGTGCGTCCAAGTCCTGTCCCTTGTGGTCGTTCCAGCTTGTGTCGGTTGTGATCTGTGCCAGATAAAACAGGGTATTGGCAAGTACTTTTTGCTCATCCGGCGTTGCGGCACAGTTTGAGTGACCGGTCTGGATCATGGCGACATTGTTCCATGTGGTCAGGTAGAAGTTGTTTGTGCCTGAATGTCCGTTGTAGGTGTTCATTTCGGCGGAACTGCTCCACGAATTTCTGAGGTACGTCATCCATATGTCGCCCATGGCAAACTGCCCGTAAGAATGGCTCATAGGAGTATCCAGGATTGTTCCCACATCGCCGATAGGCCAGGGATAATTGGTCAGAAGCCCCTTTTTCTTGATGGTCACCTGATCATATCCGTAAGCGGGATATTGGCTCAAGCCACCCAAAGCGTACAGATGTGCATATTTCTCAGCCAATCTGCTGAAATTCGTGTGCATGAACTCCGGGGCACAGGACGCGGTATCGTGACCAATCAACAGTCCACGCCCGGTATTTACATAAGCTTCAACTGCCGTTTCTGTGGAATCCGATATATCCTCATTGGAGTACCCGTCCCAAGCGCCAAAGAATACTACGTCATATTTGTAGGAACCGCTGGAGCCTTTTAAATAAAAGTTTGGGTTCGCATTGAAATCGGTAAAAGAAATCGCGTCAACAGATATGAACCCCTTACCGTAGCCGTGTAAATTGTCTGAATTGGCGGCTTCCATCCACATTTTGAGGGATGCGGATTTAAGAAGCGTATATGATTTTCCGTCAAGGGCGCTTGTAAAAGATACGGTGCCGGACACGCCCCATGAATCTGTTTGTTTGTCCGGATATATATTGAGTACATTCACATGCTCTTTTGACGGAATGCTCTGGAAGGTCGATTCATGCGCGGACTTGGAATAGAGCATATAGCTGTATGGCTGGCTTTTATCGCTGTTCGTCCAGTTTAACGCCACATAATTTCCGGACGGATTCGGCATCGCGGTCAGCGACAGAACCGGCGCAGCGGAGGCCGCGAACGCGGGCGAAGCGCCGGACAGCAGAATCCCGGCAGCAAGCAGCGGGACGAGAAAAAGCCGCCTGAATGATTGCCTCAAATTGAAGCCCCCTTTCGGCGTGGAAGGTTGGCCGGGAAAATCCCGGCCAATTCCCGCGCTTTTTTTTATGCAAGCTGGAACTGGAAAACGAGCTGATGGTTGGCCGTGTACGCCCCGTCGAACGCGAGGCCGTAGTCCGCCGTTAGGGACAGCGCGCCGGAAGTGTTCGGATTCAGCGTCCCGACCTGCAACGGCGAATCGTTCACCGCCCAATGGGTGGAAGTGCTGTACCCGCTGTTCCAGCCGGAATTGCCCTTCGCCGCGATGCCCAGCGCGATGTACTTCTTGGAATCCGCGAGGTTGAGTGAACGCCACGCTTTTGCGGACGGATCGACGTCGGTGAAGGTAAGAGACCCGCCCGATGCGGCTTTCAGGGATTCCACCGTGGCAATCACCGCGACCTTGGTGTTGTTGGTCACTTTAATGTCGGGCGCGGTGAAGGTTTCGGCGTCCGGACTGATGGCGTAGGCCACGTTGATCGGATGGGTGACGGAAATGGTCAGCGGCGAGATGGAGCCGTTGATCGTCACATCTCCCGTGACGATGCCCGTGCCGGTGTCGGTTTTGTCGGCGGCGAACGCCGGGACTGCCGCCGTCACACCGAGCATGGCAAAAGTGACGATGCCCGCAAGAATCTTTCTGATACTGTTTTTCATTTGAAAACCTCCCATAAAATTTTATATCAACCGGACCATCCGGCTGATTACGAAACGGAAAGACGGATTTTGTAGTCAGCCATGCCGAGGTATGCCTTAGTTGTTTTGTTATAATACTTGATTGCTGCGGTCACGCTGTAGCTTCCAGATGAAACTGGCTGGGAAAGAGTAAGGCCGTCGATGTGCTGTCCCGGATAGATTGGTGCGGATTTCGCTACGGTTTTACCGTCCAGCAGAATTTCACACTGCATAATGACGATGTTTGAAGACGGGTTTTCCACTTCCCATGTGCCGGTGCTGCCCTGCGCCCCGCTGGAAAAAGAAGCCTGCGCGCTCACCTTGTCGGTGACGGTGACTTCCTGCTTTTGAAGCCGGGACAGGATTTCCTGCCGCGATGGGGTGCTGCCGCTTCCCGATTCCGCGCTGCCGGTATTGTCCAGAGACGGAGCGGACGATGAAGGAGCGGAACTGGACGGCGGCGGGTTTGGGCAAGGGTGCTGATTTCCGCAGCTCCGCAACAGGAGAAGCAATAGAAGCAGTAACAGCAGAAGAAGCGCAAGAATGTACGGCCATTTACGTTTTTGCTTTTTATCCTCCTTTTTACCTTTGCTTTCGTTGATTTTTTCAGTTGTCATGCGGTTTCCTCCATTCATTCAGACATGAAAAAAGGCGCTTCTTTCGGAACGCCTGAAACGACGGTTATTTTACCTTTCCTGATCCCGCTGCCGCTTTTTTTGCCAGCCCTCCAAAAGCCGGATAATGACCTGTTCCATCTGTTGGGGAGTATAGGATTTCGGGAAGTATTTTCGGACCTTATCTCCCGTGATGGTCAGATCGTTTTTCTCCGGTTTCTTTTCCTCCGACATGATGGCCAACATACTGTCCTCGTTCAAATGCCCCTCTGCACTGAATTTTTTTAGCCGCTGGGCCTGTGAGAGTGAAGGGGTGGCCTGTTCGCTTTCGATGGTGTCGAGCAAAAGCGTCTGTTCCTCCGGTTTGAGGTACGACAGCTCCACGGCGGGGGTCATGGCAATTTTCTTATCGTCCACCATCTGCTGAAGCTGCGGTGTCAGCTCATTCAGCCGGATAAAACGCTGCACCTGTGTCCTACTTTCTCCGGCTTGATCGGCTACAATTTGAACACTCTTTTTGCCATCTTCTAACTTGTACCCAACTTGGGTACAAGTTAGATCAGTCCTCTCGCCTTGCCGCTTTATGGCGTCCAGCTTCATTTTGTATGCCTTGGCCCGTTCGCTCGGCAGGATATTTTCACGCTGGATGTTGCTGTCAACCATGATAATGGTCGCGGCGTCATCGTCCAGATCGCGGACGATAACCGGCATGGTGGGAATCCCCGCCAGCTCGCAGGCGTGTTTGCGCCGGTGGCCGGAAATTAGCTCATAGCCGCCCTCCGCGCGAGGGCGTACAATGGCGGGAACCAATACGCCGTATTCCTTGATGCTTTCCACGGTTTCTTTCATGGAATCATCATACCGTACCTGAAACGGATGGTCGGGAAACGGATGCAGCTCCGAAAGCGGCATATTCGTGACCTTTTCCCGCTTGGCATCCTCGCGGGTTTCCTCCGTGGAAAAAATATCATCGTAGCTGTTCAGACTTATGTTTTTGGCGCTGCTTTTCAATCTTCAACACCTCCTTCGTCAGCTCCCGATACGCCTCTGCAACCTTTCCCTTTGGGTCGTGGGCGAAAATACTTCTGCCCTCCGCGCTGATTTCGGCGGCGCGGACGGAATGAGGAATCTCCACGTCAAATACTTTCAGCTTTGAGCCGTAGGTATCCCGCAGCAGGGCGCTGATTTCCTTGGCGTAGTTGGTGCGGCTGTCCACCATCGTCAACAGAATGCCGTCAATTTTGAGCTTCGGATTGATCTGCCGCCGCACTTTGTTGATTGTCTGCAAAAGCTGTTCAAGGCCCTTGACCGGAAGATACTGCGCCTGAACAGGAATGAGCACGCTGTCGGCTGCGGCCAGCGCATTGACGGTCAGCATCCCCAGCGAGGGCATACAATCCAGAATCACGTAGTCGTATTGGCGCTTCACGCCGTCCAGATACTGCTTCAGGATTTTTTCACGGCTCATGGCGTTGACGAGCGATACCTCCATACCGGAAAGCTCGATGTTGGCGGGCATCAGGTCAACGCCTTCGTCATGCTGCAGAAGTCCCTCACCGGGGTCAATGGGTTCCTCGTTCAGCACCTTACCCATTATCGTTGCTAGCGTCACGGACAGTTGGTCGGGCTGGGGATTGCCCAAACTGATGGTCAGGGAACCTTGCGGATCGCTGTCCACCAAAAGCACCTTTTTTCCTTCCTGCGCCAGCCCGATGCCTAGATTGGCGCAAGTCGTGGTCTTGCCGACGCCGCCCTTTTGGTTGGCAACGGCAATTACATTGGTCATGTGATTTTTCACCTCCCGCTGAAATAGAAAAAGGACGTTCCTTTTCGCGGAACGCCCTTAAAATATGATGAAGTTATTCAATTTTTAGGGGTAAATACTGCTTCTTAATTGCCCGTAAACCCTTGGTATTACTGACTTTTTTGAATAAATGCCGTAAGAACACTCGCACCAAACAAAAGCCCAGGAAACAAGCCGTTTTCTGGGCTTTTACTTTTGCTCAATTTACGGCAAAAATGCAGTTTGACAGTCAATTTGACAGTCAATGCTTTTAAAATGAAATTTTTGAGCACTCAAAAAAGAGAAAAATTTTAAATTTCTCAGCGGATTTGACAGTTTATTTGACAGTTTAACCTCACGCAAACCCAGGTGTATCAAGGCCCTTCGGATTTTTAAATTTTTTGGTTTTCATTTTTGTTGTTGGTGTTTCACGAAGTTTAAAATGCGGTTTTGTGTAAGGTCAACAGAAAATTAGACGTATCGGTACAGGCAAAGAAGACGAAGAGCATTTATAATGTTTTCAAGAATAAGTCAGTAGTAAGAGTGAAACCAAAACTGAAACTTCTGATCGGATGATAAAACTCTCTGCACGCGCCTTTGAAGTTTTTAGAGATTAAATTGAATATATAAATAATTTGCCGGTACGCGAGTTGATTTTTTCAATTTTTGTACTGGCTTTTTTATTATTTAAGCCCGTGTGTCCACATATAAATATCTCGTTAAAAGTGGTTTGCAAGTATTGTTTTTCTCTACGAATGGTAAAAGGTGTTGTATATGGAAAATTGTGGTGATATAATAAATTGTATATTGAATATTTTACATGAAAAGGCAATATTATACGGAGGAAAATACTAATGGAAGATAATAATATGGACTTTGAATTAGCAACGAAAGAAATATTAATAAAGTGGCTTGCTAAACTATCATTCTTAGGAAAAGAACAAAAGCGATTATTATTCGAAGTGGGATGCATATACAGGAGCAACATACAGTTTTTATACGAAATTTATGGAGCTATAGCAACAAATCAGAAGCAGTTAAAAGACGAAGAATGTAACTTTACATATAAACGTGAAGGCGATAACCATGTGCTGGTATATCAGGGTGAAGATTACGTGTTTACCGAAGAACAACTGAAAACAATACTTGTTGGGATAATTGATATTATGGATGAAGTTCTTCCGCTAGGCAGTGTTGTGGATTTAAAGCGAGACTTTTTGAAGGATATTTTAGCCAACATCGATAAAGTAGAACAAGTTCGGGTAGTTATTATTGATCGCTTTTTGCATCGAAAAGATGATAAATCATATTTTACTTATGCAGGAGTTTTGTATCCGATCGGAACATTGAAACAACAGGAACATCTACATTTTACTTCTGCACTGATTGGACAGGTGGTGCAGAAAGGATATTCGGACAAACAGGAAGAAGCATATGTTTTCCTGATGAAAAATAAGCTTATCTTGGAGAACGGAATGCATTCGATCGGCTTTCTAACGGACGCGGAGCGTGAACAGTATCTGGCGAGGCAGAAGGCAGAAAAATAAAGGTTTGGCGGTGCGTTATGACAGAATTTGAAATTGAGCGTAAAATCACGCGATATAAAAATTATATCGATTCTAATAATCGAGAAATCAAAAAATTACATAATCAGCTTGATGAACTTTCGTATACAAAAGGAAAACTGAACAGTTCACAAAACAAATTCTGCGATTATCTTACCGCACAAAAGCAGACGTATCAAAGAATGCGAAATAACCTTCAGAATAATCGGTTTGCAGTCGATTTTTCAGTAGGCATGTTGGGCTGTTTGGGTGGGACACAAGCAAACAAAGCTCATGAGAATATATCTACGTCTATCCAAAGAGTAAAGAACAAAATCAATAGCATAGAGAATAAAGTTAAAGAGCTAAACAATGAAAACCGTAGATACCGAAACATAATCGAAGATTTGGAATATGAGCTGCGCCAATTGAAAATGAGAGGGTGAGCAGAGTTATGGCATATGGAATTGGATATGACATCATTGTGGACGATGATAATTGCAATGCAATCGGCAACGAGTATGTGAACCGTGCAAAGAAGTTTGAAAATGCGCTGGATCAATACAATGCATTACTAGAGGAAATATTGGACAGCGCAGTTATGAATGGTGCTTTGTCAGACAATTTGAAAAAGTTTAAAGAAGCAACAAAAGTATTGAAAAATGAAGCAAACAGTATTGCGCAAGCAGCGCAGGGATGCACGCGACAGTTCCTTACTGATATGAATTCCGCAGACAGCTATTTGTTCTAAGGGGAGCAGAAATATGCAAAACATAAAAATTGACCCCGAGCAGTTAGGATCAAAGATAAACAGGCTAAAAACGCTATACAGTGACTGTGAAACAAATAGTAATGCAACATTTGCTGTGACCGGAAAAGGGCAAACCAATATTGCGATGGATGAATTGGATACCTATTTTTTAGCCTTGGATAGAGCACTGGCAAGCTTAATTCAAAGTACGGTTGAATTATTGAGCAATGCAAAGGATGGTTATGTCAATACCGATGAAAGTACCGCCAAACTTATGCAAAAATTGCAAGGTGAGGTGTTTAAGAAATGAGCGGAATCATCCGAGACTTCTCACAACAATCCGTACAGGAACTTCGAAGTATCATTCAAAAGAATGCGCAAGACAGTCAGTTTGGGCTTTTTGATTGGTTTGAAGATACATTTCTAATGCAAGAACTGAATATTCAAGATTACCTAAACAATGTGAATGATTATCATGCTAAAATGATAGATAAGCACAACATAGGCAGCACAGAATTTGACAAAATTCTTGAAAGAGTGCATAGTGTAGATACGAATTATGCAAGCAGGTTCAGCAGTCTCGGTGACAGAGTGACAGCACTTTATACCCGGATAGAGCGCCTGACAGAGATGATTAATCCGTCTGTGATTATAGCAGATCCCAGCGATTTTACAAAATTGGCAGATGGAATAAGAAGCAATTATAATAAAGTAAAAGTCGAAAGCGATACAAAAATTAAACAATTCGAAGCATCTATGCCTGTGCTGTATGACAAGCAGTGGTATGAAAATGTAGCGGATAGCGTAAAGTCTGGCTTGGAGAGTGCAGGTCAAGTGGCAGAAGGGGTAGGCCTTGGTCTCGTTGATATTGGAAAAGGGTTTATACAAGGGCCTGTAGATATTGCAGTTGGAATATATAATAGTAGTCAGGATTTTTTATCCTTTTGTAAGAATCCAAATAATAAATTGACAGAATGGGAAAATTATTTAGGAAAACATCCATTCGGAATTATTCAAAACTACTTAAATTTTGAAAAGGAATTACCGTCTTTCCTATTAAATCAAGCAAATAAATCCGTAGATGATTTTACAAAAGCAGACCTTAAAACCAAAAGCGAAACAGCAACAAGTTTTATTGGGAATATTGCGTTACTGTTCATACCTGGAACAATTTTTACAAAGATAGGCAAGGCAGGCGAGGCGCTTGAAGTAGCCGAAAATATAACAAAATATGAAAAAGCAGACGAGATATTTAATGCCGGTAAAACCTTAGCTGAAGAAAAAGCAGCTATTCAAGCGGAAAGGGCCGCTGAATTAGAACAAGACTTTGCTCAAGCAGAGAGAAAAAGGGAACAAGCAGAGATTGCCATAGAAAAAGCTAAAGCAGCGAAAGAAGAAGAAAAGGCTGCAAAGGAGGCTGCTAAGGTAGCTGGTACATTAAAGGAAACGAGTAAGGCTATTAAAAGCGTTAATATCACGATGAGTAAAATTAAGGCTACCAACGTTTACTCAAAAACTGCTGACGAAGTGAACTCTTTTTGGAAGCTAAATAGGTACACTAATCCGCCATATCAGACAAATACAATAGTAAAGGAATTTGACTTAGCGCAGAAAACTAATTTTGTTCGTGTCTATGATGGAATCAATTCGCTTAAAGAAGGTGGTTGGGTAATGCGGGCAGAGGACGTGGCTGGATTAACAGCGCAACAGATTAAAGAAAAATATGCGCTTCAATATTTACCTAAGTACATATGTGATGTCGAAGTTGATGCAGGAGCAAAAATGCATTGTGGAGTCGCAGGTGAAATTGCTGATTGGGGCAAAGGTGGGGGAGTTCAGTTTGACCTTAATGCCGATAGAACTGTTGGTAACTTTACAAATCAAAGATCATTACCATGAAATGGAGAATCTGAAATGATTGAGAAAATTTTCAATTCAACAATAACAATTAATAGCAAAGAAGTATCATTTAAAAACGAAATACGAGATGCAAGAGAAGTAAACGGTGTTGTGATAGTGGTTTTAGAAAATGCTTCTTCTGGTAGAGTATCAGAACAGCCACAGAACAATATTTATGCAATTGATTCAAATGCACAATTAGTATGGAACATCAAAGATATTTTGACAGAAGATATGTTTTATCCGGGAGTCAAAATTGATGGGGATAAACTCATAGCGATTGATGTTATAGGGGTAAATCACAAAATAGATGTATTAAGAAAAATTGAACTATCAAGTGAAGGCGTCAGATAATACTTAAGATATTTCGATAGGATTATGTCAATTATATAAAAGATATCCTGCTTACTCCGAAGTAAATTGTGGATGAAATAACTGATTTCATTAATCATAACGCATTAGGGAAAGAAGATGAAGAGATCTCGTTAATCTTTATCGAGTATATAAAACATTAAAGAGGGAAATCTCTCTCCAAGCGGAGAAAGGTTGACCTCTTTTTTGTGCCTATTTTTAGATTAAAGGAGTGATGTGAATGATTGTATCAATTTAGCGATGGTCAATAATCAATGCTAAAAAGGCAGCGCACCCTTTGGAAAGAGGGTAATGAGAGGTCATTTTGGAGCAATTGAGTTAATCTCTATTGTTGCAAAATGGCTTTTTCTGTGCGACAGTAGGGATGCTTCGATGGCCTCCTTAGTTTAGGAGGTGATGAGAATAAACAGTTTTATGTCTTGGGTCGGCGGAAAAAAATCTCTGCGGGATGAGATACTTGCTCGCTTTCCAGTTTACTATGAGCGGTATATTGAAGTGTTTGGCGGTGGTGGCTGGGTGCTGTTTTACAAACCACCGATGAATGATTTTGAAGTCTACAATGACTTTAACACGAATCTTGTAACGCTCTATCGCTGTGTTCGGGATAAACCGCAGCAGCTGATTGATACGCTGACTTTTTCACTGAACGCAAGAGCGGACTTTGATCGCATCAAGCTCATGTTCAAAGAGGGTGCTGCGATGTCAGATGTGGAACGGGCTGCAAATTTTTATCAGTTGATACGGTACAGTTATGCAAGCGGCTGTGACAGTTTCGGAAGTCAGCCGCATTCCATGTGGAATAACTTCCCCTTGATTTATCAGGCGAGCCGCCGATTGCAAAAGGTTGTGATTGAAAATAAAGACTGCGTAAAGTTGATTGGACAATATGACCGTCCAGTCAGCTTTTTTTATTGTGACCCGCCGTATTTTGAAACCGAGGATTACTACGATGATGTCGGCTTTGGAAAAGAGGACCATTCTCGATTGGCGCAGGCGCTGCTAAACATTCAGGGCAAATTTTTGCTGTCTTATAACGACTGTGATTTTATCCGAGAACTGTATGATCATGATGGTATTTATATTGAATCCATCAACCGTATAAACAATTTGGCACAGCGATATGACGGCGGCAGTCAATATGCGGAATTACTCATATCCAATTATGACACTTCACAGCTGCGTAAGCAGAGTAAGCAAATGACATTGTTTGAATATTCGTAACAGAGAGGAAAGACAGAATGCTGTATGAAAACCAACAGGTAAACGAGAAAGACCCTTTTCATTGTGATGGTGTATGCTGCGGGTGCCCATATTACTGCGACGCATACGATGACTGCGCGGGAGAAATTTGTGATGAGGACTGCGACGATTGTGCGCTTGAGAAATATATGATGCAAGAAGAAAGTGAGGAGAATGAATAAATGCAGGTATTTAAAACACTTGACTGCAGGGGCCGAGTTACTCTGCCTCTTACGGTGCGTGAAGCTGCTGATCTGAAACCCGGTGATATTATTCGTATCGGCGTTCAGGACGGAAAGATTTCAGCAGAAAAGGTGAATCTTTTGGCAACCGGTGACCAGTCACAGGAGGCGGTGGAGGAGTATGTGTTTTCCGCTGTTCGCACTATGGACAACAACACACTGCTGGCACTGGCTGCACGCCTGATTGCGTTGGTGGAAGGTTCCCGCCGCAGTATCGGAAGTGAATGAGAGGAGAAAAAATGTCTGACATTCAGATTAAAAACAATTGTGTGTGTTTCTACGGAAACCTCGCTGGTTATCTTACTGAGAAGTCTGCAGTTTGTGACAGCATGTTTGATTGTGGCGAACTGCGTGATTATCTTTCAGAAAACGGGTACTCTGCCGCATTTAAAGACGGTATCTATGACCGTTTGATTCACAGCAATCCTGAGGAAGAATCTGCAGTGTTGCTGAAGAACTGCCGTATTTATCAGATCCGTGCCGATGCAGATGTACGTAAGAAATTCATCGGATACGATGAACTGACAGAACGATTTGGACTTATAGATCCCACCGATTATGCGGTAGTGTTTGACGGCGAGATGGGAACAGAAAATCTCGAAGAGATCTACAGTCACTTCAATCTGAGTATCCCAAACGATTTCACCGGACATTCGCTATCAATGTCCGATGTGATTGAGCTTTACAACAGCGCAGGCAGTAATTTTTACTATGTCGATAAGTTCGGCTTTCAGGAGGTTAATTTCCAAAACCACATGGATCAAGGCCAATGCCCGCAGATTTAGCAAGGGAGGAATAGACTATGAAAATTGAAGCTACCATCAGTATTCCGAATCAGCAACACGGTAGTATTGTGGCAAATGCATTTGTTAAGCTCGATGACGTGCTGTGCATCCGCAATGTTCGTGTGTACAATGGTAAGAACGGACTTTTTGTGTCGATGCCGCAGTTCAAAACAGGTGAGGAGTATAGGAATGTTTGCTTCTGCAACAGCAAAGAAATTCGTCAACAGTTCGATGCTGCTGTGCTGAAGGCCTATGAGCAGAAAATCAGCGAGCCTACAACGCAAAGCGGTATTTCTCAATCTCTGTAAAAATAAAACAAAAATAATGGAGGAATTCAGAATGAAAAAGTTTAGAAACAAGGCAAATTCCCTTATTATCCGTACCCATTCCATCCTCACCAGCCGCAGCGGGCAAGGGGCTATTGACACTGCAGTCACAGTACTGATTTCCATTGTGTTAGGTGCTTTGATTCTGGCAGGATTATACCTGGTACTAAAAGGTACAGTTTTGCCAAGCGTAACTAAGCATATCAAGGATATGTTTAACTATGCCGGCTGATACAGCGATTTTTGTTCTCAAAGGAGTCTGCTTCGCAGCAATCCTGACATGGGCATCCATATCCGATGTGAAAAAGAGGGAGATTCCCGACGGCGCATGGATTATGGTTGGGTTGTTCGGATTGATTTATTTTCAGTTGGAGCAGCTGTTTGGTCTGCTGTGGGGACTTCTATTTCTGTCTCTGGCATTGATTGGCCCAAATGAAAAGCTGGGCGGAGGCGATGTTAAATTAACGGCAGCCATCGGTTTTTTCCTTGGATTTGAAGGAGCCATGGCTGCTATTTTTATTGGAATGCTTCTTCCCATACTCTACTGGCTGGTGCACGGGAGGGCGAAAAACGGTTCTCTCCCGCTTGCGCCCGGGCTGGCAATCGGCGCTGTGCTCACTTACTTTACTTTTTGTATCTGAGGAGGAATTTGTAATGTCTATTTTAAAAAACCGCACTGTGCTTGGTGTGATTTGTATTGCTCTGGCACTGGTTATCTGCTTTGGCGTCACGCCGCTGTTTAATTCCGGTATGAGTAAAACCACTCATATTATTCGTGCAGCAGGTGAAATCAAGGCAGGAGAAAAAATAACGGATAAGATGGTGCAGACTGTAACGGTCGGCAGCTATAATCTGCCTTCCAATGTACTTCATGAATCAAGCGCAGTTATCGGTAAATATGCCGCTTGTGACATGATTGCAGGAGATGATGTGTTAGCAGCAAAAATTACCGAGAAACCGGAATCGGAAAATTCGTATCTGTACCATCTTGACGGAACAAAACAGGCAATGTCCGTTACCATTAAGAGCTTTGCAAACGGGCTCTCGGGCAAGCTGATTTCCGGAGACGTCGTATCCGTGGTAGCCCCTGACTATAAAGGAATGGGTGAAACCGTTATTCCGCCGGAGCTGAAATATGTGGAGGTCATCGGCGTTACGGCCAGTACCGGTTATGATACGGATACTTCAAACAGTGAGAGCAAGTCAGATCAAACAGCAGATAAAGAAAAGCAGCTACCGTCTACGGTTACTTTGCTGGTTACTCCAAAACAGAGTGAAGTGCTTGCCAAACTGGAGACGGACGGCAAATTGCACCTGACACTTGTGTATCGCGGTACAGCCGAGAATTCTGCCAAGTTTATCAAAACACAGGATGACGCGCTGAAAAAAATCTATACCGAAACATCCGCGAACGGGGTGGGAGATTAATGCTCAACTTTAAGAAAGATGGTATTTTCACCCGCAATCGAATGCGTAAAAATGAGACACCCAAACCGGTTGGTGGTGTAATCTCTGTTTGGGGCAGTCCGGGCTGTGGCAAAACAACCGTCGCTGCAAAAATGGCGCAATACATTGCCAATCAGAAACAGGATGTTATTCTGCTGCTCTGTGATATGACTGCGCCAATGCTTCCGTGTATCTGCTTGCCGTCAGATTTGGAATGCGAAAGGATTTCAAATAACTCAGCCGGATTGAGATCTTTAGGCAGTATTCTGGCTGCAACTCATGTGTCTGAAAGCCTAATTAAGCAAAACTGTGTTACGCACAAAAAGCTTAAGCATCTGTCCCTTATCGGTATGCTGAAGGGCGAAAATGAATATTCTTACCCGCCTTACACACAGCAGCAGGCGCAAGAACTGATTAGCAGCCTTCGAAAAATAGCTCCTTTCGTCATCATTGACTGCGGCAGTTATATAGCCAGCGATATTCTGTCTGCTGTGGCATTGATGGAAGCAAACACGGTACTGCGCCTGACCGGATGCAACCTCAAATCAATCAGCTATCTGTCATCTCAGATGCCTCTCCTGAAAGCGCAGAAATGGGATGAGGAGAAGCAATATAAAGCGGCTTCAAATATAAAGGAGGAGGAAGAAACAGAAAATCTGGAGAAAGTGCTTGGCACGATTACCTTCAAGATTCCCCATTCGGCAGAATTGGAGGCACAGGGACTGGCAGGTAATCTGTTTGCCGAGCTTACATTGAAAGACAGCCGTGGCTTTCGCAGAGAAATTCAGAAGATTTGCAGGGAGGTGTGCTCAATTGAATGAACCAAATCTTGCTGGCGAAAGCCGAATGCACAACTTATTCTTTGAGCCGCAAACTGAAGCAACGGATTTTGCCACCGTTTTGCGGGATGTGCAAAAATATATATCTGCACATTATTCCGGATTGCTGACTGACCGGACATCAGAGGATACCAAAGAGCAGATTAAACGATATATTTCCAAATATCTGCTGGACAACCGCGTTGCAGTCAAAGATATGTCGAGTTTACAGCTGACCAATAAACTGTACAACGAAATGGCTGAATTTTCATTCCTTACGAAGTACATCTACGGCGATGGCATTGAAGAAATCAACATCAACAGCTGGCGGGATATTGAGGTGCAGTACTCGAATGGCACCAGTCAAAAGCTGGCGGAACACTTTGAAAGTCCGGAACATGCCGTGAATGTAGTGCGCCGAATGCTCCATGTTTCCGGCATGGTGCTGGATAATGCTACGCCCGTAGCGACCGGTTCGCTGGCCTCCAATATTCGTATTGCCGCCATGAAAACACCTATTGTGGATGACGATGTGGGTGTCTGTGCCTCCATTCGTATTGTGAATCCCTTATCCTTGACTAGGGATGATTTTGTAAAAGAAGGTACTGCCACGGAGGATATGCTGGACTTTTTGTCTACCTGCCTGCGGTACGGTGTCAGCATCTGCGTTGCCGGTGCAACCAGTTCCGGTAAAACTACACTGGGCGGCTGGCTTGCTTCCACGCTTCCCGACAACAAGCGTGTTTTTACCATTGAGTCCGGCAGCCGAGAACTGGATTTGGTAAAAGAGAACGGCGGCAAGGTTGTAAATTCGGTCATTCACTCCATTACCAAAATAAGTGACAACGAAAAGCAGGAAGTCGATCAGAATATGCTTCTCCAGCTGGCTCTGCGGTTTCATCCCGATTATATCATTGTAGGCGAAATGCGCTCCGATGAAGCATATGCGGCACAGGAAGCAGCGCGAACCGGACACACCGTTATGACAACCATTCATGCAAATTCCTGTGAGGCCACCTGGCGAAGAATGGTTACTCTGTGCAAGCAGGCAGTCAATACCGATGACAATATCCTGATGGATTTGGTTACCGAAGCGTTTCCGCTGGTGGTGTTCTGCAAGCAACTTGAAAACAAAGAGCGGCGTATCATGGAAATTATGGAGTGCGAAATTCTGCCGAACGGAGAAAGAAAATACAATACGGTCTGCCGCTATAAGATTACGGATAATCATATTGAAAACGGCAGATTTGTCATCACCGGTCATCATGAAACGGTTTGCAGTATATCAGAAAGCCTGAAAAAGCGTTTGCTGGATAACGGCCTCACTCATGACCAGCTGGAAAAACTTTTGCGAGGGGGAAAAACAGCTTGAATATTCTACAGCTTGCGGCCTGCATCGGCATGATTGCCGGTGCTTTTCTTTTGTTCGGCATCAATCCCGCCGAGTTTGCGGACGGTCTGTTTCGTTTATTATCCCGTCCGAATAAGAGTATTCGTGACCTCATAAATGAAGAAACAAAACGTAAAAAGTCCAATCTTTTCAAACGGGAAATCCAAAAAGCACAGAATATTCTTGAATCAACGGGGAGAAGTGGACAGTTTTCTAAGGTTTGTACCGTATCTTTGGCACTGTTTGCGATGGGTGCCGCTATTGCGATTGGTATTAACAACTTCTTCCTTGTTCCGGTACTGGCAATCGGAATGATGTTTTTTCCGTTTTGGTATCTCCGGTTGACAGAAATAAACTTCAAAAAGAATGTCGCCGCAGAACTGGAAACAGCGCTTTCCATTATTACAACCGCCTATCTGCGAAACGAGGACATTCTCACCGCGGTGGAAGAAAACCTGGAATATCTGAATCCGCCTGTACAGAGTGTGTTTCGTGATTTTGCTGTTCAGGTCAGAATGGTAGATCCGGATGTGGAAGCGGCGCTTAAAACCATGCGTGACAAAATCGACAACGATGCGTTCCACGAATGGTGTGATGCCATGACTGCCTGCCTTTATGACCGAAGTCTGAAAACCACGCTGACACCTATTATCACAAAGCTTTCGGATATGCGCATTGTCAATGCAGAACTGGAACTGCTGGTTGCAGAACCGCGCAAGGATTTTGCCATTATGGTGTTCCTTGTGATTGGCAACATTCCACTGCTTTATTTTTTAAATTTCGACTGGTATAAGACATTGATGAATACTATTCCCGGACACATTACCATGGCCATTTGTGCAGCGGCCATTTTCATCTGCACTGCACTCGTGATAAAGCTCACCAAACCGATTGAATACAGGAGGTGACCGCATGGCTCTTTTGATTCTTATCTTTGCTGTTCTGTTAGCGGCAGGGCTGTTTTTTGTACTGGCGGATTTTCTGAAAGTACCGCATTTGGCTACAGCAAAAGCAATAATGAACACTGCAAAACAGGAAAAGCACATGACCAAAACCATCGAAGCATGGCTGATGGGCGGAGCAGTGCGGCTTTCAAAAATTCTACACCTCAACGAATACAAACGTGTTCGACTGCTCAATACACTGCAAGCTTCCGGAATCGGTCAAACTCCGGAACTGTTTTTGGCTTATGCCCTAGTTAAGTCATTTGCTGTAGGTTCGCTGACAATTCCTCTCCTGTTTCTCTTTCCACTGTTAGCCCCAGCCATTTTGGTATTGGCTGCGCTAATTTATTTTAAAGAGACACAGCGTGCAGACAACACCCTGAAAGAGCGGCGGGAACATATAGAGGCTGAATTGCCGCGCTTTGCTTCTACCATTGAACAGGAACTGCATTCCAGCCGAGACGTTTTGTCTATATTGGAAAGCTACAAGAAAAATGCCGGGCCGGAGTTCCGCCGAGAACTGGATATTGTGTGTGCCGATATGCGTTCCTCCAGCTATGAGGCGGCATTGGTTCGCTTTGAGTCAAGACTCAATTCACCTCATTTGTCCGATGTAGTGCGCGGCCTGATTGGTGTGCTCCGCGGGGACAACGGTGTTCTGTATTTTCAGATGCTGACCCATGACTTTAAACAGGACGAGCTGCGAAGGTTGAAAGCGAAAGCACAGAAAGTCCCGCCGAAAATTAAAGTGCTGTCTTTTGTGATGCTGGGGTGCTTCATGCTGACTTACTTTGTGGTGCTTGGCATGCAGATTATGTCTTCTCTCAATGGAATGTTTTGAGGAAGGGAGAGAAATAATGTTTTGTTAAAAAAACTGTTTAAATCAAAACGCGGCGAGGGCTATATCGGTGTCTGCGTACTGGTACTTTGTTCAATGATGGTAATTGCGCTTGCTGTGCATATTCTGCCTGTGTTTATTGAAAAATCTGCGTTGGATTCTTACGCTGTGGAACTGGTACGGGAGGCGGAAATCTCCGGCAGGGTTGGCACAGAAACTACGGTTCGGGCACGTGAATTAAGCGCAAAAACAGGACTAAATCCATCCATTCAATGGTCGGGCACGGGGAAAATTCAGTTGAACTCTGAAGTAACAGTATCCCTGACGGTTCAGAAAAATATCGGTCTGTTCGGCGGATTCGGTTCTTTCCCGGTAACTCTGAAAGCACAGGCATCCGGTAAAAGTGAGGTGTTCTGGAAGTGACAAAATTACGAAAAATTCTCAGCAGCAAACGCGGAAACGGAGCACCGATGATTCTTGTAATTACGCTGTGCCTTTGCATGCTTTTGGCTGTCTGTATGGAACTGTTTCGGCTAAAAATAATTGCATCGGGAGTAAAAGAAGCGGTGCAGTCCGCCGTTATTTCCACGGTTACGGATAACTACGATGATGTGTATCACAGCGTCCGTGAAGGTTACGCCGGAGGCTACAAGCCAGGTAGCTCTTCCTGGAACAGCAGCGTAGATTACGGTGATATTTATGCAGAACTGGACCGAGTCCTCGGCTTGAAATCTGCAAACGGTTACCACATTAAATATGCCGGTAAAACTCTGGAATACAGGATTTCCGGACTTTCGGTGAATATCAAAAATACGCCGCTTGCTCCGCAGAATGCGGGGACGACTCAGCCATTTCTTGCAGACGCCGTTATTCAATTAGAGGTTCCGGTATCGTTTTGCGGCAAATCACTGCCGCTCATGAAAATCAATTTGAAGGTACAGGCAAAATATATGCCTGTATTTTAATTATTCAGTAGACTTTTAAACGCTCTTATGGTAATGTGTGACTTGTAAAGACTTCCATAATAAAGAATTCAAAGGAGGCCAACTTTTATGAAAAAACCATCTGATAAAAATAAGAAAATTTTGATTGTTTCCTTGTTGGGCGGTGTATGTATTGTCCTCATTATTTCAATATTGACCCATTTTAAAACACCAGCTGTGAAAGAAACAACTATAGTACCGCCATCATCATCTTCTTCAAGTGAGGTTAGTACAAGTTTTAATATCAGCAGTCAGGAAGAAGAAAAAGCAGTATCTGCCCAGCCAAAGCAACAATCCTCAGCAACTGTCAGTGCTTCTTCGACTACACCAACGAATCAGCCGGTTCAGAATCTGCAATCCAAGGTATCAAAGCCCAAACAACCGACGGAAAGCGAGATTAAGAATCCAAGCAAAAAGCCGAGCAATACGAGTTCGGTAGCATCTAAGGCTGAACAAGGCGGAGAAACTAAGAACGGGCAAGTTTATTTACCCGGCTTTGGATGGGTAGATAACAATGGCGGTGGCGGCGAAGGCACAACTGTCAGTGATATGTACGAAAACGGAAATAAAATTGCAGACATGAATTGAATCAGAACTATACTAAAAAGTGCAGTGTAAAGGCTGCGCTTTTTTGTTTTTGGGGAGGTAATATGAAAAGAATATTCAAAGTTCTGTTAGTGTTTGTTATCTTGCTGACTACAATGTTCTCATCTGTCGTGTATGCTACGGGGGACGGAAATGTTGATGGAGGCGGAGGAGGTATGGGCAACGGAACAAATCAAAATTTTTGGAATCCATGTGACGAAGGTGTTCGAGTAACCATAGTACGAACGAAAGATCACGCAGTGGTTAGCACTCCAATTGATCTTACCAATAAGCGGCCAAACAATATAGTTTTCAGTTTTGGAAAAGTCAGCAAAATCTTTTATACTAACGGCTATCAACTAACACCGAATACCCAAAAATATAAATATATTAATCCATCACAGCCTTTGCCTACAATTATCAGTGAAGATAAAGGAAATGGCAATATACAGGCAATTAAACGATACTTTACGGATGAACAGGTCATTCGAAGCATAGCAAACCTGACGCATTTCAATTTCAGTACTCTGATTAATGGCAGCTATAAAATTCTGATTGAGCCAATCGCATATATCACCTTTAAGGGCGTGAGGGTAGCGCTTACGGCGACAGAAGCTGCCCTTTATGACGAAAAACTCGGAGGAGAGCTTAGTCGGAGAATGTGGGCACTCTCTCATCAAAATCTACCCCTTTCTATGTTTTTGGAGGTTGCAGATCTTGGCTATCCCGCATGGTCGGGGAGCAAAACCTCCAGAGCGTCCGACGCGGATATTAAATCGTCCCTCGGTTTGGGTGTTGTGAGGTTCGGACAACCGGAACCTGCAAAAGCCAGCACGAACAATTATACCTATCGGGTAAATACGGAAGTCATCACATCCGTGACTGTCAGCGGCGGTCAGGCGGACCCCGACAATCCGGTATCCGTGCGATTCACCATGGGGAGCAAAACTTATACCGTTAATAATGTGTATTATCCGGATGGCGATTCTCAGCTCGTTTGGGTCCGCTGGACAACACCGTCAACTCCACAGACGATGACCATTCGCGTTTCGGTATCTGGAAGAGGAAAGGTAAGCCAAAATACCATCACCGCCAACATTGTAGATTTGTCCGGTAAAGACCCGCCAAATCCAGTTGCCGATGACCGTAATTCATCATACTCACAGACAGGCATTCCAAGGAATGCGCAAGTAACATCCGCCTCATGGGGAATGTGGACGCCAAAATGGCATGCGGATTGGGTATGGTATTCTACCGGAAATGGAAAAGGTTATTGGCATGACCATGGCTGGTGGGACTTTGGTTACAACAGTTATCATGCCAGCCTGACAGCATCTATGAGCATTCTACCGGACGCCAAAGTACCTACTGCCTCGGGTAAAACCATGAAATCTGGTTATGGAATCAGCGAAACGGTTGCGACCGGCGTGAGTACCAATCTGTCTTTAGCGGTAACCGGAGCGCAGACTGCCCTGACTTACTTTCCAGAGTTCAAATATCAAACTTATTGGCGGTTGCTTGACAAAATGAGCAGTGGCCTCGGCTCAAGTTTCGAGTTCAAAAAGAACAAATACAGTACGTATAACCGACGTACTCATTTTACTCCTATATGGTTTCCAAATGGCAGCTACACGCCGTACACCTATTTGCTGGATTGCTGGACACCTAGCGGAATGCTCAGTATGAACCTCAGTAATACGGTCACTATCAGCGGAAACTTGTGGTCAGACTGGCACTGTGCACCGGTTAAATCTTAAGAATATCACCAGAAAACATCGAACCGCAAGACTGAAATTCAGCCTTGCGGTTCGAACTATTTTTAACAATTTATCGCAGAGAGGTGGAAAGCCACATGAAAAAAAGTAAAAAGCTTTTACTCGTTTTTTGTATTGCCATGCTCATGGTTTCCATGTGCTGTGTAACCGTATATGCCGCAGACAGCGGTAACGTGGCGGGTGCGGTTGAGGAAACATGGAAAAC
Organism: Bacillota bacterium; assembly: GCA_023458755.1. Classification (GTDB taxonomy): domain Bacteria; phylum Bacillota; class Clostridia; order Oscillospirales; family Acutalibacteraceae; genus JAEWYE01. Next base: position 12,232 of record JAEWYE010000076.1, on the reverse strand, counting down.
AGCATCCCAGCAGATTAAAGCTGTTGTTAACAATGTCGTATTTCCCGCGATTGATCTGATTCTTGCCGTGTTTTTCTTTGCTAAACTTGGAACGGCTTATTTCGACTATCGGAAGCACGGACAGTTTGAGTGGGCTGCACCGGCGATTCTGTTTGCTTGTCTTGTGTTTACGCTTACGGCTCCGTTATATATCTGGAGTGTAGTGGGCTTATAACGCAAAAGTACAGGGTAGCTGTGAAAACTACCCTGTGTTAATCGTTTTATGATTTCACACGGTTAAAAATCTTCAAGTATAAATAGGACAAATAGGGCGAAGGCTTATTCTTCTGTCCAAAGTCCCATTCTTTAAATTTTTGAAATACCGACTCTGGTGTATACAATCCATTTGCGTCTTGTTTACTTTCAATAAGGGTTAACATTTCTTGAAAACGGCTATCCTTCCTGACAGACTCATATCGACTCAGAACATCAACAACACTTATAATATCATACCAAAAAGAAGGAGCTTTTAGTTTACGAAAGTCGGTTCCCATATAAAACATATATGGATGTTTCTCGAGACTGTTTTCCCAAAGAGAGAGTAAAGATAATGCTGTCCTGTTGGCAAGCTCCGAGCATTGGTATTCAGGAATATTGGACAGTAGGTTTGCCATTAGCAGTGTTGCATATGGGCAACAGTCGCCTTTTTTGCCTGGTCCCCTAAATTTCCCTAACTCTTGCGACACGGTGCAAGGAAAGCCATTTTCTTGTTGGAAAGACACAAGAAAATCAACTCCCTGCTTAAGATGCTGTTTATAATCGACACCGGATTTCAATAAGGCGAGCAATAATAATGGTGCATCACATAAGCACCAACTTAATATATCCTCGCCGCTTCCTCCAAAATGCTTTGGAATATTGGTTAGAGACTGATATACGCCATTTGTATCTCTATGCTTTAGAATTTCATTAACAGCCCGTTTGATTTCCGGCACATCAGTATCAAGCCCTATGTCTAATAAAAACAACAGTTTGTGAATTGGTAATTCCGGGTTCTTATGATTGGAGACCAGTGTTCCATGAAAATTTGTTATGCTATGTAAGCATGATTGAATTTTACTATCCTGTATAGCGCGGTCTCTAAGCTCTGCCAATCCATCTTTTGAATGATGAAGCAGATTAACTTGTATGGCATATTTCAACCAATCTTCACTTATATCCAACAAATTGTTCGTCTCCATTTTAAACCTCCAACTATGGTTTGTCATTTTTATTTTAGTTAATCTATGTGCTTAAGCATATCATAAAATTTTTTATAAAGTGTTTTCTATGAAGCTCGTTTCAACATCCGATAAATATTGCTTTTCTACAGCCACTATATTACACCTCATTTCATATATTGTGTTTTGGTTTATTTTAACATATATAAGTTAAAATAAGCAATCTAAATCCACGAGTAACTCTATGAAACGAGCTAGACCATTGTGTTTATGCAAGCATTGACTGGTCTGTGGTGGGAATGCAAAGCCTTTATCACAATTTTTAGGAGAGGAGGTTAAAAATGTTTATTTTCGATTCAATTGCCGGAACAATGATGGATAAGATAATGGACTGGATTTATTCGCAGATTGTCGGCTTCCTTGGCAATTTTTTTGTCAACATGAGTGACATGGGTGCGGAATTATTCAAGCTTACATGGGTTCAATCGGTGGTGTTGTTCTTCGACTACCTGGGCTGGGCACTTTTTGCGGTTGGCTTGGTCGTTGCCTGTTTTGAACTCGGCATTGAATGCCAGAACGGACGCGGCAACATTCGTGGGACTGCCTTAAATGCCATCAAAGGATTTCTTGCAGTCGGCATGTTTACCACGGTTCCGGTTGAACTTTACAAATTCTCAGTTACACTACAGGGACTGCTTACTGCCGGAATTACCGGCTCCAGCCAGACCTTCGGGCAGCTCGGGAACAGTATCATCAGCAGTTTGGGAAGCACGGATTCCATTAAAAATCTTGCCGGGAAAAGTGATTTCGGACTAAACGCAGTAACCAGTCCGCTGTTGATTCTGTTCTGCATTATCCTGATGGCTTATGCGATTATCAAGGTGTTCTTTGCCAACCTGAAACGCGGTGGCATTCTGCTGATTCAGATTGCAGTCGGCAGTCTCTATATGTTTTCGGTTCCAAGAGGCTATACGGACGGCTTCATAAGCTGGTGCAAGCAGATTATCGGTCTGTGCCTTACCGCTTTTTTACAATCAACTATACTGATTGCCGGTCTGATGGTATTCCGAGAAAACTGTCTGCTTAGCTTGGGCCTGATGCTTTCAGCAGGGGAAATCCCGCGAATTGCCGGTGCTTTTGGACTGGACACCTCAACCAAAGCAAACCTAACTAGTACGGTTTATGCTGCGCAGTCCGCCATTAACATGACAAAAACAATACAGCAGGTGGTGACAAAATAACATGTATATCTATCCCGATAACCTGAAAGGAAAAGCAACTTTGTGGCTGTGGCAGCTCCGCGATGTGGCAATTATCGGCATTGGATGTTTGATTTCGGTGTTTGCGCTGGCTCAAATTCGCTTCTTGTTACCGATTGTAGTTACGGCGGTTTATGCTTTTCTGGCTATACGATATGAAGACACAAGTATTCTGCAGTTCATTCAGAATGCCTGTGCCTTTTTGTTTTTGAAACAGCAGTTCTATGAATGGAGGTATATGCCCGATGAGCAGAAATGACTCAAAGCAGAAGCAGTCAACCCGCCAGCTTATCAACGCAAAGGAAATAACGGATTACAGTTTGCGCCTGTATGAACATGGAGAACTGGTATTCTATGTGATTCAGCCAACCAATATCTCAGTCCTATCAAATGCCAGTGTAGCGGCTCGAATCTATGCGCTGATGAATATTCTCAAAGGCCTTGCCGAAATTGAAATTCTTTGTCTCAACAGCCGTGCTGATTTTGATGACAATAAAGCCTTTCTCCGCAGCCGGTATGAAGCAGAGAAAAGTCCGGTTGTACGAAAGCTGTTGGAAAAAGATCAGACGCACCTTGACCGTATTCAGGTACAAATGGCGACAGCCCGCGAGTTTGTCATCATGATTCGTCTGCACGGTGAAAAGGAATCTGAACTTTTTCCGTATCTGAACCGTATTGAAAAGTCCATTAAGGAGCAAGGCTTTTCCGTTAAGCGGGCAGATGCCGAGGACATCAAGCGGCTGCTCGCTGTCTATTTTGAGCAGAATGTTACAACGGAAAAATATGAAGATTATGATGGAGAGAGATGGGTGATTATGAACGACTAAAAGCGAAAGAAATACAGAACAGCAATAAGAAGATATTCGTATCTAGGCCCTTTCAATATGATCTCTTATCAATGATCAAGACGAAGAAAAAGCACTGGGAAGCTGATGCAGTGTACAGCTTCCTAGTTTCCACTTGTATTAATTTATAATTTCTGTTTCCGATATGCTTTCGATCTCTTCTAATGTATAATCCGACATTTTGGTATTCAATCGACCAAGTGATGCTAAAAGTTCATAACATCCTGTGATATCAGCCAATTCTTTAATATCAACATTCGGCCCGATCACTTCTACGTAATGATAGTTGTCCAGGATTTTTTCTGGAACATCCGTTACATCAATCGTGGTCATGCCGAGTGATATTTTACCAACTACATGCACAGGATATCCCGCAAGCCACATATATGCACCGACGGGCGTATCGTCTTTTTCGCTCAAGGATCGTAAATAGCCATCCTTATATCCGATATGTGCCAATGCAATCCGCATATCACGTTTAGCTGTATACGAACCGCCATAGCCAATGGTCTGTCCTTTTTTCACTGCCTTTATCTGAGATATTTTCGTATAGATTTCGATTGCACCTTTAGCAGACGGGTCAATCGGGTGTGCTCTATTAGGGGCGCCGCCAACTAAGCCAATTCCGATTCGTACCATATCAAAGTTAAAAATCGTGTTGTCCAACAAAATTGTACTATCCGTGCAAGCAAACGAAACAGGACGCTTCGGGAGCTTTTCCAAATATTTCTGCAAAACGGCTAGCTGTTCATAACAATGGGCTGGATCGTCGCCCTTAATGTCATAAAAATGGCTCATATAAAACTCTACGTCAAAATTTGAAACAAATTCGCTGAAGTGTCGACTTAAGTGCTCAACTTCGTCGTCTAACAGGCCAATCCGGTTCATGTGCGTATCTAAATGGATCACCGCATTGTTTTTGCCGTGAACTTTGCAGTACTCATTCCAACGTACAATTTGCTCTAAGCAATTTAAGCAAGGCCTTATGTGGTAGCGTACAAAATATGCTTCCTCGCTATCCAGTAATCCTGCCATCGCATAAATTTTTGCATCCCGATAGGGGAGGATTTTTCTTAACTGAATTCCTTCACAAAGCTCTTCGATAAAAAAGTGTCTGCATCCTACTTCGTACAGTGCCGGAGCAATGAGTTCCATTTTCGCACCGTGGACATTTGCCTTTAAAACAGCCGCGCAAATCGTATTCGTTTTACTGACTTTTTGCTGAAACAGCTGGTAATTATGGACCACGGCCTCTATATCAACGATCCGAACAATAGGAAATGGTCCGAACGCGTTCATCGGTATTTCTCGAAATGAACCCAATTTGACTCACCTTCACTTTCTCATTTTATAAATAATAGAATTTTGTATGTTTCTATTATAACATACTTAACCCTGCATTTGTCCAGCGCCGCCATGAAAAGTGGCGGCTTTCTTATGCTCAAAATCAAATTTTAGAAAGGATGAAAGCTTATATGGTACGTAAAATTAGATCTCAGCCTACACAACGAGAAGATGTTCGTATTCAAGAATTTCTCGATATGATTGCCCCATCAATCATCAAGTTCAATACTGACCACTTCATTTGCGGCAACACATTCCGGTGCGTTTGGGCCTTACGTGAGTATCCGACTTCCACAGAGGAACAGGCACTGCTCAGGCATCTTGGAGAAAAAGATGGCATCACCCTGCGAATTTATACACGGCAGGTAACATCGATGGAGGAGAAGAAAATCATCTCCAATGCCGCCAACAAGAACCGGATGGAGCGTTCCAATACCGATAACCTTCAGCAGACAGTAACCGCTGAAAGCAATCTGCAGGATGTTGCCGCTATCGTGGCGACTATGCATCGCAATCGTGAACCACTGCTTCACACGGCAGTATATATCGAACTGTCAGCTAGCGATTTAGACTGCCTTAAACTTTTGCAGACCGAAGTCCTCACAGAACTGGTACGTTCGAAACTGAATGTGGACCGGCTTCTGCTGCGTCAACAACAGGGATTTCAGTGTGTGATGCCCTCTGGATTCAATGTGTTTGGAGACCAGTTTGAACGAGTACTGCCGGCTTCCAGCGTAGCAAATCTGTATCCGTTCAACTATTCCGGTAAGACCGACCCCCACGGGTTTTATATTGGGCGGGATAAGTTCGGGTCCAATATTCTTGTAGATTTTGATTTGCGCTCGGATGATAAAACAAACGCAAATGTGCTAATACTCGGTAACTCCGGACAGGGCAAGTCCTATCTGTTAAAGTTGCTACTCTGCAATATGCGCGAAAGCGGCAAAAACATCATCTGCCTTGACCCTGAAATGGAGTACGGGGACCTGACTGATAACATGGGAGGCTGTTTTATTGACCTTATGAGCGGTGAGTACATTATCAATGTGCTGGAGCCGAAGGCATGGGATGAACAAGCTGTTTATAAAGCTTCCCACATGCAGGCGCACGGTATTGCTGACCAGGACGTGGATGGATATGTGCCGGAAGCATTTCGTAAATCGTCGAAACTGAGTCAGCATATCTCTTTTTTAAAGGACTTTTTTCGGTGCTACAAGGACTTTGACGACCGCCAAATTGATACGATTGAAATTATGCTCAGCAAGCTGTATGGCAAATGGAATATCACCGATAGCAGCAATTTTGAACAGCTCAAGTCTGAAGATTATCCGATTCTGTCCGATCTGTATGAACTAATTGAAATAGAATATAAAGATTTCGATGAAAGTAAGCGCCAGTTATACACTGCAGACACACTGCGGGAAATCTGTCTTGGGCTCCACTCCCTGTGTAAGGGTGCGGAGTCCAAATTTTTTAACGGGTACACCAATATCACTAGTGGTCACTTTATAACCTTCGGTGTAAAGGGACTTTTGCAGGCAAGCAAGAATATCCGAAATGCCCTGCTCTTCAATGTGCTTTCGTATATGTCCAATGAACTTTTAAGTGCCGGTAACACAGTGGCTTCCATCGACGAGCTGTATCTGTTCCTGACCAATCCAACCGCGATTGAGTATATCCGCAACTTTATGAAGCGTGTTCGCAAGAAAGAGTCGGCAGTTATTCTGGCAAGCCAAAACCTGGAGGACTTTGACATCGACGGTATCCGTGAGTACACAAAGCCTCTGTTTTCCATACCAACGCACGCGTTTTTGTTCAATGCAGGTAACATTGACGCGAAGTTCTATATGGACGCACTGCAGCTGGAAGAAAGCGAATACAACCTAATCCGCTACCCACAGCGAGGTGTCTGCCTCTATAAATGCGGCAATGAACGATATAATCTCGTGGTCAATGCACCTGAATACAAGGCGAATTTATTTGGAAAGGCTGGCGGTCGTTAATGAAATTACTGGAGGAATACCGAAAAAACAAAGAAGCAATCCTTACCGATATGCGGACAGGCATTACCTTTCATCCGGAACGTGACCGAGACATTCTTGGGTTTATGGAGCAGTATATGAAAGCTGAGCCGGAGCGGCGACCCACAATACTGGAATATTTGCTTGACTGCATTAACGGAAAGGAATACCCAAATCCGTATGCGGATTCGTACCACTATACCGATGTTTCTGTGAACCGGTGCGAAGAAATATTAGACGGTTATATAGATGTACTGAGCGAAAGCCTAGGAGATCCGGTTGCCATTAAAATTGCGGGTGAGGATGCCATGCTTCAAATTGAAGACCTCAACAAAAAGTGCAGCGAGTGCCTGCTTGATACCTGGCGCAGAGAAAAGCTGTTCAGTTTCATCAGCGGTGCAGCCGGGCTTGCCAGGGCACATATGCCTGAAAATTCATCCTCCGAAATGCAGATATGTTAAAGAAACAGAGGCGAGTCTATGGAGTTGAAAGATCAGCATTTTGGCATCGAAATAGAGATGACCGGTCTTTCGCGCAGCCGTGCCGCCGAGGTGATTGCCGATTATTTCGGTTCATCGGCAGCGTATGAAGGCACGTATTACGATGCTTACTCGGTACAGGATCACGAAGGGCGCAAGTGGAAAGTTATGAGCGACGGAAGCATTGATACGCAGAAAAAAGATGGCAGCCGCAAGATTTTTGCCGACCGTACCTACAGCGTGGAGCTGGTCAGCCCCATCTGCCATTACGACGACATTATCCCATTGCAGGAGATTGTCCGTAAATTGCGGGTGGCGGGAGCTTTTCCAAATTCAAGCTGTGGAATTCATGTGCATGTGGATGCTTCGCCCTTTGATGCAGTATCTCTGCGCAATATTACAAATATTATGGCAAGTAAGGAAGACCTCATTTACAAGGCTCTGCAGGTAGATGTGGAACGCGAAAAGCGATTCTGCCGCAAAGTGGACAGCTCTTTTCTGGAGGAACTGAACCGAAAAAAGCCCAAGGATATTGCCGCGATCAGCAATATTTGGTACCACGGACGCGATGGCCATCACATCCATTATCATGATTCCCGATATCATTGCCTGAATTTACACAGCGTTTTTTCCAAAGGTACGATTGAATTTCGCCTGTTCAATGGAACTCTTCATGCCGGAAAAATAAAATCCTATATCCAGTTGAGCCTCGCTATTACGGCGCAGGCGCTCAACCAAAGGTGTGCAAGCCGCAAGAAAACTCACAGTTCCAATGAAAAATATACGTTTCGTACCTGGCTGCTCCGATTGGGATTAATCGGTGATGAGTTTAAAACCGCCCGGTATCACCTTTTGGAGCATCTGGAGGGCGGCATTGCGTGGAAAGATCCGGAGCAGGCACTGCGCCAGAAGGAACGATTGCAAACGGCAAAGAAAACAATTGAACAGCAGCCACAAGCCGAAGCCGAAGAAGACTTCGGTTTTTCTATGTCCATGTAAAACGAAAAATATGAATGGAGAAATGAAACTTATGCAAGAGAATCAGCTGTATATTGCCTACGGCAGCAACCTGAATCTTCCCCAGATGGCGGAGCGCTGCCCGAATGCAGAAGTCGTCGGTCCTACCGAAATCAAAGGATATGAGCTCTTGTTCCGAGGCGGGAGGAGAGGGGGTGTTGCTACAATTGAACCCTGTGAAAGCAGTGCGGTCCCGGTTCTGCTGTGGGAGGTAACACCGCAGGACGAAAAAGCATTGGACTGCTATGAGGGGTTTCCCTATTTCTATCATAGGGAAACGGTAGACGTGGAAATCGGCGGCAAAACAGTTCCTGCCATGGTATATGTGATGAACGATGGTCATCAAGCTGGGATGCCGTCCGACTATTACCTCGGTGTGATTCAGCAAGGCTACCGAACAGCCGGATTTAATTCCGAAGTGCTGGACACTGCACTTGACCGTACCATGGAACTCATGGCGCAGGAACAGAAACAATCCGGTCCGACAATCTGGAACTGGTAAACAAAAGGAGGCAATCAATATGAATGATAAGTTGAGCCGTGCACGCATTGAACATTTCAAAGAAAGCTATCCAAAGGGAACCCGTGTGGAACTGAACTCCATGTCCGGTGAAAATCAAATGCCTGCAGGGGCGCAGGGTTCTGTTCAGTTTGTCGATGATATTGGGCAGATTCATGTGGCCTGGGATAACGGTTCCAGCCTGGCGCTGATTCCAGGAGAAGACAGCTTTTCAAAAATCGAGCAAACCTATCCAAAACTCCAAGACATTCTTGTCGCCAAGTTTGAAGACGTTCATCTTTGCCATAAGGACGTTGAGATTGAGCCTGCTACGATTGTGGAACTGAGCAACCGTACACTTACGGATGAAGGAAAAGCGGAGTGGGCAGATGTCCTCAACGCAGGTGTAGTTAGTATCTATCAAGGATTTTATGGCCTTCAGATGGATTTGACAGGGGTATCTCCAAAGCGTTTGGAATCCTTTGCTTCCATGTTGGCAGGGTACTGTTCGGAATCAAACTATGAAAAATGGGTTGCGCCGGAGCAGAATTCCGACGGCCAAAATATGAATCTGTGAGGTGTGATATGAAAGAAAATGATATCCGTGTGCTCAAAATTGAGCCGCAAAAGCATCCGGAAGCAGTAACGTTGCACAATGATCTGGACTCCATGCAGAAGGCAGTGGGAGGCATGATTGAGATTGTTCCTCTCAGTGAAACGGTTTGTATTCTTGATAACGAAGAAGGAAAACTCATTGGACTGGAGGGCAACCGTTCCCTGGGCAGCGATATTTTGGTCGGCACTTTTTATGTGACCGGCTCAGATTACGACGGCAATCTCTGCTCCCTTACCGATGCAGAAATGAGCGAATACACTAACCGATTTTATGAGCCGGAAAGTTTCACATCCGAGGAAATCGAGGCAACTACCGGTTTCACATTTCTATCTTTATGAGGAGGAACTGCTATGAAAACAAAAATTACGGTGATGCTTGAGCAGGAAAAACTCGAGGCTATTCAGTTCTACATGGATAAAAAAGAGTCTTCCATGGATGAAGAAATGGAGGATTTTGTCCAGAAACTCTATGAAAAGGTGGTACCCGCGCAAACACGGGAATTTATCGAGAGCAAGCTGCAAGTTCAGCCGGAAAAGCCGAAGCGTGAGGCCAAAAAAGCTACCGCATCGCTTTCCACAGGTGAGGACGGGGCAAGGTGAGCCTGCGTTCGGCACTGTGTTGCCTCGTGTGCGGCTTTCACCGAAGTGGCGGGGAACTAACCCAAATCAAAAATCAATCGGCGTGTACGGGCTTTGTGAGGGTTTCATCCCGATAAAATACTGAGACAGGGGCAGTTGACCGAACCGTCGAATTTTAAGCAGGTTAAAGAGCCGACGCTCTTCGGCACCAGCTCCTTCACAAAGTCCGGCAGTGCCGGCCTTTTTCGGAAGTTTTATCAGACGCTGTGTTTCAGAATGTAGCGAAAATAGAGCGCTTTATCCAATGAAAAAGTCAATAATCACGCCGATTCAGCGGATAACTGCCGACGCTTAATGAAGGAGGCCCGCTGTGCCAAAAAGAACAGGAACAAAGAAGACCACCATCTTTTTAAGTGAAGATAAGATTTCTAAGTATGATGAAGTAGCTAAATATGCACACTGTGCATCACGCAGTGAATTTGTTGAGAAGGCACTGGACTTTTACTGTGGCTATGTTTTGACGAAAAATAATGCCGATTATTTTTCCACGGCTATCGATACTATGCTCGACGGAAAAATTAGCATGCTCGGTTCCCAAATCAGCAAAGTTCTGTATAAGCTCGCTGTAGAGATACAGACCATGATGTATATGACGGGCGATATTTACGAGGCGGATATGGAGAAGATTGACCGTGCCCGTGAATACAGTGAGGACGATGTCAAAAGCATCAACGGCATCCTTGATTTTAAACAGGTGGTGAATCTTTGCCGGGAAGGAAAGCGTAGATGGCGCGTCTGATTGTAAACTGCAGATATGTGAAACCATGCTATTCGGTTCGACGCTCGAATTATATTCGGTATCTCGGTACACGACCAAATGCAGAAAAGACAAATTTTCCGCCGAACAGTCCCGCCACGGAAAAACAAATTGCGTTGATAGCGAAACTACAAAAAGTTATTCCAAACTTTACGAAATCTCTTGAGTATACTGACTATAAAGCAAGCCCCTCTGCAGCGATAGCGTCTGAACTTATTAATGAAATGATTGAGCACAATATGGACTTGGTGGATGAAAAAAGTATTTTGATGAAGTACATTGCGGAGCGTCCGCGTTCAGAACGTATTTTCAATCATGGCTTATTTAATGAGCATAACCAGCCGATTGTGCTCAAACAGGCACAGGACGAAGTGGCGAATCATCCCGGGAATGTTTGGTCGCTGGTGTTCTCACTTCACCGTGAGGATGCTGAGAGGCTTGGTTACGACAATGCTGCTGTTTGGCAAAAGCTCATCAAAGAAAAAATGGGTACGCTGTCATCTTCGCTCAATATTCCTATGGAAAATCTGCGGTGGTATGCAGCGTTTCATAATGAGTCTCATCATCCGCATATTCACATGGTGATTTTTTCATCTAACCCGACAAAAGGGTTTCTTGCAAAACACGGACTTGCAGAAATCAAGAGTAGTTTTGCGCAGAAAATCTTTGAAGATGAAAATCTATATCGCTATAAGCAAAAGACCCAAGTACGCGATGAACTGCGTAGAACAGCACAGCGAGAGATTGCACTTATTGTTGAACAAATCAAAAGTAGTAGCTTTCATAATTTGCAGATGGAAGAGAAACTGCTTAAGCTTTCGGAACAATTGAAACATCACAAGGGCAAACCAGTTTACGGCTATTTGACTCAAACTAATAAAAAACTGGTGAATGAAATTGTTGCAGAACTTGGCAAGGAGCCACATATCGCAGAACTTTACTCGCGCTGGTGTATTTTACAAAATGATATTGTCTCTACGTACAAATTAAATCCGGATTCTCCACCTCCCATCGAGGTACAGGAAGAATTCAAACCAATCAAAAATGCGGTTATCTCTGAGGCTGTTAGGCTTCAGAGTGACCGCATTCATTTTGCTAAGGGAAGGGATGTTATTTTAGTTGCGAAGGAAGAGAAATTCGAAACAAAAGAAACCATATCCGCAACAGCGCAGGAAACTGTACCAGAAACAGATACCGGTCAAACACCTGCAGTTTCACCGCAAGGTGTCGCCGTACTGAAACTGCTCCGTTATCTGAGTCGCATCATTCAGGATGATTGCAGAAATAAGCAAAGGCAAGCCGAACATATCTCTGCTGATAAAAAACTGCACCGCAGAGAGGCGGAAAAAAAGCAAGCACTGGGTATCAAATTGTAAGGAGACTAACTATTAAAAGTCAAGCCTAAAAGTGAAAAAGGCACTCGCGTTAGATCGCTGTAAATTAGAATAAGGAAAATAGAGAAATGAGTATAACAAAAAGAGCGTCGCTGTAGGCGCTCAAAAAAAGAATGCTTAGAAAATTAAGCGGCGAGGTTGTATGACTGTTTGGATTTTTCCAA
>JAEWYE010000075.1 GCA_023458755.1 Bacillota bacterium | reverse complement strand
GAACCCTGCGGTGTACAGCAGCGCTGCGCTCTCACCCACAATGCGGCCTATGGCCAGGATGCAGCCGGTAACGATGCCGTCCACCGCACCGGGGAGCACCACGGTGCGGACCATGTGCCACTTGCCGGAACCCAGAGCCAGCGCGCCCTCCCGATAGGCTTGGGGAACGGTTTTCAGACTCTCCTGCGTTGTGCGGACAATGGTGGGCAGAATCATGATGACCAGGGTCAACCCACCTGCCAGAATCCCGTTTTGCAGATTCATGAACCGTACAAAAATCAGCATGCCCACCAGGCCGTAAATGATGGAGGGAATGCCCGCCAAAGACTCGGTGGCGAATTCGATCATAGCCACCAGCCTATGGCTGGCGGCGTACTCCGTCAGATAAATCGCCGCGCCCACGCCGATGGGAAGGACGATCACCATGGCCACCAGAATGATATACAGCGTGTTGACGATGTTGGGAAGGATGCCGATGGTGTTTTTCAAATAGCTGGTCTGACCGCTGAGCAGCGGCCAGGTCAGGTTTGGTACGCCCCGGAAAAAGATATAGCCGATCATGAATACCAGCAGCGCGCAGGTGACGCCGCCAGCCAGCCACAGCAAGGCTCGCATGGTTCGGTCATAGGCCTGGCGGCGGGCGGATAGCTTTTCCACGTCTTAGCCCTCCTTTTTCCGCTTGATGAACAGATTTAAAAGCGCGTTGATCAGCATGATAAACAGAAACAGCACCAGTCCAATGGAAAACAGCGCCTGCTGATACAGGCTTCCCACGGCGGCATAGCTCATGCCGGAGGTGATGGCCGTGGTCAGGAAGCGGACGCCGGTCAAAAGGCTTGGCATATTGGATACGTTGCCCGCCACCATTACGATGGCCATGGCCTCACCGATGGCGCGGCCCACGCCCAGCACCACCGCGGCGGCGACGCCGCTGCGGGCGGCGGGAAGGGTGACGCGGAAGAGTGTCTCCATCTTTGTGGCCCCCAGGGCCAGAGACGCCTCCTCATATTCTCTGGGCACGGCGTTGATGGCCGTCTCTGATACGTTGACGATGGAGGGCAAAATCATCACCGCCAGCACCACGACGGCCGCCAGCAGGCAAGCGCCGGAGCTGAGCCGGAACGCCTTTTGAATGGCGGGGACCAGCACGATCATACCCACCAGTCCGTAAACCACCGACGGGATGCCCGCCAGCAGCTCCACCGCCCCGTGGATGGCCTTTGCCACCTTTGGAGGAGCAACCTTGGAGAGGAACAGGGCCGTGAACAGTCCCACAGGGACGCCGATCAGAATCGCCCCGGCAGTGCCGTACACAGAGGTGAGGATAAAGGGCAGAATCCCGAACGACGGGTCCCGTGTGGTGGCGGTGGGCTCCCAAACCTCTCCGGAAAGGAAGTTCCAAAGGCCGATCTGGCGGATGGCGGGGACGCCGGAGACGATCAGGTAAACGCTGATGACCAGAACAAACCCCACCGCCAAAATACCGCACAGCAGAAACAGCACATGCATCACGACCTCCAGCGGCTTTTGCCCGCCGGTCTTCATCAGCGTGCGGCGGGGAGCCGCGGCGGCGTCAGCGGCACGCTCCGCAGAGGGATTGGCCTTATTTTCAAGTGAACCGTATTCCAAAATGCGCTCCTTTCTGACCCGGCAGCCCCCGCTCAAACGATGGAGCGGGGGCCCGCAGGCAGAGGGTAAATCGGTTTTTTTGTTTACTTCGCCGCAGGCACAGCGCCGGCAGCTCTGATGAGGTCGTTGGCGGCGGTGGAGGTGGCAAAGTCGAAGAAGGCCTGAGCCGCAGCAGAAAGCGCCGCGCCGTCCTTAGTCACCAGGACAAAGGGACGCTGAATGGCATAGGTGCCGTCCAGAACCGTCTCCTCGGTGCAGGCAACGCCGCCCACCGTAACGGCCTTGATGCCGTTCTGACCCTCCACCGCGGAGAGAGACGCATAGCCGATGGCGTTGGGATTACCCATCACGGCCTCGATGACCGCGCCGGTGGAGGTCAGCTCCTGAGAGAGGATGCAGGCATCGGCGGTTTTCGTGATGGATTCGAAGCCGTCCCGGGTGCCGGAGCCGGACTCACGGCCGATTGCCGCCACAGCACCCGCGTCGCCGCCCACGGCGGACCAGTCGGTGACGGCGCCGGTGAAGAGCTGGGCGATCTGGTCCACGGTCAGATCGGTCACCTTGCTATTGGCGTTGACAATGACGGCGATGCCGTCCAGGGCCACGGTGGTGGCGGTAAGCCCGGTCTCCTCGGCCTTCAGGGCGCGAGAGGCAAGACCTATGTCACAGGTACCGTTGCTGACGGCCTCGATGCCCGCGCCAGAGCCTGTGGGGTCATAGCTGACGGTGACTCCGGAGTTGTCCGCCATGAACTGCTCGCTGAGAGCGCCGATCACCTTCTCCATGGAGGTGGAACCGTTGGTGGAGACCGTGCCGCTTAAAGCGGAACCGGCCGCGGGAGCCTGGGCGCCGGAGGCGGCCGGAGCGGAATTGCTGCCGCAGCCGGCCAGCAGGGCGGCGGTCATACCCAGCGCAAGAAACACATTTCTCGCTTTTTTCATCTCAATAATCTCCTTTTGCTTTTTCATAAGTCGTTTGATATTTCCCTGATGTGCTCTCAGTATACCTTTCCCAATATAAAAACGGTTACCATGACTGTGTAAAGTATTTGTAAAATCCATTATAGCAATACCAATTGATGTAAAATAAGCTGTGTCGCAACTGTGAATGATAAGAACCCGGAGAGCATTTAGCTCCCCGGGTTCTTTTATCTCTCCCACTTTCCCTTTGCTACGTCCATCTCACAGGCTACGCCGGGATGGGCTTTCAGAGCAGCGTGGTAGTCTTTGATTGCTTGCGCCCGCTCCGTGCCAGCGTACTTGGTGCTTTCAATCATCTCCGGGGCTATATCGTCCTCGCGGTAAACCTTCCAGATGCAAAGGAAATAGAACTTCTTTTCGCCGTAGCGGACCTCACGTTTGAGCGTGATTTTGAGATCATACGCGGCAGAATAGAGCTGCTGCATCCGCGCGAAAAGCTCCGCCCGGTATTCCTGCATCTGCGCAATCTCCGCTTGCAGCTCTGCGATATATTTCTCCGTCTGCCGGTCCATGTATTGGCAGCGCTCAACGGTGTTGAGGGTGGACGGCTTTTCGATGTAGTTTTGTACACGCCGGTCTGTGGCGCGCCAGCTTGTCCAATCAATCACAGCATTTGCCACCTCTCGCCCGTGATTCTGTGGCTGATGAAAAAGCGGCTACGGTTCTCCTGGGGCAAAACCTTTTCAATAAATTCCTGCGCCTGGTACGGATCCCCGAATGCCGCAATCAAACGAAAAAAGGTGGTTTCTGCGTGGCAGACGGCGACAACCTCCCAGTTTAATTCTTCTTTCATGACGTCCCCTCTCTGCCGGCCTATCGCCCGACCGGCGGGGCCTGTCTCATGCGTTCAGCGCTTCGGCGCGGGTGTTTGCGCTGTTAAAGCGTTCGCTGCCATACTTTCCCCGGATATGGTCCATGCTGTAATGGCTCTTATGCCACTTCGCGCCGTCCTCGGCAAAGTGCCAGCTCCACAGCTTTTTGCTGCTGCTCCACCGGCAGCCCGCTGCTTTAAGCGCGTCCTTATGCTTCATGGTCTCGCCGCCGATCCAGAGCCAGCGCCCGCATAGCTCCACCGTCAGGCCGTCCATGTGAAGCAGCACATCGATAATCTGAATGAAGTCTTCCGGGGCTTCGGTGGTAGCCTGGGCCGTGCCGGTGGTATCCTCGGCGGCGCGTTCATTCTGGCCACGCTTCAGGACTTCAAAACGGGCCTCATACTCGGCGTTGACTGCCTGCATGGTGGCGGTGTCGCCGCCCAGGTCCGGGTGATACTTCATTGCTGCGGCCTTATAGGCTTTCTTCAGCTCGTCCAGGTTCGTGCAGTTGATAAAATACTTTGTCATAAGTCAGCCCTCCAAAAATTAAAACTTGATGGGCTCCAGCCTATCGCCGGACCGGAGCAGCGGCGCGGGGGTTATCGGGAGAAACCATCGAGCGCGGTTACCTCGTCAAGTAGCTTCCGCTGACTGTCGGAACTGGTCCAGAACTCGCCGCCTATGGTCAGGGTGTAATGCTCCGGGCCTATGCGCTCGATTTCCCACCACTCCCCGGCGAACTCTCCTGATAGGACATATCCACATTTCATTGTCATATTTCCCTCCGGCCTTATCCGATTTCGTACCCGTTGATCCCGTACAAATCGGACTGCCCGAACACGGTAACAATCGCGCTGTCCCCGTCGCCGTCCGTCTCAATCTCCAGATGCAACATGGTGTAACGATAGGTGCCGTACGCGGTGGCGAGGATTGCGGCCACCAGCACCAGCGCATAGACGATTTTCTTTTTCATCTTCGGTTCCTCCTGCCTTTCTGCCGGCCTTTTGCCCGACCCGCGGGGCGATTTGTCAGGCGCAAATGGGGCGGCCCGTACTCCGGTAATACTGGCGGCCAAGTTCGCCATCCTCAGAGATCAGAGACTGGAAAAGCTCCGTGCTGTCGTAGGTGCCGGACTGCTTCACGCTCCAGATGCAGCGATCCCAGCGGCCCCGGTGTTTCTCGTATCTGGTCACGGCCTTGAAGAAGGCAATCACGGCGGACTGTTCCGCTCCGATCAGAGAGCAGGCGCCCCGCAGCGCATCCCAGCGGGCGGATTCCTGGGCGTCCAACTTCCAATAGCAGGCGTATGTTTCGCGGTCCCAGTCCTCGGCGTAGTGTGATGTCAGGGTTTTGGTAAAGAGCTTCATCTCCTCGGTGGAAGTAAAAGCGTCGTTGGCAATCTGGCGCAGGGCTTCAATATTGATTCTGTTCATGTTGTATCTCCTTCCGGCCTGTTGGCCTGTTCGGTGTTGTTTGGTTCATGGCGCAATCATAATGCCAGCGTTATGCAATTGTCAAGTGCCTTTTTGCGCTTTTGGAACAAGTCACAAGCCGAGTATGCCGTTTTTGTGCATTTTTGCATAATGACGGCATTACGCAAGACGTGGTATACTGTTTGTGCTAGGGGGTGGTATTCTTGCCAACAGACAAGGCCACTAGAAATCGTCAGAACGCGCCCAGCCGTGCAAGATATGAGGCAAAGGCATACCAAAAGATAACCTTTCGGCTTCGGAAGGACGGCACCGACGGACTTACAAAAGAACAGATAGAAGCAGCCGCGCAGGCCAGCGGCCAGAGTGTCAACGCCTGGATTATCGACGCAATCAAAGACAAGCTATGAGCAAAGCCCCAGACGGTTTAATACCGTCTGGGGCACTGTTTTTTGTACAAGTGGAGACTCACTTAAAACTAGTGGAGTAAATAAGTGGAACAGTGTAGCACAAGTGGAGTAGATTTTTGGGTACTCCACCGCCGTTAATCCGTTGTACTGCAATGTGTATGTGGTGATCTAGTGGAGTAAGTGTATTATATTTATATTCTTGATTATTAGAGCGTATAGGGGGTATACAGTACGCCCTATACGCTCTATACGCTCTATTACCGGAGAATAGGGAATCCGCTCACTACACCACTTCCTCACTTCTGGGGCTTTTTCGCTGCGGCTTTTGGCCGTTGACCCGGTGTTGCAGCTTTGGCGGTCTCCTGCTTTCCGGGTCCTGGCCCTTGTCTTCCGGTCTCCCAGAATACTGTTTTCAGGTTTGCAATTTTGGGAGAGAAGACGCGCGGTCAGATATAAAAAACGCGCGTACATCTGCAATTGTCAATAAGCTGCGCTTATGTCTAGCACAATCCCATTCAATTCCGCTTCTGCGCCGGTTGGGCGAGGTGGGAACTCGCAGCCGCAAAGGGCAAAAGCGGATAAATTTAATCAGGCATTAAGTGTTTTCGCTGTAATATCAGTTGTTTATGCTTGTGCTGTGTCTTTTCTGTGTAGTCAGGGGCGCTATTCGGCGCCGGCGCGAAAGGTGATCCGAGCTGCTGGGCGCAGATGATACAACGCGCCGGCCTGGGGGTGCAGGGCAGCATGACAGGCATGGGCGGTGGTCTGTGAGGCGTTCGACCGTCCCGAAGCTGATAGGGGGAGGGGTAGCGGAAAAACGGTGGGCCTCGCGCTGGCGGGGTGGGTGATATTCCACTCACGTATTCTGCGGCTTTAGGGACACGCCAATACGCTATG
Source organism: Bacillota bacterium (assembly GCA_023458755.1). Classification (GTDB taxonomy): domain Bacteria; phylum Bacillota; class Clostridia; order Oscillospirales; family Acutalibacteraceae; genus JAEWYE01. The sequence goes on along the minus strand of JAEWYE010000075.1, from coordinate 9,138 downwards.
CTGCCTGCTCATGGCGGTGCAAGTCAGCCAGGGGGTAGCGGAAAATCAGGGGGCGGGGTTTTAGAATCCCGGACGCTCAAAATATCAGGACGCTTTGGGAATAACAATATTTTGCAAAATGTTTTAAAGTGTTTAAAATGTTATCAATATATGATAATAGTCAAAAAATAGTGCTTGAAACAGGCTGCAAAAGTGATATAATATAGTCGAGAGTATATAGAACTTCCCTCCCCCGCCTGGGTCCCGTGGCGGCAATAACGGGACAATCCCCCTCTCCGAAACGGTGAGAACGATTTTCAAGAAAGGCGGCGGAAGCATGACAAAGAAGAAAAATACCGGGCAGCGAGACTATGCAACCGCCGACTTGCTAAAAGCAAAGTGCGACGAATATTTCAGGACGTGCGACAAGGACGGCGTTCTGTACGGCGAGGCCGGTCTTGCGCTGCACTTAAATGTCACGGTTGAGACGCTGCGGCGCTGGTACGATGGTAAACGCTGCACGGATTTTCAGGAGACCGCTCAGATGGCCTATCTGCGCATTCAAAATCAGATTGAGACAGATCCCCGCTATCAAGAAAAGGGCATGGTGACCCGTGGAATTTTCCTGAACAAGCAGCCACGTTTCGGCGGGTATCAGGACAAGGTGGAAGCAAAGCAGGACATTTCCGTGAACGTGAATATGGGCAAGGGAATGGACGATTCGGACTTCAAGTAACGGAGGCGCGGTATGCTGATTTTGGAAATCGCGGTTTTGGCGTGTGTTCTTGCCGTGCTGATCGCTTTGCTGGTTTCCATGCTGTGCTATACGCGCCTGCGTTTGGCTGAGATGAAGGCCCCGCACGCGCCCAGGGATGAAGTCAAGGGGGCCGAAGTGCCCAAGCCTGCTCCCGGAAGCGTAGACGAGGGCTTTGAGAATATCATGACATACAGCGTAGGCGAGAAAAAGGGTGATTTGCTGTGACCGTGCAGGACGTGTTTGACAAGGCAATTCGTCTGATGGATGAACAGAACGAATCCACCGGCGCAACGGTGACCACTGACACGAAGGAATACCTGGTAAGAACGCCGGATATTCTGGATTCCATTCTTGCGAGAGTGAGTCTGGTAGCTGGATCAGCATACACTCGCGTAAAGACGATGGCCGATGAAATCGGGCTGGATGATGCGGTTGTATCAGGGGTTCTCCCCTACTATCTGGCCTCTGCATTGATCGCCATTGAATCGCAGGACAGCGGCCTCGCTTCGTATTTCAGCGGCGCAGGAGACGCGGCACTTTCTGTTATTTCAGCACGTATTTCCAAGGCAGATTCTGCGCAGGTTGAGGACGTGTACGGCGGCATCGAGTATGGGGAGTTCGCGGTATGGTGAAGAAAGAACGGTGGTATCATTGCCCGTATTGCGGATGGAACGTGCAGCGGTTGACGGAAGATTCTGTTTTGGAAAACGTCCCTCTTTACTGCAAACGTTGTCATAAAATCAGCCGCCCTCGTATTTACGCGGGGCGTGAATACGGACCTGACGAGTCGTTTCCGTCTGTTTCAATCGCGCAGGGAGTTCAAGCCGTTGTAGACCGAGCCAAGCCGGTTTGATATCTGGAAAAACGTAATAGAGAACGAGCCAGAGCCTAAGAGCCAGAGCCAATCACCTTCAATTTGGGGGCGATTGGCTCACTTTTTTATTTCAATGCGGCAGACCAACCGCGGAAATACGAACCGGCAGACCAGCCGGGGAAAGGTGATTTCATGGAAAACGAGAATAACACCCCCACCGAAGAAAGCACGCCGACCAGCGACGCATTTCTGGATGGTTGGGGCGCGGACGGTGCAGAAAGCTCCGAAACCCCGGAGGCCGAAAGCCCGGAAAGCAATACAGAAGAACACCCGGAGTCCGAGACGCAGGAACCCACTCAGGAGGCGGATGCCGACAAGCCGGACGCAAGCGCAGCGCCGGAGACGCCCCCCGCTGAGAAACCCGAAGAACCAGCGGCACCTGCGCCGGAGGTCCCCAAGACCTGGACGCTGCGGCATCTGGGAGAGGAAAAGACCGTCAATGAGCAGGAGATAACCGCTCTTGCCCAGAAGGGCCTTGACTATGACCGGGTACGGGAGAAATACGACGCGGCGAAGCCGGTCATGGAGATGTTTTCGCAGATGGCGAAGCAGTCCAACATGACCATCGAACAGTACATTGCCTTTGTGCGAACGGAGGCCAAGAAGTCCTCCGGCATGAGCGAGGACGAGGCAAAGCGGGCTGTCGATCTGGAGGACAGAGAGAGCGCCGTTATGGCAAAAGAGGCCGAGGAGGCCGAAAAGAAGACCGCCGCCCAGCAGGCGGCACAGACGGGAAATTCCGCAGAGGAGCGGCGAAACGCCGATATCGCGGAATTCCAGAAAACATTCCCGGATGCGGCAAAGGACGCAAACGCCATTCCACAAGAGGTCTGGGACGCCGTGAAGCAGGGGCAGCGGTTGGCTGTTGCCTATGCTCTGTGGCGGGAAAAGCAGGCTCTTGCGGAGGCTGAACGAGTAAAGCAGGAATCCGCAGCAAAAGACCAGAACGCCAAAAACTCCGGGCGCTCCACCGGCAGCATGAAGACTGCCGGGGCGGAAAGCAAAGCCAGCGATCCGTTTTTGGACGGTTTCGGTTCCTGATACAAGCGCTCTCTCCGCATCCCTATGACGAAAGAGAGGATTATTTATGGCAGTCAATTACGCAACCAAATACGCGACTAGAATCGCGGAGCGGTTCAAGAAAGCGTCCATCACGGACGCGGACTGCGGCCACGACTACACGTTTATCGACCCCAACAGCAAGACCATCCGCATCGGCTCCGTGAACACCGTCCCCGAGACGGAGTACAACCGCAGCGGCAGCAATCGCTTTGGTGATGTGCATGACGTAGGCGATACCCTTCAGGAAATGACCTGTGAGTGCGCCCCTGCGTTCAGCTTCACCATTGACGCTCTGGACGGAACGGATCAGGCCATTGAGAAATCCGCGGCCAAAGCTCTGCGGCGCCAGCTGGACGAGGTGACCGTCCCCGGCATGGACAAACAGCGTATCAAGAAGTGGTGCATGGGTGCGAATATCCAGTCTTTGGAGACGGTTGCTCCCACGAAGTCCACCATTGCCGGCATGATTATCGACCTGGGCGCAGAAATGACGGATGCGCTGGTTCCTCTGGAGAATCGAACCCTGTACATCGGCACGGCATATTACAAGCTCCTGAAGCAGAACCCGGATTATCTGGGTGTGGATGCGCTGGGTAAGGAGGCACTGACCAGGGGAGTCGTCGGTGAGTTCGACGGAAACAAGGTTAAGCCCATTCCCACCAGATATATGCCCTCCGGTGTGTACTTCTTCATCAAGTACAAGGGCAGCACGATTGATCCCGTGAAGCTCCAGAAGTACGACATTCTGCCCAAGGTTCAGGGCTACTCCGGCCCTGTGGTGCAGGGCGTGACCTACTACGACAGCTTTGTGCTGGGAACCAAGGGAGACGGCATCGCCGTTTGCGGAGACGCTACCGCGATTCTGGCGGCTCCTGCCATGGCCATTGCCAGCCACGCGGTCACCATCACCGCCGTTGCCGGCGTGGTGTTCAAGTACACCGTGGACGGAACGAATCCCCGTTACTCCACCACGGCCCAGGTCTACACGGCTCCCGTGACGCTGACAGCAGGTCAGACCATGCGGGCCATTGGCACAAAGGAAGGCTGCGTTGGTATCGAGGGGACCAAGGTATACGAATAACCAACAGAATCAGGGGGCCGCAATGGCCCCCTGATTGGGATATCTGGAAAGGTGAACGCATTGGCATACAAGAATTTCAGTAAAGCGGGCGGCGTGTTCAATATGAACTTTGGACACGCCAACGAAAAGCAAAAGCAGTTTTATCAGGCCCGAGAGCTGTATGTGTGCTACGGAGGCGCGAGAGGCGGCGGCAAGAGCCACGCAATCCGCGTAAAGTCCGTAGGCGGTGCGCTGACCTATCTCGGCATCCGTATTTTAATCATTCGTAAGCACTACCCCGATATGGAAAACTCCCTGATTACGCCCATTATTCAGATGGTTCCCATGCAGATTGCTTGCTACAACCAGCAGGCCCACATTATGCAGTTTGCCAATGGCTCCACCATCAAATTTGGACACTACGATACCGGTTCGGACCTTGAATATCAGGGACAGGAATTTGACTGGATTTTTATTGACGAAGCAACTCAGTTTACAGAGGCCCAATTTCGTGTTCTGGGCGCGTGTCTGCGCGGAACGTCCGACATTCCCCGGCGAATGTACCTTACCTGCAACCCCGGTGGTATCGGGCATCTGTGGGTAAAACGGCTGTTTGTTGATCGGGAGTACCGGGACGGAGAGCGGGCGGAGGATTACCGCTTTATTCAGGCCACCGTGGATGATAACCCGGATTTGCTAAAAGGCTCCCCCGGATACCTGAATATGCTGGACACGCTGCCTGACGATGTGCGCCGGGCGTGGCGGTACGGAGATTGGAACACGCTTTCCGGCATCTTCTTCCCGGAGTTCCGCAGGGAGTCCCACGTAATCATTCCGTTTGTCCGCGTCCCGCAGGAATGGAAGAAATACAGGGCGTTCGACTACGGTCTTGATATGTTCGCCTGCCTGTGGATTGCGGTGGATTTTGACGGGCGGTGCTACGTGTACCGCGAGGTGCAGCAAAGTGGCCTGATCGTCTCTGCAGCTGCAGCCCTGATGAACAGTCTGACCCCGCCCACCGAGCGGATTGAATTTACAATTGCTCCCCCGGATATGTGGAACCGGCAGAAGGACAGCGGGCGGACCATGGCGGAAATCTTCATGGAGAACGGCGTTGGCATTATCAAGGCCAGCAACAACCGGATTCAGGGCTGGATGGCGCTGAAAGAGCTACTGAAGCCCATGCGCAATGACAAAGATAAGCCCGGAGTTTTGGTGACAGAGGAATGCGTGGGGCTGATTCGGAATCTTCCATCCATTCAGCACGACGAGAAAAACCCCTCTGACTGCGCCACTGAGCCTCACGATATTACGCATATTTGCGACGCCTGCCGTTATTTTGCGGTTACCCGCGTGCTGGGAGCGCAGAAGATGGAAACGCAGGAGCCGGAAGAATTGGGCGATTCCGGGATGGATTATGACGAGGAAATGACCGGCGGTGAGTGCGATGCTTCCTATCTGAACTACGGAGGGTAACGATGGCAAATTCCATCCTGACAATTAAAAAGTTTCTGGGGCTGAACGAGAACCCGGACGGAGACACCAAAATCAAAAACGGTGAATTGTCAGAGCTTCAGAATTTCAGAATCACTATGGACGGGCATTTGCAGGTGCGCCCCGGAAGCGCAACTGTTTTTGACCTGCGGGCCGCATGGGATGCGTGGTGTGCCGTTCCCGGTAACACAGCATCCACGAATGCACCGGTGTTTTCCGGGGCGTGGAGCGGGATTTTAGGGGCCTCTGAGACACTTTTGTGCGCGTTCGGCGGCGTAATTTTCAAAGTGAATCCGTCCGACTGGACCTCGGCGGCTGTCGGGACCTGCACACAGGATAAAACCTCGTTCTTCGGGTTCGGTGGCAAAGTATACCTGCTGAATGGGCATGAGTACAAGGCCTGGAACGGGACCGCCGGGACGCCTTTTTCAGACGTCACTGGGTACGTGCCCATCATCCAAACTGCGACTTCTCCGTCTGGGGGCGGTACGACTCTCCAGCCGGTAAACCGGCTGACCGGGCTGCGCAAGGTGAAGTTTTCCCCTGACGGTACAGCCACGGCCTTTCAGCTGCCGGAGGCCGGTATTTCTGCCATTACCGAAGTTACCGGAACCAGCGTTACTTACACCACGGATTTGACTGCCGGAAAACTGACGTTCGCCAGCGCCCCTGCAAAGGGGACCAACACCGTCACTGTTACCTATCGTAAAGGTGACGGCGCGCGGGCGGAAGTCACAGGAATGCACTTTTGTGAGACATTCAACGGCAGCACGGATACCCGTGTTTTCCTTTATGGAGACGGAACCAACAAGACGATTTATTCCGGCCTTGACTATGACGGAAACCCGACAGCTGAATATTTCCCGGACCTTTACGAAATGTCCGTGGGCGAGAGCAATACGCCGATCACGGCGCTGGTCCGCCATTACTCCCGGCTGGTGGTGTATAAGACCAACAGCGTTTATTCCTGCCAGTACGGCATTGCCACGCTGGACGATTCCAGCACGACGGCGGCATTTTACTGCACCCCTGTAAACAAGGAGCTTGGGAATGACGCCATGGGGCAGGTCCGCCTTGTGGAGAACAACCCCCTTTCTCTGTGCTCCAGCAGTATTTACGAATGGAAATCCACGTCTTCATCCGGGAATCTGGTTGCGGACGAGAGAACCGCAAAGCGGATCAGCGACCGGGTATGGGTTACCACCAGCGAAATGAACCTTTCCGAAACCGTGACGTTTAATGACCGGGACAATTACGAATTCTGGTTTTGCCATGGTAGCGATGCTTTGATTCTAAACTATTCGAATGATGCGTGGTATCGGTACAGCAGCATACTGGCGGCGCAGATGCTTAAGTGCAACGGAAAAGTGCTTGCCTTTAGTGCCGACGGGAAGGTCCGCCACATATCCAGGCAGTACCGGAACGATGACGGGGCAGCCATCGACGCGCGGGCGGCGACCGGCTCCATGGACTTTGGAAAAGAGTGGATGCGGAAGTATTCCACGCTGGTGTTTGTCTCCATTCAGCCGGAGGACGGGGCGCGGGTGCTGGTTACGGCTGAAAGCAACCGGCGCAGCGATTATCCCGAAAAAGTTGTCTCGGCAAATATGGCGACTTTCCTGCACGTGGATTACAACCATTTTTCGTTCAACACCAACCGCAAGCCGCAGGTGAAGCGGATCAAGTTGAAAGTGAAAAAGTCGACGTTTTACAAGCTGGTATTTGAGAGCAATAGTGCCACGGCGACGGCGACGGTATTGCAGGCGGATGTGCAGCTTCGGTACTCCGGAAATGTGAAATGAGCTGGAGGAACATATGAGGAACACCTATAAACCGACGCCGCAGAGCGTCTACAAAGACTACCGCGCGGGGCTGGACTTCAATAACGGGATTGAACTGTACCGGAACGTGGAAACCAACGAAAACTTTTTTATCGGCAAGCAGTGGGAGGGCGTGAAGTCCAACGGACTCCCCACGCCGGTATTTAACTTTTTAAAGCGCGTGGTGCTGTTCTCCGTGGCCAACGTATCCACGGACAATCTGAAGCTCCACGCAGAGAATATGCCGTCCACCGGTGAACGGGACCCGCACACCATGGAAGTCCTGACGGACATCATCAACGATCAGTTCTCCAACATCTTTGAGATGAACAATATAGGCTCCTGCGTTCGGGAGTTCGCCAGGAATGCCGCTGTGGATGCGGACGGCTGTACATACACCTATTTCGACCCTGACACGGATATCGGGCAGACGGCAAAAGGCTCCATTCGCACGGAGGTTTTGCAGAATACGCAGGTAACCTTCGGGAACCCGAACAGCCGGGATGTGCAGTCTCAGCCGTTTATTATCATTGACCGGCGGATGCTGGTGGAAGATGCGGTTGACCGGGCTGTTGCTAACGGCGTTTCGGAAAGTGACGCGGAGAGTCTTATTCAGGCGGACGATAAGGAAAACCTCTCCGACAGTAATCTTGACCGTCTCGGAGGCGGGAAAGTAACGGTATTGCTGCGCTTGTGGCGTGACAAGAAAACCGGGACCATCTGCGGGTATGAATGCACAAAAGACTGTGTAGTGCGCGAGGAATGGGACCTTGGCATTAAGCTGTATCCGGTTACCTGGATGAATTGGGACTATGTGCAGGACTGTTACCACGGACAGGCCATGATTACCGGCTTAATTCCCAATCAGATTTTTGTCAATAAGCTGTTCGCCATGAGCATGATTTCACTGATGACGCTGGCATATCCGAAAGTGGTATTCGACCGAACAAAAATAGCAAAATGGGACAACCGGGTCGGCGCGGCTATCGGGGTGAACGGCCCCGTTGAAAACGTGAGCAAAATTGTGGACCCGGCCACCATCTCCCCGCAGATTGCGCAGTTTATTGATTTGGCTGTTTCCTATACGCAAAAATTCCTCGGCGCGTCTGATGTGGCCCTGGGTGACACCCGACCGGACAACACCTCCGCCATTATCGCCTTGCAGCGGGCAGCGGCAACCCCCATGGAACTGACAAAGCAGAACCTTTTGCAGAGCGTTGAGGACTTGGGCCGCATCTACATGGAGTTTATGGGCGAGTATTACGGGACGCGGTTTGTTCAAATCGCAAACCCCTATGACACGGACAAACTGGTGATTTCCTTTGACTTCTCTATTTTGAAAAAGCTGCCGTTCCAGATCAAGCTGGACGTCGGCAATTCCTCTTACTGGTCTGAGATTGCAAGCCAGCAGACGCTTGATAACCTGCTGATGAATAAGCGTATTTCCACCGTCGAGTATTTGAAGCGGCTCCCTGCCGGGTCCATTACCGACCGCGAATCGCTTATCAAGATCATGCAGCAGACGCAAATGCTCCCGGATGGGACAATTCCTGACAGCCCGCTTTTGGGCGGAGCGGGGGCCGAACAGCCCCCCTCCCCGGACGGCGGAATACCTGTGGTGGGCGGGCGTGGGAACCACGAATTGCAACGGAAAATCAACGAGACGGGAACTGTCCCGCAGGCGATGTGAGGTAAAGCGATATGGCATTGACAAAGTTCACAAAGGATATGCAGGTCATTCAGGCGCTGGACGATGAACCCAACGACGTAGGCGGGCTGACGGCGGCAGATCTGAAAGCCAAATATGACGAGGGCGGCGAGGCTGTCAAGGCGTTCCTCAATGACGTGCTGCTTCCGGCGCTGGATGCCTACATAGCGCGGACCGACAACCCCCACGCCGTGACAAAGGCGCAGGTGGGGCTAGGGGAAGCAGACAACACGGCGGACGCGGACAAGCCGGTTTCAGGGCCGCAGCAGACGGCACTGAGTCAAAAGGCGGACCGGGTGAATGTGCTGGAAAAAGGCAACACAACCGAGTTTACACCGACAGCTGACTATCACCCGGCAACGAAGAAGTATGTTGATGGTGTTG
>JAEWYE010000074.1 GCA_023458755.1 Bacillota bacterium | reverse complement strand
GCAGGGCTATATTGTGTCTGTTGCACCAGTTCCCTGATTGACATTACTGCTTTTTTGGCTGCCTCTGGGCGGTCTAATTTGTTGCGTCCCTTTTGGGATGGTGCTCAAATTACAGTGTTTCAAACTTTTCCTCTTTCTCTAACATACATCATCAGATTCAAAATTTACAATCTCATTATAGGAAACAATGGTTAGCGGAACGTTAATTTCAGTATCAATTTCTGTTAAGCCGCCTTTGAACGGTAAAAAACAGCCATCCTGCAATGACCCGCGTCTCAGAATAATCGAAAGCAAAATAGTTAGAAAAATACCGTCCGGCATGAAACCGGGCGGTCAAAGTACTTGACATATACGAATTTCAGCCCTATAATATTGAACATAAATTCAATGAATAGGAGTTCAATAATTTGGGGATTCGGGAAGAACAAAAAGAAAAGCGGCGCAATGAGATTTTAATGGCAGGGCTTGACCTATTCATCCGCAAGGGATATGCCGCTACAAAAATCAGCGATATTGCAAAACAAGTAGGGATGAGCGTGGGGCTTTTGTTCCACTATTTTGAATCGAAAGAAATGCTGTATGCGGAGCTGATCAAGTACGGCATTTCGGGGCCGATGGGTGCTGTGGCGCCCACTGAAAAGGAACCGCTCGTGTTTTTTGAAGATACCGCCCGGCAGATTTTACAATACCTTCAATCACAGCCCTATATTGCAAAAATGTTTGTTTTGATGAGTCAGGCGTTCTATAACGAAGCGGCGCCGCAAAGCGTGAAAGATATGCTGAAGGCATTCGATGTTTATACACCGACTATCCTGCTCATAAAAAAGGGGCAGGCAAACGGTACAATCCGTGAGGGTGACCCTTACGCGCTTGCAATTGCTTACTGGTGCGCAATTCAGGGAATCGCGGAACAAATGGCTTTAAATCCAAGTACTTCCTGCCCGGAAAGTGACTGGATTGTCGATATGATAAGGAGGAAATGAACATGAAAAAGGTCATTGTTGTCGGCGCGGGAATCGCCGGATTATCAGCGGGCATCTACGCACTGCAAAGCGGGTTTGAGGTAACCATTTATGAAGGGCATACCATTCCGGGAGGTGCTTCCACAAGCTGGAGAAGGAACGGTTATCTGTTTGAGGGCGGGATGCACTGGCTAACCGGTTCCTCCCCGAAAACCGCTTTAAACAGGCTCTGGTGCGAAGTCGGTGCTTTGGACGACAGTGTTGAGATTTATAACCGCGATCCTTTTTTAGCGTTTGATTATAAAGGACAAACGGCATTCCTTTACCGTGATCCCGATAAACTCCGCGAGCATTGGGTATCGCTTGCTCCGGAGGATGAAAAAGAAATAACCGCATTATGCCGGGATATTAAGAGATTTGCAAAAATAGCACAGCCAACAACAGATATAAAGGGTGTGAAAGTAAAACAAAAATCCACAATGCCGCTTTCAATGATTTTCAGCATGCTTCCAGCGCTGCCCCGTATGGGATTTTACAGCAAACAAACCGTAGAGGAATATTCCAAACGGTTCAAGAGTCCCCTTTTACAGCAATTACTCCAAAGCACGATAGGCCCCGAGCAAGTGGCAACCGGAATGGTGTTTACGCTTTCCACACTTGCCTCCGGTGACGGCGGCTATCCCGTGGGTGGTTCGCTCGGCATGGCTAATCGCATGGCAAAACGGTTTGAAGCGTTGGGCGGCACCATACAGTACGGGAAAACGGTAAGTAAAGTACTGGTAGAAAACGGTACTGCTCGCGGTGTTGTTATAAACGGCGAATCTATTTTGGCAGACGCGATAATCGTAACACAGGATACATGCGTAGCCATTGACACATTGTTCGATTCGCCGATTCGTGAGCCGTGGGCGGTGAAAATGCGCAATAGTACCCGACCGATGCTCGACACCTTTATCAGCGTGGGAGTACAGGCGGATTTGTCCGGTCTGCCCGAGCGAGTTGAATTTGTTCCCGAACAGCCGTTTGTTTGCGGCGGGATTGCGCAAAACACGATCGGAATCTGCAATTATGCAGGATACAAAGGGTATGCGCCGGAAGGCTGTACGGCGGTTACTTCAATTCTTATGGGCGACAGCTATGAATATTGGAAGGCCTGCAAGGAAAATGGTACCTATGAGGCGGAAAAAGAAAAGCTGGCAAACGCATTTCTTGAAATACTGGCAAAAAAATATCCGCAGACTGCCGGTAAAATCGCAGTTTGGGATGTGGCAACTCCGCTTACCTATGAACGGTATTTAAGATCTTATAAAGGTTCCTGGATGACAATTATGGGGAAGGGCGAGAATCCTGGATACTACCCGACCAAACCGGAAAGCATACAAAATGTTTATTTTGCCGGTCACCGTCTGCGAAGTCCCGGTGGTTTACCCGTTGCTTTAGATTCCGGGCGGAAAGCCGTACAGTATTTGTGCAAAGATACCGATACGGTATTTATGGCAAACAGCTAAACAAAAAACCAGAACCGCAGGGGGCAATACCTCTGCGGTTCTGCTGTATTGACAATATATTGCGATATCGCCTTACAAATAGTTATAATCCCCATTCAAATTTTCATACAATATTTCAACTGCTGTAATATAGATATTCTGCGTGGATGTATAATATAAAATTAACATGCGAGTCTGATAGAGGAATTTAAAATGGGAAAGAAGTGTGAAGCTTGGAAATTTCGGATAAAATAAAAATCTATAGTTTGCTGCGCAAAACCTTTGCGTGCAATACCCCGTATTTAATGGCACAAATCGGGACTTATTTAAACGAAAATCAAATTAAATGTACAGACTACGGATTTGAAAAGATACGCCCTTTTTTGGAGGAAATGCCAGAGTGTGTTTCTATCGCTCCGGTGCAAACTGCCAACGGGGGCTTCAATTACACCGTTACCGTACTTGTATGGGAAGTCGAATCGGATTTTACACCTTCCGATGAAAAATATAATCACGCTATAACGCAAGCACCATACATACCAACACAAAACGTCCCTGTTTCCGAATGCAGAACTTTAAGTGAGGCAGATAAACGTGCTATTTATGCGCTGCTGACTGAGGAGTATCCGACAGAGTCACCCCTTCCAATGGCTTCTATCAGTTTGACTATGACAAATGAAGGCTATCGCAAGGAAACGTTTGGATTTTCAAAAATGAAGATGCTGTTGATGCAGCTATCACAATTTATGACACTTCAGGATACCGTTACGAACGGCGTACCCGCTACATTGATTACACTTCACCGAGTGCCTGCATGGGATGCGGCGCCTATGGAGGAGCCTGATGCTGTCTCTGACGCGTTTCAAAATTTACCCAACACTATGGACAATATCATGCTGCCCAATAAAACGCTTGCCATTTTGAATCAGCTTATCACGGGAGAGGAAGCTTTACCTTCTTCAGAAGTGATAGAACAACTGAAAGCATCCTATTCTCTTGCAAAAATAAAGGGAACTTTTATAACGAAAGATAACAGTTCCTATACATTTCCTCTTTCCCTCAAAACAAATGCGGGAGACTCTATGATGGCAGGCATCAAGCCGTCCACTTTCGGTGACACAAAAGGATGGTATTTAAATTTTGTCGGTACTAAACATCCTCATACGTTTCATAACGCGCCCGGCAAAGCACTTGAAAAATTTGCCTTTATGGGATTTTGGGATAATGTACTCAATGATCTTGCCGACATGGCTTTGCCTGAAAAATGGTATTTCAAAGGAGAAGATCCCAATAGCAAATTGATGCTCCGGGGCTATTTGCAATACACCTTTTACCGTTTGCAGTTGGAGGATAAAGTCTGCGTGAGCGATGACGAGCAGTTTGCGGCCTTTAACACCGGACTTGTTACGCCGCGCTATGATGATATTTTTGCATGCTTTGAGCCTAATCCGGACCCCCGAAAAAGCAAATGGCGCTTTATCGGGTTCTCTAAGTCGGGAGGACGTGGTATTGGAAAGCGTATTGTCAATTATTTTAACCCGCTTCCGCAGCCGGCATCTTATTTTGAACGCAAGGAAGACTTACTGTTCGATTTGGAACGGGATTTACATCCTGACTATGACCATATACTTTTGGATAATATATCGAGACTCCCAATTGGTTTTTTGCGTGAAGAACTGCACAATGAAAAGGATGTTCTTGAGATTCTTAATGAAATTGAAGCAACGCAATCCGGTATGGGGAAAAAGAAGCTCTACATTGAGCTTCGTGAATGTGTGGAGAATTCGGATAAGATATACAATCGTCTGAGAAACCGTGTAGAGGATGCCATTGACATGGCACGCAAACAAGTTCGTTGGAATTTTAAGACGGCTTTACCATGCTTCTTCCCCACCCGCAATGTTATGAGCCTCATGCTGCCGCTTTGCCTTGTTGAAGACGGCCATGCGGATGTGGCACTTGTGGTAGAACCTACACGCGCGGGCAATTACCAAGGACAAACAATTCTCACTCTTCAGCAGGCCTATATTGATTCCCGTTTAATTTGCCGTCCGAACAGTGAATGGCTCAACACGGATGATATTCTTCTTGATTCTGAGGCATACGCCGAAACGGAGCAATAACTTTATGAGAAAGCAGAACCGCAGGGGGGGCAATACCTCTGCGGTTCTGCTTTTATTCGTCGGTTAACTTCAGATTTTATGTGAAGCATTTCAAGCACTTAAAAGGTTAAGCAAACTCCCATAAATCAAGGCTTAAATTGCCATATTGATAAATGTTTTTGCGCAATATTGGTGTATTCGCAGGGTTCGCTGTTCCCAAAGCAATCAGCAGGTTAAGAAAATGTTCGCTTCTGGGCACCGCCAAACCGGAATACGGGGCAGCTTGTTGATAATCGAAAATGGCATCCAAATCCATCTTTTCCACTTTATCTTGCACCCATTGATTAAAATCCAATGCCCAATCATCAATCCTCTGCGAATCGTATTTTAAAGCTCTCAGATTATGCACAATTCCTCCACTGCAAAGAATCAAATAGCCATCTTCTTTGAATTTTCGCAAGCTCTGGCCGATTTTATAATGCTCCTTCGGCTTTAATTGGGGATTAACAGACATAGTTACAACCGGAATTTCACCATCCGGATAAAGGAGTTTCAAAATCGTCCACGCACCATGGTCAATTCCCCTGACGGAATCCATTTCACTGGCAATTCCATCTGTGAGCAGTGTATTATGAATTTGCCGGGCTAAATGAGGATCTCCTGCTGCGGGATAGCTGACTGCATACAATTCATTGGGGAAGCCGTAAAAGTCATAAATCATTTTGTAATGCGGCACATTGCCGATCAATTGAACCGTAGATTCCCAGTGTGCCGAAAAAATGATAATTCCTTTCGGCTTTGGAATTGTTCCTGCATACTTCTTTAAAAAATCGGTGTACTCATTATTTTCCAAGACAATAGAAGGCGCTCCATGGCCCACAAATAGTGATGGAATCATACAAATACTCCCCTTATCAAATGCGAATTTAAGCGCAAAAAATAATAACGATTACTATTGTTATAGTAGCATTTTTGCGATTCTTTGTAAAGGTTTTCTATAGAGATATTGGTTTTTTCTCTTGACTGACCAATGAAGTCAAAGTATAATAAATACAGTTGAATATAAACACTGTTTATGATATGAGAAAGGACGGATTTCCACGGAAAAATTGGATCTTAGGAATAATTTGGCGGCATCGCTGCAAACACTGTATGATATGGAAGTGTTTTCTTCCATGGTGGAATTCTGTCAGGGAGAATTGCGTGTGCTTCTGTATCTCTATATGCACGAGGGTTCCCACCGAACGAAGATATGTCCCTCAGAAATAAGCGACTCTTTGCATGTTACACGGCAGCGAATCACATCAATTCTATCTTCATTGCGAAAAAAGGATTATATTTACATGGAAATGGCCGAGAATGACCGGAGGAAAATGCAGGTCACACTCACCGATTCCGGCCGAAATCAGGTTACCGCAAAAGAAGCGGAGATCATGAACTATTTTGACATCATGATCGATGGGCTGGGTGAAAAAAACATTCAAGAGTTGACGCGCTTAATTAATTTAACGAACAACCAGTTTAAAAGTATAAAAACTAACAAAAGCAAATGAGCAGTGCTGATAAATTCAACCCTAAATAATCAGAACAGAGGTATAACATGGAGAACAATATCATAGTAGACAGCTGCGTCGATTTCAATGAAGAAGTATTTGCTCCTAACCACCCAATAGAACGAATTCCGTTTACGATTCATATTGATGGGGAAGAGATTGCAGATAAAAATTTAGCTACTGGCTCATTATTATCTAAAATGAAGGACAGAACCGGCAAGATATTAACCGCCTGCCCTTCCCCTAATGACTTTATAACGGCTTATCAAAAATGCAAAAGCAATTTTGTTGTTACTATATCCTCAAAACTTAGCGGCTGTTATAACAGTGCGGTCGTAGCCAAAGAAATGCTCATGGGTGATGATGCCAACCACTTCATCCATGTTTTTGACAGCAAGTCAGCATCGGCAGGGGAAAGTCTGGTCGCTTTAAAAATAAAGCAGTTGATTGAGAAAAAATTATCTGTCTCACAAATCATAGAGGAGACGAACTGCTATATTTCAAATCTGAAAACATTCTTTATTCTGCAATCCTTGGAGAATCTAATCAAAAATGGGCGAATCAGTCATTTAAAAGGAATAATCGGTTCAGTTCTTCATATCGTGCCGATTATGGGTGAAAACGGTAATGGGGAAATTGAATTAAAAGCGCAGGCCAGAGGAGAAAAAAGAGCTTTTGATAAACTCATCGAGATGATTGGGGAAAGCAAAATAGATTTTGCAAACACGATATTGGGCATCACGCATGTGAACGCCAAAGAAAAAGCACAGTCGCTTAAGGAAGAAATCCAAAAAATCTATCACTTTAAAGATGTTCTTATTTTCAAATCCGGTGGTTTAAGTACCGTATATGCCGACGACGGTGGAATTGTAATTGCATATTAAGTTAAAAAGGACTTGAATCTTATGATGGATTCAGTCTTTTTTATTTGAAGTAAAATAATATGGAAAGCCTGCTTGACATTGAAAGCATACAATGCTATACTAAAAATGTTAAGTTTACTTTCCATAATTGTGGGGTAACAAAGTGAGAAACAGATTGGAAGAAATCAGAAAGCAGCACGGCATTAAGCAGGAAGAATTAGCAGAGGCGCTGGAAGTTTCGCGCCAGACAATCGGTTCGCTGGAAAACGGAAGATATAACCCTTCCATTCTTCTGGCGTTTAAAATCGCAAACTACTTTCATTTAACTATTGAAGACATCTTTATTTATGAGGGGGAAACAGAATGTTTTGCAAATCGGTGAAAAGCAATCGGTATTGGATTACGCTGCTGATTGTGGGGATTGTTTCGTTGGTGTTCGGTGCGGTGGGATATAAAAGCGGGTTATCAACAAGCGGGAATGAAGACATGCTCCTTGGAATGTTCACAGGGCTTGGTTCCGCTTTTGCTGCCATAGCGATTTACCGTCTGCTGCATAAAAAATTTGCATCCAAGGAGAAGCTGAAACAGGAAGAAATTGATTTAAAGGATGAACGGAACATTCAGATTTTAAAGGCAGCATATACCATTGCGAACACGGCAGCTTCGTTTCTGTTTGCCGTGTTGGCATTTATCTTTGTATGGCTGGATTATCGAGTCCCAGCCTTTATTACAATCGGCGCTCTTTGGCTTCAGGAAATTGTGTTTTTTCTGTCCTATTCTTATTTCAGCAAAAAAATGTAGTTTACTGGCAGTTTTTAAAGTGACTCGAGCAGTCTGCGGAATAAGTATCGGGCGGAAATCGCGGTGCACGCGGAGTATGTGGATTTGGTAAAAAACCCGAGGGTTGAAAAAGTACTGGGAAATTGCCGCTACCATTCCCCGCTGCTTAATTTGGTATTTGATCTAAAAACCGCCCTGCTCGGTACAATTCCGGCAGGGCGGTTTTCTGAATAAAGGCCGGTTAATTGATACGGATGTTGATTGAAAGACAATTATGAGTTGCTTTCTTCCGTAGGACATATAACATTTTCTGTGTTTCTTTTGCTGTCTTTGAAAAGCGCAGTAAGAAAGTTTGCTCCGGCATAGCCGCCCAAAAGCATTTGAATGACATTCATATTGGCTAAAATAAAATAAGGTAAAACGGCATAGAGCGCATACATGAGAACGATGCCTAAAAGGCACAAAATAGAAACAATCAGATGGAAAAGAGAAAAATGGAATATAAGCTTTTTATCTATTAAACTTAATGATATCCCAAACGCAAAATAGACAGCAATATGTATGCCTACAACCAAATACAAATTAAGAGTAATAGAACTTTCTTGGTTGACTACTCCGGCTCCTAAAAAAATGATTACCGCAAGTAAGATGAAAATGATTGGTTTCACCATAAGCCGCATTTTCCTCAATAGAAACACCCCTTCAATTGGTTTGAATGAATATTACGTGCTTAAATTCTATAATAAAATTCTGGAAGTGTCAATAATATTTTATTCCAATTTAGCGTTATTTTTAATGTGTTTGAAAGCAAATTGTTTACATTTTAAGTTTAAAAAGGCGACTGCTGTAGGATTATATTGTTTTTAAAAATCTTTCTGATAGGATTCTAAATGCTTAACATTGGAAGCTCACTCCAGTCGGTTCAATTCCGGCGGAGTGAGCTTTATTTTTTGGACAGAACGATAATTGTTGGATTTTATCAAATTCAGCAATATTACCAAAAGAACAACGGGAATATTGCCATAATTATGGTATATTTCTATTGCAATTAAATCGCTTTATTTGTTATAATATTATCAAAGATTGTTATAACATTATCAAGGTTCGTTATAATGTTATCAAAGAGACTCGCTAAGAAAAAGAATGCAAGCAATGTTGCAGGCAAAGAAAGACTATGACGAAGATACAACGTCATAGTCTTTCGCTTGCTCTGTGTCATTGTATGATAATCAATAGGAGGAAACACCGCAATGGAATACCGCATAGAAAAAGACTCCATGGGCGAAATGCTGGTGCCTGCCGACAAATATTGGGCGGCACAAACACAGCGCAGCTTTCAGAACTTTAAAATCGGCGGCGAGCTTATGCCCCGCGAAATCACACACGCGTTCGGCATTCTGAAAAAAGCGGCCGCAATCGCGAATTTTCGTCTTGGTAAACTGGATGAAGAAAAAAGAATTGCCATTGAAAAGGCCAGCGACGAAGTAATCAGCGGAAAGCTGGACGAGCATTTTCCGCTTGTTGTCTGGCAGACGGGCAGCGGCACGCAGTCCAATATGAACGCAAATGAAGTAATCTCGAATCGCGGAAACGAAATCTGCGGCAAAAAGCTGCTTCACCCGAACGACCATATTAACATGTCTCAAAGCTCGAATGATACGTTCCCCACTGCTATGCACATTGCGGCGGTCATGGGAATTGAAGACCGCCTTTTCCCCGCGATGGATGCGCTGATTGAAACATTCAAGCGATTGGAAAAGGAAAATGACGATGTGGTAAAGAGCGGACGCACCCACTTGCAGGATGCCACCCCAATTAAGTTTTCACAGGAGATCAGCGGCTGGCGCAATATGCTCGAAAAAACAAAAGCCATGCTGGAGCTTTCTCTGCCCGGACTAAAAGAGTTGGCTTTGGGCGGTACGGCGGTTGGTACCGGATTGAACGCGCCGAAGGAGTTTGGTGAAGAAGTGGCAAAAGCGGTAAGCGAACTGACCGGTAAAAAATTCGTGACCGCCGAAAATAAGTTTCACGCGCTTACCTCCAAGGATGACTTGGTATTTGCGCATGGAGCGCTCAAGGCTCTTGCCGCAAACATGATGAAAATTGCAAACGATGTTCGCTGGCTTGCAAGCGGCCCGCGCGACGGTTTGGGAGAAATCCATATTCCCGAAAATGAACCCGGCAGCTCCATTATGCCCGGCAAAGTAAACCCCACACAGTGCGAGTCTGTCACTATGGTTGCCGTACAGGTTATCGCGAACGACGTAGCGGTAGGAATGGCCGCCTCTCAGGGTAATTTTGAACTGAATGTGTTCATGCCGGTTTGCATCTATAATTTCCTGCAATCCGTTCGCCTGCTTACCGACAGCCTGACCTCCTTCAATGAAAACTGTGCGGTCGGCATTACCGCGAACCGCGAAAAGATGAAACACAATCTGCACAATTCGCTCATGCTGGTAACGGCGCTGAACCCTTATATCGGCTATGACAACGCCGCAAAAACCGCAAAGAAAGCTTATAAAGAAAATATCTCCTTAAAAGAAGCGTGTGTCGCCTTAGAATTCCTCACCGCTGAAAAATTTGACGAGGTATTCAAACCGGAACAGATGGTTTAATTCGCTTTAGAATACAAGCTACCATAAATCAAAGTGAGGAAATGCGATATGACTTTTAGCTATTATCCGGGATGCACGCTGAAAACGAAAGCCAAAGAGCTGGACGAATACGCGCGCAAATCCGCACAGGCACTGGGAATCACGCTGGAGGAACTGCCGGAGTGGCAGTGCTGCGGAGCGGTTTACCCCATGGCGCAGGATGAAATTGCCACAAAGCTTTCGTCTGTGCGCGCTCTTGTTTCCGCCAGAGACCTGGGAACAGACCTTGTCACCGTTTGCTCTGCGTGCCACCATGTGATTAAGCGCGTGAACAACGATATGAAAACGAACGACAACATCAAAACAAAGGTAAATAACTATTTAAAGCTGGATACCGATTATGAGGGCGAAACCAAGGTGCTTCATTATCTGGAAATGCTCCGTGACGTGGTCGGCTTCGATGAAATCAGGAAAAAAGTCGTAAAGCCGCTTACCGGCAAAAAAATTGCCGCCTATTACGGCTGCCTGCTGCTCCGCCCGAGCAGCGCCATGCAGTTTGACAACCCCGAAAATCCAACCATTATGGAGGATTTTATCCGCGCAATCGGCGCGACCCCTGTTGTATATCCGTACCGCAACGAATGCTGCGGCGGTTACGTGACCGTTGATAATCCGGAGCTTGCACAGAAAAAATGCAACACCATTATTGAATCCGCTGTTGAAAACGGCGCCCAGGCGATTATTACCGCCTGCCCGCTCTGCATGTACAATCTGGATGCAAACACACCGGAGCAAGACCTGCCGATTACCTATTTCACTGAGGTTCTGGCAGAAGCGCTCGGCGTAAAGTAACGGACGGGAGGAATTATTCGTGCAACTGACAAAAGCAGAAATGACCCAGCGTATCCATCGAATCAGCGGTGTCAATACCAGAAAATGCATGAAATGCGGCAAATGCTCCGGCACTTGCCCCGCGTTTCACGAAATGGATATTCATCCGCATCAATTCGTTTCAATGGTAGAAAAGGGCGATATTCCCGAACTGATGAAGTCCAAATCGCTTTGGACCTGCCTTTCCTGCTTCGCGTGTGTGGAACGCTGCCCAAGAGGTGTGGAACCGGCCAAGCTGATTGAAGCGGTTCGGCTTACCGTCATCCGCAAGCAGGGCGAAAACCACCTGACGCCAAACGATATCCCGGCGCTTTTAAACGAACATCTGCCCCAGCAGGCGCTTGCGAGCGCGTTCCGCAAATACAGCAAATAACAAATTCATATACCATACAAAAAGTCTTGCGGGTTGCCGTGAGGCGGTTCGCCGATATCATCAACACAGTAGAATGGAAGTGGGTACATGCAAAAAATAGGCGTATTTGTTTGCTGGTGTGGCAGCAACATCGCCGCAACGGTAGATGTGGACGCCGTTGTTGAGGCGGTAAAAAGCGAGCCCGGCGTTGCTTATGCCGCAAACTATCAATATATGTGTTCCGAGGGCGGTCAATCCATGATTCGCAAGGCAATCAAAGAGTATGGACTGACCGGTATTGTTGTCTGCTCATGCTCCCCGAGAATGCACGAGGCAACCTTCCGCAAAACCGCCGCCGCTGCGGGCCTGAACCCGTACATGGTGGAAATTGCGAATATCCGTGAGCACTGCTCCTGGATTCACAAAGACCGCGCGGAAGCAACCGAAAAGGCGATTATTCTTGCCAGAACCGCCATCGCAAAGCTGAACCTGAACCAGCCGCTCATCGCTGGCGAAAGCGCGGTTGTCAAGCGTGCGCTGGTCATCGGCGGCGGCATTGCGGGCATTCAGTCCGCGCTGGATATCGCGGAGGCCGGCTACGAAGTCGATATCGTTGAAAAACTGCCGACCATCGGCGGAAGAATGGCACAGCTAGACAAAACCTTCCCAACACTGGACTGTGCCGCCTGTATTCTTACCCCCAAAATGGTGGACGCGGCATCCAATGAAAAAATTACCCTTTACACTTACAGCGAAGTAGAAGCGGTTTCCGGCTTTGTCGGCAATTTCAATGTAAAAATCAAGAAGAAAGCGCGCAGTGTCAACGCAGACCTTTGCAGCGGCTGCGGCGTATGTGCTGAAAAATGTCCGTCCCGCAAATCCAAGAGTGAATTCAACATGGGACTTTCCAATCGAGGCGCCATCTACATACCGTTCGCGCAGGCAATCCCGAACGTTCCGGTTATCGACCGCGAAGCCTGCATCAAGTTTAAAACCGGCAAATGCGGGCTCTGCCAAAAGAACTGCACCGCCGGAGCGATTGATTTTGAGCAGAGGGACGAATTCATTGACCGCGAGTACGGCGCGATTGTGGTTGCGACCGGCTATAAGCCGATTTCACTGGAGCATTTTGACGAGTTTGCTTACTCGCAAAGTCCGGATGTCGTGACATCCCTTGAATTTGAGCGTTTGATGAACGCGGCAGGCCCTACCAAAGGAATTCTGCTCCGCCCGTCCGACCACACGCACCCGCACACGATTGTGTTTGTACAGTGTGTCGGTTCCCGTTCCACCTGCGACTGCGGAAAAACCTACTGTTCTAAAATCTGCTGTATGTATACCGCAAAGCACGCCATGCTGGTACGCGAAAAATATCCGGATACGGAAGTACATGTATTCTATATCGACGTGAGAACCCCGGGCAAGAATTTTGATGAATTCTACCGCCGCGCGGTCGAACAGTACGGCGTTGATTACATAAAAGGTATGGTCGGCAAGATTGCGCCGAAGGACGGCAGGCTGATGGTTCAAGGCTCCGATCTGCTCTCGAATGATCAGATTACCATTGAGGCGGACATGGTTGTTCTCGCCGCGGCGATTGAGCCGGACGAGACCGCGAAAGGTCTTGCCACGATGCTCACCGCCAGTATCGACACCAACAATTTCTTCACCGAAGCGCACCCGAAGCTCCGCCCGGTAGAAAGCCCGACAGCGGGTGTTTATCTTTCCGGCGTATGCCAAGGACCGAAGGATATTCCGGAAACCGTTGCACAGGCCTCGGCGGCGGCGGCAAAGGTAATCGGACTGTTATCCAAAGACAAGCTCCTCTGCAACCCGTGTGTATCGCATTCGGATGAAATGCTGTGCAACGGCTGCTCCACCTGCGAAAAGGTATGCCCGTACGGCGCCATCACCTATCTTGAAAAAGAATTCCGCATTGCGGGTAAAATGGTAACGCGCCGCGTGGCAAACGTGAACGAGGCGGTCTGTCAGGGCTGCGGCGCCTGTACGGTCGCCTGCCCATCCGGCGCTATGGATTTGAAGGGCTTTTCCAATAAACAAATTATGGCGGAGGTGGATGCGATATGCCGATAAAAGAAACCGAAAACGGCGAATTCAAGCCGCTGATTGTTGCGTTCTGCTGTAACTGGTGCAGTTACGCCGGCGCGGATCTTGCCGGAACGAGCAGACTTTCCTACCCCGCGGATATCAAAATCATCCGAGTTCCCTGTTCTTGCAGAATCAACCCCATGTTTGTGCTCCGTGCGTTCCAAAGAGGTGCCGACGGCGTTATCCTGTGCGGCTGTCATCCGGGCGACTGCCACTATTCCACCGGCAACTACTACGCAAGAAGAAGAATGACCCTGCTGTTCAGCATGCTCGACTATTTGGGCATTGAACGTGGACGTACCCGTGTGGAATGGGTTTCCGCCGCCGAGGGTGTGAAGTTCTCCGCAACCATGAATGATTTCTCGAAGACCATTCATGAGCTGGGTGAAAATAAGAAGTTGGGGGATCTGAGATGCAAAGAATTTTTGGATTAATCAAAGACAAAGCCGAAAAATTGCTTGCGGACGGAACCGTCAACCGCGTGTTCGGCTGGAAGAACGGCGAATTTTTCTATGATCAGACTCCGGCTGTGTTTACCGCCGACAAGCTGGACGGATTTGTATACGACGGGTTCTGCGCAAGCAACCTTAGTAAATATTTAGTCAAAGAAAGCAAGCAGGACGGCAAAATTTTGGCGCTTTTAAAGCCGTGCGATACCTACGGCCTGAATCAGCTCATCAAAGAGCACCGTGTCAACCGTGAAAATATCTATGTGCTCGGCATTGGCTGTGACGGTATGCTGGATATTAACAAAATCCGTGACAAGGGAATTAAAGGAATCGAAAAGATTGAAGAAAACGGCGACGACCTTTTCATTCAAACCATCTACGGCGAAAAGACCTGCAAACGCAGCGAAGTCCTGCTGGACAAATGTCTGAACTGCAAAGGCAAGGAACATATGGTATACGACGAGCGCGTAACAGCGGATGAAGAACTTCCTCTTCCGAAAGAAGACCGTTTTGAGCTGGTGGAAAAGCTGGAAGCCATGACGCCGGAAGAGCGGTTTGCGTTCTGGCGCGGTGAGCTTTCTAAGTGTATCCGCTGCAATGCGTGCAGAAATGTCTGCCCCGCCTGCACCTGCGAAAAATGCATTTTTGATAACGATAATTCCGGTATTGCGAGCAAAGCTAACACCGATTCCTTTGAAGAGAATATGTTCCACATCATCCGCGCGTTCCATGTGGCGGGGCGCTGCACCGACTGCGGCGAATGTTCCCGTGTCTGCCCGCAGCATATTCCGCTCCATCTGCTTAATCGTAAATTTATGAAAGATATCAACGGATTTTACGGTGACTTTCAAGCCGGTGCCGATTCCGAAACCCGCGGCCCGCTTACCGATTTCACCAAAGGCGACGTGGAGCCGAGCATTGTTATGAACAAGGGAGGAAATCTGTGATGTATAAACTTGCCATAAGCCGCTTAGCAGAACTTTTTTCCTCCATTTCCGGCAATCGTGAATTATATCTGCCGGTTGAAGTCAACGGTCAGATACAGTTCGGCAAATGGTCGCCCGAATCGGTTGTTCGCCTTGACAAGCTCAATACGGTCAAATCCGCGAAGGATTTATTTTTTCCGCAAAGTGAAAATTTAGTCGCCTTTAAAACCCAAGGCAAGCAGATTTCCATTCTTGAAAACCGAGACGAAACCAAGCCGTTCGCTGTTTTCGGTGTGCGTGCCTGTGATGCCGCTAGCTTCGGCATTTTGGATAAAGTATTCCTTGCGGAGCCGGTTGATTCTTATTACAAAACAAGGCGTGACAACGGCGTTGTGGTTAGCCTCGCGTGCAGCGAGCCGGAAGAAACCTGCTTCTGTTCCGCATTCGGTATAGACGCGGTCAATCCGGCCGGGGATGTTTCCGCATGGATTGCGGGTGATACGCTTTACTGGAACAGCCTTACCGAAAAGGGTGACGCGCTGACTGAAACAGTGAAAGCCGTATTTGAAACATCCGGTTCCGCTGATGAAGAAAAGCTGGAAAGCCATAAAGCAGAGGTCAAAGCAATTATGGAAAGACTCCCGCTGCATGATTTGAGCCTTAAGGGGTTAAATGGCGACGCGCTCAACGAAGTATTCAACTCCCCGAAATGGGAGGAACTTTCTCAGGCATGCATCGGCTGCGGCACCTGCACATTTGTGTGCCCTACCTGCCAGTGCTACGACATTCGGGACTATGACACCGGTCACGGCATTCAGCGGTTCCGCTGCTGGGATTCCTGCATGTACTCGGAGTTCACCAAAATGGCAGCAGAAAACCCCAGAACCACACAGATGCAGAAATTCCGCCAGCGGTTCATGCACAAGCTGATTTATTTCCCGGCCAATAACGACGGTGCTTACGGCTGTGTCGGCTGCGGAAGATGCCTCGCGAAATGCCCGGTTTCCATGAATATCGTAAAAGTAATCAAAGCTTTGGGAGGAAATGAAAATGAGTAATTTGCAGGAAGCTTTAATCCCGAAGCTCGGTGTGGTTACCGATATCCGCATGGATACGCCCGATGTAAAAACCTTTCGCGTAAACGCGCTGGACGGCGGCGTTTGCTTCAAAAATATTCCCGGTCAATGCGCCATGCTTTCCATTCCCGGCGTGGGCGAGGCGATGTTCTCCATTACCTCTTCCCCAACCAACACAAAATACATGGAGTTCAGCATTAAAAAGTGCGGCTGCGTGACCGAATGGCTGCATCAAATGGAAGTTGGCCAGCAGATTACGATTCGCGGCCCATACGGCAACGGCTTTCCGGTGGACACCGATTTCAAAGGGAAAGACCTGCTGTTCATCGCGGGCGGTATCGGGCTTGCGCCCCTCCGCTCCGTTATCAACTACGTGCGTCACTACCGTGAAAACTACGGCACAGTCGATATCGTATACGGTTCCAGAAGCAAGGACGATCTGGTCGATTACAACGAGATTATCAATGAGTGGCAAAAAGACGAAAACACCAATGTTTATTTGACCATCGACCGCGAACAGGAAGGCTGGAACGGTCATGTGGGCTTTGTTCCGAACTATGTAAAGGAACTGAACTTTGACACCAACAAAACCGTTGTCCTCTGCGGACCGCCGATTATGATTAAGTTTACCCTTGCGGGTTTGCAGGAGCTTGGTTTTAAAAAGACGCAGGTATTCACCACAATGGAAATGAAAATGAAATGCGGCATCGGCAAATGCGGACGCTGCAACATCGGCAACAAATATGTGTGCAAAGACGGCCCGGTTTTCCGCTGCGATCAGCTGGATGAACTGCCGAATGAATATTGATTGAAAAGAGGGCGCAAAACGATGGAAGAAGAAATGGTAAAAGTATTCTTGATGGGTAAAAAGTACGTCGTCCCGTCAAGCCTTACAATCATGGGCGCAATGGAATACGCGGGTTACCAGCTGATTCGCGGCTGCGGCTGCCGCAACGGTTTCTGCGGTGCGTGTGCCACTATATACCGAATTAAGAATGACCGCGAACTGAAGGTTTGCCTGGCCTGCCAGACAAAGGTTGAGAACAACATGTATATCGCAACGCTGCCGTTCTTCCCGCTTGTCAAGCAGGTTTACGATATTAACAAGATAAAGCCGACCGAACAGATTATGATGCAGCTTTATCCCGAGATTTACAGCTGTATCGGCTGCAACGCCTGTACCAAAAGCTGCACACAGGGTTTGAACGTGATGCAGTACATTGCCTACGCACAGCGCGGCGAATACGAAAAGTGCGCGGAGGAATCCTTTGACTGCGTTATGTGCGGTGTCTGCTCTTCCCGCTGCCCGGCAGGAATTTCTCACCCGCAGGTTGCCCTGCTGGCAAGAAGACTTACCGGTAAATATCTGGCTCCGAAATCCGCGCATCTTGCCGACCGTGTTCAGCAAATCGAAAACGGCGACTTTAAAGAATTGATGGAAAAACTGATGCAGAAGCCAGTTGAGGAAATGAAGGAACTTTACCGAAACAGAGAAATCGAGAAATAAGGAGGGGCGATTATGTATACACAGGAAATGCTTGATTCCATAGAAAAAGTGGAAGCCACCAGAAACGAAAGACTTCATAACGAGCCCGCAAGAATGAGCGCGGACGAAAAACATAAGCTGCTCCGCCAGTTTCATCCCGATTACAATCAGGAGCATTTTTCCGTTTTAAAAATCGGCCCGAACAAGGGTGAAAAAGTGCCGGATGAGCTTGCTGCCCTGCTGCAGGCGAACAGCCGTATCCGTGCGGACGAAATCGACCTTTCCCAGGTGGATTATGACGTGGATGTTCTGGTCATCGGCGGCGGCGGAGCGGGTGCGTCCGCTGCCATTGAGGCACATGAAGGCGGTGCCAAGGTGCTGGTTGTTACCAAGCTCCGTATCGGCGACGCAAACACCATGATGGCGGAAGGCGGCATTCAGGCTGCCGACAAAGAAAACGATTCTCCGATGATTCACTATCTGGACGCGTTCGGCGGCGGTCATTATGCCAATACACCGGAACTTCTTTATAAACTGGTTACGGAAGGTCCGTCGGCTGTAAAATGGCTCAATGATCTGGGTGTTATGTTTGATAAGGCTCCGGATGGAACGATGATTACCACGCACGGCGGCGGCACCTCTCGCAAAAGAATGCATGCCGCGAAGGACTATTCCGGCGCGGAAATCATGCGTGTACTCCGTGACGAAGTAGCGAACCGCCATATTACGGTGGTGGATTTCACCGCGGCTGTTGAACTGATTCTAGATGATGAAGGCAAGGCTGCCGGTGCGGTTCTGATGAACATGGAAACCAAGGAATACATGGTTGCACGCGCAAAAACCGTTATCATCGCGACCGGCGGCGCGGGACGTTTGCACTATCAGGGCTTCCCGACTTCCAATCATTACGGCGCAACCGCAGACGGTCTTATTTTGGGCTACCGCGCGGGCGCAAAGCTGCTTTATGCCGATACCCTTCAGTATCATCCGACCGGTGCCGCTTTTCCGGAGCAGATTTTCGGTGCGCTGGTAACCGAAAAGGTTCGTTCTTTGGGCGCCATGCTGGTCAACAAAGACGGTGTTGCATTTATGCATCCGCTTGAAACCCGTGATGTTTCTTCCGCTTCGATTATCCGTGAGTGTACGGCAAGAGAAAACGGCGTGACCGCGTGCGAAGGCACCGCCGTTTGGCTCGATACCCCAATGATTGAAATTCTGGGCGGCGAGGGAACCATTGAAAAGCGCATTCCAGGTATGCTGCGCATGTACGCAAAATACGATATTGATATCCGCAAGGTGCCGATTCTCGTTTACCCGACCCTCCATTACCAAAACGGCGGCCTGCAGGTTACTGCGGACAGCCTTACGAACATTGACAACCTCTTTGTCGCGGGTGAAGCGGCCGGCGGTGTGCACGGCAGAAACCGCCTGATGGGTAATTCCCTGCTTGACGTTATCGTTTTCGGCAGAAATGCCGGTATCAACGCGGCGAAAAAGTGCAAGAATGTCACCGTCGGCAAGCTGACGCTCGACCATGTAGCCAAATACGCGGAAGAAATGGAAGAGGCCGGAATCACCAGTGAAATCGTTTCACCGAAATTACTGCCGACTTATACGCACCGACACGAGTAATTAATGAAAAGAAAAAGGGGATGCAGACGATTATGTCAGCTTTAGCTTTAGCCAGTGTTTTTGAGACCATCATGATTATCAGCTTTGGCGCTTCGTGGCCGCTTTCCATTTACCGTTCCTACAAATCCCGTTCCACAAAGGGCAAAAGCCTGTTCTTCATGTGCTTCATTCTGTTCGGATATGCCTGCGGACTGGTTGCAAAATTCCTTTCCGCAACCTACAACCTTGCGTTCTGGTTCTACTTTCCGAATATTATTTTGGTATCCACCGATATCTTCTTTTACTTCCGCAATAAAAAAATCGAAAAGGCGGAAGAGCAGGGCAAATAAAATCGCTTGTTCTCAAATGGTTTGCAAAAAGGACGGCTATCGTGCGGATAGCCGTCCTTTTTCGCCGTTTGAAGCGTTCTGCTTTCACCGGAATGTTCCGAAAAATCAACAGCTTTCACCGACCAGCCGTTTGTTTAAAATCCTGCCGATAATGCGGGAGCCGATGCAGAATACAAATACCATTAGGATGAGTACCGCTGAAGAAATGTCCGCAATTTGTGCCGCATTTGGGGCAACCGCTTCGGTTCTGGATGCCCAAATGGTCAGGGACAGCGTTTCACCCGGACGGAACGGGTTGAGCGGGCAGGTCGGGGAGGTTAGGTTCCAATTACTCCAGCTGATATCGGTACTCATACCGGCTGTGTAAAGCAGCGCGGCGGCTTCGCCGAAACCGCGCCCGGCCGCAAGAATAATTCCGGTTATAATGCGCGGTACACATGCAGGCAGCAGCACATGAAAAATGGTCTGCCAGTGTGTTGTCCCAAGTGCAAAGCTTCCTTCCTTATAAGTAGCCGGTACAGCCCGCAGTGCATCTTCCGTAACAGTGGTAATAAGGGGCAGATTGAGAATAGAGACCGCCAGAGCGCCTGCCATCAAATTCCACTGCGAGTGAGTCATCACCACAAAAACCAAATAACCGAAAAGGCCGACTACAATGGAGGGCAGGGAGGAAAGCGTTTCAATACAGGTACGAATAAAGCTGGAAAAGTGCCCCTGCTTTGCGTATTCTGCCATATAAACACCGGCCAGTATGCCAATTGGCACACTGATGAGCAGGGCGAGAAACACCAAATAAACTGTATTAAAAAACTGGTTGCCGATTCCGTTTTCGTTAAATGCCAGAAGCGAAAGATCGAACTCACTTACACCTTTGGAAAGAATATAAATCGTGAATGCCGCAAGCAGGAGCAAAAAGAATCCCGCTACTATGTAAAGAATTACCGTCATGATTCGATCGTTGATTTTCGCGATATTATGACGCCTTTTCACTTGCTTTTGCTCCTTTCGATGAAATAATACGAACCGCTAAAATGAACAGGAAAGAAATGAGCAGCAGCAAAAAGGCCATGGTCCACAGCGCGATGTTATATTCTCCGCCTTCGGTTGCACCGCCCATATCGGAAGAAATTGCGGCGGTCAGGTTGTTGGTAGGGGAAAGAATTCCGTCGGGGAATGCCCGCATTTTGCCGATTACCATGGCAACCGCCAGCGCTTCACCGAACGCGCGCGCCAAACCGAGAATGATTCCGGTCAAAATGCCCGGGCGGGCGGCCGGCAGAATCACCCGCCTTATTACCTGCCATCTTGTTGAGCCAAGGCCGTATGCGGCCTCACGGTATTCATGGGGAACATTTCGAAGGGAATCTGCCGAAACGCTTGTTATGGACGGAAAAATCATAACCGCCAACACAATTCCACCTGCAAGAACGGAGAATCCGTACTGCAGGTGAAACACCTTTTCAATAAAAGGCACCAGCACAGTTAAGCCCACCCAGCCGTATACAACGGACGGGATACCGACGAAGATTTCAACGGCAGGCTGTAAAAACTTTGTGCTTATTTTCGGGGAGATTTCCGACATAAAAATTGCGGCAGCCAAGCTGAACGGAGTGGCAATGAGCAGGGCCAAAAAACAGATGACGATGGAGCCGACAATGAAAATCGCGGCACCGACCTTGCCCCCGCCGGTAAAGTCGTCCGCAGGATTCCAGTCGGATGAAAACAGAAATTCCGCAATGCTGTGGTGGTATGTCGTAAAAGTACCCATTCCCTTATACAGTAAAAACGCGCCAATGGATATGGTCAGGATAATAATAAAAATTCCGCACGCGGTTACAATGGAACGCCATAAATATTCTTTTTTGACCATGAAATTTCCTGCACTTTCTTGAAAGGTAAAAGACCGGACGGGTTTCCCCCGCCGGCCTTCAACCTGTACTTAAAAATGGAATATAGAATACGGACTCTGTTAAGAAATCACATGTTCGAATCGGAATCCGTATCGGGCGGAAGTTTATCTGGTAGCCGTCATTTTGGAAGTTACGTTGTAGCCAAGGGTTTCAACCGAGCTGCCGTACTCCGCGGACTGCATATAGTCGAGGAACGCTTTTACAGCGCCGGTGGCTTCGCCTTTTGTATACATGTGCTCATAACCCCAAACCTTGTATTTGCCGCTGTATACGTTTTCGAGTGTGGGTTCTACGTTGTCGATGGCGATTGTGCTGACGCTTGTGTTGTTAATCAGGTAAGAAAGCGCCACATATCCGATTGCGCCCTTATGGCTGGATACGCTTTGGAGCAATGTGCCGGAATCGTCGGTCTCAAGGGACTTGTTGGAAGCTTCTTCGCTGTTGTTCAGCGCGTATTGTTTAAACAGAGCACGTGTGCCGGAAGTGGTAGGACGGGTTACCAGCGTGATGGCTTCATCCGGGCCGCCGACTTCTTTCCAGTTCTTAATTTTCGCCGTAAAGACGTCTACAAGCTGCTGCGTGGTCAGGCTCTTTACTTTTTCGGCTACGTCTTTGTTTACAATCGGTGCCATGCCGATGACGCACACTTTGTGATCAATCAGTTCGGCGGCTTTATCTTTTGTTAATTTTGCGGAAGCTTCAATATCGGAGTTGCCGATATTCACGGTGCCGTCGGAAACCTGTTTCAGACCTGTACCGGAGCCGCCGGCATTCAGAGTAATGGAAACATCCGGGTTTGTCTTTTTAAATTTCGAAATCGCGTCCTTTACCAGTGGATAAAGGGCGGAAGAACCGGAGGCGGTAATGCTGCCGGTGACAGCCTGAGAAGCCGCGGAGGATGCTACGGAAGAATCCGCCTTAGAAGCGGCAACAGATGCGGCGGAACTGGAGGACGAGCTGCCTGTGGTTGTGCCACAGCCTGCCGCTGTAACGCAAATGGTGGCAGCCGCAAGAACTACGGATAGTATTTTTTTCATATGTTTCTCTCCTTATTGTTCGTTTTAAGTATGTCTGTATTGTATCGTTTCATTTTTAAAACAGGGATAAAGACGTGTTAGAATTGCGTTAAATATTATTTTTCGATCAATAATAAAAATAAAATTAATACACTTTACCGACAACAAGGCGCGGAAAGCTCAAAAAATGTTAATTAGCCAGCCCGCGCGAAAAAAATACCGCCGCATCCATTGATACGACGGTACTTTTAATGCCTATTAGGAAACCGAAGCTTTCGGTAATCAGCAGAGAATACGGCAACCGCGGTTACGCCGCACAATAGGCCAAGTGCCAAACCTGCCAAAACATCCGACGGATAATGTACATACAGATACATTCTGGAAAACGCAATCAGCACCGCGAGCAGCAGTACGGGAATTCGAAATTTTCGGTTTGCTTTCCAAAGGACGACTACCGCCGCAAACGAGGAAGAGGTGTGTCCGGACGGGCACGAATAATCCGTCGGCCTTGCAACCAGCATAGGCATTGCCATATTGAAATTGCATGGACGCATCCGCGCAATCAGCGGCTTTAGAATGATTTCTCCGGTTAGTCCCACCAATATAAGCGCGAACAACAGCATAATTCCGTAATTTCGGTATTTATGGGTGAGAAGCAGTACCAGTGTGACCGCCACCCACAACGCGCCGTATTCTCCAAGCCAGGTAATCACAGGGAAAAACTTATCCAGAACAGGATTGTGCCAATAAAGCTGAATAAAGTTAAGGATGGCGTTGTCTATATCTTGAATCCAGTAGTAAACTTGTACCAATTATTTTTCCTCGTTTTTTGTGCTTTTAGCGGGTGCTTCCGCTTTTGCCTTATTTTTGATTCTCCTATTATAATAAAGATAAGCCAGTAATGCAACCAGAACAGCTAAAATGACGGCGGAAATTGTTGAGTAGGTATTTATATATCCGGCAACGGTTTCCCACGAAGCTCCAAACAGTACGCCGAGATAAACGAGAACAATATTCCACAAAGCTGTTCCCAGTGCGGTTAACAGCAGAAAAATGCCCATATTCATGCGCGATATGCCCGCCGGAATAGAAATTAGGCTTCGCACAATCGGGACAAAGCGGCAAAAGAACACCGTGCGCTTGCCGCGCTGTGAAAACCATTTGTCCGCCTTTTGCACATCTTCTTTTTTTAAACGGAGTATTCTGCCCAGCCTGCCTTCCAGCCAGCGCTCCAGGCGTTCCGGGCTCAGCCACCTGCCGATACTATACAGTACCGCCGCGCCCAAAATTGAGCCGATTGTGGCTGACAGAATCACGCCCCATACCGTCAGACTGGATTTGGTTGTCATAAATCCGCCGAAAGTCAGGATGACTTCCGAGGGAATCGGGGGAAAAATATTTTCAAGCGCAATCAAAAAAGCAATGCCGAAATAACCGAACTGGTTCATAATGCCGATGATAATATCCTGCAAATTTATATCCTCCATATACGATGATGGCTCTATATTTTTATTATATCCAATATTTATAAACACAGCATAAACAGAAGATAAAGAAATTGAAAGCTGCCCCAAAATGTTTCCATTCTGAGGCAGCTTCATGATTTTATGAATTATCCGAGAATTTTTTTCAGGTCGTTCTCCGGGGTGGATGTCGGGCTGATGTTGAAGTTTTCCACCAAATAGTTCAGAACATTTGGGGAAACAAAAGCGGGGAGTGTCGGCCCAAGGTAGATATTCTTAATACCGAGTGAAAGCAGAGTCAGCAGGATGGCAACCGCTTTCTGCTCATACCACGAGAGCACCAGCGTGAGCGGCAGCTCGTTTACGCCGCAGCTGAAGGCTTCCGCCAATGCCAAAGCTACGCGGATTGCGCTGTAGGCGTCATTGCACTGACCCATATCCATAATGCGGGGCAGTCCGCCGATTTCACCCAAATCCAGGTCATTGAAACGGTATTTACCGCAGGCAAGAGTCAGAATAACGGTATCTTTCGGTGTTTGTTTTACAAAGTCAGTGTAGTAGTTGCGTCCCGGCTTTGCACCGTCACAGCCGCCGACAAGGAAGAAGTGCTTAATAGCTCCGGCTTTTACCGCATCGATTACCTTATCCGCAACGGAAAGCACCGTTCCGTGACCGAATCCGGTTGTTACCTGTGTGCCGCCGTTAATGCCGGTCATCGGATGGTCTTCGGTGTAGCCGCCCAGTTCCAGCGCTTTTTCAATCACAGGCGTAAAATCTTTGTTGTCGTCAATATGTACCATTCCCGGATATGCCACAACTTCAGTGGTGAAAATTCGGTCACGGTAGCTGTCCTTTACCGGCATCAGGCAGTTCGTGGTAAACAGTACGGGCCCGGGAATGTTTTGGAACTCCTTCTGCTGATTCTGCCAAGCGGTGCCGAAGTTGCCTTTCAAATGAGAGTAAGCTTTCAGCTTGGGATACGCATGCGCCGGGAGCATTTCGCCGTGTGTGTAAATGTTGATGCCCTTGTCCTTGGTTTGCTCCAATAAAAGGTTCAAATCATATAAATCATGTCCGCTGACTACGATAAACGGACCTTTCTCAATGGTAAGCGGTACGGTTGTGGGAACCGGAGTGCCATAGGTTTCGGTATTTGCTTTGTCCAGCAGCTCCATGCATTTCAGGTTGGCTTTACCAGTTTCCATTACGATTGGCAGAAGTTCATCCATGCCCCAATCCTCACCGATTGCAAACATGCCCTTGTAGAAAAAGTTATTTACTTCGTCGTCGGTGTAACCGAGCATCAGCGCATGATACGCATAAGCCGCCATGCCGCGCAGACCGAACAGAATCAGGGATTTCAGGGAACGAATATCCTCATTCGCGTTCCAAACCTGTTTCATATCATAATCGTCGTTTTTTACGCAGGGAGAGGCACAGCATCCGCATTGGGGAACCAAAGCAGACTTTGCCTGATGAACCGCTTCAATCTGGCGGCGCACGGCTTCGCTGTCAAAATTCACATTGGTGATGGCAGTAAACAAACCTTCCAGCATTGCGCGGTTGGCTTCTGCGGTCGGCTCGTTTCCGTTTACCGCACGGGCAAGTCCAATAAGCGCGCCGGTCAATTCATCCTGATAGTTTGCGGTATCTGCGGGCTTGCCACATACACCGGCTCTGCCTGTGCATCCACTGCACCCGGCTGTTTGCTCACATTGAAAACAAAACATTTCTGACATAATCATTACGATCCTTTCTTTTGCGGAGCTGTCGTTCCGCCCGTCCTGCTTCTGTTTTACCAAACAGGTTAAAACATCTCCGTGTTTTTTGTCGCTCTAATTTTATGAAAATTTAAATGTAAAATCTGTTGCGCCTGCAACACTTTGATAGCATTCAAAAATATTTTTCTTTATGTTGTGCTGATATGCATCCGCCCATAGGGGAGGGGGCGGCTTCGCCGCCCCAAGAGCGAAAAGACTAGTCCTCCAGTGAAATAACGGAAACCGGGCAGTTATCGCGGGCTTCTTCCGCGAGGTCTTTTACCGAAGCATCTACTTCCGCATAAACCTCCGCAAGGCCGTCGTCTGCCATTTGAAAGACATCCGGGCAGGTTCCGGCACACAGACCACAGCCGATACAGCCGGAACGGTCAATAACAGCTTTCATCATGCTCCCTCCTTTCCTGTATTCTGTTGATTTGGAAATACAACTACCAAGAACATTTTAAACTGCTCCGCGGCAAATACCGCGTGCGGCTTTTTGGATGGCATGACAATGGTTTCACCCGCGTGAAGGGTATATTTTTCTCCGTCAATGGTGATTTCTCCTGTTCCGTCCAGCGCAACCACCATGGCGTCGCCGGTGGATTCATGAGTGCTGATTTCTTCGCCCTTGTCAAAGGCAAAAAGGGTTAGGCTAAGTGCTTGGTTCTGCGCCAGCGTTTTGCTGACAATCTGCCCCGGCTGATAGGTTACCTGATCCGCAAACGGCAAAACGGTTGCGAACCCCATGTTTTTAATATACTTGTCTTCCATATAAACATCTCCTATTTCATAAATATCGAAGTAATCGAGAAACTTCTAAATGAATTCAGTGAATGCATCAGTTACAATTCCGCAGATTCGAGTTGTTTATTCTGAACAATCTCACATTTTTTCAAAGCTCATTTATATCTAAATTCTACAGTATTTTTTATATTTGTGCAATATATTTAGCACATAATTCCAAATTATTCGTCTAAAATCTTTCCTTCGGTTGAAATGGTGACTACCTGCCACGGAATCAGTCTGCCGCAGTTCATAAGCGCCTGCTTTACGGCGTTTTCAATACCGCCGCAGCACGGAACTTCCATACGTACCACCGTAACACTTTTGATGTTGTTGTTTTTGAGAATTTCAGTAAGTTTCTCCGCGTAATTGCCTTCGTCCAATTTTGGACAGCCAATCAGGGTAATATGATTTTTGATGAAGCGGTTGTGAAAATCCGCATAGGCATAAGCACTGCAGTCTGCCGCTACCAAAAGGTTTGCGTTTTCAAAGTACGGCGCGTGAATGGGTACCAGTTTAATCTGCACGGGCCACTGCATCAGCTGGCTTTCCGCATTTACAGAAGGAGCAGCAGGAGGATTCGCCGTATGGGTAATCGCTTTAGCTCTGGAGCCCGGGCATCCTCCGCCGCTGCAAGGAGATTGCGGCTGCTGCAGAGCGGCCTGACGTGCCTTAACCAATTCTTCGTTGTATTCCGCCGCTTCCCTTTCTTCAAAGGAAATCGCTTCGGTTGGGCAGGCGGGCAGGCAGTTGCCTAAACCGTCACAATAATCGTCCCGAATTAGCTTTGCCTTGCCGTCTATAATGGCGATGGCGTTCTCATGGCAGGCATTGGCGCAAAGTCCGCAGCCGTTGCACTTTTCTTCATCGATCTTTATTATTTTACGTATCATAGAAAGTTCACCTCATATTTATTTTTTTGTTGTTTTGTTTTTGGCCTTTTGTATTTACTTTCTGGATGTAGTATACTATACTGATTTCATAAAATACGTTGCAGTTGCAACA
This sequence comes from Bacillota bacterium, assembly GCA_023458755.1. Lineage (GTDB taxonomy): Bacteria > Bacillota > Clostridia > Oscillospirales > Acutalibacteraceae > JAEWYE01. The sequence continues at coordinate 843 of JAEWYE010000074.1, read as the reverse complement.
AATTGAAAAAGAAAGAGAAAAATTTCAGAATGGATATGTTTTCTTTATTACAAAACAACCGGTTGTTTTTGGATATAAAAGAAAGCGACATCCCCGGCATGCTGAAATGCTTGGGAAGCCGCAAACAAAGTTACCCGAAGGAAGATTTCATTTTCCTGGCGGGTCAGTCTGCGCCCGCGGTAGGAATTCTGATTACAGGAAAAGCGCAGGTGATCAAAGAGAACATGCTGGGCGATTCCATGATTATCGGTAATTTGGAAGCCGGGGACATGTTTGGCGAAACCTTTGCCTGCATGGGGCAAAAGGTGATGCCGGTATCGGTAATTGCATTGGAGCCGTGCGAAGTGCTTTTGCTGGACGTTGCCAGAATCGTGCACACCTGTCAGTCCGCCTGCCCGTTCCATCAGCAGCTTGTTACCAATCTGCTGCGGATTATGGCGCAAAAAAATGCAATGCTCAACCGCAAGATGTCTTTTATCACCCACAAAACCATAAGGAGCAGGCTTGAAGCCTATTTCTACGATCAAATGGAGCAAAGCGGTTCCTACCGATTTGCCGTCCCTTTTAACCGCAACGAATTGGCAGATTATTTATGTGTGGACCGAAGTGCCATGTGCCGGGAGCTTTCCCGCATGAAAGAGGAAGGCGTTTTGGATTACAGCGGAAAAAGCTTTCACTGGCTCAACGCTTAATTTTCAGAAGGATTCACGTTCCTGTTGTAGGTTTGTCAATGATATGTTACACCAAGAGTAAAGAAATCATGAAGCACCTGTTTAGGTGACTGCCACTTGAGAGGGCGCATAGGAAAAGCATTGTATTTATGGATATAGGTTTTTAATTGGG